>NZ_JAELTT010000100.1 GCF_016428975.1 Dyella sp. ASV21
CGCGAGCACGCTGAGGAACCTGCCCTCCTCCGACCGATCATCCTCACGCACGTCGCACTCGGTGTTGTCCGGGCCGCTGAGGTGGAACATCGTGGGGTCACTGACCCATCGTGACGCGGTCCACCACTCGGTCGAGCGCACCGTGAGGGCCAGCTCACCGTCGTCGGTGTCGGCGCCGATGTGGTCGAAGCTCTTCACCCGAAGGGCATGGGCCATGTCCGCCAGAGAGCTGGGCACAATCTCCCAGCGCCAGCCAGATGGCACTGCCGCACCGAAGAAGTCGGCATCGCAAGCCGCTAGTACCTGCCGCGCACGCAGAACTTCGGGCCATTGGTCCCGCTTGTTGGTCATCCCCGGGTTCAGCAGCTCGCGCAGCGCGTTGGTCAACTCGCCGATGGCTCGGCCAGCCTGCCCGGCATAGGCGACCTGCAGACCTCGCGCATATCCCTGTTCCTCAGCACGCCGCAATGCCTGGGCGTGATCGATGTCCTGCCGGCGCATCTCGCGATGGATCTGCGCGTCCTCATCGCGGTGAGCCTTGCGCTCCGCCTCCATGCGGCGATATTCGGCCACGTCGATCTGGCAACCCGGGTGATGCCGCTCATGCGTCCCGAAGTGGGTCGCGGCAGCGGCACGGTCGGCGAAGACCTCATCGCAGTGAAAGCAGCGCCACGGAGCTTGCGCCCAGGCGTCGAAATGCTCACCGGTGCAACTGACAATCAGGCCGTAGATGAATCGTTCGCAGCCGGATATGCCCGCCCCGTCAACTTTCGCTTTGGCGAACTGAAAGAGCTGCTCCAGCGTCGTGGGAAGCGCCGTGTCGACCATGCCGTGAACCTCAGTGCGGTTTCAAGTCACTCTCGATGCTGGCATCAGCGGTGATGACCCAAAGTTCAGCCACTTTCAGTCGGCGCGAGTCAGCTGGACGCGACGGTCGCGAGCTTGCGCGCTAGGTGCTGCACGTTGGGGAACAAGGTGCGCCGGGTCTCGGGCCTGGCCACGGTGCGAATTTTTCCGGTGGCTACTTCGAGCGGTCGGGACCGCTCCACGAGTAGCCGCTCTTTGCTGTTCCCATAAGCGAGGAAATCCAGGTACCAGGGCGGCGGCTCGCCATCGCCCGACCAGGTGAGAAGCGGAAGCGTCGGATGACGGTACTTTGGAGGGCGCCGTCCTGTGTGGACGAGTTCCGGCAGTACATCCTCGGGATGGAGGCCCTGCTGCTGAATCAGCACGAATATCATTTGGCGCAACTGGGACCGCTTCTCGGCCAGCACTTTGCGCTTCAGCTTCCGCGCGTCGCGGATCACCTCGGCCAACTCCTCGCCCGTGCAACGCGCCAGTTCCGCATCGGAAACCTGTGAATCGCCGTGCGCGGGACTCTGCTGCTTCGATCTTCCTTTCACCTGGTACTCCGTGATCGCGGCCGCCAAACGCTAGAGCGGCGGACACTGTCTCGGCCCGCCGCGTAAGTTCTTGAGTTGCCCGGCCTGGTCTCTCCCGATTCGAGGCTCAGAAGCCCTGCCGCTCAAGTCGATAGGCAACGTAGAGCGAAGCGTCCTTCACCCTTGCCGCGCTTCCGGAGATCGCGGGAAGCGGGCCCACGGCGACGGCCCTGTAGCCAGCCGGTGCGCGGAAGTGCTCGTCGAGCAGTTCCTGCAGGCTCATGGGGATCGCGTCCCCGTCGTACGTGTGGGCCAGGCCGGCGCGGACGCACTTTGGGGCTCCCGGCGGCGGCATCGATGGGAACTCGGCTCCCTTTCTGCACGTGTACCAGCGGTGCGGCTCAGCCGCTTTCGCCGGCACTTCTACGTACCCGTCCCATGACTGTGCATGGGCGAAGCCACTGGCGACGATGGCCACGACGGGCAGCCATTTCAGCATTCGTTTCATCTGCTCTCCCTTTCTTGGGTCTCAGGCCTGGCCCGAACTGGATGACATCGTCCCAGGTGACGAGGCTCGCCATTCTGGAAAAGGGAAGCGTTGCAAAGGCCGGTTTCCGGTTACGAATACGCCAAGCTCCCACGCACCCACGAACCTGCTGGCCACCTCTGGACGCTCACATCGGCAACTGCATCGCGTACTCCCAGGCATCCCACTGCGCCGCCATGTGCTCACACTCTGTGCAGACCCCGCGGCGAGCGTCCCGGTCAATGCGGATCCATGCGCACGGCTGTGCTGTCACTTCGTTGCAGCACGCGCGCACGTCGTTGCAGCCACAGCCGATGCACACCGAGATCGCAAATGTCCCCACGGTAATCCTCCTTGGTAGTTCCGATGAGCTCATGCCCGCATACTCTTGTCCAACGCATCGTGGTCCAGAGGTGCGTAGTAGCCGTCCAGGCACTGCGCCCTGCCCACCCTCGGCAGTGTTTTGAGGACGCAGACCTGCATGTCGCCCACGCGCAGCGAAGGCTTACCATTGAGCGTCCCCGAGATTCGGACTAGTGAGCGGCCACCGGGGTAGGTCTCGATGACCGTGGCGTATCGCGTTTCGTCAAAAACGAATACGTCACCGCGGCGGACCGGAGAAGTCCGAAGCTTCGCATTCATGCCGCGGCTCCTGCAGGGTCCAGCTCATCTGCGCGGGCCTGCAACACCTCCAGGCACGTCCGCGCGGCCGCGTGACACAGCCATTTGCCGTGCCAGAAGATGGCGCTCTCAACGCCCTTGTCTGTTGCGGACTCAATCCGACCCTGAAGGACGCGCGCCAGCGCCTGGACTCGGCGCAGCGGTGAAGTGATGCCCCAGTCCGGCGCCATGCGGTTTTCCTGAACGCTCAGCACCGTCTTGGCGTGCTTGCGGGCCTGGCGCACCGCGACATCCATCAGCCTTTCGAAATTCATGCCGCCGCCCTTAGTTCGCAGATCGTGCGCAGACGATGCGGCCGTGGCCGGCGCGGCAAACATGGAACTGGTTCTACACTTGGCCCGGGCCGCCGACCCAGAATGAGAGGGGGACCGATGGTCAAGCGCGTTCCGGTGACACGTTACGCCATGGAGCCCAAGTCGATGGGCTCGGCGGGCATGTGGCAGTTCCAGCTCTACATCGTAGCGCCGGGAGACCCGGAGGCGCTGAGCGTTTCCCTACTCGACGATCTTCTGAGGCTCACATCGTGCCGCACCTGCGGCCGGACCGCGTCGTCACTGGATGGACACGCACAGTGCCTGAGCCAGGAAGGTGTCCACGCGCTGCAGATGCCGTGGTCTGTGCACCTGGCTATGTCGCGGCGCATGTGGAAAGAGAACGTGAGGATCCGCCAGAAGAAGCGAGCGATCGCGGAGCGGGCGGCATCGGACCCTTTCACCGCCGCGCACGTCAGACCGTTGCTCGAGGCGCAAGGCGGCCTCTGCTACTACTGCGGCGATCCGTTGGCCACGCCCGGGATCAGCGCCCTGGTTCACCGCGACCACATGACACCGCTCGTGAAGGGCGGGACGCATGATGTCGACAACATCGTGCTCGCGTGCCGCACCTGCAATCTGGACAAGAACGGATTCGAGACGGCGCCAGTCTTCTGCCGACGGGTCGCACGCAGGCTCGCCGCCGACCAGCTGGAACGCGCGCGCACCATCCGGGCGGCCGTTAGGCGATGGAAGGCGACGCGCGCCAAAGAGAGAAGCCGGTCAAGCCGGCGTCCCTGACTACACCCGACAAGTGACTTTACCCGTACAGCTCGTCCGCTGCCTCGCAGATCACACCCAACACATCGGTCCCCGCCGGCGTGTGAGGCGGTGCAAGCAGCAGGTTCGCGCACTGCTCAATGGTTTGCTTGTCCGGGTCGAGATATTCGCGTGCCTGTTCCAGGGGCAAACCGCGGAAACGCGCGATGTCGCAGGCCTCGGCGCGCAGGGCCTGCTCGTTCTGCACCTGAAGGGTGATTTCGCACACGATGTATTTCTGCTCGGCCGACATGGTTGACTCCATCTCTGTGGGTACCAACATAGTGCGCCGCCGAGCACACGACCAAAGATGCGGCCACTTCGCAACGGCCCGCTACCGCTGCGCCTGCCTGTCTATACTCCGACTGGGTACTGAAAAGAGATTCATTATGCGAAGCGGCAAGGCTCCAACCACCACGCGCTACGACCTCGTCTCGCAAGACCTAGACGAATGGGGATGCGGGGTTGCGTGCGTCGCGTCGCTGACTGCCACGCCCTACGAGCAGGCGAAAGAGCTACTTGAGAAGGTCAAAGGCGCTCGCATCGGCGCCACTCCGAAAGGTCTGGAGCTTCATGAGATTGCGCTCGCTTTGCAGGAGCACCGGATCTACATGGTTGCCGACTGGCAGGAGCCGGCCCAAGCGAACTACCGGAACGGAACCATCGTTTGTGTAGGTGCTGCAGACGGTCGGCGTGACTCGCACCATTACATGCTGAAGACGCCCTCTGGCTGGATGGATCCATGGCACAACATGGGCAACAAGCCGCGACGCGCCGGATATCGCGTGAGGTTCCCAAAAGGAAAGTACTTCATGGTCGCTCTCGTACCTAAGCGCGGCTCGAAACTGCGCTAACCGGTTACCCTTCACGGTTGCAGCGAAGCCGGCCTGGACTCATCGCCGGGCGGCTCGGGGCCGCGGCTCTCGGTCAGCTGCCCCGATTGGCTCGCTTGGACGACTCGATCACTGTGGCGATGTACAGCTTTAGCGCTTCGTCGCGCGGCACTGCATTGAGGATCTGCACACGCTCGCCGTGCTTCTTACGGATCGCCGCACAGTTAGCCTCGTTGAAGGCGCATTTGAAGCTGTACACGTCACCGTCGATCACGACCACGACCTTGGCCTTGACGTCACGATTGAAGCTTCGCGTCAGGTCCTTACGCGTGACCTCGTCCGCGACAAGCTGGTCGATATAGGACTCCAGATCGCCGTATGGCTCCGGCTTGCCCTCGTACTCCCACGTCTGCGTCAGTGCGAAGGCCTTCGCGCGGGCCAGCAGTGCCATAACCTCGTCCGAAGCCTCAACAGGCGTGATGTCGGTCATGCCACCTTTGCCGGTGTTCTCGATGAACGCCACGCGCACGCCGTCGATATACATGGTGCCATCGAAGCACATCGTCTCTTCCGACATGCGGCGATGCTCGGATAGGTTCTTGAAGGTGATGATCGGGGCTTTGTCGGTCATGGTCGTCGTCCAGCTGGAGAGACTTCGACTTTCTTTCACCTTCGCTCCCGGCAAACTTAGTCCAGCTTCTTCACGACGGAGCACAGTAAGACACTAAAAAGCCCGCGCGGCGTAAACCGTACGGGCTCAGGCAGTGGCAGGTTGCCCGTCCACAGGCGACGAACAACCCGGGCCAGCTCACACGGGACCGACAATCCGTCAGGCAGCGGATTCTGCCGCCGGCAGCGGTATCACGTCTAGCCCTTCAAGGTCAGCTGAACGTTCGAGTTGGCGAGAGCTGCCTGTGTGCGATCTTGACTCGCATTTTGAATGGAGGTGGTATCGAGATCGACCAGCTGAATGATGCGCACCGGCGTGCCCAGCTCCTCCGCGACCGCATCGATCACCGCCTCTACGGCGGGATTGATTTGACCGTCGATGTAGACGGGTTCAACTGTCCCGGCCCGACGCTTCAGAACCTCGTGCAGGTCAACTTCGTTTCGCTTGCTGCTCATGATTTCCGTCTTCCTGGTATGGCTGTGAGAACACTCATTGATCAGTCTTCGCGCACGGCACAGCTTCCTAGTCTCGCTGTGGATCACTTTTTCGCTGTGGCGCTGGTTCAGAGGCTAGGGCGACGTCCGCGACCCTGACGTCACGCTGGTCAAGGCCACGTCCGACTTGATGTCGAAGATGACTCCCCGCTCCACCGTCCGGTGTGGACATTCCAGTCGCGCTACCGCGAACCAGAAGGATGCCCACGCTCCCCATCGCTTCGGCGGTGGTGTCCGCACATGCCAGCGAGGCATTCGCTCTGCCCACCATGCGATCGCCTTTGCCCGGCGTGCCACGAGGGCACTCTTCCGGACTGGTGCGCGCATGTGCGACGCATCCGGTGTGGTAGCTCGGATGCGGGCAATACCCGCGGCCCATAGTGCCGGCTCCATTATCTGCAGGGCCGCAGACACCGTCCGAATGCTGTTCGCCCGCTTCGGCAAACGCCGCACCACGAATCCCCACGCGCCAGCACGCCGGACGTGCAGGCTCCAGGTCCCCTTTCCGTCATGGCGTAGCGAAACGACGCGTCTCCCCACCGTGAGAGCCGGGTATTGGCGAATGAACATGGTGAGGATCACGGCCAGAATGGCCGTGGCGCCGGCACCGACCGCGATTTGAAGATTGCCGCCGTCGTGAGCCGAGTTGGCAAAGCGGGCTGCCACGGTGAACAGGGACACGAGCCCGACGACCGCTAGCCCCAGACGCACTTGATACGTTCGCTCATCTCGCCGCGCAGCTCTCAAAATCCAACGCTGCACGACTTCCTTACTTCGGGTGGTCGCCGCTCGGTCGACGATGCATAGCACCACCCAGACGACAGGAGTCACAACCACCAGCTTGAGGAGAAAGTCGTGCACCCACGGAAGGGTCGCACTCGTGGGAACGGCGCGATCAACCCACTGCATGAATGCCCCGACAAGACGGGGGAGAACGTTTCTCATGGCGTCCAAGTCCAAGACTCTCGCTCCAGCACGGCGCGGACGATGGCAATTGCCTCAGTTGGCCCCCAGCCGACATGACTTTTGCGCCACCGCGGCTCTCTATTGCCTTTGGCCGGCAAGCGAATGGCTATCCAAGCGCGATGCCCGCCTCCCTCGAGTGGGCCGAAGCGGACGTCCCATTCGCATGTGGAAGGTGTCCCGCCAAACCGCTGCCGGAGCAACTGCATAGCGTCCTCTGTCGACTGGCTGGGCTTCAGTCCATTGAGCTCGCATCGAAGCACCTGGGCCAAGCGCCGGTCCAGGAAGTCCGAGCCTTCCGAATGCAGCGACTCCGCGAGTTCGCCCGCCAGTTCCTTGATGGCCCAGCGCTCAGGCACGTTGGGAGCACGAATCAGCAGCTGCATCTCTCTGATAGCGCCTTCCTGCCCGTCAGACGGCAAACTCAGCCACCAGTCCCGTGCCCTATCGTGCCGCGCGCCGTCCGTTCCGCTGAGTCCGCTCGCCGTGGGAACCTCGTCCTTGAATGCTTCGCGTACCCGCTCCCCAGGATCGAAGATGTAGGCGATCGCGACACCAAAGGTGGCGAGGCCGATGACGAGCTTCCGAACGTCTGCGGTAGTCGCCTTGAGAAAAGCCTGCCGAGCCAGATCGGCGTCGACGCACATCACCAACAGAGCTGCCAACAGGGGCATCCCGATCGCGAGAAGGGAAGCGTGGGGAGGAATTCTTAATTTCATAAAAGTGATGGGACAGTTGACGTTAATTCGGCGGCGCGATGTTCCGATTGTTCCATTTCGCCGGCTACGTACCCTCATGCGAGAGCGCCATCGGCGGTAGCAAGTGCCACGCCTTGTCATAGACCAGCAGCATGCGGCGACCGCGCCCGTGAAAGATGCGCTTCATCAGGCGCTTCATCTTGGTCTTGGGCCAGCCGAACGGATAGAGCTCGATATCGCCGGTAACCACGTCCTCCAGGCGTTTAATCTCGGGCCCGCGCACGATGCGCTGCAGCTCCTGCTCCAGCGCTTCACCACGGAAGCGATATCGCTTGAGGTTTCGGCGCAGACGTTCCTCTATGAAACCCATGGACTCGCGCGGCGCGGCCTGCTCGAAGTCCGCAAGCGACTGGGTAGCGGTCGTCAAATGGCGTGAGCGTGGACGCTCCGGCTTATAACTCAGTACGGGCGGCTGTTCCTGTTGTTCCACTTCCATCTCCTCGGAGGTCATGCCGCTCGGCGACGGTTGCTCAGTAACCGAAGCACGCCGCGACCCGCCGGAGCTTGGCCATGAAGGACGTGTGCTCCTCCATGCAACTCAGCTCCCCCCGCGCCGGCCATCGGGAGCCAAGAAAGAAGTTGGTCACGACGTTAAGGGCGTCCTCGCGAACTTCAGGGTCTCCCCAGCCGCGCAGGGCCAGGCGGCCACGCTCGGAGGGATAGAGCGAGTAGATCGCCAGCATCTGCTGGGGCGTGAGGTTCGGTCCACCAGCCAGATCGATGAAGTGGCACACCGCACTGATGGCCTCAGCTGACGGGTTGGCGTTCACCATCTGCAGAGCGGTTTCCACGCGAGAGCGTTGCGCCTGAATCTGGGCGGCGCTGGCACCGTTGAAGAATTGCTCGTCCGGTAGCGACGCGATCTCGCTCGGGTTCCTTGTCCACATACCTCAAATCTCCTTGGCGGTCCGCACCACCGTACGGCCGCTCACGGGCCGGTCCTAATCCAGCGGCGTCCTGACGTTCAGTGAATCGGCGCGAAGAGGGTTACCAGGTAGATCACCGATCCCGATACCGCTGCCACCATTGCCAACACGACCCAGGGGAATGACGGAACCCATGCAGCGCCGATCCCGTGAAGACCGGCCATGAGCATCGAGCCAGCCAGGCAGACGAGAGAGACGATAGAGTCGTTACAAGACCGCCCAAACCCGCGCCTCTTCGGTTTATCCATGGTCATCCGTCTCCTCGGCCTCCAGTTGCTATGAGGCCGCGGCGCTGGCCAGAACGATGATCGTTCCGGCGCGCACCAACCTGCCCACCGATATCGGCAAGAGTCGTAAGAAATGGAGGTCCGGTGCGGACGGTTGAAGGATTGCCGGGACGGAGCCGGCCAGTTGCCGCGCGAGTGTGACGCTCTCCGCCCTCTGCTACTTCTCGTCCGAATCCCCCGGGATGTGGAGGTCGGGGTGCATTAGCTCCCACGGGGTCAGGGCGAAGGCGCTAGCGATCGCGCCCACCGTCTTCGTCGAAGGATGCCGATCCTCTCGGCCACGGTAGTTCACCAGGTATCCCAGCAGGCTCTTGGATACGCCCGACTTCTCGGACAGCTGCACCAAGGTCAGGTCGTGGCATCGCATCAGTCGCTGGACGTTTCGTACGAGGATGTGGGTTTCGTTCTGTTCCACTTGGACCGACCTACCTATCGTTGTCCGTTGGCGACGCGGGTTTGCGTCCGGGTGAGTGCCCGATGTCGCTGCGGAGGATAAGCAGCAGTGGAGAGTCTGCCATGAGCGCGGAAGTCGCCCAAAGCAGTGGCCGCATCTCTGCCGCATGGCCATGCACCGTGATTGCCGTCCCGGCGGTTCTCCCCGGTAGGTACGAGCGGGTCACCAGGGAAGGGATGAGAGGAGGAACGCGATAGCGGTGCCGGCAGCGAGCCAGTTGTAGGCCAGGTGCGTGCGGGTCGCTTCCAGCACTCCCCTCCCCCGATGCCCCGCGCGTCCGCCGCCGACAAGGTATGCCCGAGTGAACCCCAGGCCGGCCACCGTCAGGGCGAGAGCGAACCCGACCGGAATTCCCATGACAAGGTGGGCCAGGCCGAAACGCAGCTGTCGGAAGAACTGGTCCTGTCGAGACTGAAGTTCGCTTCGACGCCGGTACTGCTGTTCCTCCCAGTGGGCGAGCATCGGTGCGCACAGGACGAAGATCCCAAGGACGATCAGAGAGAGAACCAAGGTCAGCGCCTCGGCGTGATCGTCGCTCGCGGTCGGCATCACCCCCTCCTTCTCTCGTCCAGTGAGGACAAACCACCACCCCCACTGCATGCCCGGAATGGTGAGCAAGAGGCCAGCGCACACAGCCACGGCCACAATCAGCACAACCGCCCTGGCGAAGTGGCGAGGACGCAGACCCCGGATGATCACCACGACCCGTGGGTTACGACCGACCCGGCGCGCGAGCCTAAGGAGGCAAAAGGCAATCAACAGGTGGAAGGCAGTGGCTGCATACGGCATGAGGACATCCCTCGGCCAGGCGGCCGATGAAAGAGGGTTTCCAGAGAAAGAATCAGTGGGCTTGGCCCGGACGGGCTCGCCGGCGCCGAACCGCGCGAGCAATGTCCCGTGCCGACTTGGCAAGGATGGCCAGCGGGAGTGCGAGTGGGGACAAGGTCACAAGGGTGCCGGCGATGAGTGCTGCCGCCGATGCGAGTCCTGTCGGGACGAACGAACCATCCATCACATGCCCAGGCGTTCGCGCCCAGTCGGACAGGACTGGAGATAAGCGCACTTGGCACATGCGCCCGCCCTGTCCGGGCCGTTCGCCTCAACCTTCCCTGCGTGCAGGTCGTAGTAGCGGTCGTGCAGGTGAGCCAGCTCGTCGTCACCGAGCAGCGGCACACGTCGATACTCCAGTGAGCCATCCACCATTAGGCGAATGAACCCGAACGGAGCAACGGCTTGTCCGTTGACGACGGCAATCCGTCCGTGACGCAGAACTGCGCCCTGTACGGACAGCTCAACCTGGTCGTATCGGTGGATCTGCCGCTTCTTCCGGCGCTTGGTGTCGACTGGGTAGACCAGGCCATCGGCGCCAAGGAAGACCTGATCGAAACGAGCCCCCAGTCGCCTGGGGACCTCGGTCCGGAAGTACTCCTCCGACAGCAGCAGCCTGCCTTCGGCGATCACCCGCGGCATGGCCGAACGCTCCTCCCACTCGTACGCCGCCTGGGCGTCGCCCCGAGCACCCTCCTTCTTCGCGAACTTGAGGTAGGCGAGATAGAGGGCAAGGAGAAGGAAGAGGAAGAGCGTCCCGATCATCTCAGTCGTCCATCAGCTCGGGGTCGGCGTCGTAACCGGACGGCAGTCCGCCGATGACCCACTCCGACCGCTGGAAGTGCGGCGACGTCCACTTGA
>NZ_JAELTT010000101.1 GCF_016428975.1 Dyella sp. ASV21
GCGTTGCATGGCGAGGAACAACGCCAGCACGGGGATCACGGTGATCACCGAGCCCGCCATCATCAGCTCGCTGTCCTGTGCGTGCTCGCGCGAGAGCGAAGCCAGGCCGATCGGCAGGGTGTAGTGCTCCTGCCCCGTCAGCGCGATCAGTGGCCACATGAAGTCGTTCCACGCAGTGAGGAAAGTGAAGATCGCCAACGTCACCATGATCGGCTTGAGTAGCGGCAGCACGATCTGGCCAAAGATGCGCGCCTCGCTGGCGCCGTCGATGCGCGCCGCCTCCAGCAGTTCATCGGGAATGCTGCGCGCGTACTGGCGCACCAGGAAAATCCCGAAGGCCGTCGCCATGGCCGGCACGATCACCGCCGCATAGCTGTTCACCAGCCCCAGGTACTTGAGCAACAAGAACAACGGCAGCATCGCCACCTGTGCGGGAATCACCAACAAGCCGAGCAGCCCGCGAAACAAGCGTTCGCGGCCAGCAAACCGCAGCTTGGCGAAGGCATAGCCCGCCATCAGGTTGCACGCCAGCGAGAGCACCGTGATGGCCGTGGCCACCCACAGGCTGTTGAGCAGGTAGCGCCCCATGCCCGCGCGCACGAACAAGGCTTCGTAGTTGCTCAGCGTGGGATGGCTAGGCCATAGCGGCGGTGGTAAGGCGCTGGCCGCGCCGGGCTGCATGAAGGACACCGACAACATCCATAGCAGCGGAAACAGCGCCACGATGCTCGCGCCGATCAACAGGCCGTTGATGACCGCCTTGGCGGCGCGCTGGCTCATGGCGCCTCCTTGCGACGACCCGCGCGCAACATCAGCGCGGTCACGCCGAACATGATCACGAACAACAGGAAGGCCACGGCCGACGCGGTACCGAAGTTCCACCACTGGAAGCCTTCGTTGTACATCAGGTAGAGCACGCTGGTGGTGCTTTGCAGCGGGCCGCCCCAGGTCATGACATAAGGCTCGGCGAACAACTGGAAGTAGCCCGACACCGTGAGAATGGCCACCATCAGCAAGGTCGGCTGCAACATCGGCAGGGTGATGTGGCGAAACTGCTGTGGCACCGAGGCACCGTCGATACGTGCCGCCTCGTAAAGATCCGCCGGAATCGCCTGCAAGCCAGCCAGGAAGATGATCATGTTGTAGCCAAAGTTCTTCCATACCGCGAACAGGATGATGCTGGGCATGGCCCAGTGCGGATCGCCCAGCCAGTCCACCGGATGGATGCCGAGCAGACCCAACACGTAGTTGGCGAGGCCGTACTTGGTATTGAGGATGTAGCGCCACACCACCGCCACCGCCACCACCGTGGTCACCACCGGCGCGAACAGCGCCGTGCGGAAGAATGCCTTGCCGCGCGCCAGCGGCGAGTTCAACAGCAGCGCGGCGCCCAGCGAAGCGGCCATGGACAGCGGCACGCCCACCAGCACGAAGTACAGCGTGTGCCACAGCGCCCCCCAGAAGCGCGACTGATGCAACAGCTCCCAGTAGTTGCCCAGCGCCACGAAGCGCAGATGGCGAATGTCCGCCAGCGCATACAAGTCGTAGTCGGTAAGGCTGAGCCCCAGCGCGGCCACCACCGGCAGCACGAAGAACACGCCCAGCACCAGCAGGGCCGGCGCGAGGAACCACCAGGCGGCGCGACGCGAATTCATGGCGACGTGCCTTGCGCGCCGCGATCGTGCGCGAGTATCCAGCGGCGTTTCTCCAGGATGCGATCGGCGCGCCGGTCGATCTCGGCCGCGGCTTGATCCACCGAGAGGCGTCCGGCCACCGCTTCGGCCGCCACCAGCTGCATCTCGTTGACGATCTGCTCCCACTCCGGCACGGCGGGCGTGGGCTTTACCTGTTCCAGCTGTTCGCGGAAGGCGCGTACCTTGGGATCGTTGCGCAAACGTTCGCCATCCCACGCACTGCGGCGCGCGGGCATGTCGCCGAGCAGGTCATAGAAGCGCTGCTGCACATCGGGGCGCGACAGGTATTCGATCAGCGCCCAGGCCGCGTCCTTGTTGGCCGAGCGTCGGAAGATCACCAGGCTGGAACCACCCGCCGCACCCACGCCCGCACCCACGGGACCGGGCAAGGGCGCGGTGGACCAGTCATCTTGCTGCGAGGCCGGCAGGCGCTGGCGAAATTCGCCGATATTCCATGGCCCGGAGAAGTAGAACGCATACACGCCCCGGCCGAATTCATCCCATGGATTGCCCGCCTCCATCGCCGTAATCGGCGGTGCCTGCCGTGAGCGGAAGATGTCCACGTAGAACGCGAGCGCGCGCTTGAATCCCGGGCTCTGGAAGTTGCCATAGCGATTGTCGTCACGCAGCAGCGGATCGGGCTGCTGCAAGGCCAGCGACATCAGCTGCTCGAATTCGTTGGTGGGCAACAGGATGCCGTAGATGCCACGCTCGGGATGGCTGAGCGCGGCCAGCGCACGCCGCCATTCGGCCCAGTCGCGCGGCGGCGCGTCGAATCCAGCGGCCTTGAGCAGGTCGGTGCGATAGAACAACAGGCGCGTATCCACGTACCACGGCACGCCATACAGCTGACCGTCGACGCGGTTGGTGGCCCAGATCGCAGCAAAGTAATCGTCCGGGCGAACCATCGCGGAGGCATTCACGCGCGCCTCCAGGGGCTCCAGCGCGCTCAGCGCGGCGAACTCCGGCAGCCACGTATTGCCCAACTGGGTCAGGTCGGGCGTGGAATCGCCGGCGAAGGCGGTAAGCAATTTCTGATGCGCCGCGCTCAGCGGCAATTGCTGCGTCTTGACGCGAATATCGGGATGCTCGCGTTCGAAATCCGGCAACAACTTCATCACCGCCTCGCCTTCGCGCCCAATGGTCCAGAACACCAGGGTGCGCGGTTCGTCGGCGTGCGGCCCGCACGCCGCAAGCAAACCCAGCACCAGCGCGGCAAGCGCGCCGCGCCAGATCATCATGCCAAGGCTGCGTGGCGTTTGAGGCATGCTTACTTCGACGCGTTATCCAGCCAGCCGCCAGCGAAACCCGCGCGTTCCAGGCCTTTGCGAACATAGGGGTTCTTGCGCATCACGTTCCATACGAAACCGCTGCGCCAATTTTCGATCATCACCACGATAGGGCCTTGGTCAATGCCGATGTGCTTGTCGTCGGCCCAACCCATGCCCGGTACCGCGCGACCTTCCTTGGGCGTCATCTCGGTGCCATAGCTGGGGTTGAACGCGTCGACGAATCCGTAGCGATTGTAGATGTCCTTGCCGTAGCGCGCTTTCATTTCCATCAGTGCGGGCACCACGATCTCCGGCGCGAAGGCGATCGAGCCGCCGGCCGCGGTGGGCGCGATGGTGCCATCGTCGGAGATGTAATCGATGCCGGCACCGCGCGCGGTGTAGCCATAGAACGCGCGCGTGCTGCCATCGTCGCGCTTGACCACCGCATCGCCAGGGCCGTTGCAGGCGGTGAGGCCCCACACATTCTCGCCATAACCGTTCCAGTGATTGGGGTTGGCGATGGCGTAGGCCCGCTGGGCATAGGCCGCCTCGCGGCTGTTCTTGAAGTAGTCGGTGTGGTGTTCGCGTGCCCAGGCATCCTGGATGCCGCGGAAATCGATCCAGGTGTGGCTGTACTGATGACCGAACATCGGTGCGAAGTTCAGAAAGGTGCGGCCCTGGAACGGACCCCAGAACTCGGGATAGGTCTTGGTCCATGCGGGCCACGCATCGTCGCCGACCGGATGCGTGGGCGACCCCAGCGCCAGCACATAGACCAGCATGCCTTCGTTGTAGCCCTTCCAGTTGGCGGGGATGAACTTGCTGCCCGGTGTCCAGCCCATGCTGATCAGCGGCGCCTTGGCCTGCATCCAGGTCCAGTCGACACGGCGATAGATCACATCGGCCAGCTCGCGGATCTGCTTTTCCTTGGGCGTGGCGCGATCGAAATACGATTGCGCGAACAGCACGCCGCCGAGCAGCAGCGTGGTGTCCACGCTGGACAGCTCGACCCAGCGCGCATAGCGCTTGCCGGTGTGCATATCCAGGAAGTGGTAATAGAAACCATGGAAGCCGGTGGCTTCGTCCTCGCTGTCATCCTGCTGCGCATCCTTGAAGAATTGCAGCGTGAGCAGCGTGCGCTCGATGGCCTGATCGCGCGTGATGTAGCCGCGTTCCACGCCAACGCCGTAGGCCGTCAGCGCAAAGCCCGAGGAGGCGATGCTGGCGAAGGAAGGCCCCGGATAGTGATCGGGTACCAGAGCCGTCTTCGGGTCGGCGCTATCCCAGAACCACTGGAACGTGCGCTTCTGCAGGTCATCGACCATCGCCTGCTGCGCGGCGGGCAACTGCGCGTAGTGCGCCGGTTGTGCCGTATCGGCGTGGCCATAACCCGCCACCAAGGCCAGCAACGCGCCGGCGATCAGGGGAAGGAATCGGGAACGCGACAATAGGCGCACGGCAAGGCTCTCCAGATAAAGGTAGCGGCGGATGCCGGGGGGCATCCGCCGCCGAGTGCAGACCGGTCTTCGGGGGAGGAAGGAGAAGACCGGCTGCGTTACAGGTGAAACTTAGAACTTCAAACCCACTTCGAACTTGAACGTACGCGGCACGAAGGTGATGTTGCCGGTCGGGTTGTAACTCACCGACGTGCTGCCGGGTGCGAACGTGGTGAGGTAGTCCGAGTAGTTGTGCCAGTTGAACACGTTGAGCACATCGAAACGACCGTACAACGTCATCCCGTGGCCGAGATCGAAGTCCTTCGTGGCCTGTAGGTCGATATCGCGATAACCCCAGATCTTGCCGCCCAGCAGGAAGCGCGAGCCATGCGGAATGGCCGCGACCGCCTGGCAACTACTGCCATTGGCGAGCGTCACGCCCGTGTAGCAAGCGATGCCGTCGTACGGCAGCGGCGTGGCCAGGGTGAATTTGGCGGACAACACCGTGCCCCACGGGCCATCCATGTTGCCCGTCGCCACGAAGCGGTGTTTGGCAGCCGCATTCGAGGTGATGAAGGGGTAGTCCTGGATGGTGGCGTAGTCGAACGAGTAGTGCTCGTTGATATCGCGGTTCTGCTTGGCGTTGGTGTAGGTGTAGGCAAACGTGGCACCCCAACCCGAGGCCTTGTCATACGGCTTCTGGGCCGACAGCAGGAGCTGGGTGGTACGCGTGGCGATGCCGTTATTACCGATGATCAGACCGCCAAAGCCCGGAATGCCGTTGCCCCATGGCTGGCTGTTCTTCTTGAAGAACGAGCCGTCCGGGTAACGGTTGCCCAGCGTGAAGGCAAAGCCGTCGTAGCTCAGGATGCGCGTTACGGTGGCGTCGGTGTGCCAGTCGCCGATCTGGTTGGACATGCCCAGGCTGTACTGATCCGAGTACGGTGCCTTGAGGTTGTTATTGAGCATGTCTACTTCGGTGCCGGCATTGGACGCCGCGCCGAGCAGCGCCTGCAGGTTCGGCAGGCCGTTGAGCAACGCCGGGTTCCAGTCGTAGCACGGCGCGCTGTTGCGGTGGCACTGGCCGGTTGCCGGATCCTTGAAGTAGATCGTGTACTGCGGCAACGCCGACTTGGTGGTTTCCAGCTGCAGGTAGTCGTACAGGTCGCGATCGTAGGCGCGGCCGTAGCCGCCATGGATCACGTGCTCCTCGTCACCGTTGAGGTCGTAGGAGAAGCCCAGGCGCGGCTGCCACTCGCCCTTATAGGCGGAGCGATTGCTGCCGTTGCTGATGTAGTCATTGATGTTCACGCCGCCCTTGGCGAGCGTCTGCGCATAAGTCTGACCGGCCGGAGCGTTCGGGTCCTGGCTGTTGAATGCGGCGACCACGTTGGCCGGCGTCACGAAGTCCACGTAGGACGGCGTGCGCTCGTAATCCCAACGCACGCCGAGGTTCACCGTGAGCTTGTCGTTCACCGACCAGTCGTCCTGGATGAAGGTACCGAGCTGGCGGCTCTTGGTGGTGACCGACGGCGTAAGGCCCAGGCCGAGCACCGGCTTGGTGAAGAACGCCTTGTACGGCGTGCTCGCGGTGCCATCCGGCGTCACGTTGTAATAGAACTGCGGATTGATGTCGGCGGCATCCGCCGCGTTCAGCGTGACGTCCTTGAGCTTCACGCCCATCTTCACCACGTGATCGCCGTGCCACTGCAGGTCGTTGAAGGTGAAGCTGTCCTGCAGCGCCGGACCGCGCTGGCCCTTGTTCTGCGTCGCCAACGGGTTGGCGCCGCCAGCCATCACGATGATCGGATCGTCGGTGGGACGCTGCCAGGTGTACACGTAGCCATTGCCTTGCGTGACGGCCGTGGGTGCGTTCTTGGCGTCTTCGTAGGTGAACAGCAGCTCGTTGAAATACGCCTCACCGCTATGCTGCCAACGCAGCGAATAGCGCTTGTCGTCGTTCTTGATGTTGTACGCCGCCTGCGGGCCGCTCTGCTGGCCGGCACCCATGCCGTCGAGCTGCGTTTCATTGCGGATCTGCGCGCTCATCTCGAAGCGGTCGCGGTCCGTCGGCTCCCAGTCGACCTTGGCGAAGTACAGATCTTCCTGGAACGGCAGGTTGGATGGGCCCAACTGGCTGGCCGCCGAGGCCGGCAGGTACGGCACGCCCGGCGAACCGTCGGAACTCGGCGCCACCGTCACCGGCGTGTCGAAGCGCTTGGCCTCGTACGCCATGAAGAAATGCATCTGGTCCTTGATGATCGGACCGCCGACCGCAAAGCCGTATTCCTTTTCGTTGGAAGCGGTCTTCTTGCCTGCCGCCTCTTCTCCCGGCGTCTCCGCGCGGAACGAATCGTTCGTATAGCGGTAATAGGTTTCGCCGTGGAACTCGTTGGTGCCCGACTTGGTCTGCGCCGTCACCGCCGCGCTGGAGAGCTGGTCGTATTCCGCCTTGTAGTTGGAGGTGATGACCTTGTATTCGCCAATCGCCAACTGCGGGAACGGATTGCCCTGGCTGCTGCCCTGGCCGCTCACGCCGCCTTCCTTGACGTAACCCTTCTGACCCACGCCGTCGATGTAAACGTTTACAGAGCTATTGTTCATAGCACCGCCACGCAAGGATGTGTGGCCGGCCGAATCAACCGAGAACACCATGCCCGGCACGCTGTCAGCGAACTCGAGGAAGTTGCGCGACACCTGCGGAATCGTGTCGATCTGGCGCAACGAAATGGTGGCGCCCACTTCCGGCGTCTTCACTTCCTGCAGCGTCGTGGCCGACACGGACACACCGCCAAGGCTCTTGGCTTCTGCGGCATTGGCGCTGGTCGGCGCTGGCTGACTCAGATCGAGCGTGGCGGTGGAGGCCACGGTCAGGGTTACGGTGCGCTCGGTGCCTGCGCCCGCATCCACCTGATAGGTGCCGGGCGGCAGACCGACCAGCGCGTAGCCGCCCTGGCCATCGGTCTTGGTGCGACGCACGGCACCGGTGGCCACATTCTTGGCAGTGACGTCGGCATTGGCCGGGCCTTTACCGCGCAGCGTCGCGTTGGCCGTCTGCGCCCACGCAATGGTGGGTGCGGCGACCGTGGCGATCACCGTGCCGGTGATAAGGCTGACAAGCAGTTTCTTCTTGAGATGCAGCAACTTCATGGCTCCCCTCCAAAACGATCAGACATCGGTTGGGCTTTTAGGTTGGTATGGATTCTTGGGTGACGCGTCATCACGGCTACTGCCGCAGGTTTCCCGGATCACGACCGCGCAACCGAGCGTGTCCGAGGTGGTTGACTGGGCGTGGCCATCCAATAGCGCGGCCAGTCGTTCGAGCGCGCTGCGACCCAACTCGGCGATGTGCACGCTGACCGTGCTCAACGACGGGCTGAGATAACGCGCAATGGGGATATCGTCGAAACCGGCGAGCGCGATGTCCTGGGGCACGCGCAAACCGGCTTCCTTGAAGGCGTACAGGCAACCCAGCGCCATCATGTCGTTGGCGGCGAACACGGCACGCGGGCGCGGCGACTGCGCCAGGATCGCGCGCCCGGCTTCATAGCCCGACTGCTCGGTGAAGTTGCCCTGCACGATATTGAGCGGTACGCGGGACGCAAACGTGGCCATGGCCTCGCGATAACCCAGCTCGCGCTGCTGCGAGTCGTAGTTGCTGCCCGGACCGGAAATGAGAGCCACATCGGCGTGGCCCGCGGTGGTCAACAGGTGCTGCACCATGGCATAGGCGCCGCCGCGGTTATCGATGTTGAGCACACTCCAGCCATCGGCATCGAGCGGGCTGTTCATCAGCACGGTGGGTACATCTTCGGGCAGGTTTGCCTGCAGGAAATCGGCGTCGACCCAGGGCGAAAGGATCAGCATGCCGTCGACGCGCCCCTGCATGGCGCGCATCGCGTTGGCGGCGTCTTCCACACCGTCGTGCGAACTCGACACCAGCAGCTGCAGGCCACGCGCACGCGCCGCGAGATCGATGCCGCGAATCAGCTCGGAGAAGAATTCGCCATACAGGTCCGGCAGCAACGCACCGATGGTGTGCGTGCGGCGCGTGATCAGGCTGCGCGCCGCGTTGTCGGGGATGTAGCGCAGACGCTTGGCCGCGACGCGTATGCGATCGAGCGTCTCGGCGGTGACCCCGCCCTGGCCGTTGAGTGCGCGCGACACCGAGGCCACGGACACCTTGGCCTCACGCGCAACATCTTTGATGGTCGCTTTCTTGGTCGTCACGGTGGCTGCGTCGCAAGGCATGACCGGAGGGTCACGGCGGCGCCAACGTAAACGTTTTCATGAAACCTTGTAAAGAACCCGCCATATGCTCTTTCGCTGCAACGCAATATTTCTTCGCGTTTAGGCGCGCGCCCTCGCCATGGCAAGTCTTTAATTACAGCGTTTCTGGCGCCATGCCGCACTGGTATGCACCGCAACAAAAGCGCGCCCGGAGAGGGGCGCCACACGCCCTGCCGAGGGGGCTTTGCACCCGCCCAAGCTCATTCCGACCGGGCGAGGCGGTGCGAGAACACCCACGGCCACAAGGCTGGCGAGGCATAGGCCGGCACCCAGGAGCCGTGATTGACCCCGGGGAACAGGGTGAAGCGTACGTCGCTGTGGGTGGTGCGCAGCGCCGCGTACATCGCGCGCGAATCTTCCGGCGACACCACGTCATCGGCAGCGCCATGGAAGATCCAAACCGGCATGGGCGCCACCCGTGATGCCACCCAGGCATACGGATCGCCACCGGCGGGCACGCCATGCACCGCCAGTTCCCGCATATCGCTGGGCGCGCGCACGCCACCGCAAATCACCACGGCTGCCGCGAACAGGCGGGGATGATCGACTGCCAATTGCCAGGCGCCGTAGCCACCCATGGAAAGCCCGGTGAGATACAGGCGCTCGCGGTCGCCGTGGTACGTCTGGATGCTGGCTTCGAGCGCAGCCAGCGCAGCGCGCTCCGGGGCGCCGTCCCAGATGGTGTCGTCCGGCGCCTGGGGCGCCACCACCACGGCGGGGAAATCCTCGCCATGTTGCTTGAGCCACGGCGGCAGGCCCTGGCTGAGTTGCGCCTGGTTATCTCTGCCGCGCTCACCGCTGCCGTGCAGGAACAGCACCACCGGCCATGCACGCTCCGGCGACCAGTCGCGCGGCACGAACACTTGGTAGGGAAAAACGTGGCCGTCCACCGTGACCGCGCGCGCCTCAAAGCGCGCCTCGCCAGCGTGGGCGCTCATCCCCATGCCGAGCGACATCGCCACGGCCCACCCTTTTCTGTGCTTCGTCGTCACCGCGCTCTCCCCGGCCTAGGCCGGGGAGAGTACCCAGATGCGTGCGGATCAGGCCAGCGCCGCCAGCACCTGCTCGGTGGAGCGCACGCGACCAAGGCGCGGAAAGATGTTCTCCACCGCAAAGCGGTGGTGCTCCGCATGGCCCGAGCTCATGGCGTCCTCCACGAATACCTGCTGGAAGCCCAGCTCGAACGCATGCCGCGCGGTCGACTCCACACCGATGTTGGTGGCAATGCCGCCCAACACGATCTGGCTTACACCGCGACGACGCAGCTGCAGTTCCAGTTCCGTACCGTAGAACGCGCCCCACTGGCGCTTAAGGATATGGATATCACCCTCGCTGACCGACAGCTCCTCGGCATACTCCAGCCAATCCGCCGGCAGCGCTCGACTGGGCGGCACCTGGTCAGCCAGCGGGCGCAGCATGTCGCGGCCATCGGCGGAAAAGCCCACGCGCACCAACACCACCGGCGCACCCAGTTCACGGAAGCGGGCGGCGAGGCGTCCGGCGCGTTCGTTCACCTCCGACGCCGTATGCGGCCCAGCCGCAAAGGGCGCAATGCCCTTCTGCAGATCGATCAACACCAGCGCGGTGTGCTGCGGGTCCAGCTTGTCCATGGTCGTGCTCCACGAAATGCGACGCCAACAAGCACACTGCAAGGCTTGCCTGGACATCGGGGTGACAGTAAAAGCGTGCTGGTCGCATGGCCCCGGGAGCAGCCCGGGAGATCATTCGCGACGACGCCGTGCGAAGATAGATATGTGAGGACTGTCTCTTATACACATCTGACGCTGCCGACGACAACGTTCAAAAAGGGGGGGGGGGGGGGGGGGGGGGGGGGGGGGGGGGGGGGGGGGGGGGGGG
>NZ_JAELTT010000102.1 GCF_016428975.1 Dyella sp. ASV21
AGCAGCGACCGCACAGCTCGCATGGCTATAAGCCGCCGGCCACCATCCGGCGAAACTGGTCCCAACCCGATATCATCCCCGCTGAACTCACTGCCTGATTGGACACAAAGTTCGTACGCAGGTCAGTGCGTCTTCCGGAGTTAGTTATGGACCGCAAAGACAGTAATGAGGTTTTGATGTCATGGATGTTCATGGGGCCCATGGAGCAAGCTGTGTGGGCAACGACATTTGCACTGCATGCGCAGGATGCCGACGCGGGCATAGAAGCCGCGGACGCAGCGGTGCTTCGGATGCGTTCAACGGGCGCTACGCGGTCGTTCAGGCCAGAGCCTGAGTTCGAGGCAGCGCGCTCGAACATCAATATTGAACGCGATGAATTTGGTGGTTGGTATCGCGTCGCCTACCGCATGAGGCATGGCAAAGAGAGGGGCTATTCGTAGCCTAGTGACCAGCAGATTGACGAGGCATTCGAGCGATACGAGCGTGGACTGTGTGACTACTACTGATATCGATCCAATGGCTAACTTCCCCGCAGCTTTGCGGACAGGTGATTAGTGATTAGGACGCGTTATCGGGGGTGGCGAGGGCGACGTCTGCGGTTCGGTGCGGGCACGGCGTCCATTTATCGAAGTGGGCGGGCTAATAGGGCTGCTGGGTAGAGCCATCAGGTGATTGGCTGGGTCGACCTGGGCGGGCTCAGGTTGCTCAGTCCGACCTCGTCGAGCCGAATAAGCCAAAAGTCCCTTCGATCGCCCCGTAGGAAACAGCTCGTTCTAATGTAGGACTCCCCTGACATGGGTAATCTTTCTTACGAATATTCGCTTTTTCTTGAGCGCTTAATTGCCGATAAGCGCTTGGCGTCTATCTACAAGACTTTGATGGTTAGGGTGGTACGCCCCCGATTCCGTAGACACCTGATAGTGTCTATTGAGGATCGGAGGATCTATGACCAGCAAGCGTTTCACCGACGAGTTCAAGGCCGAAGCGGTCAAGCAAGTCAGCGAGCGTGGTTACCCTGTGGCCGAGGTGGCCGAGCGACTTGGTGTATCCGTCCACAGCCTTTACGCATGGCTTCGTGAGCGCGGTGTCAGTCGCGATGCGCGCAAGGCGCAGAAGGACGTTGACCTGGTGCAGGAGAACGCTCGGCTTCGTGCCGAGCTTCGTCGCGCCGAAGAGGAGCGCGACATTTTAAAAAAGGCCGCCGCGTACTTTGCCAAGGGGTAAGGGCGAAGTACGCCTTCATGCAGGCCCATAGTCAGCAGTTTCGCGTCGCTACGATGTGCCGTGTGCTCAGGGTCGAGCGCAGCGGCTACTACGCATGGTTGAAGCAACCGCTGTCAGCACGCGCGAAGGAAGATGCACGCCTGATGGTGCACATCGAGGAGTCGTATCTCGCCTCAGGCGGTGTGTATGGCAGCCGCAACGTGCATCGTGACTTGACCGAGGCCGGCGAACACATCAGTCGCAAACGTGTGGAGCGCCTGATGCGTAAACACGGGCTTCGTTCCGTGCGCTCCCCGCTTCGACGTCGCTACAAGGGTGGCAAGCCAGCGGTTGTCGCGCCCAATCGACTGCAACGCCAGTTCAACGTCAAGCACCCCGATCGAGCGTGGGTCACAGACATCACCTACCTGCGCACGGCCGAAGGCTGGCTTTATCTGGCCGTCGTCATCGACTTGTATTCGCGTGCAGTGATTGGCTGGTCAATGAAATCCAGCCCGACACGTGAGCTGGCGATGGATGCGCTGTTAATGGCGATCTGGCGGCGTCACCCCGCACCAGGCGTAGTGATCCACTCCGATCAAGGCGTGCAGTATGGCAGCGACGACTGGCGTCGATTCTGTCGCGAGCATGGCCTAGAGGTCAGCATGAGCCGGCGTGGCAATTGCTGGGATAACTCCGTGGCAGAGTCGTTCTTCAGCAGTTTGAAGAAGGAGCGGGTGCGAGGTCGCATCTACGGCAGTCGCGAGGAAGCACGCAGTGACCTGTTCGATTACATCGAGGTTTTCTACAACCGGCAGCGCCGCCATGGACATCTGGTAGGCCTTGCGCCAATGATGTTCGAGGCGGCTAACTCAAAATCCAGCAGCTAACCGTCTACGAAAGCGGGGGCGTACCAGGGCTACGACGCTTGCCCGTTGCATCTATTGCAGGCACGTGCAAACGAAGGTGTGCACTTAAAGATACGTTTTGGTCAGTTTCACCCCGCTACAGACAGCGTCTGTGGTAGCGCGAATGTGCTCCGGGAATTTACCTCCGTGCGCGAACTTGATCTTCGCACGAGGTCTTTCAAGCGCCTTCGAACATCTTTCGGAAATCCAGGTTGCACATGAGAATGGTGGCTCGAGACCTGCGCGCCCTTCTTACGATAAGAATCGTGACGCAATTCGCTTGTCCGAAATTTCTTGCCATTGACAGCATGAGCGGCCGCAGAGCAAGAATGCGAGCACAATCTAAGTGACGTATCGATGACCATGCCGCCGGGGGGGGGAGCTGTGTCAGGGACGACGATCGAAAGCCAGGAAGCTTCGCTGGGAGATGCATCAAGCCTGGATACCGGCCTGGCATGCTTGATTATTGTTGCCCGCCTGCACGGCATTCCGGTCGATCCATCCCAGATGCTCCATGAGTTCGGAGAGCCTGGGCGTGCATTTGATAGCGAGCTTGTTCGTCACGCCGCGGTCAAGCTTGGCCTAAAAACCAAGCTCGTAGATGCGGGTCTTGATCGCATAGAACACTTGGCGCTGCCCGCTCTGGCTCTGGATGGCCACGGCAAGATGTTTGTTGTTGCACGTGTCAATGACAAGAAGGTTCTGATTCAAGATCCTCTCCACGGCAGCCCTCAACTACTTTCGCGCGAAAACATCGCCGCGCGCTGGTCCGGAAAGGTCATTCTCTTTACCTCGCGCGCTTCAATAACAGCAGAATTGTCGCGATTCGACTTCAGCTGGTTCATTCCGGCGGTTGTGAAGTATCGAAAACTGCTCGGTGAGGTTATGGCTGTTTCGTTTTTTTTGCAGCTAATTGGCCTTACGACTCCGCTGTTCTTTCAAGTGGTGATGGACAAGGTATTGGTGCATCACGGGTTGACCACCCTGGATGTCATCGCGGTAGGGTTGCTGTTTTGTTCCATCTTCGAAGTACTTCTCAGCGGCCTGCGCACCTACGTCTTCGCCCACACCACCAGTCGTATTGATGTCGAGCTGGGCGCGCGTCTTTTTCGTCATCTGCTGTCGCTGCCGTTGGCCTATTTCCGCTCCCGGCGTGTGGGTGACTCCGTGGCTCGCGTTCGTGAGTTGGAGAACATCCGAAACTTTCTTACCGGCAATGCCATAACCCTGGTCATGGACGTGCTTTTCTCGTTCGTCTTTATCGGGGTCATGCTGTGCTACAGCGGCTGGCTGACGCTGGTAGTGGTCGCTTCCTTGCCGGCATATGCATTTCTTTCAATGTCGCTGACGCCAGCGCTGCGAGCTCGACTGCGCGAAAAATTCAATCGCGGGGCAGACAACCAATCGTTCCTGGTGGAAACCATTAGCGGCATTGATACCGTGAAGGCCATGGCGGTCGAGCCACAGACCACTCGTCGCTGGGATGGGCAGTTGGCGGGTTACGTCGACGCGGGCTTTCGTACCGTGGCACTGGGCACCGTGGCACGTGAGGGGGTCAACTTCGTTGGCAAGCTGGTCGCAGTCGCAACCATATGGATCGGCGCGCGACTGGTAATCAGTGGCGAAATGACGGTGGGTCAATTAATTGCTTTCAACATGCTTGCGGGGCGGGTGGCTCAGCCCATCATGCGCATCGCGCAATTGTGGACAGACTTTCAACAGACAGGGATCTCCATGCAGCGCCTGGGAGATATCCTCAATGCCCCTTCGGAGGTGAACGGCAGTAGCCGCAGCACGATGCCGCGACTCGAGGGGCGTATCGAACTTAGCGCGGTGACGTTTCGTTATCGCCCCGACGCACCTGACGTATTGCATGGCGTCAGTCTGGAAATCCAGGCGGGCGAAATCATCGGCATCGTCGGCCGATCCGGCTCAGGGAAGAGCACGTTGACTCGACTTATCCAGCGGCTTTATGTGCCGGAACGTGGCCGTGTGCTGGTGGATGGAATGGATCTGGCGATGGTGGATGTCTCCTCGTTACGCCGCCAGATTGGCGTGGTACTTCAGGAAAACATACTTTTCAATCGTAGCTTACGGGAAAACATCGCCTTGACTGATTCGGGGGCGCCGCTCGAGTCCGTCATTGCCGCCGCCAAGCTGGCCGGTGCGCATGATTTCATTCTGGAGCTCCCCGAAGGTTATGACACGTTGGTGGGCGAACATGGTTCCACGCTATCCGGTGGCCAGCGACAGCGCATAGCGATCGCGCGCGCGCTCATGAACAATCCGCGCATTCTGATCTTCGATGAAGCGACAAGCGCCCTGGATTACGAATCCGAACGCATCATTCAGAACAACATGCGTGCCATCTGCCAAGGTCGCACGGTGATTATCATTGCGCACCGGCTTTCCGCCGTCCGGGATGCTGACCGCATCATCGTCATGGATCGGGGCAGCATCGTGGAGGCGGGGAGCCACCATGATTTGCTACAGATCCAGGCCGGTCATTATGCGCGCCTCCACCGGCTGCAACATACATGAGCACTTCAATCATGCGGTGGCAGGCCGTGAAGGACCTGTTGGGACGCTACGTAAGCGTATTTCAATCAGCGTGGGGGATGCGTGCGGCGTTTGATGCACCTGCGCGACTTCGGCACGAAACGGAGTTCCAGCCTGCGGCGTTAGCTCTGCGTGACATGCCCATCCATCCGGCGCCACGGTGGGCGATGGGTGTTATCGCTGGTCTGCTCGTTCTGGGCTGCGCTTGGGCGTGTTTGGGCAAGGTGGATGTCGTGGCAACGGCTGAAGGCAAGATCGTGCCAAACGGCGAAGTCAAAACCATCCAGTCTCAGGACACCGCCGTGGTCACCGCCATTCATGTGGCCGACGGGCAAGTGGTCAAGAAGGGGGAGATTCTGGTCGATCTGGATTCGACGGACGCAACCAGTAGTGCCAGCCAGGCAGAGGCTGCCTTGGTCTCCGCGCGTGATGAAGCCGCGCGTGGGCGCGCATTGCTCGAGGCAATCGACAACCATCACCCCGCCGTACTCCCGCCATCGGCCGACAGAGACGCTGCTGATCTGGCGGTGCAGCAGCACGTGCTGGCCGGCGAATACGCGGACTACCAGAGTACGGTGCAGGAAATGGATGCGGACATTGCGCAAGCGATGGCAGGCCTACGCGAAACTGCGGCGGAAATTGCCAAACTTGAAGGCACGCTGCCGATCGAAGAAACCAAAGAGGCTGACTACGCCAAGCTGATTGGGCTAGGTTACGTGGGGCTACACGACTACTACAACGAGAAACAGGCCGTCATCCAGCAAAAGCAGGATCTAGCCGCAACCAAGGCCAAACTCACCGAGGCCCAGGCAACCCTCGAGTCGGCCCGACGCAAGCGCGACGCCTACGTTGCGCAAACACGCCGTGAGTGGCTGGAGAAAATCCAGGACGACGAGACCAAGGTCACGTCCACGGCCGGCGATCTAGCCAAGGCGCGCAACCATGGTCGACTGATGCACCTCACCGCTCCCGTCGACGGCACCGTGCAACAGCTCGCCATCCACACCATTGGCGGCGTGGTCAGTCCGGCACAAACCGTGATGACCGTCGTGCCAACGGGGAATCGACTCTTTGTTGAAGCCAGCATTGACAATCAGGACGTCGGCTTCATTCGACAGGGCCAGCAGGCAGAAGTCAAGGTCGAAGCATTTCCGTATACGCGCTATGGCGTCCTGCAAGGCACGGTCGTGCAGGTCTCAAATGACGCGCGACAGGATGAAAGCGACAAGAAGAAATGGGTGTTCACGACACAGGTGGCGTTACCCACAGACACCATGCAGATTGAGGGTCAGCAGATTCATCTTTCGCCCGGAATGACGGTGACGGCTGAGATAAAAACCGGGCGCCGGCGAATCATCAGCTACCTGCTAAGCCCCTTGATTCAGCATGCCAAAGAGAGCCTGCATGAAAGGTGATTATGCGGGCGGCACAATTTATATGCGGCGGCTTGTCGCAATGAGTTTGGTGGCCTGGGGATGTACATCGCTATCTCGAGACGCAGCGTCGCGTGACAAAAAGATGGCCACGATTGATTGTCGGTCGGCGATCCTGATCGCTAACCCCTCGTGGGGCAAGACCTCTTTGCACCTTCTTGCCCAAGGTTATCGAGGACGATTCGCATGGACGCCATGGGCAAAAAATCAATGGACACCCGAAACTAATGGATACCGGAGAGAAGACCCATGCGGTCAGGCTTA
Source organism: Dyella sp. ASV21 (assembly GCF_016428975.1). Taxonomy (GTDB): domain Bacteria; phylum Pseudomonadota; class Gammaproteobacteria; order Xanthomonadales; family Rhodanobacteraceae; genus Dyella. The sequence goes on from NZ_JAELTT010000102.1 coordinate 6,368, forward strand.
AAATACTCCATCTCGATTATGTTTTTGATCGCCATTTCGGCAATAGGGCAGCCGAGGGCTTGCGCGCAAAGTGGTAACTCGCCCCCACCTGCGCCGACGGATGATAATTCCGCCGCTTCGACGCCCCTCTTGGTGATAAGTGATCAGATTCACTGGCAAGCGGTTTTGAAGGTTGCGGCGAAGCCTAATGCAATGATAACGATTGATGACATAAAAGATTCATTTCAGGAAAGAACTTTTAAAAAGGTCGCTCTAGGGCATTATGAAATACCGGGCGTCTTGCAATATAGCGTTTCGGATCCTGAGCGACTGCGCGAGCAATTCCCTGATCGAAAGCAAATTCATATCGAAGTTTACTTCCGTGATAGAGATCCACGCACATGCCTGGCCAAAGAAAGGCTTGCGCACGACCTCACAGGGGCGGGGTGGAATAAATTATTCGCAAGGCCGGAGCTCACTCAGCCCGGCCTTGACGGTGGCCCTCCGACTCATCATCTCCCCGAGGAAATCTTTGTAAAAGAAGATCAGGGAGTATTTTCGATCACATATGAAAACGATTGTCCGCAGAATGTTGCTATAGACGCAAATAAAATCTATTTTGATTTACTTGTCCGTAAACCAGCAATGGAGAATGGCCAATGACAAATCCAGTGCTCAATGCATCAGTGCAGCAATTGCTTCAGCAGAAGCTCAACATCTCAGGAGATGCACAGGCCTATGCTGACTTAATGTCATATATCAATAGCGATCCAACGCTTATCACTCAGCTAGATAATGACGTAGATGGAGCTCTTGTTAAATCCTTTGCCTGGAGCACGCAGGCTGGATCTGGCGCCTTTTTCGACTCGAGCACAGACACACTCAACATCAATGTCAATCAACTCTTACAAGGAGCATCGAGTCCCTCTGGTGCGTACAATGAAGTTTTTGTAATCGGGCACGAGCTTGGTCACTCGGAATTTCAATCATCAAATCCAACTGGCATTACACCTGATCAAGCAAGCAATACCTTTTGGAGCACAATCAATCAGGCCATGACGCCGGGGTCTACTAATTTTACTTCAGCTATTCAAGCGATTCAGGCCAATGGAAATTACAACGAATCCTATGCGCAAATCCAAGGATTTAATGCTGAGCTTAGTGAATATTACGCAACTAATAATATTGTAAATCCAGCTCCAGCCGATGTCGCGAACGCATACAGCGCACTTGCAGGTACGCCGGGCTATTCGAATTTCTTTCTTCAGAGCAATGGGGTTCTGAGGTCAGGCCTAACAGCCAAACAAGACGGAACCCTATCCGAAACCATCTCAAACATGGCGGCGGAGGGCGACTACTATTACCTCAGCTCAGGCGGCCTCTCAATCTTTCAAGATAAGGATTATACTAATTACTATGGAACTGGGCAGATTGGAACCATCTTGGATGCCTATCTCGGAAACTCAAATTATTACAGCGTTAATGGCTCTCAAGTTACGATCAATCCAGTGGCCCAAATTAATTTCGATAATGTCTCATTGTCCAATTCCGGCACGGGATCGTACAGCAAGAGTTTCGACCCGAACCTCCTGGCGCAAGACTTGGGAAGCTTCCTCACTTCGTTGCCGGGCGGAGCGACATCTGTTTCCTTTACCGTTCAAGATACGTCAACCGGCACGAGTTATGTATACACAGTGAATAATGGAGTATCATCTGTGGCGACGACCATGCCGGGATCGACTCCACTCCTGTATGTCGGAAGGTCCATCGATAATGTTGGTACGGTCTACCAAGACAACGCTTCGAATTCGGTAGTCAATGTTGCGGCCGGCTACAGCGGACAGATTAATGGAAGTAATAATACCGATATCCTCGCGAATGGCTCGACACTATTTACCGCAGCGGGCAACACCAATAACACTATAACTTGCGGCAACAGCTTAGCAACCGTTAATGGGGTTAGTGCCGACAGTTGCTCTATATCTTCTTCGGGAAGTAGTCAGTTGACTGTGAATGGCTCCGGCCTCACAGGTGATCTCCAGGGTAACGTGATACTGACTGAATCTGGGGATACATTTAGCGCCGGCTCGAATGCAAATATTAATCTTGCTTCGGGCGATACCATCAATGTTGGGTCTGGCACGTCCGGTGTGCAGTTGACGTGCGGATCTTCGGCGGAAACAGTCAGCGGCGGGGCGTCAGGTAGTGGCTCGGTTCAATGCACAATTACTAACGGAGCTGGAACGTTCACCAATAGTGGCAGCGATCTCTCGGTGAGCATGGTTGGTGCAGGTCAGTCGATGACCTTGATGGGCACGGACAATAGCGTCGCCTCCTCTGGTAACACCGTAACTTTAGAAGGGGCGGGAAGCAGCGCCACAACGAGTGGCGTCAATGCCATCATTATGAGTGGCACCAACCAGTCACTGACCATGTCCACAAATGGCAGTACGGTTGACGCCAACGCCGGAGATACCGGCGAGGCGCTCAATGGCTCCGGCTTCACATTGAACGGATCGGCCGGACAGTTCACCGGCACCGTTACCGGCTCCAACGACACCGTGGATCTCGCGGCAAGCAGTAGCTCGTCGGTTACGCTTAATGGCACCGGCGAATCGATCAGCTCGACAGGCAATACCATTACGTTGGTAGGCGCCAGCAATAGCGCCACGGTGTCGGGCGCTGACACGATTGATCTCGATGCCGCCAATCAATCGCTGAGCTTGAGCGCTAGCGGCGACACGATTGATACGACGGCGAACGACACCGGCGAAGTGTTGTCAGGGTCAGGCTTCACGTTGAACGGGGCGGCCGGGCAGTTCACCGGCACCGTCACTGGCTCGAACGACACCGTGGATTTGGCAGCGAGTAGCAGCTCGTCGGTCACACTCAATGGCACGGGTGAATCGGTCAGCTCAACCGGCAACACCATAACGCTGGCCGGTGCCAGCAACAGCGCCACGGTATCGGGCGCCGACACAATCGACCTGGATGCATCCCACCAGACACTCAGTGTAAGCACGACGGGCGACACAATCGACGCAGCCGCCAATGTAACAGGCGAGAACATCGGGGCCTCCAGCGCCACCATCAATGGATCCAGCGGCTTCACCGCAATATTGAGTGGCACAAGTGACACGATCAATCTGGTCGCCAACAGCGGCTCAGGCATCAGCCTTTACGGCACGGGCGACACGGTGAAGGCAAGCGGAGATGCGGTCTATCTGAATGCCGCAAGTCTTGCGGAGACGGTATCCGGCACGGGCGACACAGTTGGCCTGAACGCAGCGGGCGCTTCACTGACCTTGAACTCGAGCGGCGACACGGTCAACGCTGCCGCCAATTCGACCGGCGATGTCATCTCGGGTACAGACGAGACCATCAATGGTGGCGCCGACTTCACTGGGTACTTAACGGGTACGGGCAACACGCTAAATTTGGTGTCGAACAGCGCATCGTCATTCGCGCTATTCGGTGGTGGCGATACTGTCAACTCGGCTGGCAATAATGTGTTCCTCTCTGCGACGGGGATTGGCGATACCGTCGTTGGCTCGGGCAACACAATAACTCTGCAGTATTCAGGGGGGGTCTTATACACATCTCCGAGCCCACGAGACCCGTGACCGAATCTCGTTTTGCGTCTTGTGGGTGTAAAAGGGGGGGGGGGGGGGGGGGGGGGGGGGGGGGGGGGGGGGGGGGGGGGGGGGGGGGGGGGGGGGG
>NZ_JAELTT010000103.1 GCF_016428975.1 Dyella sp. ASV21
GGATGTGTACCGCGCACTGCGCGCGCTCAATCCGTCGCCGTACATGTACTTCGTCGACCTGGGCAACACGCAGATCGTCGGCTCCTCGCCGGAAATCCTGGCGCGCCTCAAGGACGGCAAAGTAGTGGTGCGTCCGCTCGCCGGCACACGCAAGCGCGGCGCCACCGACGCCGAGGATCAGGCGCTGGAAGCGGAATTGCTGGCCGACCCGAAAGAGCGGGCCGAGCACGTGATGCTGATCGATCTGGGCCGCAACGACATCGGCCGCATCAGCGAAACGGGCAGTGTGGAGGTGAGCGAATCCTTTGTGGTGGAGCGCTACTCGCATGTGATGCACATTGTTTCGCAGGTGCAGGGCACGGTACGCCCGGACGTGGGCTATATGGACGTGCTCAAGGCCACCTTCCCGGCTGGCACGCTCAGTGGTGCTCCTAAGATTCGCGCGCTGGAGATCATCCAGGAGCTGGAGCCGTACAAGCGCAACATCTATGCCGGCGCCATCGGCTGGATCGGCTGGTGGGGCGATGCGGATACCGCCATTGCCATCCGCACCGCGGTGATCCAGGACGGTCGCCTGCATGTGCAGGCCGGTGCCGGCATCGTCTACGACTCCGATCCCGCCTCCGAGTGGGAGGAGACCATGAGCAAGGGACGCGCGTTGTTCCGTGCCGTGGCGCAGGCGGCCAAGGGCCTGTGAGCATGCGTACCGTTCGACGTGGTGCGGTCATTTCCTGCGCCATCGGCTTGAGCACCGGCAGCCTGTTGGCGCCGGTGCAGGCACGCACGCCGGAAACGCCGCCGGTATGGCACGACGACGCCACCTCGCGCGTGGAAGTGCTGGCGCTGCTGCAATCGCTCAACGCCGATCTGCTCAGTCATCCCAGTGCCACGCTGACGCTGGAGCGCTGGTGTGGCGCGCATCACCTGGCCGCCGAGGCCAAGGTGATTGCCGAGCGCGTGCGTGGCATGGACAAGCCGCTGCCGGCCGACGCGCGCGAACAACTCGCCATTGGCCCTGACGAACCGGTACGTTATCGCCGCGTGCAGCTCTCCTGTGGCGGCTTGGTATTGTCTGAAGCGGATAACTGGTACGTGCCGTCTCGACTCACCGAGGCGATGAATCAAGCGCTGGATGCCAGTGACACGCCGTTCGGCAAGGTCGTGCAGCCGCTGCATTTCCGCCGCCAGACGCTGGCTGCCGATTTGCTGTGGTCGCCCATGCCGCAGGGCTGGGAGACCGGCGCACCGCTGCCGCCAGCCACCGGCGAATTGTTGATGCCGCACTACGTGCTGCAGCATCGTGCGGTGTTGTTCGACCAGGCCAACCGGCCGTTCAGCCTGGTCGTGGAGAGCTATACCTCCAACGTGCTGGCCTTTCCGCAGCCGGCGTTGTCCTCCCGCTAGCTCGTCATTCCCGCGAAAGCGGGAGGCGCCCTTCAACCGCCGAAGGGCGGGTCATCCCGATCCTTTGCCTCGAGGGTTCTGCGCAGCCTAGGGGCCGCAGACCCTGGCCACCTCGCTAGTGCACCGGCACGTCGAAGATCTGCCGCGGCGTCGGTTCGGGCGTCAGCGTGTAGTGCCACCACTCCATGGCGTAATTGCGAAAGCCACCGGCTTCCATCGCCGCCCGCAGCCGCTCCCGGTTGGCGTGTTGCGTGGCCGTAACCTGCGGTGACTCGGTGTTCGCGCGGGTGCCGAAGTAGTCGAAGTCCGTGCCCATGTCGAGCGGCGAGCAATGGGTATCGCGCGCATCGCATTGCTCCAGCGTGAGATCCACCGTGGCGCCACGGCTGTGACCCGACACCGGGGCAATGTAGTCGCCGAGCAGGGCGCGCTTGTCCAGCTCGGGGTAATGCGCGGCCTTGGTGCGTTGGTCGCTCAGGTCGCCGGCCCAACGCACGAAATGCGCTACGGCGCGTGCGGGGCGATAACAGTCGTAGAGTTTCAGGCGCTGGTGCTGCGCGTGCAGTTCGTGCTCCACGTGGGCCAGTGCTTCGGCCGCCGGTTTCAGCAGCAGGCAGGCAGGGGCGAGGTAACCGTCCACGGGTGCGCCCACGAAATTGTCGCTGCCAGCGTACTTGATGTCCTCAGCGATATCCGGCGCCAGCGTGCGGATATCCACCAGTCCCGCTTCATTCGCCGTGCGTGCGGGCGACAGGGGCGGGGCCTCGTCGGCCCGAGCGATCGGGCCGACAGGCACGGCGAGTGCGGCGAGTAACCACAGGGCGTGGCGCATAAGCTCAGCCGGCCGTGTGCTGGGACTGGGCGTACTGCGTCACCTCGCCCCACACGCGCAGCAGGTTGCCGCCCCACAGTTTGGCGATGTCGTCGTCGCTGAAGCCCTGGCGGCGCAGTGCCTCGGTGACGTTGCGCGTTTCCGTGGCGTCCTGCCAGCCGGCGATGTAGCCGCCGCCGTCGAAGTCCGAGGCAATGCCCACGTGGTCGACGCCGGCCACATCCACCATATGTCGGATGTGCTTGGCGAAGTCGTCCACGGTCGGCAGCGGGAAGGCGGCATCGATGCGCTTCATGCCTTCGATATAAGCGGGCAGGTAGTCGTGCTTCTCGCTGTCGTAAATCTTGTCGCCGGCGGCCTTGGCGACCTGGGCTTGCAGTGCTTTCTCAGCCAGGTCGCGGCCCGGATCGAGCTTGAGGAAGCCCTTGTAGGCCACTGCCTGGATCACGCCACCTTTGCCGGCGATGGCGCGCAGCAGGTCGTCGGGCAGGTTGCGCGGGTGATTGGTGAGCGCGCGCGAAGAGGAGTGCGAGGCGATCACCGGTGCGCTGGACAGGGCCAGCACATCGCGTACGCAGGCATCGGAGGAATGCGACACATCCACCATGATGCCAAGCTGATTGGCGCGCTTGACCACGCTGCGTCCAAACTCGCTGATGCCTGCGTCGCTGAGCGGCGGATCCCCCAGATCGGCTTCCGGCGTGGAACTGGTGCACAGGTCGTTGTGGCCCATGTGGGCAAGGCCGACATAGCGCGCGCCGCGCGCATACGCCTTGTCGAGGTTCTTCAGGTCATGGCCGAGCGAATAGCCGTTTTCCACACCGATCATGGCCGATAGCTTGCCGGCCGCGCGATTGGCGCGCACGTCTTCGGGCGTGGTGGCCAGGCGGATGCGGTCAGGGTAGGTCTTGAGCATCAGCGCGATGGCGTCGTACTTGCGCTGCGCCTCGGCGACGGCGTGCGCATAGCCTTTGGGCGTCAATGGGCCCTGCTCCACGTAGACGATGAAGAAGGCCGCATCCAGTCCGCCGCGCGCCATCTTGTCCAGATCGACCTTCAGCACGGGCGAGCTGGCTGCGTCAAAGCGCGGGTCGTGCATGAAAGCGAAGGGGATGTCGACATGGGTATCCAGCGTGATCGGCGGATCTTGTCGCACCGTTGCGGCGGTACTTCCCAGAGCGAATGTCAGTGCAACCGCGCCACCCATCGTGCGGAACAGGTTCATGCCGTCCTCCCTCCTCTGCGTTGTCCCTGGCATCCTACAGGCTGGATGCGGCCGTAGCGCAAGCGTCCCCTCGCAGTGCGTCTGGCGATATGCTCGGTGGCAGGTGGCTTGGATTCGACGCAAGGGCAGCGCATGAGATGTTTGCAAGCGATGGTGTGGTGGCTGGCAGCCACCGTGGTTTCGATGCCGGCCGTGGCTGCAGGCCCGATGGCCACGCAAGCGATACCTCCGTCGGGAGTGATCGGTATGAGTGATCCGGCCAAGCTTTCACCGGCTTTCTGGATTCAGCAGTTGGCCGAGCCCGATCGTGTGCTGCTCGACGAGGCTGCCATCCAGGCGCAGAACAGCAAGCTCTATCGGCTCGATCCTTCCATGCGCGATCTGCGCGCACTGCCCGCCAGCGTATCGCGCGAGCAGGTGTTGGGCTGGATCGGTGCCATCTCCCAGTTACCCAAGCGGCCCCTGTTCAATGTTCAGGGCGAGCGCATAGCCGATGCCGCCTTGCATGAGGTCAGTGAGCAACTTGCGCTCGATCAGGTGCCTGCGCAGCAGCCCACGCGCTATGGATTGGTCGTCCGGCGCGCGGCGCTGCGCAGCTTTCCCACCGACCTTCGCGTGTTCACGGTGCAGGGCGATACGGATATCGATCGCTTCCAGGAAACCGCCGAGTTTCCCGGCACGCCGGTAGCGATCGTGCATGCCAGCCAGGACGGGCAGTGGCTGTTCGTGCTTAGCCCGCGCTATGCGGCCTGGACACGTCGCGAGAATGTGGCCGAGGGCTCGGCCGAGCAGGTGTTTGACTACCAGTCACGGGCACCCCGGCGCGTGGTGACCGGGGCCGGCGCGCAGACCGTGTATGCCCGGGAGCAACCCGCGCTGTCCAAGGTAACGCTCGACATGGGTGTCTCGGTGCCATGGCTCACCGAGCATCCCGCCGATCAGCCGGTCAATGGCGAGTCGCCTTATGCGGCCTATGTGATCCAGCTCCCCGTTCGACGTGAGGATGGTTCGCTCAGCCTCGCCGCCGCGTTGCTGCCGCGCCAGGCCGATACCGGCGATGGCTACCTGCCGCTGACCGAAGCCAATATTTTGCGCCAGGCCTTCAAGTTTCTCGGCGAACGTTATGGCTGGGGCCACGACTACGACGGGCGCGATTGCAGCGGTTTCGTGTCCGATGTCTATCGCAGCATGGGCGTGCAAATGCCGCGCGATACCGGTCGCCAAGAGGCTAGCCCCGCGCTGGTGCACCAATCCTTCAGTGCCAGCGACGGCCATGACGCACGCATGCGCGCCGCGCGTGCGCTCAAGGTGGGCGACCTGGTCTACATCCCCGGTCACGTGATGATGGTGGTCGGGCAGGTCGATGGCGAACCGTACGTCATCCACGACACCACGGGTATCGCCTATCGCGATGAGCAGGGCGCCATGCGGCGGGTCAAGCTCAACGCCGTATCGGTCACGCCGCTGTTGCCGCTACTGCTCGACGATGGGCGCAGCTATGTGGATCACATGACTGGCATCGTCCACATCCGCCCTTGAACGCTTGAGCAGGTATCCGGCGACATGCGCATTGCGGCCATCGAACTCGGCATCGTGCGGGTCCCTTTGCGGCAGCCCTTTCGTACGGCGCTGCGCTGCGTAGAGCAAGCGGTGGACGTGGTGGTGCGTGTACGCACCGATGCCGGCCTGGTGGGCTACGGTGCGGCACCGCCCACGGCGGCCATTACCGGCGACACGGTGGCGTCTATCGTGGCCGCGATTCGTGGCGTCATGGCGCCGCGCTTGCTGGGTCGCTCACTGGACGAGCGCGACGACCTTGCCTCGCTGATACACACGGCGGTGCCCGGCCAACCCAGCGCCAAGGCGGCGTTGGATATTGCCTTGCACGATCTGTGGGCGCAGATGCAGGGCATGCCGCTTTATCAGTGTCTGGGCGGCGGCGTGCCACAGCTGCGTACCGATCTCACCATCAGCGTGGAAGAGGTGGCGGTTATGGTGAGTCATGCACGGCAGGCGGTGGACAGCGGGTATCGCGCGTTGAAGATCAAGCTGGGGCGTGAGTCGGCGCTGGATATCGAACGCGTCCTCGCCATTCATAACGCCGTGGGTGATCGTGCCAGCCTGCGGCTGGATGCCAATCAGGGATGGACGGCCAAACAAGCCGTGGAAATCATGCAGACGCTTGAAGGCGCCGGCGTGCAAGCGGAGTTGCTCGAACAGCCGGTGCCTGCACGCGACCTCGACGGCCTCGCCTATGTGACCTCCCGCGTGCGGACGCCGGTAGTGGCCGACGAAAGCGTGTTCAACGAGCACGATGCGCTGGAGATCATTCGCCGCGGAGCCTGCGACATTATCAACATCAAGCTGATGAAGGCTGGCGGCATTTCGGGTGCCTTGCGTATCGCCGAGGTTGCCGGGGCACATGGCCTCAGCTGCATGATGGGCTGCATGCTCGAAGGCGCTATCGGCGTTACGGCGGCTGCGCATGTGGCCGTGGCGCGCGCTTCGACCATCACCGCCATCGACCTGGACGGCCCCGTGCTGTGCAGGTACAACCCGGTGGAAGGTGGGGCGGTGTTCGGAGGCCCGGATATCACGCTCGGCGACGCCCCTGGTTTGGGTATCCATGGTGTGGGTGAAATGGAGAGACTGGACGATGAGTTCACTGCATGAAGACGCCCGGCCCCAGGCATGGCGCCGCTGGTTACTGCTGGGCCTATGCAGCCTGGCGGGCACCGTGATGGCCACGGAGGACGACAGCGCCTGGCGCGCGTCGCGTCAGATCGTGCTGGTGGTGACACCCGACTGGAATGCCGATCACGGTGTGCTCCGCCGCTTTGAGCGCACGCATGGTCAATGGCAGCCCGTGGGTGAAGCGCAGGCCGTGGTGGTGGGGGAGTCCGGCTCGGCCTGGGGTTTGGGCTTGAACGCAGCGCAGACGGACGGGCCGCAGAAGAAGGAGGGCGATGGCCGCAGCGCGGCGGGTGTGTACCGCATCGGCGAGGCTTTCGGTTATGCCGCCAGCGCCGACACGCACATGCCTTATCGCGCGCTGCAGGCGTCCGATTACTGCATCGACGTCAACGGCTCGCCTTACTACAACCGTATTGTCGATGCGCGCGAGGTAGGTGAGCAGGCCGTGGCGGGCTCCAGTGAGCCCATGCGGCGAGATATTCATCTCAACGGCGATGCGCTCTATACCGTCGGCTTTGTGATCGAGCACAACGCCCAGGGCAAGGCCGGCGGCGGCAGCTGCATCTTTGCGCATGTGTGGCGTTCGTCGAACGAGGGCACCGCGGGTTGTACCGCCATGCCCGAAACCGCCATGCGCCAATTGCTGGCGTGGCTGAAGCCGGAGGAACATCCCGTGTTCGTGCTGTTGCCGCAGAATGAATACGCACGCCTGCGCGCGTCCTGGCACCTGCCTCACGTGGAGCCGTGAGATGACCGCCGCTGTGCAAGCGGATGTCATCGTCATCGGCGCCGGCATGGCCGGTGCCTCGGTCGCCTATTTTCTGGCGCCGCATGTGCGCGTACTGGTGCTGGAGCGGGAGGAACATCCGGGGGTGCACGCCACGGGCCGTTCGGCGGCGCTGTTTTCGGAAACCTATGGTTCGCCCCAAGTGCGTGCGCTCACCCGCGCGGCGCGGCGCTTCTTCGATCAACCGCCGCCGGGCTTTGCCGAACACGCCATTTTGTCGGCACGCGGTTCATTGAGCGTGGGCACCGCGGCGCAGGTCGATACCGTGCATGCCCTGTACGAGGAAATGGCCCCGCACAGCCATGGCCTGCGCGTGGTGGACGCGGACTGGTTGCGCGCCGCCGTGCCCGTATTGCGCCCCGAGGCCGCCCAGGTGGGCCTGTACGAGCCCGGCGCGGCCGATATCGATGTGCACGGGTTGCATCACGGGTTCCTGCGCGGGTTGCGTGCGCGTGGCGGCCAACTGCGCTGCGATGTGGGCATTCGTTCGATCGAGCGACGTGCCGGTCAATGGGTCATCGATGGCGGTGAGGCGACGTACCGCGCGCCCTTGCTGGTCAATGCGGCGGGAGCCTGGGTGGATCAGGTGGCTGCGCTGGCCGGCGTGGCGCCCATCGGCATCCAGCCGCGCCGCCGCTCGGCTTTCCTGTTCGATCCGCCGTCCGGGCTGGAGACCGCCCGCTGGCCGTTCGTCACCGACCTCGACGAGACGTTCTACTTCAAGCCCGATGCGGGCCTGCTGCTTGGTTGCCCGGCCAACGCGGACGATGTTCCTCCGCAGGATGTACAGCCCGAAGCGCTGGATATCGCGCTGGGTATCCATCGCATCGAAGAAGCCACCACCATGACCATCCATCGCCCCAGGCGCACCTGGGCGGGGTTGCGCTCCTTCGTGGCGGATGGTGACCTGGTGGGTGGCTTTGCCCCCGGGAGGAGTGATTTCTTCTGGGTGGCCGCGCAGGGCGGCTACGGTATTCAGACCAGTGCCGCGATGGGCGAAGCCTGTGCGAACCTGGCGCTGGGCAGGCCCTTGCCAACGCACCTGCAAGAGGTCGGCTTGACCCCGGCCATGCTGAGCCCCGCGCGGCTGGCCCGCTGAGGCCCGGTGACCCTCCGGAGGGGGCTATACGCCTCCGTTGCTGCAGTGCGGCGCGGGATTGAGCACAATGCACCTTCTGGCATCGTGTCCGGTGGGCGTGATAAGCGGCCTCGCCGGCCGCAAACCCCTGCGCGTGGTGCTGGGCTTTCGCCGTGCAATCAACTGGTTGGCATCCCCATGCTTTTGATGATCGATAACTACGACAGCTTTACCTTCAACCTCGTGCAGTACCTGGGCGAGCTGGGCCAGGAGGTGAAGGTGGTACGCAACGATGCGTTGGACGTGGCAGGCATTCGTGCGCTGCGGCCTTCGCACATCATGATTTCGCCAGGGCCGGGTACGCCCGACGACGCCGGTGTGTCGCTGGATGTGTTGCGCGAGCTGGCCGGGGAGATTCCGGTGTTCGGCGTGTGCCTGGGGCATCAGGCCATCGGCCAGGTGTTCGGCGGCAAGGTGATTCGCGCCAAGCAGATCATGCATGGCAAGACCTCGCCGGTGCGCCATCGCGGCCAGGGCGTGTTTGCCGGCCTGCCCGATCCGTTCGAGGCCACGCGCTATCACTCGCTGGTGGTGGAGCAGTCCTCGCTGCCCGATTGCCTGGAAGTCACCGCCTGGACCGAGAACCCCGACGGTTCCATCGACGAGATCATGGGCCTTCGCCACAAGACCCTGAAGGTCGAGGGCGTGCAGTTCCATCCCGAGTCGATCCTCACGCAGTACGGTCACGACCTGCTGCGCAATTTCCTTGGCTTGCCATTGAAGCTCGCCGCATGAGCGGGGCAGCCAGCACGCCGGTGGGGCGCCGCGTCACCATCACGCCGCAGGAAGCGCTGCAGCGCACGATCGAGCATCGCGAGATCTTCCACGACGAGATGATCGAGCTGATGCGACAGATCATGCGCGGCGAGGTGAGCCCGCTGATGACGGCGGCCATCATTACCGGCCTGCGCGTAAAGAAGGAAACCGTCGGCGAGATCACCGGCGCCGCACGCGTGATGCGCGAGTTGTCGGCCAAGGTGGAGCTGCCGCCGCACGAGCATTTCGTGGACATCGTGGGTACCGGCGGCGATGGCGCCTCCAGCTTCAATATTTCCACCGCCTCGATGTTTGTCGCGGCGGCGGCGGGGGCGCGCATTGCCAAGCATGGTGGCCGCAGTGTGTCGTCCAAGTCGGGCAGCGCCGATGTGCTGGAAGCGTTGGGCGCGGTGATCGATCTGCCGCCCACCAAGGTGGCTGAATGCATGCAGGCATGCGGCATCGGCTTTATGTTTGCGCCGAACCATCATCCGGCGATGAAAGTGGTGGCGCCGGTGCGCAAGGAAATGGGCGTGCGCACGCTGTTCAACATTTTGGGTCCACTGACCAACCCGGCCGATGCGCCCAATATCCTGATGGGCGTGTTCC
>NZ_JAELTT010000104.1 GCF_016428975.1 Dyella sp. ASV21
GGCAAAGCTGATATCGGACTGTTGGGGCATGAGCAGCCTTCCGCGCGACCGTGACGAAGCGCCAAACTGTGCGCGGTCGTGCGGTTGGACGTCTGCCGGATCAATCCCGGCGCAAGGTCATCGTTGGATGTGATCGCGTGGGCGGGAGCGGATGCCAGGCACACGTGCAGGTTGCAAACAGGCGCCTAGCGTTCCGTAGCGATGAACCGGCACACGGCATCGGCGTCGAACGGCCAGTCCAGTTCGCGCCCATCGTGGCGATCCTGCAGCACTGGCACGCGCGTGCCGTAGCGCGCCTCCAGCCCGGGATCGTCGTCCACCCAATGGCTGTCGAAATCCGGCGCACGCGCCTGGGCCATGACGGCCAGCGCCTGGTCGCACAGGTGGCAGTAATCGCGTTGATAGAGCACGAATCGGGTCGGCATAGCCGCGCGACGATACCGGACGCCCGCCCAGCCGGCGAGCATGGCGACAAGACGCCGCGCGAGGTCCCCCACGCTGGGGACTGGTCAATGCAAATGATAATAACTATCATTTGAGTGTCGGGCTCGCCGCCGCTCCCGCCCACGCCGTGCGTCGCGCGGCCATCCACTCTCATCCGTTAACCGAACCAAGGCTCCCGCGATGCCTACTGCTGCCGCGTGCGCGCAACCGCGCCTCGCCCTCCGTCACCTCACTGCGGCCCTTTGCCTGGCGCTGGCCGTGCCTGCACTCCACGCCGAAGACCAGCCGCCGGCCAGCGACACCACCAAGCAGGTGAAGAACCTGGAGGGCGTGCAGGCCACCGCCACCGTGGTGAGCGATGGCAACGCCTACACCACGCACGCCACCGATAGCGCTACGCGCATGTCGCTCTCCCTGCGCGAAACGCCCCAATCGATGAGCGTGGTGACGCGCCAGCAGATGAACGACTTCGGCCTGAACAACATCAACGCCGTGCTGGACAACACCACCGGCGTCAACGTCGAACGCGTGGAAACCGACCGCACTTACTACAGTGCGCGCGGCTTCGATGTCACCAACTTCCTGGTCGATGGCATCGGCCTGCCGTTCGCCAATGGCCAACAGGAAGGCGACCTGGACACCGCGTTGTACGAGCGCGTGGACGTGCTGCGCGGCGCCAATGGGTTGCTCTCCTTCACCGGCAACCCGTCGGCCACCATCAACTTTGTGCGCAAGCGCCCCACCGCCGACTATCAAGGCAGCGTGGGCGTGACCGTGGGCAGTTGGGACAACCGTCGCCTGGATGTGGATCTGTCCGGCCCGCTGAATGCCTCCCATAGCGTGCGCGGCCGGCTGATCGCCGCCGACCAGGACACCGACAGCTATCTGGACCGCTACAACCTGCGCAAGCAAGTGTTGGGCGGCATCGTCGAGGCCGACCTCGGCAGCAGCACCCTGCTCAGCGCGGGCATCACCTACCAGAAGAACAAGACCCACGGCGGCATGTGGGGCGCGCTGCCGCTGTACAACACCGACGGCACACCCACCGATTACAGCCGCGACACCAGCACGTCGACCGATTGGTCGCGCTGGAACGTGGCCGATACGCGCAGCTTCGTCGAACTCACGCAGGAGCTGGGCAACGACTGGAAGCTCAAGGGCGTACTCAACTACCGCCGCATCGCCGAGAACAGCAACCTGTTCTATGTCTACGGCACACCGAATGCGCAGACCGGGCTGGGCCTCTATGCCTATCCGTCGGCCTACACCAGCGGCGAGAAGCAATACGTGGCCGATGTATACGCCACCGGCCCGTTCCAGCTCGGCGGTCGTCGCCATGAACTGGTACTGGGTGCCAATTGGGCCAAGGACGACGTACACCAGCTGTCCAGCTACGGCCAGGGCATCGGCACGCCGCTGCCATCGTTCAACGACTGGACGGGCGACTACCCGGAGCCGCCGTATGGCGCATCCTACGGCAACGGCGATTTCCACACCAAGCGCCAGACACTCTACGCCACCGCGCGCTGGAGCCTGGCCGACCCACTCACCTTGATTACCGGCGCCAGCCTGGTGCACATCGAGCAAACGGGTGCGAACTACGGCGTGCCCAGCAACTACGACAAGACGCAGACCACGCCATTCGTCGGCGCGGTGTACGACCTGTCGAATAACTACTCGCTGTATGCGAGCTACGCCAAATTGTTCAACCCGCAGACGCTGACGGATGTGAACAACAAAGTGCTCGATCCGGTGACGGGCGCGAACCTGGAGGCGGGCATCAAGGGCGCCTGGTACGACAACCGTCTCAATGCGTCTTTCGCGCTATTCCGCTCCCGCCAGGATGGCCTGGCCGAATACGCCGGCCACAACCTGGCCACCAATCAGGATTACTACGCCGGCATCGATGCCATCGCCAAGGGCTACGAGTTCGATGTGAGCGGCCAGCTCACGGACAACTGGCAGTTGAGCGGCGGCTACACCCAGCTCGGCCTGGTCGATCCCAACGGCCACAACGTACGCACCTATGTGCCGCGCCGCATGTTCCGCCTGGCCACCAGCTATCGTTTCGACGCGCTGCCGGGCCTGAAGGTGGGCGGCACGCTGCGCTGGCAGGACACGATCTATCGCGACCAGGGCGCGGTCGCCACCGATGGCAGCGAGATATTCACTCGGCAGGCGTCGTATGCCGTGGTGGGCCTGATGGCCGGCTACGACATCGGCCCGCACTGGAGCACCACCTTCAACATCGACAACGTGACCAATCGCAAATACATCAACAGCCTGTACTGGGCGCAAGGTTTCTATTCCGCGCCGCGCAGCTACATGGTGAACGTGCGCTACACGTTCTGAGCAAGCCCTGATGGGACCGCCCTTCCCGCGAAGGCGGGAACGGCAGCCACACGCCGGGCTGCTACGCCGCACGCGGCTCCATACGCACGCGCACCGTAGCTATCGCTGCGGCGCGGCAACCAATGGCGCACGCCCTGCGTAGAATAGGCGGTCTTCCCCGCCCACTCTGTGTACCTCCATGGCTGTCAGCGTATTTGACCTGTTCAAGATCGGCATCGGCCCGTCTTCCTCGCACACCGTTGGCCCGATGCGCGCTGCCGCACGTTTCGCCGAGCGCTGGCTGGAAGAAAAAGGCGTACTCGATCGCGTCGTGCGTGTACGCGCCGAACTGTACGGTTCACTTGCCATGACGGGGCGCGGCCACGGCACCGACAAGGCGGTGTTGCTGGGCTTTGAGGGCGCCCACCCGGATACGGTCGACCCCGACCATATTCCCGAGACGCTGGAGCGCATCCGCGGCACGCATCGCCTGCGCGTGCTCGGCAAGCACGAGATCGAGTTCGAGGAAAAGCGCGACCTGGTATTCAACAAGCGCCAGAAGCTGCCGTTCCACACCAATGGCATGCGCTTCTCCGCCTACGACGCCGAAGGCCACGAACTGGCCACGCGCGATTACTACTCGGTGGGCGGTGGCTTCGTGGTGAACCACGACGAGGCGGCCGAAGACCGCATCGTGGCCGACACCACCGACTTGCCGTATGCCTTCTCCAGCGGCGACGAGCTACTGGAGCTGTGCCATAAGCACCATCTCACCATCGCCCAATTGATGATGGAAAACGAAAAGGTCTGGCGCAGCGAGGAAGAAACCCGCGCCGGCCTGCTCACCATCTGGAAGGCCATGCAGGATTGCGTCAACCGCGGCTTGCGCTCCCCGGGCGTGTTGCCGGGCGGCCTCAAGGTGACCCGTCGCGCGCCGCAGATGGCCGATGACCTGCGTTCGCAGCCGGAAGCCGCGCTGAAAGACCCGCTGACCATCCTGGACTGGGTCAATCTTTACGCGCTCGCCGTGAACGAAGAGAACGCCGCCGGCGGACGCGTGGTGACCGCGCCGACCAACGGCGCGGCCGGCATCGTGCCGGCGGTGCTGCACTACTACTACCGCTTCTGCCCCAAGTCGGACGAAAGCGGCATCGTCGACTTCCTGCTTACCGCGGGCGCCATCGGCATCCTCTACAAGGAGAACGCCTCCATCTCCGGCGCCGAAGTGGGCTGCCAGGGCGAAGTGGGCGTGGCCTGCTCGATGGCGGCCGGCGGCCTCACCGCCGCGCTGGGTGGCAACGTGCTACAGGTGGAGAACGCCGCCGAGATCGGCATGGAGCACAACCTGGGCCTCACCTGCGACCCCATCGGCGGCTTGGTGCAGATTCCCTGCATCGAGCGCAACGCCATGGCGTCGGTCAAGGCGATCAACGCCAGCCGCATGGCGCTCAAGAGCGACGGCAAGCACCGCGTGTCGCTGGACAAGGTGATTGCCACCATGCGCGACACGGGTCGCGACATGAAGGACAAGTACAAGGAAACCTCGCGTGGCGGCCTGGCCGTCAACGTGATCGAGTGCTGATGCAAGCTCCTGCCCCTGCTGGCGAGGCAAGCACGGCATCTGCAACGGGCGCGGCACCGGCCGCGCTCGGCGCAAAACGGTAAGGCGTGGAAGGGGGCGAGCGTGCCCCGGGGGCCACGGCGCCACCGGCAAGATATCGCTGGAATCTACACATTCCAAAAGCAATTCAATTACCTGCCAGTTGTGGACCGACACGTTCCATGACTCCCGGCGGGCTGACAGCGCCTTGACCGGTCTGTCATCATCCGGGCCTTGTGTCGCCCGGGTGGCGGCTCGTCGAACCACTGACCTGGGGACCTCAATGTCTCAATCTCCCATCCGACGCGATGTCGGCCCCTTCGCCCTCATGCTTACCGGCCTGGGCTCGATCATCGGTTCCGGCTGGCTGTTTGGCGCCTGGAAAGCCGCCGGCCTGGCTGGCCCCGGCGCCATCTGGGCCTGGGTGCTCGGCGCCGCGATCATCATGACCATCGCGCTCACCTACGCCGAGTTGGGCGCCATGTTCCCGGAGTCGGGCGGCATGGTGCGCTACAGCCACTACTCGCACGGTTCGCTGGTCGGCTTTATCGGCGCCTGGGCCAACTGGATCGCCATCGTCTCGGTGATTCCGGTGGAAGCGGAAGCCTCCGTGCAGTACATGGCCTCGTGGCCGTGGCAATGGGCGCAAGATCTCTTCATGCACATGCCCGATGGCCACGGTGAGCTGACGCCACCGGGCCTGGCCATCGCCGCGGTGCTGGTCATCATCTACTTCCTGCTGAATTTCTGGAGCGTGAAGCTGTTCGCCCGCTCCAATACCGCCATTACCGTGTTCAAGCTGGTGGTGCCGGCCGCAACCGGCCTGGCGCTGATCGCCAGCGGCTTCCACAGCGAGAACCTCTCGGTGGGCATCCACGGCGACACGCACGCGATCGACTTCGCCGCCGTGCTCACCGCCGTGGCGACCGCGGGCATCGTGTTCAGCTTCAACGGCTTCCAGAGCCCGGTGAACCTGGCCGGCGAAGCGCGCAACCCGGGTAAGAGCATTCCGTTCGCGGTCATCGGCTCGATCCTGCTGGCCACGGTGGTCTACGTGATCCTGCAGATTGCCTACCTCGGCGCCGTGCCGCCGGACATGCTGGCCAAGGCGGGCTGGCACGGTATCGATTTCCGTTCGCCGTTCGCCGAGTTGGCGATCATCGTGAACCTGCATTGGCTGGCGATGCTGCTGTACGTGGATGCCTTCATCAGCCCCAGCGGCACCGGCATGACCTACACCGCCACCACCGCCCGCATGATCTACGGCATGGAGCGCAACGGCACCATGCCCAAGATCCTGGGCCGCGTTCACCCCAAGTGGGGCGTGCCGCGTCCGGCCATGTGGCTCAACCTAGTGGTGTCGTTCCTGTTCCTGTTCTTCTTCCGCGGCTGGGGCACGCTGGCGGCGGTGATCTCGGTGGCGACCATCATTTCGTACCTCACCGGCCCGGTGAGCGCGATGACCTTGCGCCGCACCGCACCCAACATGCATCGCCCGCTGCGCATCAAGGGCCTGCCGATCCTGGCGGGCGTGGCCTTCATCATGGCCACGGAGTTGCTGTACTGGGCGACCTGGCCGCTCACCGGCGAAATCATTCTGCTGATGGTGGTGGCCTTGCCGGTGTACCTGTACTACCAGGCCAAGAGCGGCTGGCAGGATTTCGGCAAGCAGCTCAAGGGCGCCTGGTGGCTGATCGTCTACCTGCCCTCCATCGCGGCCATTTCCTGGGCCGGCAGCGACCAGTTCCACGGCAAGAACTACCTGCCGTACGGGATCGACCTGGTAGTGGTGGCCGCGGTGGCGCTGGTGTTCTACGTGTGGGGCGTGAAGTCCGGCTGGCGCACGCCGGCGGTGGAAGAAGCAGAAGCCAACCCGCACGCGCACGACTGAGCAAACCGGTAAGTCCATAAAAAACGCGCGGCCTGAGCCGCGCGTTTTTTTATGCTTACCCGATCCGGCTTAGTGCTGCGTCAACGCCAGCACGTCACCCAGCAGGGCCTGAGCGGTGACTTCCGGGCCGGCGCCCGGGCCTTGGATCACCAGGGGCTGGGTGTTGTAGCGGGTGGTGCTGAGCGCGAACTGGTTGTCCGTGCCATACAGGCGCGTGGCGGGATGGTTGGCGGGCACTTCCACCAGCCCCACGCGCGCGCGGCCACGCTGATTGAGGCGTGCGAGAAAGCGCAGCGCTCCGCCGCGCGCCTGGGCCTCGGCGTGGCGACGCGCCAGCGGTTCGTCCAGTTCTTCCAGGCGAGCCAGGAAGGTATCCAGATCCACCTCGCGCAGGCTTTCCGGCACCAGGCTCTCCACTTCCACTTCGTCCGGACGCAGGGCGAAGCCGGCGCAACGGGCGAGGATAAGCAGCTTGCGTGCGACGTCCTGACCGGAGAGATCCGCGCGCGGATCGGGCTCGGTATAGCCCAGTTCGCGCGCGCGACGCAGCAAGGCGGAGAACGGCTGGCTGCCGTCGTACTGATTGAACAGATAGGACAGCGAACCGGAAAACACGCCTTCCAGCGTCAACAGCGCATCGCCGCAATGACGCAAACGACGCAGCGTGGAAATCACCGGCAGACCCGCGCCCACCGTGGCCGAATCGCCGTAGCGGCCCCCTTTGGCCAACGCAGCCTGCAGGCTGCGCCAACCCGGCAGTTCACCACCGGCCAAGGACTTGTTGGCGGTGACTACGTGATAGCCACGGGCTAGCCAGTCGGCATGACGCGCCGCCAGTTCGCCACAGGCGGTGGCATCGACGATCACCTTCACACCGGCCTCGTTGGCGTCCAACGCCGCCAGCAAGGCGGCATCGTTACGCGCTTCGCCATGGCTCTTGAGCTTATCGCGCAACGCGCGGTCCGCGAGTTGGTCGGACAGGGTCTGCTGGCGACGCGAATTGGCCGCGCCGACGAGACGAATGGAGGCCGCCGCCGGTGTGTTGAGCAGCTTGAGGAACGCCCCGCCCACCACGCCCGTGCCCAGCAACACGATGGCGACAGCGGACGACGCCGGTTTCACGGGCTCGGTCGACGGTTGCGCCAGCACCGCGCTCATGCGAGCACCCGACGTTTGCCGCTTGATACCGCCTCAGCGCGAGCGAGCGCGGCGTCCACGTCGCGCAGCAAGTCGTCGCCATCCTCGATACCTACCGAAAGGCGCAGCAGGCTATCGGCAATACCGGCGGCGTGGCGCGCCTCCGGCGCCATCGAGGCATGCGTCATGGACGCGGGATGCGCCACCAGACTTTCCACGCCACCCAGCGACTCAGCCAGCGAGAAGTAGCGCAAACCGTCCACGAAGGCTTCGATATGCGACACCTCGCCTTCCAGCTCAAAGCTCAGCATGGCGCCGAAACCCAGCTGCTGGCGCGCCGCCAGCGTGTGGCCGACATGACTTTCCAGGCCCGGGTAATACACCTTGCGCACAGCCGCATGGCCGTCCAGACGTTCGGCGATACGCACCGCATTCTCCTGGTGCTGACGCAGGCGCACGCTCAGCGTACGCAGGCCGCGCAAGGTGAGGAAGCTGTCGAACGGTGCGCCGGTGAGGCCATTGCAATTGCCCCACCACTTGAGCTGCTCGGCCACGGCCGCGTCGCGCGCCACCACCGCGCCACCCACTACATCGCTATGGCCGTTGATGTACTTGGTGGTGGAATGCACCACCACGTCCGCCCCCAGGGTCAACGGCTGCTGCAACGCAGGGGATAGGAAGGTGTTATCCACCACCACCAGGGCACCGGCGGCGTGCGCGGCCTGCGCCACATGGCGGATGTCGGTGATACGCAGCAGCGGATTGGAGGGCGTTTCCACCCATACCAGCGAAGGCTTGAGCGCCAAGCCCTCAGCCAACGTGTGGCTGTTGGTGAGATCCACGAACTTGACCTGGAAGCGGCCCTTCTTGGCCCAGGCATCGAGCAGGCGCCAGGTGCCGCCATAGCAGTCGTGCGCGGCCAATACCAGCGAGCCGGCCGGCACCAGCTCCAGCGCCAGCGCCACCGCCGCCATGCCGCTGGCGGTCACCACCGCACCCGCGCCCTGCTCCAGCTCGGCCAGCGCATCGCCCAGCAGATCGCGCGTGGGGTTGCCGCTGCGCGAGTAGTCGTACTGGCGCTTGCCGCCGAGGCCATCAAAAGCGTAGTTGGTGGACAAATGCAGCGCCGGCACCACGGCGCCATGCTGGGTATCCGATTCGATGCCGGCGCGCACCGCGCGGGTACTCAAACTCGACGGGGTACAGGGGGCGGGGGTATCGCTCATGGTGAATCTCCGTGCGTGATGCGTCGTGTCAGGGGGTTCAAGCACCGGCCAGCGCTTCGCGCAGCAGCGGCGCGAGGCGGTCGGTTTCCTTGAGAAAGGCGTCGTGGCCGTAGGCCGACTCGACCACTTCCAGCGTGGCCGGGCCATGCAGGCGGCGCTGCAGTTCGCACAGGTCGGCCAGCGGCACCAAGCGGTCGGAAGGGAAGCCGATCAAGGTGGCGGGCGCGGCGACCTGCTCGGGCGTCACGTCATGCAGGTCGATGGATTCGGACAGCGCCAGGAAGCGCTCCACGTCGAAGCGCTCGACGAAGCGGCGCCCGGCGTGCTCCAGATAGTCCTCCACCGGAAAGTGGAAGCGGCCGTCGCGGAACTCCGGCGCAGCCTGAAAGCGGCGGGCGAACTCCTCGCTGCCACGATAGGTGGTCATGGCCAGCTGGCGAGCCAGCGCCAGCGCCTGCTCGGGCTGGCCGCTGTCCAGGCCCAGGCGCACGATGCCACGCTGCACCGAGCGCTGCGCCGTGGCCAGCGGATGCGGGCGATGAGCACCGGCCAGCAGCACCAGCCGGCCCAGCGCATAGGGGTGACGCGCCGCAAAGGCG
>NZ_JAELTT010000105.1 GCF_016428975.1 Dyella sp. ASV21
AATCACTGACCTGGGATCGCGGCAAGGAGATGGCTGACCACCGGCGCTTTACCTTGGCGACCGATATCCAGGTCTACTTCTGCGATCCGCAACATCCGTGGCAACGTGGCTCGAACGAGAACACGAACGGCCTACTTCGCCAGTACTTTCCCAAAGGCACCGACGTGTCGGTGTATTCTCAGGCGAAGCTTGATGCCGTTGCCCGTCGATTGAACGAGCGGCCCCGGCAGACGTTGAACTTCGAAACGCCGGCCGAGCGATTCCAGCAATGTGTTGCAATGACCGGCTGAAGTCGCAACCCGGAGCGGACGCTTTCACTGGGCGGGTCAAGGATGCGTATACGAGGGCGGGATAGCTGATGACACAGCAAGCAAAGAAGAGGATTTTCGTCGTCTTGTCGCTTTCCTTGCTGATCGCCGCGGCCTATTGCGCGCTTGGTGTCTTGCAGGCAGCCAGCCTATTCACAGGTGATCGCGCGGTTCGAAATGTTCAATTCTGGGGTGCGCTGACTTGTTCAGGTATCTTTGGATTCGTGCTTTTCGGCGTACTTGCCGTTCGTGCAGCACGACGGGCTAGGGTTGCCGTATAACGTCCGCTTGCGACCCATAGCAGACCTTTCGGGTTGACTGATTGAGCAACAGCAGTAGTGTGTTCAACACCAGCGCAGTGTTCCAGCTGTGCCGGAACGCTGTTCAGCCGTCTCCGTAATCCGCAGGCGAGACCAGTGCCCTTTGCTCGCCGAGTGCCGATGCCGGCACTGCCTGTGATCTACCTGGGCTTGACTGAGCAAATCGCAGATTTGGGAAGGCGAGGCCAGTGCCCTTGCTGGTAGCATCTGGGCCACGGGGAGGGGGCATGAGAACCAGGGACGTCATCAACTACGCTTTAGCCGCTGTCTTGCTCGTGGCCAGCATTCCGCTTTATCGGTACATCATCGATCGCGGCCAATCTGCGGATCAGCCAGCGTTACCAAACCTTCCTGCCGAAGTTACGCGCACCGCCAACAGGGTGTTTGCGGTGCGAGATTCATCAGTGCGTCTTGAGTGCATTCGCGGAACTATCTACCGGCGCGATACCGATGGCGCTACAGCCGTTGGGAAATGCCCCAAGACGTTGCCCGCGCCAGGATCAGGCGATCTGCCGGCTACCGAATGATCGGCTTAATTTTCCGGTGGCGCTTTATGCGCCAATGCTTCCGGCGTCCAAACTTGACCCCTCGGACCCTTGAGGTACCGTCCGCGCACACGCCAACCGGCCCAAGGGCCGGTCAGGTCGTGACGGTTATGGAGGCGATCCTGAAGCCACGTGGCGATTTCTCGCACCGTGACTGACCACCCGAACGGTGAGTTAAGACGCTGATTTACTGGGTCAAACTGCCATCTAAACCGCATATCCGGCTTCCCTGCGCAAGAAATTGCGCAAGAACGCAAGAATCGTGCCCACGCGGCGGCGGCGGTTCTGATTATTGACATAATATACATTATGCGAAATCGACGACTGCGCCGACGCATTGGCACAGCACTCGCTTGGCTGCTCTCCCTGTCGCACGGAAAGCGCCCATGTCCACTCGCCGTACCCGCTTAAACTGGCCGCGCCTTGATTTAAGTGCAAATAGTGACACCTCCTGGCCATCCGTAAGTATTTGATTGCACGATGAAACGCAATCCAGCGTTTTCATGAAATTCATAACAATCAGATAGTTGCTGTTACCCTTTTTTGAGGCCCCATTTCGGGCTGTCTGGGGATGGTTCGCCGTGATCTTGCTGCAAAAAGTGACACTTTGGCTTAGCGATGGATGGTCAACGTGGGGATTGTCCGCGCGGCCGTGCCGATGTCGTGGCCTTCTTGGCCAAGCGCGGACGTTTGATCTTTGTCTTTGTCGGTTGCCCCTGTGCACGAAGGATCGCCGGCAAATCCCCCAAGGTTGCCCACTGCTGTTTCAGTGTCTCAACCTGTGCCCGGTAACCGGCGATATCCTGCTGCGCCGTGGTCAAGCTGGCGCGGAGGCCGGCTAGTTCATGCTGATGCTGCTCGCGTTCTGCGGCGCGCTCCTTTTCCAAAGCAGCCAGTCGGGCGCGCAAGCCCTTGCTCTCCTGGCGGGCGCGATCCACTTCGGCGTGGCCATGATCCTCCGCGGCGCGCAGCTGCTGAGCGAGTGTCTCGCGTTCGGCGGCAGCGGCCGCTTCCTGTGTCTGCAGGTGCGTGGTCACACTGAGGTACTCGGCTTCCAGGCGCCCATTGCGGATTTCCAGCGCATCGCGCTGTTGCGTCAGATCCGCCAGTTGCGCGGTTTGTTGCTCAACCAGGTGTCGGATGTCGATCAGCCGCGCGGCCGCGGCGGCTTCGGCCAGTTGGGCCTGCGCAAGCGCTTGCTGTTGGCGAGTTTGTTCTTCCAGGTAAGCCTCCCGCTGGCGATCAAGCGCAAGTCGATCCTCGGCCAACTGTTGACGTTCGATGGCCATGTCGGCGGCTACCGCCTCGCGCGCCTGCCGCCAGGCACGCGTCCACCATTGCCCTGCCAGCGCCGCAATTTCGGTAGGTGCATCAGGGATCGATGCCATGGCGCGCTGCGCACTCAGGCGAGCGCCTAACGCCTGCCACCAGGTATCGAGCAACCGCGTCACCGTGTTCGGGGAACCGGTGCCGAGATGGGCGCGGATGCGTTCCACCGTGGGCCGCTCGCCGGCGGCGACCAGCGCGTCGGCGACGGCGTGGACCTGGGTTTCGGTGATGCCTTTGGCCATGGCGGCGCTTTCCTATGCGCGGACTGAACGGGCTAGGTGCTATACACGCGATAATGGATGCTTATCGTAAGTACTCGCTTCTAATCGTTACTTATCTTACATACTACATATGAAAAAGAACGGTGATGTGCGACTTCCCGACTTGTCTCCCCTCGAGTCGCCGGAACGATGGGCGGAAGAAGCGGCCGCGGCCGTGCGCGACATCCTGGCCGAAGCGGCGTCGGCGAATACCACGCGCAGCTACGCGAGCGCGCTGCGCTACTGCGCCGCCTGGTACCAAGGCCGCTATGGCCAGCCCTTCGCCCTGCCGCTGCCGGAGGCCGTGGTGATCCAGTTCATCGTCGATCACCTGACCCGACGGAGTGAATCGGCGCTCGCTTGGGAGCTGCCGGCGGCGCTGGATTCTGCTCTGGTGAACGCGGGTCTTAAACAACGCCTGGGCCCACTGAAACTGAGCACGGTCAGTCACCGGCTCGCCGTGCTATCCAAAGCGCACCAGTGGCGCCGCGTGACCAACCCGTGCGAGCAGCCGACCGTCCGCCACCTGATCGCCCGGGCCCGCCGGGCCGCGGTCAAGCGCGGCGAGCGGCCGACGAAGAAGACCGCGATCACCCAGACGGAACTCGCAGCGCTACTGGCCACCTGCGACGACTCTTTGACCGGCCTGCGCGATCGCGCGCTACTGCTGTTCGCGTTCGCCAGCGGCGGGCGCCGGCGCAGTGAAGTGGCCGCGGCCGACCTGAGTGATCTACGGCGGGTCGGTGAGCGCGCGTTCGTGTACCACCTTGGGCACAGCAAGACCCAACAGGCGGGGCCGAGTGCGATGTCGGCGCCGGACAAACCCATTTTGGGCCCGGCGGCGGACGCCTTGGCGGCCTGGCTCGAGGCGGCCCATCTGACGGAAGGCCCGATCTTCCGGCGACTGTGGCGGCACCGCGTCGGTGATGGTCTCTCCCCCGCCTCGGTGGCCGCGATCGTGCAGCGGCGCGCAGACCAGGCCGGCTTGGAGGGCGACTTTGGCGGACACAGCCTGCGCTCGGGATTTGTGACGGAAGGTGGTCGTCAGGGCATCGCACTGCCGGCGTTGATGGCCATGACTGAGCACCGCGCGGTCGGCAGCGTGATCGGCTACTTTCAGGCCGGCGGCGTGACCGACAATCCGGCGGCGCATTTGCTGGACGATCGCATCCTGCAACCTACTCCAACGGCGTCCCACACGCCCAACCCCACCGATGCCAAGAGTGGCGCGCCGTAATCGTGAAAGGTTTCACCTCAAGAACGATTGGAAAGGTCTTTAAACAACGCATAGGGACTACTTTCGCGGCGAATTGCAGATTCCCGGTCGCCTGGGGCAGGTTTCTGTGGTTTTACCGTTTTGAGCGTTGGGTGATTTTGCCATCTTCAGACCATCTCATGGCATGAGAGTACATTCATGGGCGGACACTCACCCGGCGATTGCACGTCCAGCGGGAGCGTAGCGGCTCGCGGGAGGCTCTCGATGATTGCCTTTTGCCTCGGCAAGCAAACGGTATGCAAATCGTAGCGGTCAATAATTGTTTTACGTGCCTGTTCACGGATCGCGTGCAAGCGATCGGGCGCATCAGCTACGTGATTAATCGCATCAATCAACGCCTCAGGCGAGAAGAAATCCACAAGCAATCCATTCTTACCATGCTCGATCACTTCTTCGACAGGCGGCGTGCGCGAGCCGATGACCAAGCATCCTGCGGACATGGCTTCCATCATCGACCAGGAGAGCACGAAGGGATACGTCAGGTAAATATGCGCCGTCGAGACCTGTAGCACGCGAAGGAAGGTCGAGTACGGGAGCTTGCCGACAAAGTGGACGCGGCTAGCGTCGTAACGCCCCTCGATTTCGGCCAGGTACTTCTCACGGTAGGTGCCCTTGGGCAGCCGCCTGCCGTATGACACGTCGCTGCCCCCGACGATAATGACGTGCGCATTCGGTCGTGTCTTAAGCAGTTGGGGCAGCGTACGCATGAAGGTATGAAAGCCTCGGTACGGCTCCAAGTTGCGGCTGACAAAGGTGATGACTTCGTCCGCGCGGGTCAGTCGCAAATGTTTTTTGGGAAACTGCACAAACGCTTCCGCATCGGGTGCGACCGCCTGCGTGTCCACGCCATCATGGATAACCTCAATCTTGGAGTGATAGGTCGTTGGGAAACGAGTTTTTTGCCACAGCGTCGGCGCGATACCGATGTCGGCCTGTTCCAGCGCCATTAGATGATGAAAATTTCTTACCCTGAGGCGCAGTACGTCCTCCGCCGAATTCGGAAACTCTGGGTCAAAATTAAAATCCTGTCCGGTCGTGTGGTAGTAGAACTCGCAAAAGTGGATCAGCCGGGCGCGCGGAAACACATCTTTCAGGAATAGTGTTTCCCCCCACCCCGGATGCGCATAGACCACGTCCGGATAGAAGCCTGCTCTCTTGAGACGCAGAAGCGCCGTCAGCACGACTTGGCCACGTTGAACCGCCGCTTCGGTCGTGCGTAAGGTCGGAAGCGTTGTGGCCGAGGTGGCTGGGGGTGTCTCGTAGCCGACCAGCTTCACGCCCGAGATCGGTTTGCGAATATTCTCCTTAAGACGCTTCATCTCACCCAGCCCTACGACCTGGTATCCAGGCTGCTGCCCGTAATGCACGAGCAAATGGCGATACTGACCGGGTAAATTCTGATGAATGAGTAATAGGCGCACGGGAGTTACCGAAAGAGAACGTGGAAAATGGGCATTTGCTTTACACCGACGCGATTAGCGCTCGTGCAGACTCTCGTTGAGGTGCTCAACCAATGGGCTCAGCACATAGCTGATGATGCGTCGCCGCCCTGTTTTGATCTCGGTGGTTACCGCCATCCCAGGCGTGAGTTTGATCAAGCGATCATCGATCTGCATGGTGTCGCGTGGTAGGGCTACTTCAGCAGTGAAGATCAGACCCAGCTTGTCGTCTTGCTTGGCATCATTGGAGACCTGGGTCACCGTGCCTTTCAGCGTGCCGTAGCGGGTAAAGGGGAAAGTCTCGACCTTGATCTCTGCAGGCATCCCCTCTTTGACAAAACCGATATCCTGATTATCGACAATCGCTTCAACCAGCAACGTCGACCCAGTAGGCACAATTGTTGCGAGTGTCTGCGCCGGCGTAACCACTCCACCGATAGTGTGAATGGCCAACTGCTGTACCGTGCCATCGACTGGTGCGGTCAAATGCATCAAGCGCTTATGCTGCTTGGCCTTGGTCAAATCTTGGACTAATTCGTTGGCTTTCTGGTTGTCGTCATGGATCTTTTCCAGCCAGCTACGGCGTACGTCGTCGACGTAGGCCTCCTTCTTACGCGTTGCGGCATCCAATGCGGCCATAATTTCGGCGTGCTTATCCTGCTGCGCCGCCAGATCTTGTTGAACTTGGATGACGGCCTGCTGCTCGTTGTAGTAATCGTGACGCCCGACATAGCCCTTTGTGATCAACTCGGCGTAGTCCTTCTCTTTCTGTTGTTCGATCGGAAGCAAATGCGACAGCTTGCTGATTTCATCTTCTGTTTCGCGCAGGCTGGCTTGACTCTGCGTAATGTCAGCCTTCATTTTTTTCAGATTGCTAACGTAGTCCGCATACTCCCCATCCAGAACATGCTGTTCGGCTAACTGCTCGGCTTTGGAACCAAGTGAGGGGTTGGCTTCCAGCGTTGGCGGATGCTGATGCTCAATAGCCTCCAGTAACGCGTGCGCTCGGGCGACCTCGGCTTGCGTAGCGTAAAGATCAGATTGCGCCCGGGACGCTTCGGTCGAGGCGTCTGTCGCATCCAGGTCGATCAGAGGGGCGCCCTGGCGCACCCGTTGGCCGTCCTTCACATGGATCGCGATCACTACGGCGGTATCCTGTGACTGAATCGTCTTCACCTCGCCGTTGGGCACAATCTTCCCGGGTGCCGTGGTCACGACGTCAACCTTGCTCAAGGTGGCCCACCCCAGGGCCATGGTGAACAGTCCGACGATCACCCCGGAAGCTATACGCGGCGCGGGGTGTACCGGCGTATCGCGCAAGGCCAGGGCCGCGGGGAGAAACTCGCTTTCGTGCCGCAACCGTGACACCGGATCCAGTTCATGCCGCATCGTCCACGCGACGTGGAATGCCTGTATGTAGCGGCGACGCAAGTCACCAAGGGCTCGAAGCTTACTCATGCTTGCTGCAACCGGTAGAGACGGGCGTAATGGCCGGCCTGATGCTCGAGCAACGCCTGGTGGCTACCCTGCTCGACGATGCGCCCACGGTCCATGACGATGATGCGCTGCGCATCGCGAACAGCAGAAAGCCGGTGGGCGATGATGATCACCGTCCGACCTTGACAGATGGCCCGCATATTGGTTTGGATGATGCGCTCCGATTCGTAATCCAGTGCGCTGGTGGCTTCATCGAAGATGAGGATGCGAGGGTTGGTCATCAGCGCCCGCGCGATTGCCACGCGTTGCCGCTGGCCACCGGACAGTGTTGCGCCCTGCTCGCCAACCATCGTGTCGTATGCTTCGGGTAGTTCCAGGATGAATTCATGCGCCCCGGCGAGCTTGGCGGCCTGGACCACTTCTTCGAGGCTCGCACCTGGATCGGTCAGCGCGATGTTCTCGCGCACGGTGCGATTGAACAAAACGTTTTCCTGCAGCACGACACCGATCTGCCGCCGTAGGGAAGATACGTCGACCAAGGTAAGGTCAACGCCGTCAACCAGTACGCGCCCTCGTTCGGGGACATAGAGGCGCTGCACGAGCTTGGTCAGGGTGCTCTTTCCCGACCCGGAACGCCCGACGATACCGACGACCTCGCCCGGTTCGATCACCAAGTCGACGCTCTGCAGAACCTCGGGCGTATCCGGTCGGTAGCGAAACGTGACGCTCGATAGCTCAATCTGACCGGCCAGGGCAGGCATCGGGCTACGGTGAGACACAGGCGTCTCGGTCGGCGTATTGAGAATGTCACCCAGACGCTGCATCGAGATGCCGGTCTGCTGAAAGTCCGTCCATAGCTGCGCGATACGCATGATCGGCTGCGCCACGCGTCCAGCCAGCATGTTAAAGGCGATCAGTTGCCCTACGGTGAGGTCCCCGCTGATCACCAGTCGGGCGCCCACCCAGATGGTCACCACCGTAACGAGCTTGCCCACGAAGTTGACGCCTTCGCGCGCCATGGCACCCAGCGTGGTTGTGCGGAAGCCCGAGGCGACATAGCCGGCTATCTGGTTGTCCCATTGCCGCGTCATTTGCGGCTCCACCGCCATCGCCTTCAACGTCTGGATGCCGCTGACGGTCTCCACGAGAAACGCCTGGTTTTCGGCCCCGCGATTGAATTTTTCCCGCAGGCGTGCTCGAAGTGCGGGCGTTAGCAGGAAGGACAGCAATGCGTAGAGCGGCAAGGAGGCTACGACCACCAGCGTTAGCCAGCCGCTATAGAGCAGCATCACCCCAATGAAGACGAATGAGAAGAGCACGTCCATGACCAGCGTAATGGCATTGCCGGTAAGGAAGCTGCGGATATTTTCCAGCTCGCGAACGCGTGCCACGGAATCACCCACGCGTCGCGCTTGAAAATAGGACAACGGCAGCGCCAAGAGATGGCGAAAAAGCCGGGCACCCAATTCGACGTCGATACGGCTAGTGGTATGTGAAAAAACGTACGTGCGCAGGCCACTCAACACCGATTCAAAGATCGAGCAAAAGAGCAGGCCTATTGCAATCACATCGAGGGTTTCCAGGCCACGGTGGATCAGCACCTTGTCCATTACCACCTGAAAGAACAACGGCGTGATCAAGCCGATTAGCTGCAAGAAGAGGGAGAGGAGCAATATTTCGCCCAGCAACTTACGGTATTTGACCACCGCAGGAATGAACCAGCTGAAGTCGAAACGAGCTAGGTTACCGGCGACGGATGCGCGCGAGGTGAATAGGATGACGGATCCGGCCCAGCGTTCGCGAAATTGCGCCAATGAAAGCGTCTGAGGCTGACTGCTGTGTGGGTCGTGAATCAGCACACCGTTCTCGTCGGCACGTGCGAGCACGAAAAAGCGGCCCTCTGCGTCGATAGCCATGGCCGGCAACGG
The DNA here is from genome assembly GCF_016428975.1 of Dyella sp. ASV21. GTDB lineage: Bacteria > Pseudomonadota > Gammaproteobacteria > Xanthomonadales > Rhodanobacteraceae > Dyella. The sequence continues at coordinate 8,843 of NZ_JAELTT010000105.1, forward strand.
AAGCTTGGACAATCGTTCCAAGCTAGTTTCCACCTGCTTGGCTTTCAACTTCAGCGCACGCGTGGCCAGCAGGATCTCCTGGACGCCAAAGGGTTTTCCGCCCTCCTGAAATTCGTGCGCGAGTTGAGCCGGATCCGCTGCTACGCCATGAAAGCGCGCCAGTGACCTGCGTACGAACTTTGTGTCCAATCAGGCAGTGAGTTCAGCGGGGATGATATCGGGTTGGGACCAGTTTCGCCGGATGGTGGCCGGCGGCTTATAGCCATGCGAGCTGTGCGGTCGCTGCTCG
>NZ_JAELTT010000106.1 GCF_016428975.1 Dyella sp. ASV21
GCGCCATGCCGCGCTTGGCGGGTGGATAGATGGAGATCAGCAGACTCTGCGTGACCGGATACATCGGCCCGGCTACCGCGCCCTGGATGGCACGGAACAGGATCAGCATCGGCATGCTCTGCGCGATGCCGCACAGGAACGACGCGATGGAGAACAGCAGCGTCGACCAGATGAACAGCTTTACCTCGCCCACGCGGCGGGTGAGAAAGCCGGTGAGCGGCAGCGAAATCGCCATGCTCACCGCGAAGGAGGTAATCACCCAGGTGCTCTGGTTCACGCTCACGCCGAGGTTGCCGGCAATGGTCGGCAACGACACGTTGGCGATGGTCGTGTCCAGCACCTGCATGAAGGTCGCCAGCGAGAGGCCGACCGTAGTCAGCGCCAGGTTGGGCGGACGGAATTCAGTACTCATCGCACGGATAACCCTGGAGAGAAGGGCGCCGGCCGGCACGCGGCCGGCGCCGGAGACTTACGGCTTGTCGTGGCTCTCGCCGGCCGTGTTGGCGTGGATGATCTCGGCGATCACGCCATCGGCCTTGGCCAGCTGCTGCTGGTAGACATCGGTGTTGAAGGCAGGCTGGGTCGGTGCCTGCTTGGCCAGCAGCGAACCGCTCTGGTCATGCAGGCTCACATCCACCTTGGTGGACAGGCCGATGCGCAGCGGGTGTTCCTCCAACTGCTTGGGATCGGTGAAGAACACGCGCACGGGCACGCGCTGCACGATCTTGATCCAGTTGCCGGTGGCGTTCTGCGCCGGCAGCAGCGAGAACGCACTACCCGTGCCCACGCCCAGGCTCTGCACCTTGCCCTTGTAGGTCACCGCGCCACCGTACACATCGGCGCGAATCTCCACTGGCTGGCCGATACGCATCTGGGTCAGCTGGGTTTCCTTGAAGTTGGCGTCGATCCACACCTCGTGCAGCGGCACCACGGCCATCAACGGTGCGCCCGGGGCGACACGCTGACCCAGCTGCACCGAACGCTTGGCGACATAGCCGTCCACCGGCGCGATGATGGAGGTACGCACGTCGTCGAGATAAGCCGCGCGCAGCTTGGCGGCGGCCGTCTGGACGTCCGGATGCGACGACACCACCGTATCGTCCACCAGCACTTTGTTGGTCTGGAACTGCTGCTGAGCGGCGGTGAGCGAGCTCTGCGCCGTGGTGAGTGCATCCTGCGCGTGCGACAGTTCCTCGGCCGAAATGGCACCGGACTTGGCGAGATCGCGGCGACGGTTGTAATCGGCCAGCGCCTTGTCCACCGCTATCTTGCGGGCGGCCACGTCGGCCTGCGCGCCGTTCACGGTGCTGTACAAGCCGCGCACCTTGCGCACGGTGCTGGCGAGGTTGGCCTTGGCCTGCTGGAGGGCAACGTCGGCATCGGCCGGGTCGAGCTTCACCAGCACATCGCCGGCATGCACCAGGTCGCCGTCATCGGCGCCGATGGTGATGACCGAGCCGGGCACCTGCGGGGTGATCTGCACCACGTTGCCGTTGACGTAGGCATCGTCGGTTTCTTCGTACCAGCGGCCGTCGAGGAAGTACCACAGGCCCCAGCCGATACCGGCGAGCACGAGGACCACGACCAGCGCGCGCAGCAGGAAGCCGCGGCGGTTCTTCGGGGGTTGGGCGGCCGTGTTGTCGGCCGCGAGCGGGGTTTGGCTAGACATGGGGATAGCCTTATTAGAGCGAATGTTCGGAAGAGGATGAGATGGCCACGTCGGCCGCTCCGGCCTGCGGGCGGAAGCCGCCGCCCAGGGCCTGAATGAGCTGTACGGACAAGTCGATCTGCTGCGTCTGCAGCGCCGCCATGCGCTGCTGCGCCGTAAGCAGCTGCTGGCGCACGATCAACGCTTCGAGATAGCTGCCCACGCCAGCCTTGTAGCGCTGCTCGGCGAGCTGCCACGCCTGGCTGGCGGCATCGAGCGCGCGTTGCTGGGCGGCGACCTGGTCCTGCGCGGACTGCACGGCGTTGTAGTCGTCGGCAACCTGGTTCACCGCCATCACCAACGCCTGGTTGTACTGCGCCACGGCCTGGTCGTACTGGGCGTCCTTGGCCGACAGGTTGGCGCGCAGGCGACCGCCGTCAAAGATCGGCAGGCTTACCGACGGACCGACGGTGTAGAAGCGCGCCGGCAGCTGCAGCGGATTGATACCGCCCGCGGCGGCCACGCCGGCCATCGCGCTGATGCTGACGTTGGGCAGGAACTGGGTCTTGGCAACCTTGATCTCCTTGCCCGCCGCTTCCACCTGCCAGCGCGCCGCGACCAGGTCGGCACGATGGCCGAGCAGGTCGACCGACACATTGGCCGGCACGCTCAGCGAGGCCGGCGCGAGCATCTGCGGACGGGTAATGTCCAGGCCACGATCCGGACCCTTGCCCAGCAACACCGATAGCGATGAACGCGCCGCATCGATGGCGCGGTTGGCGGCCACCAGCTGCTGGTCGGCGCTGGCCACTTCCGCGTCGCTCTGCTTGAGCTGGAGCTGATTATCGAGACCCGCCGCCACGCGCTGCTGGGTCAGCTGGCGCGCGGTGTTGGCGCGCTCGCGCTCGGCCTTGGCCACGTCCTGTTGAGCGTACGCGTAGGCCAGCTGCACATAGGCGCGTGCCACATTGGTCGACAGCTCGATGCGCGCGGCCTGACCTTCCACTTCCGCGGCGCGCTGCTGGCCCAGGGCGGCTTCCCACGCGGCACGCTTGCCGCCCCACAGGTCCAGGCCCCAGCTGAAACTGGCACGGGCGTCCTTGAACCAGGTGAAGCGACCACCGCCCAGTTCCGGCGGCGCAGCGGTGAGCGGCAGGCGCTGGCCAATGGCGTTGGCGCCGGCCGACACGCTGGGGCCACGCTCGGCATCCGCCGCGCCCGACTCGGCCTGCGCCTGGCGTGCGCGGGCATCGGCCACGGCGAGGTTTGGGTTGTCTTTCAGTGCTTCACCGATGAGGGCACTGAGCTGGGGATCGCCCAGCCCCGTCCACCAGTCGTCCGTCGGCCACGCGGCCGGGGAGACCTGCACGTGGGACAGGCTGCGATCGCTCTTGAGCGAGAGGGCATCGATCAGCGAACCGGAGGGGTGTAACCCGCCGCTGCTGACGCAACCCGCCAGAGCGAGGGTAAGGCCGGTGGCTGCCGCAAGGAGTTGCAGACGCATGGGCTTGGCTTCCAAAGAGATAGAACGGATTCAGGGCATATCGCGGAGCGCGTGCAGTACACGCTCCAGGTAGTCGCGCAACTGTTCGCGCTGGGTCGGGTCAAGCGCCCGCTGCGCGGCATCCAGTACGCGGTCATTGCAGGTGGTCATCTGGCGCCACAAGACATCGCCGTCCGGGGTCAGCTCGATGCGCAAGGCGCGGCGATCCTGCTCGTGCGGATGGCGCCGCAGCAGGCCGCGGCCTTCCAACTGGTCCAACTGGCGGGTCATGGCGCCACCGTCCAGCTCCACCGAACGCGCCAACTCGCTGGCCGACATCGGGCCGAGCATCGCCAGGCGCTTGAGGATCAGGAACTGGGTAAAGCGCAGATCCACACCGGAGGCCTGCAGTTCGGCCTCCATGCGGCGCACCAGCTCGCCACGCACCAGGCCAATCAGCACGCCAATGCTGTCTTTGTAGGGGGTTTCTGCTGGGGTTTGTGGGCTCATGGAACGGGCATTCTATTGCCGAAATTATATTTGTCAAGGCAAATATGTTTCTGGTTGTTTTTGTTTCGGCAAAGTTACCCGCCCCCGTCAGCCCGGCAAACCCTCCAGCTCATCGGCCAGCCACGTGCGCAGGGCCGGGTCGCGCAGCTCGAACAGCTCGAACACGCCCAGCGCCCGCAGCGCGGGCAGCAGCGCCAGCAAGCGAGGCTCCATGGCGCGGCGCGCAGCCTCGGGCATGGCAGGGTCCAGCATCTGGTGGGCGCAGGCCACGAAGGCCTCCAGCGGATCGGGCGGCAAGGCGGCCGTGGGGCGGACAACAGTCATCGTCGACATGGGGCAACTCCCTTGGGCGCCCCGGGGTTGAGGCCTGCCCTGGCAGCAAGGACGCACCTGCACTAGCGGACGTGAGCGCACGGGACACGGCCCGATCGTGAGGCACATTGCACCGCGAGCGGCGGCAGCGGTGGGGGAATGGACGGCATGATTGGGCACACGCGCGATTTACTGTTAGCGTTATTTGGTCATTCTTTATCGAGAACCGGCCATGGCCCACCATGCCAGCACGGACGAAGAAGCACGGTTCCACGCACTGATCGAGCGCACCGACGGCCCAGCGGTCATCGCCTACTGGAGCGAGGGCGAGGTCAGCAGCGAGTACGACGAAGGCACCCGCGAATATGGCTGGCATGCCCATGCGCGCGGCCAGTTCTACTGCGTGGAAAGCGGCCTGGTGCATGTGCGCACCGCGCGCGGCTCGTGGCTGCTGCCACCGCACCGCGCCGGCTGGATGCCGCCAGGCATCGAGCACACCGTAAGCCTGAGCGGACGCATGAGCGGCTGGGGCGCCTTTGTGCGGCCCAGCGATTGCAGTGTCCTGCCCAGCGAACCGTGCGTGATCGGCGTTACCGAGCTGATGCGTGCCCTGGTTCGCCGGGCCAGCGCATGGACCTGGGAAGCCGAACTGGACCCCAGCCAGGAACGTCTAACCACCGTGCTGCTGGAAGAAATCGCCCGCGCCCAGCGCGAGCCGCTGCACCTCCCCATGCCGGTGGATCGGCGCGCGCTGCGCATTGCCTTCGCGCTACTGGAGCGCCCCGAGGACAATCGCGGACTGGACGAATGGGCCGCATGGGCCGGCCTTTCCTCGCGCAGCCTGAGCCGACTGTTTCGCAGCGAGACTGCGCTGAGCTTCGCGCAATGGCGCCAGTTGGCGCGCCTTTCCCGGGGGCTGGAACGACTGGCCGACGGCGAACCGGTATCGGCAGTGGCCGATGCGCTGGGCTATGCCAGCGTGAGCGCCTTCGTGGCCATGTTCCGCCGCAGCTTTGGCCGCCCACCGGCCAAGTACTTCGCGGCGCAAGCCGCTGTGTGATCGCATGAAGCAGGGCCCCGAATGTGGGGAGTCATTCATGGACGGGTTGCCGTAGCTGCATCTTCCACAAACGCTGACGCCCCATTTCGGACTCGCCTGATGGGCGGGACCGAGGCCTTTCGTCACGCTGATTGCTAGGTCCCGGCAGAGAAATCGGCTGGAGACCGAGGGTGACGACGCCACCATGCCGTGAATGCCTCTCCACGAATACGGCGCCCTCTTTGTGAAGAGAAGGCGCCGTTTCTCGTTACGGCTTGATCGGCTTCACGTAGGTGTTGAACAACTCATCGATGCGACGGTACTCGTCGTGCCAGGAATCCGGATGGGTGAAGCCGTGGCGCTCCATCGGGTATAGCGAGATCCAGAAGTTGTTCTTGTGCAGCTCGATGAAACGCTGGTAAAGGCGCACGGTGTCGCTGGCCAGCACGTTGTCGTCGATCAGGCCGTGCTGCATCAGCAGCGGGTCTTGCAACTTGTCGGCGTACTCGATCGGCGAGCTGGTGGCGTAGGCCTCTGGATCGAGCTGGGGATCGTTGAGAATGTTGGCGGTGTATTCGTGGTTGTAGCTGGTCCAGTCGGTCACCGGGCGCAACGCGGAACCGGCCGCGAATTCACCCGGCGCGCGCAGCAGCGACATCAGCGTCATGAAGCCGCCGTAGCTGCCGCCGTAGATGCCCACGCGCTTGGGGTCCACGCCACGGTTCTTCACCAGCCACGCCTTGCCGTCGAGCAGATCGTCCAGTTCGGGATGGCCCATCTGGCGGTATATCGCCGTGCGCCAGTCGCGGCCGTAGCCTTCGGAGGCGCGGTAGTCCATGTCCAGCACCACATAGCCTTGGCTCACCAGCAGGTTGTGGAACATCTGCTCGCGGAAGTAGTTGGAGTAGGACAGGGTGACGTTCTGCAGGTAGCCCGCGCCATGCACGAAGATCACCGCCGGACGCGATGCCGCCGCGCCGGCATCGGCAGGGCCGTAGTACTTGGCCCAGACGGTGCCAGCGCCATGCGCGGAGGGCACGCCCACGATTTCCGGCTGCAGCCAGGTATGGGCGGTGTAGGCCGGCTTCATGGTGTTGGTGAGCTCGCGCGGCGTGCCGCCAGCGGCATCCTGCACGGCCAGCTGCGGCAGCACATAGGGCGAGGAATGCAGTACGGCCAGCTGACGACCATCGGGCGAGAGCACGAAATCGTTCATGCCCTGGTACTGGGTGAGGCGACTGAGCGCGCCACCGGCACTGGGCACGCGATAGACGTCGTAGCTGTACGGCGCGACCTGGTTGGTGCGCAGATAGAACCACTGGCCATCTTCGCTCAGCACCGGATGGCTTACTTCGAACTTGCCGCTGGTAAGCGCCTTGGCCTTGCCGCCCAGCGTCTTGCTGTACAACTGGGAGTAGCCGCTTTCCTCGCTGAGGTACCACAAGGTGCGGCCATCGTTGAGCCAGCCGAAATCGTTGAAGTTCCAGTTGATCCAGGCGTTGTCGGTGAGGCGATGCTGGTTCACCAGCGCGTGCTTGTCGAAGTCGACGCTGGCGATCCAGCGATCCTTGTTGTCGATGGCGCGCATCTGCACGGCCGCATTCTGGCCGTCGTCGCTCCACACGATGCCGCCGCCACCGCCGTCGTCCGCGCCGGATACGATGCGCACGGCGCGCAGTTCCGGCGCCTTGAGCGCCTTGGCTTCGTCGGCCTTGCCGGCCTTTTCCAGCGCGGCGACGGTCTTGGCGCGGATGTCCTTGAGCGGATCGTCCTTGATGCCGGGCAGGGCGTCGGTCTTGAGCGGGTAGAAGGTGGCGGCCTTCAGGTCCACCAGCACCAGCGACTGCGGCACGGGGTCATTGCGGCCCACGTAGGTGCGCGTGTCCTGCTGCTCGGCATAGCCCGAATCGGTTACGTAGTGGGTGACCTGCGGCTGTTTGCCCTCCTTGGCGCCCTTGGGCTGGGTAACCACCAGCATCCAGCGACCATCGGGCGACAGCTCGGTATCCACCGGCTCGCCACCTTCGCCCAGGTAAATGGGCTTGGGCGCCCGCCCCGGATCGGCCGCGGCCAGCGCATCGTCGTTGGCGCGCTGGGCGTCCTTGTCGGACTTGTTCTCGCGCAGCGCCTTGAACAGCTCCAGCTGCTGGCGAGCCAGCGCGTCGGGCTTCTTGGCCTGCGGATCGTCGACGAAGCGCAGCACCGCCGCCGGCGCGCTCACGCCGCTGGCGATGTCGTACACGAACCAGTTGTTGCCCTGGCGATACTGCAGGCTGCGCGCGTCGCTGGAGAAGCGGGGGGCGGATTCCGCCTCGCTGCTGCGCGTGACCTGCACACGACGGCCGTTGGCCAGCTCCACCAGGAACACGTCGCCGTGGCGCACGAAGGCGGCATAGCGATGCGCGCGGTCGAACACCGCCGGACCGTCGGCCTGAGCCACGGCGGCGGGGTCGAGCCGCACGCTCTGGCCGCTGCTCGGGTCCACCCGATACAGATCGCGAACCTTGCTGCCGTCGCGCTTGAGCGCGTAGTACAGGCTGCGGCCGTCCACGCTCCAATACGGCGATTCCACCGCGGCACCGATCCAGTCCGGGTTGGCCATGATGGTTTCCAGGTCCAGCTGCCCTCCGCTGGCAGGGGGCGACAACGCCGCCGCGGGTAGCGTGGCGAGGGCGGCAAGGCCGGCGAACAGCATTCGGCGCATGGATGGCTCCACAGTCAAAACATCGCAGCATAGCCAAGGCCGCCGCGCAGGCAAGCGCCGAAGGTCCCGGTTCTATCCCGCACCGGCGCCGATTACGCTTGCCGGTCAGGCAAGGACCTGCGTTGTTGTCCTCCCGATGAGGTGTCGTGCGTTTGGTGAGTCTCTTTGGCCGCCGATCAGGCATCCTTCCCCGGCCCTTTTCCCCCGCGAGTCCCCATGATCCTGCCTACCGTCGACACTGAAACCGCGCCTCATCCCACCCATAGCGTGATCTGGCTGCATGGCCTGGGCGCCGACGGCAACGACTTCGCTCCGCTGGTGCCCGAGCTGGTGTCGCCCGCGTGGCCGGCGCTACGCTTTGTGTTTCCGCACGCACCGGTACGGCCGGTGACGATCAACGGCGGCCTGCCGATGCGCGCCTGGTACGACATTGCCGGGGTGGACCTGGTGTCGCGCCAGGACGAAAGCGGCATGCGCGACTCCATCGCCAACGTGGACGCGCTGATCGCCCGCGAGAACGAACGCGGCGTGCCTACCGGGCACATTCTGCTGGCAGGCTTTTCGCAGGGTGGCGCCATTGCGTTGTCGGCGGGCCTGCGCCATGCCGATCGCCTGGGCGGCATCATCGCGCTGTCCACCTATCTGCCATTGCAGGATTCGCTGGCCGGCGAACGCAGCGTCGCCAACGCGGACACCCCCATCTTCTGGGGCCACGGTACCGGCGACCCGATCGTGCCGCTTACCCGCGGCGTTGCCTCGCGCGACCTGCTGCAATCGCTGGGCTATCAGGTGGCCTGGCACACCTATCCGATGCCGCATTCGGTCTGCGCCGAAGAAGTGGCCGACCTGCGGCAGTGGATGGGCGTGCGCCTGAACACCTAAGCGCCGACACGCATGCGGCATACTTCGCCGCATGACGGATACCGCCACCGATCCCGCCACACCCAGCCGGCCCGAGCCGCATTTGCTGCCCGATTTCTGCAGCGCGCCGGCGGTGTTCGCCTTGCTGGTGGTAGGCGCGATCAATGTCACCGTGATGTGGCTGGCTCCCAACAACGACCATGGCTGGCGCGGCTACAGCATGGGCATGTTGTTCGCCTGCTGGCTGGCGCTGGTGGTCGCGGTAGCGTTGTGCAAGCTGCGCCCGCTGTTGCAGCGGCTGCCATGGCAACTGCCGTATGCGGGCGTATGGCTGGTGATGGTGTTGATCGTCGCCAGCGCCAGCGCCATCGTCCATTGGC
>NZ_JAELTT010000107.1 GCF_016428975.1 Dyella sp. ASV21
AGGTCCCAGATCGGCGATGCCTTTCCAACTGGTCTGGATGGCGCGTCGACGCAACTCCTGCGGCGTCGGCTGCAGCGAATGCGCAAACGGCGCCGGAGCACCGGCCAGCCCGCTCAGGCCCAGGCCCGCGCTGAGCAGGTCGTCGCCATCGCGGTGCTCGGTGACACGCACCTCGCCACGCACGAAATCAGGGATGTGCATGCCCGGCTCCTTGGTTGCGGGGGTGACCGCGCACGACACCAGCAAAGGCGCGAGCAGCAGCATCCAACGGGAAATGTGATTGGTCATGCCGTCCACCTTAGCAAGCGGGAGCAACCTCACCATCGTACGAAAGTCCAGCACAGCGCAGGGCACGACAAAGTGACGGCATGACTTTCCGACCTCGACGCCGGCCGCCTGCCCCGCTAACGTCGGCGCCCATGACACGCCTGCTCATCGCCGACGACCACCCCCTGTTCCGTGCTGCATTGCGCCAGGCCGCCAACGAGAGCGTGCAAGGCTGCAGCGTGGTGGAGGCCGCCGATCTCGCCAGCGTGCTCGACATCCTCGCGCATGACACCGACATCGACCTGGTACTGCTCGACCTGCACATGCCGGGCAGCCAGGGCTTGTCGGGGTTGGCTACCTTGCGTGGGCAACATCCGGGCGTGGCGGTACTGGTGGTATCGGCGCACGAAGAACCTCGCATCGTGCGCCGGGCGCTGGATCACGGCGCGGCCGGTTACATTCCCAAGAGCGCCAGCCCCGGCGATATCGCGCAAGCGATTCGCAGCGTGCTCGAATGCGGCAACTGGCTACCGCGCGACCTGGCGCAAGCGCTGGCCGCGCTACCGGCCGACCCCGCCGATGTCGACCTGGCCAGCCGGCTGGCCCGCCTGACCGAACAGCAGTACCGCGTGCTCGCCCTGCTCGGCGAAGGCCTGTTGAACAAGCAGATCGCCGATCGGCTGACCATCCAGGAACGCACCGTCAAGGCGCACGTCACCGCCATCTTCGAGAAGCTCGGCGTGCGCAATCGCACCCAGGCCGGTGTGTTGTTGCGTTCGCTGGATCTGAGCGACGGCGCCATGCGCTGATCAACGCTGCGCCACCGCCACCCGTTGCAACACCTGTCGCAACGCCAGCGGCTTGAGTGGCTTGTAGAGCACGCCAAGGCCACGATCGAGCAGGCGCTGGCGCAGCTCGTTGTCGCGATCCGCGGTAAGAATGACCGTGGGCACATCCCGACTCATGTCGCCGAGTTCGTGCAGCACATCCAGACCGGTGCGGCCGGCGTCCAGGTGGTAATCGAAAATGTGCAGATCCGGCTGCCAGGGCGCCGCCTGCGCTTGCTCCAGCGTGCGCGCGGCATGCACCTGCCAACCCCAACTGGTCAGCAGCGCGCTCAAGGCCGAGAGTGCCGCCGGCTCGTTGTCCAGCACCAGCGCCCGCCCCGCCGGCAAAGGATGCAACGACGCGGCCTCCTTGATCGGTGCGCTGGACGGCGCGACCCGCGGCACGCTCAGTTCGAACACGCTGCCGCGACCACTCCATGACCGCAGGCCCAACGGATGGCCAAGCAACGCTGCCATCCGCTGCGCAATCGATAGCCCCAACCCCAGGCCCTGCCCGCCCGCCGCGCTGCCACGGCGAAACTCCTCGAAGATCCAACGCTGCTCCGCCGATGGAATGCCCGGGCCGTTGTCCCACACCTGCACCTGCAATTGCGTGCCACGGCGACGCAGGCCAAGCAGCACGCGGCCGCCCTCTGCGTAGCGCAAGGCGTTGGAAAGAAAGTTCTGCAGCACGCGGCGCAACAGCTGGGGGTCCGAATGGACCCACAGGCGGGTGCTCACCACGTCAAAACGGATACCGCGATCGCCTGCCATCGCGCGGAACTCGGCCGCCAGCGGATCGAGCACGTCGGCCAGCGCAAACTCGCGAGGCTGCGCCTGCAATCGGCCGGACTCCAGGCGCGCCATGTCGAGCAAGCCGGCGAGCAGGCCTTCGGTGGCCGCCAGCGCACCATGCAGATGACGCACCGTGTCATGGTCGCTGCCGCGCTCGGCCAAGGTGTGCGCAAACAACTGCGCCGCATGCAAAGGCTGCATCAAATCGTGACTGACCGCGGCAAGAAAGCGGCTCTTGGCGGCATTGGCACGCTGCGCATCATCCGTAGCCTCGGCCAGCGCGCGCGTGCGTTCCTCCACCCGCAACTCCAGGGTTTCGTTGGCCGCCTTCAACGCATCTTCCGCACGACGGAAAGCGGTGACGTCGGTAAACGTGGCGACAAAACCGCCGCCGGGCATCGGGTTGCCGCGAATCTCCACCGTGGTGCCATCGGGAAATTGCCGCTCGGAAAGATGCTGCGTCCCGGAGCGCATGTGCATGAGCCGGCGTTCCACGCGGTCTTCCAGCACACCCGGCCCAATCATGCCGCGCTCGATGTTGTAGCGCGTGAGATCGGCCACCGGACGCCCCACTTGCAGCAGCTCGCGCGGATAACCAAACAGGCTGGCATAGCGGCTATTCCACGCCACCAGGCGCAAATCGGCATCGACCACGCAGATGCCCTGGCTCATGTTCTCCAGCGCCGCTTCCAGCACGCGCTGGTTGAAACGCAGATCCTGTGCGGCCTCATCGACAATGGCCGCCACGGTATCCAGCTCGGCGCGCCCCTGCTGCCGTACAAGTTCCAGCAGCAAGCGCGCGGACGATGCCCCGATCACCGCCGCCAAGTCATGCTCCACCGCCGCCACGCGGGTATGCCCCGCGACGCCGTTGCTGGGCGCATCGTCGAACAGATGCTCCACGCGCTCGGCCGGCAAGAAGCGCATGGCCAACGCCCGCAACTCCGCCATGCCCAGGTCCCCCACGCTAGTCGCGCGCGGCGACTGGCTCCAGCGCGAACCCGCCACGGCCGACATGATCGCCACGTTCGCCAGCAGGCTCAGCACCACCGCCCGTCCCAGCCGACTCCAATCGCCCAGGCCCAACAAACCATCGGGCGACAGCCAGGCCAGCCCGAGCGGGCCATCGCGCAGCCAACCCAGGTGATGCGGCTGCAGGGTCGGCAGCAACACGTACAGCCACACCAGCGTGCCCGCCGCCAATCCCGCGGCCACGGCGCGCGGCCCCAGTTGCGGGCGATATACCGCCGCCAGCAACGCCGGCGCCAGCCCCGCGAGCGCGGAGAACGAAATCGCGCCGATATCGGCCAAGGCATCGTTGCGCGCCAGCACGCGGCTATAGCCCCAAGCGAGCAAGATCACCGCGAGGATCGCCACGCGCCGCTGATTGAGCACCTCGCCGCGCAGATCGCCGCGCTCGTCGCGCCCCCAACCCGCGCGCACGCGCAGCGGTGCGATGAAGTGGTTCACGATCATCAAGCTCAAGGCCAGCGTGGCCACCACCACCATGCTCGTCGCCGCGCTAAGGCCGCCAAGAAACGCCAGCAACGCAAGCCCATGCTGCCCGCGCGCCAGCGGCAAGGCCAGCACATACAGATCGGAAGGCACCCCTCCCGATCCCAGCCATGCGTCGCCCAGCTTGGCCAGCGGCAGGATCGGCAGCGAGATCAGCAGCATGTACAGCGGAAACAACCAGCGCGCTGTACGCAGGTGACTGCTGTCGCGACATTCCACCACCCCTGCATGGAACTGATGCGGCAAGGTAATCATCGCCAGCGCCCCGAGCAGGATAAGGGCGGGGAATCCGTTGCTGTCATGCTGCACCGGTGCGCTCGCCATCAGCGCGCGACTGGTCGGGGACAACAGCAAGGTACCCAGGGCCAGCATCGCGCCCAGCTTGAACAACGACTCGAACGCCATCGCCAGCACCAGGCCGCGGTTATGCGCCATCGCCGAGGCACGCCGCGTGCCGAACAGCATGGCGAACAACGCCATCAGCAAGGCGACGTAGAGTGCGCTGTCCTGCCAGGGATCGGCCTCCGACAGCTGCCCGCGGCTGAGCATGCCGTAGCTCATCGCCACCGCCTTCAGCTGCAGGGCGATGTACGGCACGATGCCGATAAGCACCACCACGGTCACCAGCGCGGCCAGCCCGGTGTGACGGCCCAATCGCACTGCAATCAGGTCGGCCAGCGAACCGGCGTTGTAGTCGCGCGCCAGTTGCACCAGGCGTCGCAGCACCGTGATGGCGAACACGTACATCAAGATGGCGCCGACAAACGTCGGCGGCAGCCACCAGCCCGAACGGCTGGCCTGCGTCACGGTGCCGTAGAAGGTCCAGGACGTGCAGTGGATCGCCAACGACAACGCATAGACCACCGCCCAGCGCCGCTCGAACCATGCAGGGCGGCGCTCTCCCACCAGGGCCACGCCGAACAACAGGCCGAGCCAGACCAGCGCGGCCGTGGTGATGGTGGCGCCGGTCAGCATGCGGCGATCATCCGCGCGGAACCGGGGGCGCCATTGAAATCGGCGAACGCGCTCACGTGCCTATACCGGCCAACGACTCCCCCAGGGGGAGTGCGGCTCAATGCGGCAGGCCCAGTGCCTTCACGGCCGTGACCAGCCAACGCAGCTGCACACCTTGGCGGCTGTCGTAATCGGCTCCGGAATATCCCCACCAGTCCCAGCATGCTTGCGGATTCAAGGGCGCGGTACTCGCGCGGGTCTGAGGATACAGGACCGCTACATCGTAAACGTCGGCCCAACGGTTAAAGCCCGCGTCCTTGACGAACGCTTCGCCCACCGTGTCCACGTTCTGCTTGCAGCCGTGGAATGCCACCAATAAACCGCAGGCTTTGCCAGCCAGGCAATCCGGCGGCAGGTAGATGTAGCCCTCGCTGGCGAGGAACGCATCGACGCCCGCCGGGCGATACGTGTCTTGATTGAAGCGACGCAGCTCCCCCTTGGCGATATCCGCCGTGCGCGACGGCTTGCCGAACATCTGGAGGAATATCTCACCCGCCGCATCGAAACCGCAGTGCCCCAGGTACGGCGACACCGATTTATCGCAATCGTCGCCACCCGCGGCAATGGGCAGATTGTGCGCAAAGGCGCGCGCGCCATCGTCATGCACCTGCAGGCCCCTGAGCGCCAGGGAGCTGTCGCGCACATGCTCGTAGAACGCCGCGGCGGCCTCCGCCACCGATGGCGCCACCACGGCGTCGTCCTTGCCGTGCAACACATACACCTTGCCATGCGCCAGTTGCGTCAGTGCGCCGATCTCCCCCGCCGAGGCACGTTGCACCGCGCGCGCCGCCAGCGCGGCCGCATCCGGCGCGGGCACGCCCTTCATACAAGTACTGAGGGCCAGGTCAAGGCGGCCGTTGGCGCAACCGTAGGGGCCGCCTGCCACCAACGCGGCCGAAGGAAACAGCTCCGGATAAGCAAGCTGCACCTGCGTAGCCATGTATGCACCCGAGGACAACCCCGCCACCGCGACCTTGGCCGCATCCAGCGTGAGCCTGGGCAGCGGAGCAGCTTCGTCGGCGCAGGCGACGCCGGCCAGCCAACTCATGACGAACAACAGACTGGCCAGACGGCGCATGCGCTTCTCCTGCGAGTGAGTTCAGAACGTGTAGCGGGCCGACAGCGTCACCATGCGCGGCGCGCCGTAGTAACCCGTGACGATGCCCAGCGCGGCGATGTTGTAGCCCGTGGTGCGGTAGGACTTGTTGGCCAGGTTGCTGCCTTGCAGGCTCAACGTCCACGGCTGGTTGATGCGCCAGATCACGCCTGCGTTCCATAGACCATACGACGGCTGCATGATCAGCGGCGACAACGTGGTCTCCGGATACACGCTGGTCTGGTAGGTGTAGTTGATGCGACCGCTTACGCTGCCGCCGTTATCCAGCGGAATGGTGTGCTCCAGGTTCAAGCCACCCGACCACTTGGGTGCATTGGTGAAGCGCTGCTGGTCGGCAATGTTGACGCCGCTGCTCATGAATTGCGTGTACTTGGTATGCAGGTAGGCAAAGTTGCCGCTGAAGGTCCAGTTCTCCGCGGGCTTCCACGCGAACTCCTCTTCCAGGCCGTCGATATGACCCTTGCCGGCGTTGGTGAAGTCACCGAAGAAGCCCTGTGCCCCATTGGGCAAGGTGTAGGAGGTGAATACCGAGAGCTGGATGTCCGAGTACACATTGCGGAACAGCGCGGTGTTCATCATCAAGCTGTCGTCGAAGAACGACATCTTGCTGCCCAGCTCGTACGACTCTACTTTTTCGTCCGCGATCGGGCGGCAGGATTGGGGAATCGCCGAGCAGTTGGCGCGAATGTTGTAGCCGCCGGAGTGGAAGCCTTCGCTGTAGCTGGCGTAGAGCTTGATTTGATCGGTGGCGGCGTAATCCAGCGACACCTTGGGCGACACGTTGTGCGAGGTATGGGAACCGCTGAAGTTCGCCAGCGTCGCCACCGGCGTGGTGAAGCTTTCGTTGGCGAACGCGTAGTTCTGGATCACCGCCGACTTCTTCTCGCTGGTGTAGCGCACGCCTACGTCCAGGCTCCACTGCGGACTGATGTCCCAGGTGAAGTCGCCATAGCCGGCGTAGCTTTTGGTGCCGATGCTGCCGCCGGTGCTGCCGTACTGCGAGAACAGCGGGTAATACGGCGGCGAGCCGAGGAAGATGTTGTGGATCGATCCCTTGGCAGTGCCGTCGAAGTAGTACAGGCCGAACACGCCATGCACGGTGCCGCCGCTGTCGTAGTTGGCCTGCAGCTCCTGGGTGAACTGGTGATCCTTGTATACCGCCGCCACGTCGGCGATCTTCTCCGGCAACGTGTCGAAGTCGATATTGGTGTTGGTGGACGAACCGCGATAGGCGGTGATCGACTTGAGCGACCAGTCCTGGCTCACGATCCAATTGAGCGTCAGGCCGGTACCCCACAGCGTGGTCTGGTTGATCGCCGGCATGCCGCTGCGCGTATCGAAGTCGCTCGACAACGGCGCATAGGCCGCATCGTACTTGTTGGCGATGAGCATCTTGGCGCCGCGCGGATTGGAGTTGTCGCGCAAGCCATCCACCGTGAGCTGGGCATTGAACGTGCTGCTGGGGAAAAAGCCCAGCGAAGCGCGCGCCGCATTGGTGTTCTTGTTGCCGTTGCGGCTACCGGTGAGTAGATCCTCGCCGAAGCCATCGTTGTGCTGGCTGGCATAGGCAATGCGCCCGCGCCACACGCCATCGGAAGTGGCGCCACCGACATTGGCCTTGATGTCCTTTTCGCCATGCATGCCCACGGTGCCTTCCACCGCGCCTTGCGTCTGGGTGGGAAGCGGGTTGGAGACGTACTTGATGGCGCCACCGATGGTGTTCTTGCCGTAGAGCGAACCTTGCGGACCGCGCAGCACTTCGATGCGGTTGGTGTCGAATACATCCAGCAACGCGCCCTGCGGACGCGCCAGATACACGTCATCGAGGTAGATGCCCACCGCCGGGTCGAAGCCCCAGGTGGGGTCGGCCTGACCCACGCCACGGATATAAGCGGTCAAGGTGGTGTTGGAGCCGCGCGCCGCGTACACCTGCAGCGAAGGCACCTTGCCCTGCAGGTCGCCCAGGTTCTGCACGTTCTGGTTGTAGAGGCTCTGGGCAGTGAAGGCGCTGACGGCGATGGGCACGTCCTGCAGCGTTTCCTCGCGCTTTCGGGCGGTGACCTTGACGCCCTCCAGCTGCTTGGCTTGGGCCGGATTGGCCGTGGAGCTGGTCGTTGCGTTCTGCGGGGCGTCATCCGCATGCACCACCGCAAGACAGGAAAAACCTACAACAAGACCGATAGCCAGACTCAGGTGCGTGCGCTTCATATCCCCCAACTCCCCTCGCTTTGTCGCATCCTGCGGACCCAGGATGCCGAATGCCCTGGAGCTTAGGCAGCGAAATCGGGCGTCACACTTGTACCTTCGTACAGTGCCGTGACGGGGCGGGCCTTTGGATACTCGCCGCCCAACGATGCCCATGATGGGTGTCCCGGGAATTGACTCATGGCATTTTTGATCGTGCTGGCCGCACTGTGTTTTCTGATGTTGGCGGCGTATCGCGGTTACAGCGTGATCCTGTTTGCGCCCATTGCGGCGCTGTGCGCGGTCCTGCTTACCGATCCAACGCTAGTGGCGCCCATGTTCACCGGCCTGTTCATGGACAAGATGGTGGGCTTTCTCAAGCTGTATTTCCCGGTGTTCATGCTCGGCGCGTTGTTCGGCAAGCTGATCGAGTTGTCGGGCTTCTCCAAGGCCATCGTGGCGGGCACCATCGGGTTGGTCGGGCGCAGTCGCGCCATGCTGTCCATCGTGCTGGTGTGTGCGTTGCTCACCTACGGCGGCGTGTCGCTGTTCGTGGTGGTGTTCGCGGTGTATCCGTTTGCGGCTGAGCTGTTTCGCCAGTCGGACATTCCCAAGCGACTCATCCCCGGCACCATCGCACTGGGCGCGTTCACCTTCACCATGGATTCGCTGCCGGGCACGCCGCAGATCCAGAACATCATTCCCACCGCCTTCTTTGGCACCAATGCCTGGGCGGCGCCGTGGCTGGGTGTGCTGGGCGGGATCTTCATTCTGGCGGTAGGCCTGCTGTATCTCGAATCGCGCCGACGCAAGGCGGCGGCGGCGGGCGAAGGCTATGGCACCTCGCTGGTGAATGAGCCGACGCCGTTCCAAGGCGGCAAGCTGGCGCATCCGCTGATAGCGCTGCTGCCACTGGTGCTGGTGGGCGTGGCGAACAAGGTGCTCGGCGATGCCATCCCCAAGCTCTACGGCGCCAGCCACTCGTTCGCACCCGCCGTGATCGGCGATGTAAAGCCGGTGATGCAGGAGATTTCCAAAGTCGCCGCGATCTGGGCGGTGGAAGGCGCGCTGCTCGCAGGCATTGCCTGTGTGCTGTTGTTTGCCTGGCGTTCGGTGACTCAGCGTTTCGTGGAAGGCAGCAAGACCGCCATCGCCGGTGCGCTGCTGGCCTCCATGAATACCGCTTCCGAATATGGCTTTGGCG
>NZ_JAELTT010000108.1 GCF_016428975.1 Dyella sp. ASV21
AATACGTGACCCAGACTGCCCCCATCGCCATCGAGGAAGCACCGCCATGATCGACCTGTATGTCGCCGCCACGCCCAACGGCCTCAAGGTGAAGTTGTTCCTGGAAGAAGCGGGCCTGCCCTACACCACGCATACGGTGAGCTTGAGCAAGGGCGAGCAGTTTCAGCCGGCCTTCCTGGCCATTTCGCCGAACAACAAGATTCCCGCCATCGTCGATCACGCACCCCTCGGTGGCGGCGCGCCGGTGACGATGTTCGAATCAGGCGCGATCCTCTTGTACCTGGCCGAAAAGCTGGGCCGCTTCATCCCCACGGATATCCACGGCCGCGCCGAGGTGCTGCAATGGCTGTTCTGGCAGATGGCGGGGCTCGGGCCGATGGCCGGGCAGATTGGGCATTTCAATGTGTACGCACCGGAGAAGGTGCCCTACGCCATCGAGCGCTACACGCGCGAAACGGCGCGCCTTTACGGTGTGCTCGACCGCCAGTTGACCGACCGCGCGTTCATTGCCGGCGAGTTTTCCATCGCCGATATCGCCTGCTACCCCTGGATCGTGCCGCACGCGGCGCATGGGCAGCAGCTGGCGGACTTCCCCGCATTGGAACGCTGGTTTGCGGCCATGTCCGCCCGGCCCGCCACGCAGCGTACCTATGAAGGGGTGGAGAACGCCTATGCCCCTAAGCAGAGTCTTTCCGAGGACGAACGCCGCGTGCTGTTCGGCCGGGGCGCCAGCACCGCGCGCTGAAGTCTGCTGACAGGTTCTGACACTGCCGCCCCTTACGCTTTATCGCGCCCCTCTTTCGATGCCATCGCCATGAAAAAATTCGACGTTGCCGCGCTGCTGTTGCTGGGAGCCATCTGGGGTGCCTCGTTCCTGTTCATGCGCATGGGCGCGGATCAGTTTGGCGGCATGGCGCTGGCCGGCATGCGCGCCATTGGCGCGGCGATCTGCTCGATTCCCCTGCTGACGCGCGCACGCCTGGGCGAGATGCGCACGCATTGGCGCGATATCGCCATCGTGGGCATCGCCAACTCGGCGTTGCCGTTTGTGCTGTTCTCGTTCGCGGCGAAGAGCCTGCCGGCCGGCGTCTCCGCCATTTCCGACGCCATCGCACCGCTGCTGGTGGCGCTGTCGGGCTGGATGCTGCTGGGCGAAAAGCTGAGCCCCATCCAGGCCAGCGGCCTGGTGGTCGGCTTCACGGGCGTGGTGTGGCTGGTGGTTGGCACGGTGGGTTTCAGTGGCAGCGTGCATGCAGTCGGCTGGGCCATGGCCGCCTGCCTGGGCGCCAACATCTGCTACACCTTCGGCGCGCACTACAGCCATCGCCGCCTACGCAGTGGCGTTACGCCGCTCAGCGTGGCGACCGGCAGCCAACTGGCCGCCGCGCTGTTGCTGCTGCCTTTCACCGTATGGTTGTGGCCCACCCAAACGCCGGGATGGACGTCATGGCTCGCCGTGCTGGGCCTGGCGGCCGTCTGCACCTCGCTCGCCTACGTGCTGTTCTATGGATTGATGGCCCGCGTCGGCGCCTCGCGCAGCATGGTGGTGATGTTCCTGATTCCAGTGTTCGGCGTGTTGTGGGGGCTACTTTTCCTGCACGAGCCGGTGACGCTGAGCATGGCGGGCGGCTGCGTGGTGATCCTGTTCGGCGTGGCGCTGACCACCGGCCTGCTACGCCCACGCGCACAGCGCCTGCAGGTGGCGGCGGAACAACCCTGACCAGCGGCGGTCGGCCCCGACGGGCAAGCTGGGCCATAATCGGGGTTCGCCCGCGTTCCAGCGCGGGCCCTCCCCGCTGGAGCCGCAATGCGTCTGATCTCTTCCGGCCGACGACTGGCCGTTCGCTTCTCTACCCTGCTTTGCCTGTGGCTGGCGCTGACCGGCGTGGCCCTTGCGCAGGACGATACCGATGGCCTGCTGCCCGTGACCGAGGCCTACAAGCTCAGCGCGGATGCCTCCACGCCGGGCGTGCTGAAGCTGCATTGGGAGATTGCGCCGGACTATTACCTTTATCGCGGCCGCATGAAGTTCAAGGCCGGCGACGGCGTCACCCTGGACGCAGCCCAGCTGCCGGACGGCGCCAAGCATCACGACGAATACCTGGGCGACGTGGAGACCTATCACCACAGCGTCGACGCCAGCGTGCCCTACACGCTGGCTCCCGGCACCGCCCGCCTGACCCTGAGCGTGCAATACCAGGGCTGCCACGAGGTGGATCCTAAGATCTGCTATCCGCCGCATACCGAAAAGCTCGACCTGGCACTGCCCACCGGCACCGGCGCCAGCGCGCCAGCCGCCTCGCTCGGGGCTGCCTTGAGCCAGTTGGGCGCCCATCGCGGCGCCCAAGGCGCGGCGCTGCCGGCCGAGCAGGCGTTCCGGCTGGAGGCGTTGGCCCAGGATGGTCAACACCTGTTGCTGCGCTGGAGCATGCCCAAGGGCTATTACCTGTATCGCGACCAGACCCACCTGCAATTGAAGGACGCCAGCGGCCTTACGCTCGCCACGCCGCAATGGCCGGCGGGCGTCGCGCATGAAGATCCCTACTTCGGCCACAGCACGGTCTATTTCGACCAGCTCGAATTGCCGGTGGCCCTGCAGGGCGACGTGTCCAACGTGTCCTCGATCACCCTGGAAGCCCGCTTCCAGGGGTGCGAGGAAGGCGGCCAGTGCTATCCGCCGATGACGCGCGCGCTCACCGTCACCCTGGGTGGCGGCGCATCGGGCCATGCAACGGCGCCGGCGCCGGAAATGCCACCGGCCGATCTCGCCAACGGCCCGCTGCAGGTCGGCCTGTTCTACGCGCTGTTGCTGGCGCTGGGCGGCGGCTTGGTGCTCAACCTGATGCCCTGCGTGCTGCCGGTGCTGTCGATCAAGGCGGTGGGGCTGCTGGAAAGCGGCGAAAGCCACGCACGCGCGCGCAGCCACGCGCTGGCCTATACGGCAGGCGTGCTGTGCACCTTCGCCGTCATCGGCATCGCCATCATCGCCCTGCGCTCGGCTGGCCATGCACTGGGCTGGGGCGCGCAACTGCAACAACCGCTGCTGGTGGGCGGACTGGCTTGCGTGATGTTGGCGGTAGGCCTTTCCATGTCGGGCATGGTGCAGTTCGGCACCTCGCTGGGCAATGTGGGCCAATCGCTGGCCGGGCGCTCGGGTCATGCCGGCGACTTCTTCACCGGGGTACTCGCGGTAGCCGTGGCCAGCCCGTGCACCGCGCCGTTCATGGGTAGCGCGCTGGCCTACGCCTTCGCCGCACCGATGCTGCATGCGCTGCTGGTGTTCCTCGCGCTGGGCCTGGGCTTGGCGCTGCCGTTCCTGGCGGTGGGCTTTGTGCCGGGCGTGGCCCGCCTGCTGCCGCGGCCGGGCGCGTGGATGGAAACGCTCAAGCAGGTGCTGGCCTTCCCCATGTACCTCACCGCTGCATGGCTGGTGTGGGTGCTGGCGCACCAGCGCGGCGCCGATGCGGTGGGCCTGGTGCTGGTGGCGGGCGTACTGCTCGCCGCCACGCTGTGGTGGTTCGAGCGCAGCCGCACGGGGGGCGCACTGAGCAAACTGGCCGTGCTGGTGCTCGCGGTGCTCACCGTGCTGCCGCTGTACGGGCTTACCCAGCTGCCGCCCCCGTCACAGGCCGGTATGGTGGCCGAAGGCGTGGTCGCCTATTCGCCGGAGAAACTGGCCGAGCTGCGCAAGGCCGGCACGCCGGTGTTCGTGGATATGACCGCCGACTGGTGCGTCACCTGCAAGGCCAACGAACACGCGGTGCTGGACACGGATGCTTTCCGCGCCCTGCTCAAGAAAACCGGCGCGGTCTATATGAAGGGCGACTGGACCGACGTGAACCCCACCATCGCCGCGTTCCTGCAGCAGTATCACTCGCCAGGCGTACCGCTCTACGTGGTGTTCCCGCGTGACGGTGGCGACGGCCGCAAGCTGCCCACCGTGCTCACCCGCTCGCTGGTGGAAGAAGCCCTGAATCAGGCCGCTGGCGCTCCGGTCGCCGAGGCGCCGTGATGCTCAGTCGCAGCAACTGGATCATCCTGGGCCTCGCCGTGCTGGTGGCCGGTGTCGGCGGCTGGCTGCAGCACGCCAGCCAGCGCGCGCGCGTGCCGGCCGGCGTGCATGTGACGCAGCCGGGCGAACGGGCACCGGATCTCGCTCTGCTCGGGCTGGATGGCCGGGAACACCGGCTGCCGGAATACCGCGGCCGCCGCGTGCTGCTCAATTTCTGGGCCAGCTGGTGCGGCCCGTGCCTGCAGGAAATGCCGGCGCTGACCAGGGCCCAGGCCAACGTCGGCGAACAGGGGCCGATCGTCATCGGCATCGCCATGGATGACCCCGAACGCGTGCGGGCCTTCCTCGCTCAGCACGCGGTGAACTACCCCATCCTGCTCGGTCGCCTGGACCACCCCAGCACCTCGCTGCGACTGGGTAACGTCGGCGAAGTGCTGCCGTACAGCGTGCTTCTGGATCCGAACGGTCGCGTATTGAATACCCGGCGCGGGCCGCTGGACGACGCCGAACTAAAGGCCTGGCTGGCGCCAACCGCGCCCTGACGCGGTTTGTGGCGCCATACGTCGCCGCACGGTTTTATTTTAACTTCTCCGTCAAACATCGCCGAACTGCGTCGAACTGGACAACATCCGCAGGGGCGCGCACACTCCGCGCCGGACGCCGGGCCTGCCGGCGGAACCCAAGGTAACGGCGTGGCCAAGATCCTGGTCCTGCATGGACCCAATCTCAATCTGCTGGGCGTGCGTGAGCCGGAGGTTTACGGCCATACCACGCTGGCCGATATCGACGCTACGTTGCACGCCCGGGCACAGGCCGCCGGCCATGCGCTGGAAGCCTTCCAGTCCAACGCCGAGCACGCCCTGATCGAACGCGTGCATCAGGCCCGCGTGGATGGCACCGATTTTATCCTGATCAACCCGGGCGCGTTCACCCACACCAGCATCGCCTTGCGCGACGCGCTGGCGGGCGTGGCGATTCCGTTCGTGGAGCTGCACCTTTCCAACGTGCATGCGCGCGAACCGTTCCGCCAGCACTCCTATCTCTCGGACATCGCCGTGGGCGTGATCTGCGGCTTTGGCGCGGACAGCTACCGGCTGGCATTGGATGCCGCCCTGCAACGGCTGGAGCGTTCCGGCTCCGCCGCTTCCTGACTCAGGGCCCGCGCCACATATTCCCATTCCGGTTGCCACGGCAACCCCAACGAAAAGGTTTGAATCATGGACTTGCGCAAGATCAAGAAACTCATTGACCTGCTCGAGGAATCCAACCTCGCCGAACTGGAAATCAAGGAAGGCGAAGAAGTCGTCCGTCTGTCGCGCGTGCCCAAGGGCACCGTCACCGTCGCGCCCGCTCCGGTCGCCATGCCGGCTGCTGCGGCCCCGGTCGCCGCGGCCCCGGTGGCTGCCGCCGAGGCTGCGCCCGCCAACGCCGGCCTACCGGCCGGCCACGTGGTGAAGGCGCCGATGGTCGGTACCTTCTATGCCTCCTCCACCCCGGGCGCTGCGGCGTTCGTCAAGGTGGGCCAGCAGGTGAAGGCCGGCGAGACGCTGGGCATCATCGAAGCAATGAAGATGTTCAACCAGATCGAAGCCGATGTGGCCGGTACGGTGCAGGCCATCCTTGTCGAGAACGGTCAGCCGGTGGAATTCGACCAGCCGATGTTCGTGATCGCCTAAACCAGGCTGACGATCATGCCCATGCTAGAAAAAGTCGTTATCGCCAACCGCGGCGAAATCGCCCTGCGCGTGCTGCGCGCCTGCCACAGTCTTGGCATCAAGACCGTGGCGGTGCACTCCACCGCAGACCGCAACCTCAAGCACGTCGGCCTGGCCGACGAGTCGATCTGCATCGGCCCGGCGCCGTCGGTCGACAGCTACCTCAATATCCCGCGCATCATCGCTGCGGCGGAAATCACCGACGCCCAGGCCATTCACCCGGGTTACGGCTTTCTCTCCGAGCGCGCGGATTTCGCCGAGCAGGTGGAACAGTCCGGCTTCATCTTCATTGGCCCTACCGCGGACGTGATCCGCCTGATGGGTGACAAGGTGGAGGCCATCCGCGCCATGAAGGCTGCCGGCGTGCCGTGCGTGCCCGGCTCGGGCGGCCCACTGGACGACAATGTCGAAGAAAACATGCGCATTGCGCGTGACATCGGCTACCCGGTGATCATCAAGGCCGCCGGTGGCGGTGGTGGCCGCGGCATGCGCGTGGTGCGCACCGAGGCCCACCTGGGCAATGCCATCACCATGACCAAGCAGGAGGCCAAGGCGGCCTTCGGCAACGATCAGGTGTACATGGAGAAGTTCCTGGAGAATCCACGCCACGTGGAGATCCAGGTGCTCGCCGACGGCCAAGGCCATGCCATCCACCTCGGCGAACGCGACTGCTCCATGCAGCGTCGTCACCAGAAGGTGGTGGAAGAAGCCCCTGCCCCGGGCATCACGCCGGAACTGCGCGAGCAGATCGGCAAGGTGTGCGTGGAAGCCTGCCTGCGCATCGGTTACCGCGGCGCCGGCACCTTCGAGTTCCTCTACGAAGACGGCCAGTTCTACTTCATCGAGATGAACACGCGTATCCAGGTGGAACACCCGGTGACCGAGCTCATCACCGGCATCGACTTGGTGCGCGAGCAGCTGCTGATCGCCGGCGGCGAGAAGCTGTCGATCCGCCAGCAAGACATCAAGATCCATGGCCACGCCATCGAGTGCCGCATCAACGCGGAAGACCCGGACAGCTTCCTGCCCTCGCCGGGCACGGTGAAGCGTTTCGAAGCGCCAGGCGGCCCGGGCGTGCGCGTGGATACGCACTTGTACGACGGTTATCGCATCCCGCCGAACTACGACTCGATGATCGGCAAGCTGATCGTGCACGGACCCGACCGCGAAACCGCCATTGCGCGCATGCGCCTGGCGCTCGCCGAAACGGTGATCGAAGGCGTCAAGTGCAATATCCCGCTGCAGCAGCGCATCATGGCCGACGTGGGTTTCCAGCAGGGTGGACAGAACATCCACTACCTGGAAAAGCGCATGGCCGAACAGAAGGAAAAGGCCGCCACCGGCGGCTGATTCGACGAGGCGGGCCGCGTTTGCGGCCCGCCTCGCAGCAGGTCTTATGTCCGAATTACTGCGTTTGCCCGAGGCGATCGACGCCATCCGCGATGCCTTCGACGACGGCGACGGCTGGGATCGCTACGCCTGGGTGTATATCCGCGGCGAGATCACCTCGCCCTACTGCCGCCTCTATCTCTCGCACGTCGCCGACGAAGACGATGCGCTGATCCAGGACCACGGCCAGGCCTTGCCGCCGTTCGCCGCGCAACATGATCTGCAGCACTTTCTGGAAGCGGCCGACTTTGCCGAAGTGCTGTTTGCCCAGCGTCGGCGCGACGCCGCCTCCAGCGTGGCCGACTACGCCCGCGCGCTGGACTACTACCGCAAGCACGACAGCTTCCTCGGCCTGCCGCCTGCCGAGTCCTAGACTGCGCCCCACGCCGTCACTCCCTCGAAAGCGGGAGGCGCTTTTCAACAGCCGACAAGCTGGTCGTCCCGCGCCTTCCGGCGCGCGCAACAACGCACGAACCCGCTCGCCCCAGCTCGCCTGACTTCGGCGACAATAGCGGCCTGATCCGCAGGAACTCCCCATGCCCTGGCTCGAACTCTCGCTCACCATCCGTTCCGAACAGCAGCCGCGTGTGGAAGAAGCGCTGGACGAACTGGGGGCGCTCTCCATCACCCTGCAGGATGCCGACGCCGAGACACCCGACGAGCAGGCCATCTTCGAGCCTGGCGTGGGCGAACTGCCGCTATGGCCCACCATCACGCTCAATGCGCTGTTCGACGCCGACGCCGATCGCCGCGGCCTGAGCGAAGCGCTGGGCGATCTGCTGCCCTGGCTGGAGCCGGACCACATGCAGTTCCGCGACGTGGCCGACGAAGACTGGGAACGCGCCTGGATGGACCAGTTCAAGCCAATGCCATTTGGCCGCCGGCTGTGGATCTATCCGTGGAACATCGAACCGCCAGCCGACCCGGACATCGTCGTGGTGCGCCTGGACCCCGGCCTGGCCTTTGGCAGCGGTACGCACCCGACCACCTCGCTGTGCCTGGCCTGGCTGGACAGCCTCGACCTTGCCGGCAAGCGCGTCATCGACTTTGGCTGCGGCTCGGGCATTCTCGCCATTGCCGCGCTCAAGCTGGGCGCAGCCAGCGCCGTGGGCGTGGATAACGATCCACAGGCGCTTACCGCCTCGGCCGACAACGCCGAGCGCAACGACGTAGCCGAGCGCCTCGCCTTGTTCCTGCCCGAGGACTTTGCAACAGCGTCGTCCACTTCTGCGTCCGCGACGCCCGCGCATCCCTGCGCGTCGCCTGCCGATGT
Source organism: Dyella sp. ASV21 (assembly GCF_016428975.1). Taxonomy (GTDB): domain Bacteria; phylum Pseudomonadota; class Gammaproteobacteria; order Xanthomonadales; family Rhodanobacteraceae; genus Dyella. Next base: position 8,390 of record NZ_JAELTT010000108.1, read on the forward strand.
GTTTGTTGCCAACATCCTCGCCGGCCCGCTGGGCGAACTGGCGCCCACCTTCGCCGCGGCCGCCAAGCCGGGCGCGCCCTTCGCCATCTCCGGCATCCTGCACGGCCAGCAAGACGAACTGCTGGCGCGCTACGCCGAATGGTTCGAGGACTTGCGCGTGGACATGCTGGAAGACTGGGTGCGCATCAGCGGGCGTCGTCGCGACTGAGAAGCCAATCGCTATACGCGCCGCGCGTGCGTGCTTTGTGGTGAGCCCTGCACTAGGCTTGCCACAGTTCGACAACCGCGGTCCCTATGTACGCCCAATGCCCCGATTGCCTGACCGTGTTCTCGCTGAACACGGAAACGCTTGCGCAAGCGCGCGGCCAGGTCATGTGCG
>NZ_JAELTT010000109.1 GCF_016428975.1 Dyella sp. ASV21
CCGATGCCAGCACGCAGGCTCTGCGCGATGGCGTGGCCGCCACGGCAGTCAAGGCGCCGCGCGGGAGCCTGCCGCTATGGGTGGTGCACGGCGCCGCCGACGGCTTGTTGCCGACGCACTTCACCTCGGAGCCTTATGTGGAGTGGTCCCGCGCCAACGGGGCGCACCCGCTCTACTGGAAGGTGCCCTACGCACAGCACTTCGACGCCTTCCTCGCCATTCCCGGTTTTGGCGACAAGCATGTGCCGTTGCTGCCCTATGGTTACGCGGCGCTGGATCGGTTGTGGGCCCATCTGTTCCAGGGGGCGCCCTGGCCGGCGGTGGTGCCCACGCCCAGTCCGCAGCCCCGTGGCGCGGGCGCGCTGGAGGCAGGGCAACTGGCGCTGCCGGCACCGTGGGCGGCTGGCCCGGGCTGAGGGTGGCGTGGGCGATTCGCCTGACAACGACGCAAGCTGGGGTATCCTTGCCGGCCCCAGGGCGCTCGTGGCTGCGCGCTGCTTTTGAAACCTAAGGATTTCCGATGACCATCAACGTCACCCTGACCACCAACCGCGGTCCGATTCACCTGCGCCTGCACGATGACAAGACCCCGGTGACGGTGGCGAGCTTCGTCAACCTGGCGCGTCGCGGCTACTACGATGGCCTGGCATTCCACCGCGTGATTGAAGATTTCATGATCCAGGGCGGTTGCCCGGAAGGCAGCGGCCGTGGTGGCCCGGGCTACCGTTTCGAGGACGAGTTCGACGCCTCGCTGCGTCATGACAAGCCCGGCGTGTTGTCGATGGCCAATGCGGGTCCGCGCACCAACGGCAGCCAGTTTTTCATTACCCACGGCGCGACGCCGTGGCTGGACGGCAAGCACAGCGTGTTCGGCGAAGTGCTGAGCGCGGAAGACCAGGCCGTGGTCGACGCCATCCGCCAGGGTGACGTCATCGAGAAGGTGACGCTGGAAGGCGACGTGGATGCCTTGCTCGCCGCTCAGGCCGATCGCGTGAAGGAGTGGAACGCGGTGCTCGACGAGCGCGTCTAAGCGTCCGTGTAAGCATCCCGTGAAGAAGCCGCCGTTCTCGCGAACGGCGGCTTTTTCATGGGTGATTGTCATGGCGGTGTGCGGGGAAGCGGCCTAGAATCGAGCCGCTCCACACGACACACGATGTGCGTCATCCCACACTCAAGGAGAATGTAGTCATGTCATTTCTCAACGATCTGCTTGGCGCGGCCCAGGGCAACGAGGCTGGTGGTTCCTCGCTGGTTTCCGTGGCGGGCCAGCTGATTGAAAAGGCGGGCGGCGTGCAGGGGCTGGTGGCCATGCTGCAACAGCACGGGCTGGGCGATGCGGCGCAGTCCTGGGTCGGTAACGGCACGAACCAGGCCGTCTCGGGCGAGCAGCTGGGCCAGGCCTTGCAGAACGGTGGGCTTGGTTCGCTGGTACAAGAGGCGGCCGGCAAGCTGGGCGTGGACCAGAACCAGCTGCTGGGACAGCTCTCCCAGGTGTTGCCGCATGCGGTGGATCACCTCACACCGGAAGGGCAGGTGCCGGCGGCCGGCGGTTTCGATCTGGGTTCGCTCGCGTCGCTGGCGGGCAAGCTGTTTGCGGGCAAGACGGCCTGAGGCAAGCGTTCAAGACCCCCGGCGGTGCGCTAGGCACCGCCGGGGCAATCAGCGTCAGGAAGTGACGTTGCGGCGGAACAGCGCGTGATAGATCACCAGCAGAATCACGGCGCCGGCGACTGAGCCGAGGAAGTGCACGAAACCGGTCTCACCCCACCAGCCCAGCTTTTCGCCGATAAAGGTGGAAATGAACGAGCCGGCGATACCCAGGATGGCGGTGATGATGAAGCCCATCGCCTCTTTGCCAGGCGTGAGCGCCTTGGCGATTACACCTACGACCAGACCGACGATGATTACCCATAGCCAGTGCATATGCGTGTGTCCTTGGTGAGTGTTCGGAAGGTTTCCAGTGCACCCCAGCCAGGCCTCGTCCCGTAGACCCGTGGCCGCCATGTCCCGGGCAATCCCTGCCAGGTCGGGCGGCTGTGCGCATCATGCAACGGCGCAGGGGGCGTCCGCACCTGGGCAGATGGAAGAGGCGGGGGTGGGTTGCCTCGGCGCGGCCGGCTGACTTCGTAACTGCTTGAAGTCAATCGATTCCCTTTCTTTCCGGCCGATGGCCGCTCCAGGGCGAGCCTGGCGTCAATGCGCCGATCGTCGGGGGTAGGGTAGGCGGATGACGCGCCGCCGCATGCTAAAATCATCAAGTTTGCTGTCTTCGTCCCCACTCACGAGGAAGTCATGCCCCAGCTCGCCCAGCGTGTCGGTCGCGCCAAGCCCAGCGCGATCATGGTCATCGCCGAAAAGGCCAAGCAGCTCAAGGCTGCCGGTCGCGACATCATCAGTTTCTCCATTGGCGTTCCCAACTTCCTGCCAGGCGAGCACGTCTACGCCGCCGCACGCGAGGCGCTCCAGCACGATTCCGGCCAGTACGGCAGCAACCGCGGCGCGGATGCGCTGCTGGATGCTTTCCTGGCGCATATCGAAAAGCTGGGTTTTACCGGTTACGGTCGCAGCAATCTCTCCGTAGGCATCGGCGCCAAGCAGGTGTTGTACAACCTGGCCGAGGCGCTGCTCAACGAAGGCGAGGAAATCGCCTTTGCCGCGCCGTATTGGACCACCTATCACGATATCGCCGACATCGTGGGTGCCAAGGCCAACGTACTGCATTGCGGCCCGGAGCAGCACTACAAGCTCACGCCAGCTCAGCTCGACGCCGCACTGGCGCGCAAGCCCAAGGTGTTTCTGTTCAACAACCCGTCCAACCCCACCGGCATGGTCTATACGCGCGATGAAATCGCGGCGCTGGCCGAAGTGCTGGTGAAGTATCCGGACACCTGGATCATCACCGACGACATCTACAACTCGATGGTGTTCGACGGCATCGGCTATCACAACTTCGTGCACGTGAAGCCGGAGCTGAAAGATCGCCTGATCTTCGTCGACTCGGTGTCCAAAACCTACGGCATGCCCGGTTGGCGCGTGGGCCTGATCGCCGGCCCCGAGGTGGTGGCCAAGGCCATCACCACGCTCAACTCCAACCACATCACCAGCGTGCCGGAAGTGATCACCGCCGCGGCAGTGGCTGCGTTCGGCGGCCCGCAGGATGTGCCGGAGGCCAAGTGCAAGGAATTTGCCGGCAAGCGCGACCTGGTGGTCAACGCGCTGCGTGCGATCCCGGGCGTGGTGTGCCCGTATCCGCAGGGCGCGTTCTACGCTTTCCCCGATGTGTCCACCGCGTTCGGCAAGAGCCATAACGGTGTGCGCATCAACAACGATGTGGAGCTGTGCGCCGCACTGCTGGAAGCCAAGGGCGTGGCCTGCGTGCCGGGCTCGGCTTTTGGCGAGCCGCGCGCCATGCGCATTTCCTATACCTGCCCGTCGGCACAATTGCAGCCCGGGTTGGAACGTATCCAGGCGTTCTTCGCAGAACTGACCTGATGGTCTTGGGGCCCGTGCCGGTTGGCGCGGGCCTTGTCTTTTGTAAGTTAGCCCAAGTTGAAGGAGTTTCCCCGATGAAAGCCCCTGTTCGTGTTGCCGTTACCGGCGCTGCCGGCCAGATCGGTTACGCCCTGCTGTTCCGCATCGCCGCGGGCGACATGCTGGGTCCGGACCAGCCGGTGATCCTGCACCTGCTGGAAATCACCCCGGCGCTGCCCGCGCTGCAGGGCGTGGTCATGGAACTCAACGATTGCGCGTTCCCGACGCTGGCTGGCGTGGTGGCTACCGACGACGTCAACGTCGCCTTCAAGGATGTGGATTACGCCCTGCTGGTCGGCGCCCGTCCGCGTGGCCCGGGCATGGAGCGCAAGGATCTGCTGGAAGCCAACGGCGCCATCTTCGGCCCGCAGGGCAAGGCCCTGAACGATCACGCCAAGCGTGACGTGCGCGTGCTGGTGGTCGGCAACCCGGCCAACACCAATGCGCTGATCGCTCAGCAGAATGCACCGGATCTGGACCCCAAGTGCTTCACCGCCATGGTGCGCCTTGACCACAACCGCGCGCTGTCGCAGCTCGCCGAGAAGACCGGCAAGCACAGCACCGACATCAAGAAGATGACCATCTGGGGCAACCACAGCTCCACCCAGTATCCGGACCTGCACCACGCCACCGTGGACGGCAAGCCGGCGCTGTCGCTGGTCGATCAGGCCTGGTACGAGAGCGATTTCATCCCCACCGTGCAGCAGCGCGGCGCCGCGATCATCAAGGCCCGTGGCGCTTCCTCGGCGGCTTCCGCTGCCTCGGCCGCCATCGACCATATGCGCACCTGGGCGCTGGGCACCGCGGAAGGTGACTGGGCTTCGATGGGTATCCCGTCGGACGGTTCGTACGGCATCGCCCCGGGCGTGATCTACGGCTACCCGGTGACCGTGAAGGATGGCAAGTACGCCATCGTGCAGGGCCTGGACATCAACGACTTCTCGCGCGCACGCATGGATGCCACCGACAAGGAACTGCGCGAAGAGCGCGCCGGCGTCGAGCACCTGTTCGCCAAGAAGTAAGGCGACACGCCCCCGCCTCGCGCGGGGGCGATGGTCGGCGGGACGGATATGCATACCATCTTGATCGCCGACGATCACCCGATGTTTCGCGCAGCGCTGCAAGAGGCGCTGCGCGAAGTCGCCCCCGATGCTCGCGTGTTGGAGGCGGCCAGCGAAGAGCAACTCACGGCGATTGCGCGCCAGGAGTTATCGCTCACGCTTGCCCTGCTCGATCTGGCGATGCCGGGCAGTACGGGTTGTTCCGCGCTCCACGCATTGCGTACCACACGCCCTGAGTTGCCCGTGCTGGTGATCTCCGCGCAGGAGCATCCGTCCGTGGTGCAGCAGGTATATCGTGCCGGTGCCGTCGGCTTTGTTTCCAAAGTCGCTTCCATCGAAACCTATGCTCAGGCGATACGCGCCGTGCTGGCGGGTTCGCGTTGGTTCAAGGATGCGCCCGGGTTTGCAGGGCAGGTGGACGGCGCGATGGCCGAGCGCGTGCGACTTTTGTCGCCACCGCAACAGCGCGTGCTGGCGCTACTGGCGCAAGGCCTGCTCAACAAACAGATCGCCGATCACTTGGGGTTGGCGGAGAACACGGTCAAAACGCATGTGGCTGCGTTGCTGCGCAAGCTCGGTTGTCGCTCACGCGCGCAGGCCGCCGGCCTGGCGCGATGGCTGTCGCCGGTGGATGCATCAAACGCGGCGTCGAACGGAACCAGCGTAAAAGGCGCCACGTAAATACGGGGCGCGCGATGACACGCGATGCGCGTCGTTAGAACGCGACTTGCGCGCGCACTTCAACGATATCCGGCGACTGCCTTACGCCCTGGCGCGATGCGCGCGCCCATACGTAATTGCCCTGGAACTTGAAGTACGGCGTGAGGTACCAATTGGCGCCCACGGTCACGTCGTGCTGGCGACCGCCGTTGACGTTGCCATGGTCCAGATCGAGCGCGCTGTAGCGGGCCAGCAGCTCCAATGCACCCCATGACGAGCGCGGTTTGACGTTCGCGGTATTGCCGGCGGCGTAACCGCGCGACTCGCCGGTAAGCACGTAGCTGGCAAACGCGTAATAGCCGTCCGCAACGTAGCTGGGCAAGCCGTCTCGGCGGCTGACGCGCGAGCGCAGGTACTCGCCTTGCAGCGACCAGGGCCCATGAATCCACAAGCCTTCCAGACCCGTGCGTTCAATACGCTTGGCTTGGCTGAGCGTGCCCGAATCCACCAGACGCGCGCTGGTCAGCGTGGTCTCGGGGGAGGCTTGCCAACGTGCGCTCGGCCGCTTGTACACGCCACGGCCATCGGTGACGGCATCGGGGTGCTCGACGGCCGCCGCCAGGCCCAGGTGCACCACATCGCCCGCTGCCTTGCGTGGGGTCCAAGCGACGTGCGCCGCCGTGGTGGTGCCATCGTTGTTGCCCTGGAAATCCTGCCAAGGGTAATAGCCCGCCTGGATCAGATAGGCCGGGCGCTCCAACGTCCAGTCCACGCCGGTGCGCCGGCTCTCCTGATGGGCTGGCACGGGCAGCGCCAGTTCGATGAAGCTGTAGTTGCGCGAGCCCGTATTGCTTTCCAGGCCCATCGGGATCTTGGTGTGGCCGATGCGGAACTTGCCGTAATCCGCGCCGAACAACCAGGCACTTTCCACGCGCCAGAATACGTCCAGCCACCGTTTGGACTGGAAATCGAAGTAGACCGTAGCGTCCCATTCGCCCTTGCGGCGCACCGAGCCGCCGAACTCCTTGCGGCGATGCGTGTGCGCATCTTCGATCAGGTCGGTGTGGCGAGTGTGGGTAAGGTCGTACTGGTAGTTGCCGGTGATCCGCCACTCCGTGCCGCCGGACGTGGTGTAGCGGGTCGGCCAGTTGTTGAAATCGGCAGCATGGGCGCTAACGGCCAGGCTCAGGCAGGCTGCACCGAACAGATAGGTACGCATAAGGTCGTCCGTGGAGGGCGTGAGGTCAGGTCGTTTCGGGCTTGCGGGTGGTGGCCAACTCCGCCTTCAGGCGGGCGTGATCCAGCTCGCCCTCCCAGTGCGAAACCACCACCGTGGCCACGCCATTGCCGATCAGGTTGGTGATCGCACGCGCTTCGCTCATGAAGCGGTCGATACCCAGGATCAATGCCATGCCGGCCACGGGCACCGACGGCACCACGGCCAAGGTGGCGGCCAGGGTGATGAAGCCCGCGCCCGTCACGCCAGAGGCACCCTTGGAGGTGAGCATGGCCACGCCAAGCAAGGTCAGCTCCTGCATCAGCGTGAGCTCCACGTTCAGCGCTTGCGCGATGAAGATGGCGGCCATGGTGAGGTAGATGTTCGTGCCGTCGAGGTTGAAGGAATAACCGCTTGGCACCACCAGGCCGACCACGGAACGCGAGCACCCCAGTCGCTCCAGTTTCTGCATCAGCGGCACCAGCGCGGACTCGGACGAGGAGGTGCCCAGCACCAGCAGCAGTTCGTCGCGGATGTAGCGCAGGAAGCCAAAGATGCTGAAGCCCGTCATGCGGGCAATGGCGCCCAGCACGATCACGACAAACAGCACGCAAGCGAGGTAGAAGCCGCCCATCAACTTCATCAGCGGCCCCAGGCTCTCCACGCCGTACTTGCCGATGGTGAAGGCCATGGCGCCCATCGCACCCAGCGGGGCCAGTTTCATGACCATGCCCATGATGCGGAAGAACACCTGCGACAGCGCCTCCAGCAGGTTCATCACCGGCCTGGCGCGCTCGCCAAGATGGATCATGGCGAAACCGAACAGCACGGCCAGCAGCAATACCTGCAACAGGTCACCGCCGGCACTGAAGGCGTCGGCAAAAGTCTTGGGAATCAGGTGCAGCAGAAACGGCACAATGCCCTGCTCGTGCGCCGCCTTGGTGTACTTGCTCACGGCGCTGGCATCGAGCGATTCCACGCTCACGTTGAAGCCGGAGCCTGGCTTGAGCAGGTTCACCATGAGCAGGCCGATGACCAGCGCGAAGGTGGAGACCACCTCGAAATAAAGAATGGCCTTGGCGCCGACGCGACCGACCTTCTTCACATCCGATACGCCGGCAATGCCGAGCACCACGGTAAGGAAGATGATCGGCCCGATCAGCATCTTCACCAGCGAAATGAACCCGTCACCCAGCGGCTTGAGCGCAACGCCCGTATCAGGCGCGTAGTGACCGATCAGGCCACCCGTCACGATGGCGACGAGTACCCAGAAATAAAAATGACGATGGATCGAGCGCATAGCCACACCGATAAAGCAGGACCGGCGAGCTTCTCAGCGGCTGCAGTGCTCGCAAATTGGACCTATCGGTTAGGTTGATTCCCTTTTTATATGTGGGTGCTGGACTACTTGAGTCGACTATTTGGCTGTGCGGCGCGGCTTGAGCATGGTGCGCCGAGTTGGGCGGTTGGGAGTCGTTTGGTCGGGAAGTCGCCAAATCAAACGGCTTGATGCGAACGGCGCGCGGCTTGTACCAAAGGAGGTTCTGCGGCAACCGGTTATCGTGCAGCAGCACCTGCACGGGTAAGCGCAGCGGCACGGTGCTGCCCATACGCATAGGCGGGGTCAGCGGTATCCGGCTCATGCCTGGCCCGCGCTGATGTGCGTGCACGCGCCAACACGCCAGCGTGTGCGCAGTGAACCCGTGTCGATACCGTGGCGCCGCCTGTCAGCCAAGTTGTGAGTAGGCGCAGGCGTACGGTTCGGCCAACACTGACAGCGCGCGCGGCCTTTTCCGGATGGGCCACGCGCCCCGCTGGCCTCATCGTAGTGCGTTCCTGCCCGCCACTGAGGGACCGCCGATGGCGCGCCCATCCGATCTGCGTTTCACCTTTCACCCGGCCCACGGACCGGCCCTCGATGTCGTCCGCTTTACCCTCACCGAAGGCCTCTCGCGGCCCTTCCAGCTGGCCCTGGAACTGAGCAGCCCGCAGCCGGACCTGGACTTCGGCGTGCTGCTGGATCAACCGGCTCTGTTCTGCCTCTGGCAGGGCGCGCAGGCGGTGCGCCATGTGCACGGCGTGGTGTCGGCGA
>NZ_JAELTT010000010.1 GCF_016428975.1 Dyella sp. ASV21
GCGCGGTCGTTGCTCAGCGTGCATCACAACGAGACCTGGGGCGGCGAGAAGTTCTTTACCGTGCTGTCACGCATGATGATGGACCCAAAGAAGTATCGCGACGTGCTGGAGTTCAAGTACGTATGCCTTTGCCTTGGCTTCAAGGGCAAGTACGGCATGCAACACGGCCAGAACGAATCCATTCAAGCGCTCATCACCAAGCTGCATGGCATGCTTCGGGAGATGCGTGGGGAAACGCCGGAGCAATTGACCGATGCACACGCCAACATCGCGTCACGGCGCTACAGCATTGGCCGCCAATGGCCATGGTGGACTCCTTGGGCAGCCGCCCTGCTCACGCTATCCGTGGTGTACGTTCTCTACGCGTCCAACCTGCACAACACCACCGACGAAGTCCTTCGCTCGCTGGACACGATTCTCAAGCGCTGACCGCGCTAATCCCGCATGTGCCGCGCGATTGCGCATGTAGACACCGGGCCGTGGGCTCTCGAGGGGGCTCACGGTTGCGCCGCGCGGATATCAGGGCGGCTCGCCGTTCGGCGAGTCGTCCCCGCCCGCATTGATACCTTATGGCGAAACGTTGATCGCAGCGCGCGCCGGGCTTGATCCGGCGGTCTTGCCACGGCCCGCAAGTGCATGGGCCACGGCGCACCCCGCCAGGCCGCCAGCGATTTGCGCCAGAACGAAGGCGAGCACATGGTGGGGATGGATGCCGGCGAAGGTCTGGGTCAGGGAGCGCGCCAAGGTCACCGCGGGATTGGCGAACGACGTGCTTGCGGTGAACCAGTACGCGGAAAAGATGTAAGCAGCCACCAAGGCCGGGATCGCATGCGGGCGATGGACACGCCCCAGCAGGATCGTAAGCAGCAGGCCGAAAGTGGCCACCCCTTCGCTGATCCAGAGGGGAACGCCCGTCCTCCCATGCGTACCCCATTGGACCGGCGATACGCCGAACATGACGTGGGCAAGCATGACCCCGGCGATGGCCCCCACGCACTGCACGACCATATAGGCCAGCGCTTCCATCAAGGTCATTTCTCGCCGCAGATATATCGCCAGCGTCACGACGGGGTTGAAGTGCGCCCCCGATAGCGGCCCCAGCAGCACGATGAGAACGTAGAGCACCGCGGCTGTAGCCGACGCATTGGCGAGCAGGATGATGGCGTTGTTGCCTGCGGCGAGCGACGCTCCCATGATGCCGGAGCCGACCACGGCGGTAAGCAACAGAGCGGTACCGAGGAACTCTGCCGTTAGCTTGCGCCACAAGCTCACGCGAGCCTGCTCAACAGGTCGCGAACGCGAGCGGCAATGTCATCGCGGACGGCGCGATAGTGGTCGTCGTCCATGTGCTTGGGATCGGGCAACGCCCAATCTTCGCGACGTTTCGCGGGCACGCACGGGCATGCATCGCCGCAGCCCATGGTAACGACCGCATCGAACTCGCCATGCATCGCATCGAGCGACTTGGACGTATGTCGTGCAAGGTCATAGCCGACTTCCGCCATGAACCTTATCGCCTTCGGATTGATCGTCCCCGATGGCCGCGAGCCGGCGCTGAACGCTTCCACGGCCTTGCCGCCGTATAGGTGCGCAAAGGCTTCCGCCATCTGGCTTCGGTTGGCGTTCTCGACACAGACAAACAGCACGCGCTTCATGGCGATGGCGCCTTGCGGGATTTTCTCCTGGGAGAAACGCATGCGCTGACCGGAGCGCACGCCACTGCCGCGGACGTGCCCGCACAACAGTTCTCCGTGAGGAAACCGAGCAACGCGTTCATCTGCTCATAGTTCGCCCGGCATTGAATAACCCTGCCCTGGCGTTCATCACTCACCATGCCCGCCCGCCGAAGAATGTGCAGATGATTGGTAAGCGTCGCCCCCGGCAAGCCGGTGGCGTCTGCCAACTCCCCTACCGCCATGCCCTCGTCGCCCGCCTGCACCAACAGGCGATAGAGGTTCAAGCGATGTTCCTGGGCCAGCGCGTTCAAGCAGGCCAGCGCATCGATGGATTTCATATTTCTAGATTTATCGAAATACTTCCTGACGTCAAGCGCCGTCGCGACAACGGGTAGCACCGGCTCGGACCGACGGCCTTATCGGCGTCCAATCGCACCCATGACCTCGGTGCTAAACGCCAATCAACTGCACGCCAACGCCAGTGGGGTGCTCATGCGCGCAAAACCCACTGCCCGCGAGCACCAGTCTGCCCGGGTAACGCCGACAGTATCACTGGGAACTAGGCGATCTTGGAAATGCGGCACCTTAAACCCGCGGCTCAGGGTCAGCTTGAGGCTGCTGCAAATCAGCAGATCAAGAATCGCACGAAGATCCAGGATTTATCTCGTTGCCCTCCCGCATGTGCCGATGTGATCGTCGGCATTTCATCAGGAACGCAGCGCAATGACATGCGGCAACACCAATTGCGTCCCATGCCGTCGAAAGAAGGCGCTTGCGGAGGAAGCGGCGCGGCCTAAGCCACCACCGTCGCTTTACGATCCGAATCTCTATTACGCAAAACTTCGCCTAGTTTGCGAGGCGGACGGCAGCGCGGTCGTAAACGTCAATTATGCAGCGTTGCTGGATGACGGTTCGCGCTTGTGTGGAACGACAGACGCGGATGGGCTGACAGAACTCTTCTGCACGACAGGACCGCAGCGCGTTCTCCGGCTTACCTTGACTTCGCAGGCAAGCGGTCCTGCATGTTGTGGTGTTCCAATGGGGGCAGTGGATAGCGAACGTGTCTATATTGGTGGGGGTATCCCCTTTGCCACTACAGTGCGAGCCACGACGACGTTGCCGATAACGCCTGTCCCGGTGCCACAAGGATCTGATCGTGGCTTGACGGCCGGCGAAGAAGCCATGGCACGAACCGTATTTGGTGACGGCGTGGACTATAAAAGCATCCGTATTAATCATCATGGCTATGGCGTGCTCCTTGGCTTCCAGAAGCAAGATACCGCCATGACGCCAAACGGAAGCATGTATATGCCGCATCCGATCTATCGGGATGACTACTCACAAGGGGATGATGCAGATAAGAGACTATTCATGCACGAAATGGTGCATGTGTGGCAGTGGCAAATGGGCTATCCGGTGAAAAGAAAGGGGCTAACGGTAACCATTCGTGGGGACTCCGCATACGCCTACACGCTAACGCCAACCAGCCAATTATGTGATTTCAACATGGAGCAACAGGGAAACTTGATGTCCGATTACTACATGATCTGCATATATGGTCATCCGCATGGCGCTTATAACCCGGGGATGCACCCCGTTTGGCTACGCCGCGTCATGTTGCCCTTCGAGAATCCAAGAGACCCTGAACATCTACCCCATAAAAGCCGATGAGACTCAGTGCTTCTTTGCCCCTCATCGTGACGCTGTGTGCATCGGGCGTGGCTCTTGCGCAAGATGCGCCGATAGGGCTACCAACGCTCATCATTAAAGACGTGAAGGGACTGCCCGCAGCATGCTTGCCATCAGGGGAAGCTCCGGTGGAAATGCAGGGCGTGGGAGTAGGAACGCTGGAAGGAGACTGGCCGTCCAAGGAATGGGCCATTGTGCTGCAAGACCACGCAAAGCCCATTGTGTTGAAGGCGGGGGAGTGTGTGACGTATCGGCAAACGTTACCGGGCTACAAGCAGGTGGGCGCAGACCAGCCACTTGAAGTTGGGGAAACTTACGCTTTTAGTATTGTACGTACCAACAGCTCTCTCCATTGGACCGATCGTCTGCATCTTGGTGTCTTCTGCATCGACCAACAGCCCGGTGGTTCGCGTCGCTATTTGCCCTACGTCCAACACGACGATGGCAGCGCAGCCTATCCGTCGTGCGGTCGCTACATTGGGTGGAAGCCGGCCGCAGATGGAATCGTGCCATCGGGCTATCCTTCGACTACCCGGCAACCGGACGACTAACGGTGGCCCGCATCCCATCCATGGGCGAAACGCGTTGTGCGCGCCATGTTCGACGCTTGCGGGCTGTTCACAGAAGAAGGGCAGCCATTGCCCGGCATGGTGAAGTAGATCTCCCGCGAGCGGAAAAGCTCAAGGTCGGACGCCACGCTGTAACGACTCTGCTGCGCCCGGGGTCGGGGTTTGGCTCTGATGCACCAGAGCATTGCCCAATGTCGGAAATGATGAAACGCAGCCCGTTCGCTGCAAGGCCCTGTCGCCTGACCCGCATGTGGGCTGAGGCCAGCGTCAAGTGTGCAAGCTGGCGCTCGTGTGCAGTTTGCTTGGTTTCACTGTGCAATTCGCTGGTGTTTTGCATCCGGCCTGGACGTCGAACTTCCACACCGCCCACGGGTCACTTCAAGCGGTCGGCCTCAAGCGACCACTTTCGATCGTCGTCCTTGGTCAACAGGGTAGGAGGCTGTTGGGAACGCGCGCGGCGTACTTACGGCTCCGGAAATTGGATCACTACATCGTTGAGCGGCATTTGCGCCCGGCGTGGATCGGCCGTGGTCGCCTTCCACGGCTCACCTTGCCCAAACAACTGAGCTTCGGACTCCGCCCCCAGAAAAACGAAGCGATCGAATACGTAAGGGACACCCTCCGAACCTTCGAACGTCGTCGCGTTGGATAGCTGAAAATGCAGATGCGGCGCCGCGGAGTTTCCCGACTGGCCCAGCTTGGCCAATGTATCGCCGCGATGCACATGGTCACCCGGCTTTACCTTGAGGCTTCCGCGTTGCAAGTGGGCATAACTGGCGAACACACCGGGCGAGACCTCCAGCACGACGTAGTTGCCGAACAGCCCATTCGTGGTCAGTGATGCCGGCTCAGGCTGGGGGCTCAGCGGGGGATGCTCTTGCTCTCCGTCCCGCGCGCTGCGTACGACGCCATCCGCCACGGCGAGAACATCCGTACCGTAGCCGATCCAATCAGCGTAAACAGATTTCTGGATATCCTTCACACCCGCTCGCATTACGTGACCGGCGGCATCGAGGCCAACGAGGTCCAAGGCATAGCGTTGCGGGATGGTGAGTTGCCCGTTCACTGCCACCAGACTGCCCCAGTGATGGGACTGCGCGGCTCCCGGTCCTTCGTGTGCCAGCCAGCGGCCCCCACGCAAGGGGGCGCCGATGACCAGGACGCGCGCATCGCTCACCTGCACCGGAGCGCCATCAAGCATGGTCACCGTCCGCTTGGATGTCTCCAGGGGCATGCGATGGCGCAGCACGTGCGGTGGCTTCGATCCCTCAGGCAAGGTAATCCACACGAGGAAGACGGTCCGCTTGCCGGGAGGAATCGACACCGGCTTTTGCTCGGTGCCGGTCGGCTTGGCCATTTGCGAGAGTGCCTTCGCGTCCATGACCAGAAGCGGCGTTTTCGCGTCGTCCGCAAACACACTCAGGCTCAAGGGCTTCAGCGGTCCGCTGTCACCGTAGTAGTTGGTGACATGCAGCTCATACGCCAGATGCGTCAAACCATCGCTACCCACGAAGGGGCTGGGTGCGAACGGTACGCGGGCCTCCACCGGCGCCAGTGCGTCCTGCGCACGCGCGATGGGCCACCAGCACGACAGCGCAACAAGAATCACCAGGCCTGCGTGACGCATCATTCGACCACACTCCCTTGCACGTAGGTTATGTATGCGATGCCGCCGATTCACGCGCGCTCGCCCCGTCGCACCGAGCATACAGGGCTATGCGTGCCTATCCCCAAGTGGGGCTGGCGAATGCGCCATCGGGCCATGCAACATGCCAGCGGTTTGCGTGGTCGCCGGTGCATTGCATCGATCGATGGAGCTTGCGGAGATAGCAGGCGCTATCGCAGGCCTGTCCCTCGGCGGTCTGGAAACCCCACGTGGGTGGCGTTATGCTGTGCGATGCTGCTTTGCAGCATCCCCATCGATCCACGTCGCGAGTCCCCATGCCTGCCGCCATCCCCGCATTCGATACGGGAAATGCTCCCGTCCGCGCTCCGCATGTCGGGCTGGTGATCCTTGCGCTTGCCGTGGGCGGCTTTGCCATTGGCACGACCGAGTTCGCGACGATGAGCATGCTGCCCTTGTTTGCCCAGGGGCTGGGTATCGACGCACCCACCGCAGGTCACGCCATCAGCGCCTATGCGCTGGGCGTGGTGGTGGGCGCACCGGTAATCACCGTACTGGGCGCGCGCCTGCCACGGCGCCGGTTGCTGCTGATGCTGATGGCGATGTTTACCGTATTCAACGGGCTCACCGGTTTGTCGCCGAGCTATCACTGGATGCTGCTGTTCCGCTTTTTGAGCGGGTTGCCGCATGGCGCTTACTTTGGTGTGGGCGCCTTGGTCGCCAGTTCGCTGGTGCCCCCTAACCGACGCGCACGCGCGGTGGGCCAGATGTTCCTCGGGCTCACCTGCGCCACCGTTGTCGGCGTGCCACTGGCGAGCTGGCTGGGCCAGGCGGTGGGTTGGCGCTGGAGTTTCGCGTTGGTCGCCATGCTTGGGGTGGTGACCATGAGCGCGGTGTTCGCCTTTGCGCCCAATACCCCAGCGGACCCGCAGGCGAGCCCGCTGCGAGAGCTTGGAGCGTTGAAGCGCTCGCAGGTATGGCTCACGCTGGGCATGGGCGCCATTGGCTTCGGCGGCATGTTTGCGGTGTACACCTATCTTGCCGACGTCATGTTGCGAGTGACCCACCTGTCGCTGGATGCGTTGCCGTGGGTGATGGGCGTATTCGGTGTCGGCATGACGCTGGGTAACATGATCGTGCCGGTGTTCGCCGATCGCGCGCTCATGCGCACGGCCGGTGGCTTGCTGCTATGGAGCATGGTGACACTCGCCGTCTTTCCGTTCACCGCGGGCAATGTGTGGACGCTCAGTGCCACGGTTTTCCTGATTGGCATCGGCGGCGCCCTGGGTACGGTGTTGCAGACACGGCTGATGGATGTGGCCGGCGACGCACAAAGCCTCGCCGCCTCCCTCAATCACTCGGCATTCAATGCCGCCAACGCATTAGGCCCCTTCCTTGGCGGCCTCGCCATCGCGCGGGGCTATGGCTGGACGTCGCCCGGCTGGGTGGGCAGCGGCCTTGCGCTGGGCGGACTACTGCTATGGCTGGTGTCGATGGCAATGGACCGGCGCGGCACGACCATGGCGACGGCCGAAGCTTGCTGAGCCCCTGCGCGGCATCCGCAACCGGTATCCGGCGCACTCCCTCGCAGCGCCCGTGGCGTGAGCATGCGTTTCCCTAGCGGCGCCGTGGCCTCGTCCCATGGCCGCCGCGTGGTATCCAGCGCGTATGGCGAGCCCCGACATGGCCGCTGGCGCGTTGAAGCGATCGCGGGCTCAGAGAAGCCTGCCGCACCGGCCCCGCCCCTGCGTCGATAGTCCTCGAGGGCGCAGATCTATCGGCATCCGCGATAGCGGTGGGCCAGCGCACCCGGCAACGACATCAGTGATTGTCACGGGTGGCTGCATTGTTCTCGTGTGACGACAGCAAGCCCCTGGAGTTCGCCACGGGAAACGCTGGCAACGTCACCGCCAACATCGGCGAGTAAAGTTCCGATCGTCGAGGCGAACGTCGTTTGGACGTCCATACCGCGCCATGCCTTATGGCACAAGGCTTATAACCCCGCGTTGTATGCAGATGATAAATGCTCATCTGCCAAAGCCTTTAAATCGTTCTAAAGCCGCGCTTCCATAGGCGCCGTGCTCGCCGCCGACGCTACGACGTACGGCAAGCCTGCGAGCCGCCGGGCGTCCCCGATCCCGGCGGAGGGGTTTCCTCCCATTACCAGATCGTCGCCAGCGCGAGACCCTCCTGACTCGCGTGACGCGCATGGATGCGCCGGGCGACACCTTGCGTTGCGACTTATCAGAGAGATCACCACTTGAATCGTCCTACTGCGTCCTACCTACGCGCCAGCACCCTCGCCCTGGCCACCATGCTGGCCCTGGGCAGCTTGCCGGCGTTTGCCCAGTCCACCACCGGCAGCATCTTCGGCCAGGTCGCTGCCAACAGCGGCGATAGCGTGCTGATCAAGAGCACCACCGGCCTCAGTCGCACCGTATCGGTGGATGGCCGTGGCCGTTACAACGCGTCCGAGTTACCTCTGGGTACCTATACGGTGTCGCTGCTGCGCGGCGGCGATGTGGTCGATAGCCGCAATGACATCACGCTGCGCGTGGGCGCCGGTACCGAGGTGTCGTTCGAGGCCGCCAGGAGCCTCGGCGCGGTGAACGTATCGGCCAACACGACACCGCCCATCGATGTCACCACGGTGGACTCGCGCACCGTCATCACCGCGCAGGAACTGGCGCGCCTGCCGCTGGCCCGTTCGGCCGAAGCCATCGCCCAGCTGGCCCCGGGCGTAGCCAACAACAGCGGCGGCTACACCAGCCCCACCGGCCAGTCGCTGGTGAGTTTCGGAGGTTCGGCGGCGAGCGAGAACGCGTATTACATCAACGGTTTCAACACCACCGAACCGCAGCGCGGGCTGGGCGGCCTCACCCTGCCCTACGGCGCCATCGAGCAACAGGAGATCTACACCGGAGGCTATAGCGCGCAGTACGGTCGCTCGGATGGCGGCGTAATCAACATGGTCGGCAAACGCGGCACCAATGAATGGCACTTTGGCGGCCAGGTATTGTGGGAACCGGAGTTCGCGCGCGCCGATGCCACCAATACCTACTACACCAACGGCCTGCCCGCCTCGCCCATCGCCGGCAACCTATACGACCCCAACAGCAGGAACCGCCAGTGGTCCACCACGTATGACGCCTACGTGGGCGGCCCGCTGGTGAAGGACAAACTGTTCGTGTTCCTGGCGGCGGAAGCCCAGCGCCAGGATGGCAACACCGTGAATGAGGTGTCCAACGCCAAGCCCTATGTGAACTACCACTACTCCTTGCCCAAGTGGTACGCCAAGCTCGACTGGAACATTACCGACAGCAACATCCTGGAAGTCACCGGCGCCTCCAACAAGCGCGAGACCTCCGGCAATATCTATAACTACGACTACACCAACCTGTCGCAGGGCAGCTTCATCAACCAGAACGACCGCACCAAGACCGGCGGCGATCTGTACACGGCCAAGTTCACCAGCTACGTAACCGATAGCCTCACGTTCACCGCCACCTACGGCAAGATGAACACGGTGAACTACGACGTGCCGGGCAACTACGACGGCAGCCTGACCTACCTGGCCGATGTGCCGAACCAGAACCCGGCACTGAACGGCGGCAACCCGGTGGGCAACAGTCAGGTCACCTCCTCGCTGTACAACCCCAACCGCAAGAACACCACGAACAACCTGCGCCTGGATCTCAGCTACCAGTTGGGGTCGCACACGCTGTCGGCGGGTATCGACAACCAGAACTCGCGCGCCATCGATCAGGGCAGCCAGACATCCGGCCCGGGTTACTACTGGGATTACGAATACACCACCACTCCCAACGTGGCGCTCATCCCCAACCTGGGCGTGGGTGCGCCGGCCAATTATCCGGGCGGTGGCTCGGGGTATTACGCGATCCAGTACGTCAACAGCTCGATCGCCAGCGTGCGTTCGGCGCAGCGCGCGCAGTACATCGAAGACAAGTGGCAGGTCAGCGACCGCTGGCTGCTGTCGCTGGGTCTGCGCAACGATCAGTTCACCGACTATAACGCCGATGGTCAGGCCTATATCCGTCAACGCAGCGCGCAGTGGGCGCCGCGCCTGGGCTTCAGCTGGGACGTGAATGGCGATGCCAGCTTCAAGGTGTACGGCAATGCAGGCCGCTACTACCTGGGCCTGCCCCTCAATCCGGCCTTGAATGCGGCCGGCGCCTATGTGGCGACCCAGCAGTACTTCACCTATACCGGCATCGCGGCCGATGGCACGCCCACCGGCCTCACGGCGTTCTCCCAACCGGTATCGCCGAACAACACCTACGGCGTACTGCCTGATCCCAAGACGGTGACGGCGCAGAACATCAAACCGGAATATCAGGACGAGTTCATCCTGGGCTTCACCAAGTCCATCGACGACCAGTGGGTTTACGGCGCCAAGCTCACGCAGCGCATCCTGCGCAACGGCATCGATGATTATTGCGATGTGCCGGCTATCGAGAACAAGGCCGCCGCGCTGGGTTACAACGTCAGCGCCACCAATAGCTGCTACCTGATCAACCCGGGCCGCGCCAATACCTTTACCGTGGTGGATACCAGCGGCGCCTATCGCAGCGTCACGCTGACCAACAACGAGATGGGCTTCCCGCCGCTCAAGCGCAAGTACTATGCGCTGGAGACCTTCCTGGAGCATCCGTTCGATGGCCATTGGTACGGCAAGATCGATTACGTATTCTCGCGCAGCTACGGCGATACGGAAGGCCAGCTGCGCTCGGATATTCGCCAGACGGCGGCATCCACCAGCATCGACTGGGATTTCCCCGCGCTGATGTCCTACAGCAATGGCGCACAGAGCAACGACCACACGCACCAGATCAAGTTGTTTGGCTATTACCAGTTCACGCCCGAGTGGCTGGTCAGTGGCAATGTGTCACTGGTTTCGGGCAACCCGCGCAACTGCCTGGGCTACTACGGCCCGGGCCAGACCGACCCGGATGGCTACGGCAGTTACTACCACTGGTGCGGCGGCCAGCCGTCGCCCCCGGGCACGCACCGCCTGCCGTGGAACAAGCAGGTGGACGTGGGCGCCACCTATCGCCCGGCCTTTGCGGATCACAAGCTGGGCCTGTCGTTGAACGTGTTCAATCTGTTCAACTCCCAGGCCATTCTCAATGCGTACCCGTTCTACCAGATTTCCCCGGGTACGCCTGACCCGCTGTATGGATCGGCGGTGGTACGCCAGCAACCGCGCTACATCCGACTGAGTGCGACCTACGATTACTGACGTCTACAGGACCGGCGGACCCCTCGCCGCTTGTCCACGGAGGGATGGCACGCGTGGCCATCCCTCCGCTCTCTCACGTGAGCCGTGCCACATCGGCTCCATGGCAAAGGCACCATCACCATGCATATCCCGGCCCCGACCCGCCGCCTTGCTCTCGCGCTTTCCCTGGCGCTGCTGTCGCCCGTGCTCGCCCATGCCGCCGATGAGCACGAACCCACCACCATTGCCGATGCACTGAAGGCATCCGCCCAACAACACCGCCCCGTGCTGGTCGATTTCCAGGCGGGGTGGTGCTACTCGTGCTACTACATGGCCAGCCACGTATTGACCGGGCCCGAATGGGAGTCGGTGAAGCGCAAGGCCATCGTGGTGGAAGCGGACGCCGATTCGCCCGAAGCACAGACCTGGATGAAGAAGCTCAACGCATCCTTCCTGCCCAGTTACGTCGTACTGGACGCCAACGGCAACGAGCTGGGTCGCATCGCCGCGGAGCAGCCGCGCGACAAGTTCTATCCCCGCATCAACGCCATTCTCGCGCACGGCGACACGCTGGAAGCATTCGAGCGTCGCGCACAGAAAGGCTCGCTGGATGACATCGCCAACGCCCTGGAGGCCTACCAGGCGCGCAACGATGGCGAGGCAGGCCTGAGCTGGTTCGCTACGTTGCCGGCCAATACGCAACAAACCGCGCGCACCCATGCCCGTGTGGCATTGGCGCTGGATCAACTGGCGCTCGCCAAGGCGCAGGCCGCCAACGACAACCCGGCCGTGGTGCGCACCGCGCAGAAGGTATTGGCGCAGGACATCGGCTGCCTGCGTCCGTATGTGGTGGATAGTCTGCTTGAAGCCAGCGAGAAGTTGCCTAGCGCCGAGCGCAAGGCGTTGCTCGCTCCGCAACGTGCAGCGCTCACTACCTACGTGGACAGCCAGGTACTGGTGGCTAACCCCGCGTGCGCCGACCAACGCAGCGCCGTGATCGCCAGCGCCGACCTGGCCAGGGCATTGGGCGATACCGCGGCCGAGAACGCGGTGCTCGATCGCGCCATCCAGCTCACGCACCAGCGCCTTGGCAACAACCTCGCCTCCGACCGCAACCTGGCGGACAACCTGCGCGTCTACCTGATACGCGCCGGACGCAAGGACGAGCTGGATGCCTATCAGCGTAAGTTGATCGCGGCCTATCCCAACGACTATGTCTACGCCTACCGCTACGGCCGCAGCCTGGTGGAAGCCGGCAAGGCCGCCGATGCGTTGCCGTACCTTAGTAAGGCGGCGGACAAGGCCTATGGCGCCAATCGCCTGTCGGTGGCGTTGCAACAAGTGCGCGCGCTCAAGGCCTTGCATCGCACCGCCGATGCCAAGCAATTGGTCACCGATGTGCTCGACGCCAACGGCCCGTGGTTTCCCAAACAAGCCGCCGCTTTGAGTGCCGAGTTGAAATCCTGAGCGATAAGGCCCAACCCGGCGCTACGGACTGGTGTCCACGTTCACCGATGCGGTGGATTGCCACGGCCAGGATGGCGCTGGGCTTGTCGCGGACGCATCCAGCAACGCGCCGTAAGCCTGCTTCCAGCGCAAGACAATGGCCGATGCGGAAAAAAACAAAGCCGCCATTCGCGTGATTTGAATGGCGGCCTTGGTGACTGCACACGCAGTGCGAGGCGATCAGCGACCGTCGCGTACGTCGCCGATGGCGTGCTCCACGGCGTGCGATGCCTGGTCGACATGCATCAGCGCACGCTCCTTCAAGCCGCGCACCATGGGATCGTCTTCCTCACGATCCACGTCGTGGTGCACCTTGTGAAGCAGCTCCAGCGCCTTGTGCAAACGGCCCGGATGATCGAGCGATGCATCGATCGGCGGATGGTCTTCCAGCGACTTGCCGTCATCGATGGAGGCATGCTTGATTTCGCCGATGGCGCGATCGATTTCGGTAATCGCGACATCTTCCTGGCCGCTCACGGCGGCGTCGCCCGGACGGTGCTCCAGCATCCAGCGCGCGGCGCGCAGATCGGACAAGGCATGCAGGTAGTACGGGTGATGCCCGGGTAGATCGGCGTGCGCCGCAAGCGGCAGCAGCAAGCCAAGACCCGCCGTCAACATCATGCGCTTCAACAGCAATTTCATGCGTCCTCCAAAAGTGATTGCGCTGGTTAAGCGGCGCCGCGTGATCGCGACGCCGTGACTCACCAGATATCGGCTGAGGTTTACGGCAGCCTTTCCTCACGTGCACGCATTCATCTGCGCGTTGGTATCGCGTGACCGGCTCGACCTTGCTGGCCGTCGAGGCGCGTTGCTTTGTCACATCTCCATGTCGGCACCATGGTCAGTGTCGTACTCAGTGCTGCGGCGGCAACGGCAAAGTCAGGTGTTCTTCCGCGCCTTCGCCCGTTGCCACGCCCTGGTCGGTGAGCACCTGCACACGGATCGTTCGGCGCGGTATGGCGAGATGGCCTTCGGTGTTCTCCACCGACACCGTCAGCGTGTCGCCCTGGCGCAGCGCGCGGTACCGCGTCAGGCGATAGTCGCCCTGGCGATAGCCGTAACCGTCGCCCGCATCTTCATACAACTCGCCCTGCGCCTGACCTCGCGCATCCAGCGAAACGAGCAAGGTGAGCGGATCGAGCGAGTTCTCGCCGGTATGCTGTACGACACGCCCCAGCGGCACGATGGCGCCGCCGCGCACCTTGAGCGCGGGTTGCAACGGATCGGCGGCATCACCCTCCACCAGCGAGGCATCGCGCCAGATGCCGGCAGGCAGCGTGCCCTCGCCGGACCAGCGGGGCACCACCAACACATCGCTGCCCAGCAGAAAGGCGCGTTCTTCCCCGCGCAGCCGGCGATCCTTGGGGTCGGCGAAGAACACCGGTCGCATCACCGGCAAGCCATCCAGGGAAGCCTCGCGAAATACGGTGTACAGATACGGCAACAGGCGATAGCGGCGCTCGATGGCGATGCGCGCGGTGTTCTCCACCGACGCGCCGAATGCCCAAGGCTCCTTGTCGTTGGAATCCTTGATGGCGTGACCGCGCGCGAACGGATAAAACGCGCCCACCGCGATCCAGTTGGCCCACAACGCGGGCGTCGCGTCACCACCGAAGCCGCCGATATCCGGACCGCTGAAGGGCTGGCCGGAAAGGCCGAGATTGATCGACATGGGAATGGACCATTTCAGGTACTTCCAGTCCGAGGCGTTATCGCCGGTCCAGGTCGCCGCGTAGCGTTGGCCGCCCATGAAGTTGGCGCGGGTGAGTACAAAGGGACGTAATTGCGGGCGCGCCGCCTGAATGCCTTCGCGCGTGGCGCGCACCATCAGCATGCCGTACACGTTGTGATACTGCAGGTGTGGACCGGGGACGAGATCGCCGCCGCCGCGATGCCGTGCATCCTCCGGCGCGGTATAGCTCGGCACGTTGAATACCGACGGTTCGTTCATGTCGTTCCACACGCCATCGACGCCTTGCGCGATGAAATCCTTGTACAAGGCGGACCACCAGCGGCGAGTCGCCGGCCGGGTGAAGTCCGGAAAGGCCACCATGCCGGGCCACACTTCGCCGTGAAACGTCGCGCCCTTGGCGTTCTGCAACCACACATCCTGCGCGGTGCCGCTGGCATAGACGGGATAGTCCGGGTCTGCCTTCACGCCCGGGTCGATCATCCACACACTGTGGAAACCGCGCGCGTGCAGGTCATCGTTGAGGCGCCTGGGATCGGGGAAGGTCTTGGGATCGAAGGTGAAGACGCGAAAGCCGTCCATATAGTCGATGTCCATCCAGATCGCATCGGCCGGAATCTTGCGCTGGCGAAATTCGTCGGCAATCTGCACGACCCGCGTATCGGGCGTGTACGACCAGCGCGATTGCTGGTAGCCGAGCGCCCAGCGCGGCGGCAACGGCATGGTGCCGGTCAACGTGGCAAGGCCTTGCACCACCGCCTGTGGCGATGGCCGATCGATCACGATCACCGGCATGGCCGGCCCCTGCGAGTCGAATACGATCCGCTTGGCCGTGCACAGCGTGGCGCGCCAGGTGGAATCGAACAACACGCCGAACGCGCTGCCATCCGCGCGTACGCCAAGCACCCACGGATGCGATTGATAGAGACGGCGCCCGTGGTCGCGTTGATAGGCGGGGTTGTCGGTGTTCCACAGGGCCACGCACTGCCCGTTGCGACGCAACGGGCCGGTGACCTCGCCGGTGCCGTAGAGATCGGCATCCGCCGGCACGTCCACGGTGACGATCGTGTGGCCGTTCTTTTGGGTGTAATGCGGCTGGAGACGCCATCCTGCCGGAGCCGGCCCCAACATCGTCGGCGGCTGCGACAGTGCCAGCGACGTGGGGTAGCTCGACATGCCCGATGGCAGGAACGCGACCATGCCATCGCCTATGCGCTCAGCCGTGGGCGCGGACACGGCGGCCCCGTTGGCCCCCGCCACGCCAACCCATGCACTCAGGCACAGCGCAAGCAGGCGCGTTGTGGGGAACTTGCGAATCTCGATCATCGCGATAGCGCTCACGTAAACAGCTCTCCCTTGCCATGCGTTCAAAGGTGCATGACTGCGTATGGCAAAACCATGGCAACCGTGTGTCGCGCGGCACCCTGCCCGGAACCCACCTGCGTGGCCGCGAGCGCCATGCCTACCCGTCGCAATTTAGATCGATACAAGTGCAGGCCACAAGCGCATCTTCAGCAAACCACGCAGCGCGCTCGGCCCGCCGGCAGGTCGCGCCGTCGCTGCCTTTCATCCAACCCCATCACACCGCTGGCGGCCCACCATGCGTTTTGTCTTGAGCCACGCCGCGCCAGACACGATCATGTGCCGAACAGGCGTAGTCAGCGACGGAGGGGCGATGACACGGCGCCATAGCCAGGCGGGCCAGCACCCGCGACGCATCAAACGCAGCGCCTCGTCGGGCGGCCGATGGGCGTTCGTGCTCGTGCTCGCGCTCGCGGTGGACGGTGCGGTGGCCGCCGATACGTGCGCGCCTCTCCACGATGTGGACTCCAAGGTCGCGTTGATCCGTTTACGTCAGGCCTTTCGTCAGGCCGGCGTGTACCCCATGGAGCGCGTGAGCCTGCAGCCGGTGAAGCGCTGCAACGGTACGGTGTCCTCGTTGTTCGAAGCCAAGCTGGTCTACGGGAATGGCGGCCCCGCGTGGCTGGTGTCGCAGGACCTCGCTACCGGCAAGGCTACCGTGCAACAAGTGTACTGAGCCGCGCGCAGGTTCAAGCCGTGTTGGCTGCCTGCGCTATCCCGATGATGAAAGGAGCGATGGCGGATTCGTCATCGCGCAAGGCACTGCGCAACTGCAGCAGATGCGCCAGCGCTGGCTCGCAACTGCCGCGCGCCCAGGGCAGGGCCTGCGTGGTCAGCACGATGGCCTGATCCACGGCGTGGTCTGCGCGTTGCCAGCGCGCGGCGGACGGCCGGTCATACAGCTGCGCCAGTGTGGCGACCGCCCGCTGCATGGCCTCGACCAACGGCGGCGGCAGGTCCGCATGCCGCATGTCGCGACGCAGCTCGATCAGGGTACGGCCGCAATCGTGCACCGCCAGCCCCCAGGCCAGCAGGCTGCGGGACTCCTCGCTGTCTGGCTGGGTGAACTGCACGATCTGATGAAACAGATCCCTGTTCTCGCTCTCGAAGCCGTACAACAGACCTTCCAACGGCGCCGTGGCCGCCTGCGTTACCTGGCGCCGCAGTTGCTGAAGCTGGCGCCGACGCAACCAGCGGGTGCCGACCAGCGCGGGCATCGCCATGAAGGCCGCGCCGGTCATCATCAATCCCAAGAGCGAGGCGATGGACTCGTTGATGAAGCGCTCGGGGTGGTAGACCATCGGGTTCTTCAGGGCCAGGGTCAGCACGAAGCCCAGGGTGTAGCCGGCGCCTACGCCCGGCAAGGTGGCGTTCCGCGTACTGAGATAGGGCCCGATCAGCAGGAACGGCAGCGTGGCAAGGCACAGCATCAGGAAGCCATCGCTGCCTGGGAGCAGCCAGAATGTCACCACGTACGAGGCCACTACGCCCAGCGCAAAGCCCACCCAGGTAGTGGCCGTGGCGGAAACCGGCGACGGCGAGCTGGCGAGCAACCCGGAGAACAGCGTTGCCAGCAACATGGCGGTCGTCGCCGATGGCCAAGCGGTCGCCAGCCAGAACACGCTGAGCGAGAGCATGACCAGAAAAGTACGCAGCACGGCGAACAGCGGCGCAAGCCTGTCGTTGGCGCGCTTGAAGCGTATGCGCTCGGTCTGCGTCACCTTGCGCGTGCGGGTGTCACGCAAGGTGGCGGTGATCGCGACGAAGTCGCGCAACTCACCCACAAAGCGACGAACCAGCGCGGTACCGCTATCGAATTCGAGCAACAATGCCGATTCCTGACGCAGCTCTTTGCGCAGGTTCGCTGCCAGTGTCACCACCTCGGCATCGCATGCCGCCAGTCGCGCCGCCAGGCATCGCGGCGCGCGGCTCTGCCTGACCGAGGGTGAAAGCGCATCGGCCACCGGACCGCACAGGCGAATAAGCGCTCCCGCCGTGCGCGGATGATGATGCCGATGCAGACGACCGATCAGGTGATGCAGCGACTGAAAGCTGGTGGTGGCCGCCATGTAGCGAAGATTGAACAAGCGCATGCGACTGCTGCGAGCGCGAGCCTCGGCGTCTTCAAAGATCACCGAGGCGCGCAAGTCTTCCAACTGCACCGCCGCCCGCACCACGCGTAGATGCGCGCGCTCCATCTCGCTTCGCGGCATGCGACCGCCCAGGCTGGCGCGCGTAAAGTCGATAAAGTGATCGTAATGCTCGCGCACGCTGCGGTTGAGCGTGTCGCGCAACCGCTCCGGTAGCACGGTGTCGCTGACCAGGCCAGCGACGATGATCCCAAGCATGACCTCGCTCACGCGAAGCATGGCCGAATCGAACACGCCATAGGGGTTGTCAACGGCGGGCAAAGCCACCACCGAAGCCGTGTAGCCCGCCAGCACAAAGCCGTAGCCCATGAAGTTGCGATAGCGCACCGCGCCGCCCGAACACAGGCCGACCCACAACGAGAGGCTGAACAGAAACAGCTCGCGCTGCTGCGCAAACACCGCCATCAGCAGCACCGCAAACAAGCTGCCGGCCAGCGTGCCAATGGCGCGATAGAAACTCTTGGCGAGCACCATGCCGCTGTGCGGATGCATCACGATGCAGACGGTAATCATCGCCGTGGATGGCTGCTCCAGCTGAAACGCCATCGACAGCCACGCCGTGAGGTAGAACGCCAGCAGGCATTTGATGACGAATATCCACGCCTGTCGCTCACCGGCGAGGAACTCGCCCAAGGCGGTTCGCGACCGCGCCATCGGGCGATCTGGGGAGGCCACCGACATGGATGCGCTACCGTGCGACGCGATTGAGGCGTGGTGTCGCACCACCTTTCGGGCTACGCATGCTTTCGCCGCGCGTACAGGCACGGCGGACAGATACGGTGGTAGTGAAGCGAACTATCAAGACACAACCTGTCGATGCGTGTGTGGCTGCCACCATGGGCGAGCGGTGAAACCACGTGTGGCGTTGCCATTGCGTCGGCGGCAACAGTCAACGCGAGAGGCCTGCGCAATGCGGTGCGCACGGGCAGTGACGGCAGGTCACTACCCGCGCATGGCGATACGGTGTATCGGCGCTCAGCTCTGCACTTCGACGTACTGCGCCGGGCTGCGCGCGATGCCGATCAAGGTAAGGTTCTTCAGGCGATTGATCTTGCGCGGAAGATCACCCACCGATGCCTTGTTTGCATCCAGTGGCGACTGCGAGGTCGCGACCAGGCGATGGCCATCACACAGTGCCACGGTCAACGCCAGCGTGGCGGCAGCACTACCCGGCGCCGACCGTGCCGGCTGGCTGCAATAGGTATTGTCGGGCTTGACGGCATCGCCCAGCTCGACCACCCAGCGCTCGCTTTGCGTGTTCCTGGCCGCGCCGCTCGCCATGTCATCCGCGGTGTTCACAGGCAGCGCGTGCGGCAGCGCCTGCACGATCTGCGCATGGGTCGCGCCCGGCAGCTGCCCACGCACTTCGATCGGGAGATTCGGTGCGGCTTTTTCCCAGCGATAGACCGTGTCGTCGGTGGTCGCCCATTTCGCTTCGACCGTGGCATGGCAGCCCGCCAGCGCGGCGATCATGGCCAGTGCACACACAAGCAGGGGGATGGATTGAATACGTTGCATGGTGAAGGTATCTCGCTGAAGTAGGGAGGAAAGGCGGGAGCCAGCGGTTCCCGTAAAGGCCACGCGTGAACGGGTGCCTGGCGCGGGCGACAGAAAGCGGGGTCGACGCCGCACGCAGCGATGCGGCCGTGCACGTCGCCGAAGGGGCGATGGTGGGATCGTGGGTACGCACGAGCGCGGCCTCGTGCGGTATGTGGCGGGATACGCGCTAGTGAAGCGGCATCGTTCGTCGCCGCCTCGCCAGGGAGGCGACGGGATGGGACTGAAGCAAGGCAGGAACGGAGGCCATCATGGCGCGGGTGGAATCGGCTGAGCGAAGGCGTGAGTGTTACGGAATCGTTGCCGTGGATAAATCACTGCGCACGCCCCTCACTCGGTCCTGCGAATCCCCAATGCGTGCACCACCCAACGCGCCGCGGTCGGCTCAGCCCTGGACAGCGGGGCCACGCTCCCACGGCGCGCCGGCTTCCCACTGCTGCACCAGCAGGTCGATGAAGGCGCGCGTGCGCGGCGGGAGATGGCGCCGGCTGGGATAGACCAGCCGGATCGGGTCCGGCGGTGGTCGAAACGCGTGCAGCACTTCTACCAGCGTGCCAGCGCGCAGGTCATCGCCAACAAGGTAGTTGGCCAGATAGGCCAGGCCAAAGCCGGCCAGCGCCGATTGGCGCATCGCTTCGGAACTATCGGTGTTCATAAGGCCGGGGCCTTCGTATACATACGGACCGCTCGGCGTTTGCAGGTGCCACACGCGCGGACGATCGCCGCTGAGATACACCATGGTGTCGTGATCGGCGAGATCCGCGGGGGTTTGTGGCGTGCCGCGTCGCGCGAGGTACGCAGGCGAGGCGCATACCACGAATTGCTGCCAGGCCACGGTGCGCGTGAGTATCTGCGAGTCGTCCCTGGGCGCGCCGATGCGCACGGCGATATCCAGGCCCTCTTCCACCAGATCCACCGTGCGGTCGGTGAACCACAACTCGGTCTGCAGCTCCGGCCATTGTTTCAGGTACGCGTGGATGATCGGCAGGATGTGCCGCTGGCCGAATGAAGGCGGCGACATCAGCTTGAGCGTGCCGGTGGGGTGGCTGCGACGTAGCGCCATGGTGGCGTCCACGTCCTCCAGTTCGTCCAGGATCTGGCGCCAACGGTCGTAGACGATCGCGCCTTCGTCGGTGAGGCTGAGCTTGCGCGTGGTGCGATTAAGCAGCCGCACGCCCAGCTGTGTCTCCAGACGCACGATGCTTTTGCCGATGGCCGAGCGGGTGAGCCCCAGGGAGCTGGCCGCGGCGGTAAAGCTGCCGGTTTTCACCGCCGAGACGAACGCGGCGATGTCACCGAATCGGTAGGGTTCCATGATCGAGAGGTACGACGCTTGCGATGCTGCAGCAGTGCATTAGAGCAGCCCCGTGCCCTCTCGCCGATGAACCAGCGCACGTGATGGGCGGCGAAGGCCGCTCCGCCGGGCCTACCCCGGCGGAGCGGCGCCTGACCTCAGGCGAGATCGAAGCGATCGAGGTTCATCACCTTGACCCAGGCGGCGACGAAGTCGCGGATGAATTTCTCCTGCGCATCGGCACTGGCGTACACCTCGCTCAACGCGCGCAGCTGCGCGTTGGCGCCAAACACCAGATCGACGCGGCTGCCGCGCCACTTCACCTCGCCGGTCTTGCGATCGCGACCCTCGAACACCTCGCGCGCTTCGCTTTCCGGCTTCCATTCCGTGCCCATGTCGAGCAGGTTGCGGAAGAAGTCGTTGGTGAGGGTTTCCGGGCGGCTGGTAAAGACGCCGTGCGCCTCCTTGCCCGCATGCACGTTGAGCACGCGCAGGCCACCGAGGAGCACGGTCATTTCGGGCGCGGTCAAGGTAAGCAGCTGCGCCTTGTCGATCAACAGGTGTTCCGCCGGAATGCTGAACTTGCCCTTGAGGTAGTTGCGGAACCCGTCGGCCACCGGTTCGAGCATGCCCACCGACACCACGTCGGTCTGCTCCTGCGAGGCATCCATGCGACCCGGCGCGAACGGCACGCTGACCGCGTGACCGCCGTTCTTCGCCGCCTGCTCAATGCCCGCGCCACCCGCCAGCACGATGAGGTCGGCCAGCGAGATCTTCTTGCCACCGGATGCCGCGCCGTTGAAGTCGTGCTGGATGCCTTCGAGCACCTTGAGCACCTTGGCGAGCTGCGCGGGCTGATTCGCTTCCCAGTCCTTCTGCGGCGCCAGGCGAATGCGCGCACCGTTGGCGCCGCCACGCTTGTCAGAGCCACGGAAAGTGGATGCCGAAGCCCACGCGGTGGACACCAGTTCGGACACCCCCAGCCCCGAAGCGAGGATCTTCTGCTTGAGTGCGGCGATGTCCTGCGCATCCACCAGCGGGTGATTCACCGCGGGAATCGGGTCTTGCCAGATCAGTTCTTCCGTCGGCACTTCCGGGCCGAGATAGCGCACGCGCGGCCCCATGTCGCGATGGGTAAGCTTGAACCAGGCGCGTGCAAAGGCATCGGCCAACTGCTCGGGGTGCTCCATGAAGCGACGCGAGATCTTTTCGTAGATCGGATCGAAGCGCAGCGAGAGGTCGGTGGTGAGCATGGTCGGACGCAGCTTCTTGGCCGCATCGTGCGCATGCGGAATGGTCGCCTCGCTGTCCTTGGCCACCCACTGGTGCGCACCCGCGGGGCTCTTGGTCAGCTCCCACTCGTAGCCGAACAGGTTCTGGAAGAAACCGTTGCTCCACTGGGTGGGCGTGGTGGTCCAGGTCACCTCCAGGCCGCTGGTGATGGTGTCGCCGCCTTTGCCGGTGCCGAAGCTGTTCTTCCAGCCCAGGCCCTGGTTTTCCAGGTCGGCCGCCTCGGGCTCGGGGCCCACGTGATCGGCCGGGCCGGCGCCGTGCGTCTTGCCAAAGGTATGACCGCCCGCGATCAGGGCGACGGTTTCCTCATCGTCCATCGCCATGCGGCCGAAGGTGTCGCGGATGTCCTTGGCGGCGGCGAGCGGATCGGGGTTGCCGTCCGGGCCTTCCGGGTTCACGTAGATCAGGCCCATCTGCACGGCGGCCAGCGGGTTCTCCAGGTTGCGGCCCTGGTCGGTGCGGCTGCTCTCCGTGCCGTGCAGCGCCTTGTCGGCCACCACCACGCCTTCATCCTCGTTGCCGGCCGCGCCCTTGCCGTAGCGCAGGTCGCCACCCAGCCAGGTCTTTTCGGTACCCCAGTACACGTCTTGATCGGGCTCCCAGGTGTCCTGCCGGCCGCCGCCGAAACCGAAGGTCTTGAAGCCCATGGTTTCCAGCGCGACGTTGCCGGTAAGCACCAGCAGGTCGGCCCAGGAAATGTTCTGGCCGTACTTCTGCTTGATCGGCCACAGCAGACGGCGCGCCTTGTCCAGGCTCACGTTGTCCGGCCAGCTGTTGAGCGGCGCGAAGCGTTGCTGGCCGCGTCCGGCGCCACCGCGGCCATCGCCGATGCGATAAGTGCCCGCGCTATGCCAGGCCATGCGAATGAACAGCGGGCCATAGTGCCCAAAGTCGGCCGGCCACCAATCCTGCGAGTCGGTCATCAGCGCGGCGAGGTCTTTCTTCAGCGCCGCGTAGTCCAGGCTGCCGAACGCCTTGGCGTAATCGAAGCCTTGATCGAGCGGGTTGGACTTGCCGGAGTGCTGCGCGAGCAGATCCAGCCGCAACTGTTTGGGCCACCAGTCCAGGTTCGTGGTGCCGCTACCGGCGGTGTGCTTGAACGGGCACTTTGCTTCGTTTGACATGCGCTATCTCCTTGGATGGTGTACCCACAATGCGACGATGCTATGGCGTGGCGCCTCTAGGGCGCGTGGACGACTGACCCGCACCACGCCCTTTGTGACATGTCCTGTGTTCAGGGGCATGACGGGCACGAAGCCGGCTTCGCCAGCATCGACTCGCCAGCAACCCCTGGAATCTACCCCGGCGCAACCATCAATAGAATTCGTTTCTTGCAATGACTTCCATAGCTACAGGCTATGGATTTGGCGTGCCGCGCTGTATTGGCGAGCGCGTCTGGACGCCTGCGCCCCTCATTCGCGCGACCGCGCCCCATGCCCGCTGTCGCGCGGGTTGAACGGTGACGTAGAGTCGATGCCGGGTTGCGCCCAGTGGCCCGTTACAGCGACTGCACATACTCGGCCACGTCGGCCATGTCCTCGGGCGTGAGCTTGGTGATGATGCCGTGCATCACCGGCGATTGCCGCAGGTTGCTCTGGATCACCTTCAGCTGGTGCACGACATAGGCCGCATGCTGACCGGCAAGGCGCGGAAAGATGCCGTTGCCTTGCGCCTGCGCGCCATGGCAACTCGCGCAAGGCACCACCTTGTCGCTGACGCCTTGCTCGAACAGTTGCCTGCCGCGCGCGATGCGTTGCGCATCGCCGGGCACACCCGGGGCGGGCGTTTGCCGCGCAAAGTAGCGCCCCAGCGCAGCGGCGGTGGGGTCATCGATCAAGGTGGTCATGCCCAGCATATAGTCGTGCGCTTCTTTCTCGCCACGGCTGCCTTGCCTGAAGGCGTTGATCTGCGCCACCAGGTACGCCTGCTGCTGCGCCGCCAGCCGCGGGAACAGGGGCGAGTTGCTGCGACCGCCCGGCCCATGGCAACTCACGCACACCTGGGTGGCTAGCTTCACCGCGCTCTGGTCAGCTACCGCGTTCTGCTGCGACCAGGCCAGCGGCGCCGCGATGGCGAGCAGCGCGGTGCACAGACACTGCATGGCACGATCGCGCCTGGGCGTGCTCATCTCAGTACACCAGCCAGACATTGGCGAACAGCGTGTTGTTGTCCGAAGCACGTCGACCCGAGCCATCGTAGTTGCTCCCGGCACCATTGAACTTGCTGTAGTCGTAGTACTGCAGCATCAGGCGCACGTTGGGTAGCGGCAGATAATCCAGCTCACCTACCCAGTAATTGGTATCGGGCTTGCCATTGAGGCTGCCCGACACCGTGCCCGGACCATACAAGCCCATGTCCGCCGTGCCGTGCGTTCGATTGAATGCGAGCGTGGCGCCATATTTACGTTCGAAGTAATAGGTGAACTTGAGCTTGTCGGTCACCAAGGTATCGCCCAGGTTGGCAGGCGTGGGACCCACCCCGATGGGCGTGCCCGCCAGCGTCGCCGGATAGCTCGCGCGATAGTCCTGCGACTCGTGGATGTGGGTGTATTGCACGCTGTAGGTATGCGGATCGCCGATGTGCTGCCACTGCGTATCGAAAGCGATGTCGCGAAAGCGATCGGTCGGCGTATACGGCATGGTGTTGTCCGGGTACACGTTGAAGATCGCGCCATACGTGCCCAGCATCCAGGAGTTGGCGCCCCACTCGCGGCTATAGGCGATGCGCCAATACGGATTGAAGCCGTTCAGTCGCGTTACACCGCCCGGCACATGGATCAACTGCCCTTGGCGAAGGGGCGAGAAGAATCCATCGGCCGTCTGGTAGTTCGAAAACTCCACATAGACCCGCCGATTCCAGAACACGTAACCGCCCACGCCCGCCACCTGTTGGGCCAGGTTGCCATCGAGCATGGTGGTGGCGATCTGGGTAATGCCGTTGGGCGGCAAGGTAAACGGGAACCCGAACGCCGGCGTGCTGTTCCACACGTCCTGCAAGGTGGGGTTGTTGTTCACCGTCAGCCCGTACAGCCAGCGCAGATCGGTACTGTCGGGGTTGGCCGAACTGCCGGTGACGCGCAGGTCGGTGTTGTCGATACCGCTATGTCCCACCGTCTTGCCTGCGTTGTTGACGTACAGATTGTTGTACGTCCACTGCACCCAGCCGCCGATGTGGTCATTGATCTTGCCCGCCACGAACAAGCTGGCGCCGGAGAAGGCGACTTCGTCGGTCTTGGGGACGATCTTCTGGCCCTGGTCGTCACGGTTGTCGCGCACGCTGGTGACACCGAACTGCGCCATCACCGCCAGGGGCAGATCCTGCCGTTTGCCGAAGGTGTAGCCGCTGAGCTTGAACAGGCGCCCGTAGGGTGTGAGTTCGGGGAAGCTCAAATGACAGGCCACGCAGGCCTGACCGGTTTGCCGTGCGTAGGCCGGCACGGCCTGGGCAGGCATGACCATCACCAGCCACACCCATAGCGCCGCGGCGAGGAGCTTCCACGGGCTGGCTTTCAGGCTACGCATGATCCATCCCCAGTCGACTCGAGTCGCTGCGGAGTCACGCCTCAGGCCGTGGCGCCGCGATACGTCGATCTCACCGCCGCGGCGGGTGTCGCCTATTGATGGAGATCAACTTGACGCGCGACGGTCTCGACAGACCATCGGGACCGACGACGCGTGTCGCCGGTCCCGAGGCGCTTACGGCTGGTTGCCGGCGGCCTGCACGGCCGCGTAGGCGTTGACGATGCCCGAGCCGATCGGCTTGCTGCCGCTGGGCGTGACATGCGGCACCGTGGCCGAGGACTTCAACAGCGACGTGATCTGCGACGGCGTGAGCAGCCCCTTGCCCAGCGACAGGCGATAGCTCTGCATCAAAGCCACCACACCGGCCACATGCGGCGTCGCCTGCGAGGTGCCGGCCATGCCGCCATAGGTGCCGCTGGTGGGCGTGGTGGTGCCCGCGTTGATGGTCGACCAGATGAAACCCGTATTGACCTGCGTACCGCTGGAGCCGTCGTTCTTGTACACACCGCCACCCGGCGCCGCGACGGTGACGATGGTGCCGTAGTTGGAGTAGTACGCGCGGGCACTGGTGGTGCCCGTTGCCGCCACCACCACCGCGCCAGCGCAACTGGCGGGCGAATAGTTGGCCGCGTTGGCGTTACTGTTGCCGGCGGCCACCACCACGGTGGCGCCGCGGCCAATCGCACCGGTGATCGCCTGGCCCAGCACACTGCTGGACGGGCACGTGCCCGAACCGCCCAGGCTCAGGCTAAGCACCTGCGCGGGGTTGGCATTGGCGGGCACGCCGGCCACGCTGCCACCCGATGCCCAGGTGATGGCATCGGCGATATCGGCATTGGAGCCACCGCAGTGACCCAGCACGCGTACCGGCACCACCTTGGCACCGAACGCCGTACCTGCCATGCCGACACCGTTGTTGGTGATCTCGCCGCCCACCGTGCCGAACACGTGGGTACCGTGCCAACTGCTGTTTTCGGCGGCCTGCCCGGAACCGCACTGGTTGGCCGTGGTCCAGTCGCCGGTATCCCAGCCGCCGGCCACGCGGCCATTGGTGGAGCGGCCGGAAACGGACGCGCTGGTGATGAAGTCGTAACCGGCATTGGCGAGCGCGAGATTGAGATCCGGGTGATTGGTCACGCCGGTATCCAGGCTGGCGATGGTGACGCCGGTGCCATCGGCCAGGCTCCAGGCCTGCTGGATATTGGCGCCGCCCCAATTGGCGACGTTGGCGGCGAGCGTACTGTCATAGAAGCCGGTGCCGTTCGCCGCCAGGTAGTCCCACTGGTACGAGGCGTAGTACGAATCATTGGGTACGCTGAAAGTGGCCGCACCGGCTGGCTTGATGCCGTCCACCGCTTTGAGCATGTATTCCGGCTCCACATACGCCACCGACGGATCGGCGGCGATCTGGCGAATCAACGTGGCCGCTTCCGTGGCCGACAACGCGCGATCAGTGCGCACCAGATCGGCGCCGCTGGCAAGCTTGCGGCCATAGCGCACATGGAGCGCGCGCGGCGCGGCCAGCGTACCGGCCACCAGTTTGGCGCGACCGGCCGCCACGCCGATGTTCTGCACCGCCGCGTTGGCATTGCTGCGTTCGGTGCTGCCATTCTTGTAGGTGATGATGAACCCGCTATAGGTCTGGTCGCTTTGCAGCGGACTCACGTCGAAGTTATTCGACGGCGGCGGCGCCGTGCCGAAGTCCGTGGCGCCCACGGTGGCGGAGAAGGCCAGCAGCAGCGCTGCGGCCAGGCCATGCTTGTTGGATAGACGCTTCATTGGTTGCTCCCCATGTCAGTGTTGGGTCGACGGTGTCATGCAACCTCCCTGTCTTGACCCGGCCGCCCACGGTGCCAACGCACGCGCAGCTGCGACCGCCCGATGGTTCGGGCCTTCAACGTTGTTTTCCCCAGGAACACGGCGGCACTCCCATACACGCCGCAAAGCCAAAGCAAGCCGCACCCATCGCGCGCACTCGTGGTCGGGTGCGAACGGCTGGTACAGAAGTCGAACAAGACGCATGAACGTGCTCGTCCGCCAGCGCGGAGAGCCGGCCTACTCCACCGGAGCGGCCTTCCAGACCCCGCCAACCATTGGCCAGGACCTAACGCAGAAAATCGCGATGAGGGCGATTGCCGCACGGCGCACGTGAAGAAATCGCAAATATTTGCAGGGGAATCGCGACAACTAACGACGCTTTGTGCGGCAGCTCACAGTGTTGCCCGCCCCTTGGTCAGATGGCGCGACGCCCGCAGCCACCGTTGCCTGGATTCAAGCGACGAGCGAGGGCCGGCGTCGCGCGACGCCGGCCCTCCGCCATGACCGTTTACGGCTGGGCACCCGCCGCTTGCACGGCGGCGTAGGCATGGACGATGCCGGCGCCAATGGGCGCACCGACACTGGGCGCCACGTGCGGCACGCTAGCGGTCGACTTCAACAACGAGGCAACTTGCGCTGGCGTGAGCAACCCTTTGCCCTGCGACAGGCGATAGCTCTGCATCAACGCCACCACACCCGCCACATGCGGCGTTGCCTGCGAGGTGCCGGCCTTGCCGTTATACGTGCCAGCAACCGGCACGGTCTTGCCCGTGTTGCCCGCCGACCAGATGAAGCCCGTGTTGACCTGCGTACCGCTGGCAGCGTCATTCTTGTAGACGCCACCACCCGGCGCGGCCACCGTTACCAAGGCTCCGTAGTTGGAGTAATACGAACGCGCGCCGGTGGTACCCGTGGATGCGACCACCACGGCGCCAGGACAGTTGGCCGGCGAGTAGTTGACGACGTCGGCGTTGTCGTTGCCCGCCGCCACCAACACCGTGGCGCCACGCCCGATGGCTCCGGTGATCGCCGTTGCCAACGTACTGGTGGCCGCGCAAGTGCCCTTTCCGCCCAGGCTCAGGCTGATGACCTGCGCCGGGTTCGCATTGGCCGGCACGCCGGCAACGGGACCGCCGGAAGCCCAGGTAATGGCATCGGCGATGTCGGCATTGGAGCCACCGCAATGACCCAGCACGCGTACCGGAACCACCCTGGCGCCGAACGCCGTACCTGCAAGGCCGACACCATTGTTGGTGACCTGCCCGCCCGCGGTACCGAACACGTGCGTTCCGTGCCAACTGCTGTTCGCCGCGGCCTTACCGGAACATTGACCGGCGACAACCCAGTCCCCGGTGTCCCAGGCACCCGGCACGCGGCCATTGGTCGCGCGGCCGGAAGTCGACGCCGCCGTGATGAAGTCGTAACCCGCATCGACCATCGACAGGTTGAGATCCGGATGGTTGGTCACGCCGGTATCGAGGCTGGCGATGGTGATGCCGGCACCATCCGCCAGACGCCACGCGTCTTGGGTGTGGGTACCCCCCCAGTTGGGAATGTCGATGCGCTGGGTGCTGTCGTAGAACCCCGCGCCGTTCGCGGCGAGATAGTCCCACTGGTAGCCGCCATAGTAGTCATCGTTGGGCGCGGTAAACGCGGCCGCGCCCGCGGGCTCCGGCTCCGGTTCCTGCTCGATATCGCTCACCGCCTGCAGCATGTACTCCGGCTCCACAAACGCCACTGCCGGATCGGCGGCGATCTGGCGGATCAGCGTGGCCGCTTCGCTCGACGAGAGGGCGCGATCGGTTTCTACCAGATCGGCGCCGGTGGCCAGCTTGCGGCCGTAACGCACGCTGATGGCGCGCGATGTGGCCCGGTTGGCGGTCATCAACCTGGCGCGGCTGACAGCCACCCCCACGTTCTGCACCGCGACGCTCGCATGGCTGCGCTCGGCGCTGCCGTCCTTGTAGGTGATGATGAAGCCGGTATACGTCTGATTCGTCTGTAACGCGCTGACATCGAAGTTGGGGGATGGCGGCGGAGAGGTACCGAACTCGACAGCGGCCGCCTCAGCGGTGAGCGCCAGCATGAGTGCGACGGCCAAACCTTGCACCTTAAGAGCGTTCTTCATGGTGATCTCTCCTTTACAACATAGGATCGAAGGCTCTACGCCCCAGCGCGCCCGGGCCTGATCGCGGCATGCATGCGGGTGCACGTCGCCGCGATGGCTCGATGACTCGAACCTTCGATATCGCCTTGATCAAGACGCGGCGCCTCCCCAAAAGCGCCGCAAGAGGGATGTGAGTGGTGCGAGCTGCTGGATTTGTGCCCTTGTTACCGCGAGCGACGCCTGGTCGACACGGAACGCGAACGCTGGCCGAACCTCACTTCTCGCTTTCCCACATCGTCCGCGAACATCCCGAAATCGATGAGTCGCCGCTTACCGAAGCTCACCTTTCGCAAGATTTCTCGGACAGATCGATTCCCTCATTACCTATGTGAAGACATCGCAAAAACATGCTGCCTCATCGAAGGCACCTACAAAACTTTGTGCGTTAGTGCACAGGCCCTGCCGGCATGGAAAGCATGAAGGTTCTTGCGCGTGCTCAACCTCCCGGCTGATACACGCGCTCGATGTGGCCTTGCAGGTCGTCCGGCCAGAAATAAACCTTGCGCAAATGGCCGGTGGTGTAACGCTCGGCCTCGTCATTGAAGTGCGGCG
Source organism: Dyella sp. ASV21 (assembly GCF_016428975.1). Classification (GTDB taxonomy): domain Bacteria; phylum Pseudomonadota; class Gammaproteobacteria; order Xanthomonadales; family Rhodanobacteraceae; genus Dyella. The sequence goes on from NZ_JAELTT010000010.1 coordinate 29,708, forward strand.
ATGCAGGGTGGCCGCTTTCACCGCCCGCGGTGATGGCGCGTGCTTGCACCTTGTCACCAAACTCCACCACGGCCACGAAGCTGTTGCCGCTGGTGCCGTAATAGCGACGCGTGCCCGGCCAGCGATGCGCGCCAAATGAAGCCAGCGAACCCCAACGCGACGACGTGAACGGCACCGGGATGCTGGGCTTGCTGTCGTCGAAGGGCTGCACCAAATCGCCATTGAGGCGCTGATAGCGATTCACCTCGCCCCAGGGCACACCCCAGCTGCCGAAGTCGCGTTCGAGTCGATCGGCGGCTTCGGCCAGTGCGCCCAGGCGGGCCTTGGCACCGGCGCGTTCGGCCATGATGTCGTAGACGGAAAGACTCTCCGATACATCGGACTTGTCCACCTTGTCCCACAACGTATCGCCCCAGAACACGGCCAGCGACGTCGGCATGGAGGCTATACCCCAGCGGAAATCCCAATGACGCAGCAAGCCGATGGGGCCCGCCAGTTTGGACTTCAGCGGATCGGTGGCGGACAGGGCGTCGTAGTCGGCTACCAAGATGGGTATCTGCCGCGCGAACGCCGGCAGATACGAATCGAACGCCGCATCGATCAGCGACGCCAGCGTGAACTCCCGACGATCGCCGAGTACGCGCAACGCATGCAGGCCACGTGGATTCTCGCCCACGCTATCCATGTAGCGCGGATAGTCCGCGCGCTTGGGACTGTAGGCACCCGCGGCCGAGTAAGGCCAGTTGTTGGTATTCATGATCCAGCCGTTGGGCGGATCGAGCAGGTGCGGTCCCTGGTCCAGCGGCAACAGACCCTGCCAATCGGTAGCCGGATCGCTGCCATCCACCGGCTTGGTGTAGTCGAAACGGTTATCGCGCTTGGGAATGAATTGCGGATGCAGGTACGCGATATGGCCTTGGTCGTCCGCATAGATGGTGTTGTTGGACGAGTTGGCCTTGAGCTCGGCGATCTTCATGAAGCTGGCGAAGTCGTTCGCCTTGGTGCGCAGCCAGCTCTGCTCCAGCGCTTCCATGGGCTTGTTCATCAGCGCGGTGGCGATCCATTTGCCATCGGCTTCGCGTACCACGGGACCGTGATGCGTGGCGTAGGTGGTGAACGTACGCGTGCCCATCGAGCCATCGCTCTTGCGATAGGCCACCCGTATGTCGCGCGCGTGTACGGGTCGCAGCGCGCCGCCATAGCGATAGCTCAACGTGCTGCCATCGCGCACGATGGTCTCGGCGAATTCGTCCACCACATCGGCGGTGGTGGAGGTATGCATCCAGCCGATGTGCGGATTGAAACCCTGGTAGATAAAGAACTGTCCCCAGGTCACCGCGCCGTAGGCATCCAGCCCCGCATCGCTGCTCATCTGCAATTCGGAGCGAAAGAAGAACGACGTGTGCGGATTTATCAGCAGCAGCGCATGACCGTCCGCGCTGAGCTTGGGTGCAATGGCGATGCCGTTGGAACCGGTCGGCTCCACCCAGCTTGATGGCGTATCCGCGAAGGCCACCGTATCGCCGGCTTTACCGTAGAACGCCTGCAAGTCCTTCAGCGACACGCGCTCGATATCGCCACCAATGCTGCCCTCGCTGAAGCTCAAGGCCATCCACGGCTCGAAATGCGTAATCACGCGTGGATGCACGTCCGGATGCGTGGCGAGGTAATAGTTGAGGCCATCGGCCCAGGCGTTCATCAGCTCACGCAGCCATGCAGGGCTTTGCGCGTACAGGCGCTGGAGCTGCAACGGATCGATCCACAGTTGCTGGCGCAGGTCCGACCAGATCGCCTGCTCGCCTTCGGCCTGAGCCAACCAGCCCAGCGCGTTGAGGTAATTGGTTTCGACGCGGGGAAAGTCGTCCTCGGCCTGGGTGTAAGCCATGCCGAACACCGCATCGGCATCGGTCTTGCCATGCACATGGGCAATGCCCCAGTCATCGCGGGTGATGGTCACCGCCTGCGCCTGATGCTGCCAGCGCGCAAGGTCCGCACTCGCCGCGTGCGCGCCGGCAGCGACCAGACCCAGCGCCACACACACCGCACCGGCCAGCATGCCCGGCACCACACGGTGCCGCTTCATCCCCGTGGTCTGCACGCCCATGCTTCCGCTCCCCTTGCTCATGCGCTGATCCCGCATTGGTGGTATCCCCAGACTATTGCCCGATAGTAGCCAAGCCGCCGCGCCTGCCGATAGGCAAGCAGCGCGACGTGTCCGCGAAGGACCACGCCTGCCATCCGCCCGCCGAGGCGTTCTGCCGGCGCAGCGGCGCGGCGCGTGTGGGTACCCGGCTGGCCTCACGCCGAGCTGGCCGGCATGGCCCGAGCCACGACGGGGCCTGATCGACGCAGACCGTCGCCGCCGGGGCGGTACAATGGGCGCCATGAGTACTCCCGAACATTCCCCGCTCGGCAAGACCACCGTCTACGCCGACCGTTACGATCCCAGCCTGTTGTTTCCCATTCCCCGCAGCGCCAAGCGCGAGGAAATCGGCGTGACGTTGCCGCTGCCCTTCCATGGCGAGGACATCTGGAACGCCTATGAGCTGTCCTGGCTGGACGCGCGTGGCAAACCGGTGGTGGCGCTGGCCGAATTCCGCGTGCCGGCCGCTTCGCCCCATATCATTGAGTCCAAATCGTTCAAGCTCTACCTCAATGGCTTTTCGCAGGAACGCCTGACCGATACGGCCACCCTGATGGATACGCTGGTGCGCGACCTCTCCGCCGCGGCCGGTGCGCCGGTATCGGTGACGCTGAGCGACGCGCAGGCACGCGGGCATGCGGTGACCGACCTGGATGGCACGCTGGTCGATGAACTCACCGTCGACATCGACGACTACGGCCCGCCGCGCGCGGATTACCTGCAAGCGGACGCCACCGCCCCCGTGATCGAGGAAGCGCTGGTTTCCAACTTGCTGCGCTCCAACTGCCCGGTCACCGGCCAGCCCGACTGGGGCAGCGTGCAGATCCGCTACCGCGGCGCGCCCATCGACCCGGCGGGCTTGCTGCGCTATCTGGTGTCCTTCCGCAATCACAACGAATTCCACGAACAGTGCGTGGAGCGCATTTTCGTGGACGTGATGGCGCGCTGCCGCCCACAGAAACTCAGCGTCTACGCGCGCTACACGCGTCGCGGCGGCCTGGATATCAACCCTTACCGCAGCACCGGCACCGAAACACCCGGCAATCCGCGCGGCGCACGCCAGTAAAACCCACGATGTGAAGCCAATGTCGCAGCCCACGCCCTCGCTTAAGGGGGCTTCAGTGCGGCAAGGCTACCCTGTCTCTGCACAGCGGCTCGTCGCATCCACGATGAGCCGCTGTGTTCCGTCACTAGCCACGGGGTCAGTCATGAACGCTCACGTACGCCACACCGCCATGTACTGCGCGACCCTTGCCGGCCTGCTGATGCTCAGCGCGTGCGGCAAGAACGAGCAGGAATCCAACACCACACCCCCTGCGCCGGCCACCAGCGCACCCGCGCCGACGATGCCTGTTTCGCCTCCGCCGGCAGGCACGGCACCGGCACCGGCCATGTCCTCGCCCGCCATGCCTGCCTCCTCGCCCGCCAGCGGCGGCATGGCCAGCGTCCCTGCCCACAACGAGATCAAGGTCGCCGCCGTCACGCTCGGCAGCGCGGTGGATCGCTCGCTGGCGGTCAGTAAGGAACAGCGCCACTTCGCTCCGGAAGACAAGGCCATCTACGCGGCCGTCAACACCGTGGGCCGCGCCGACAGCGCCACCTTGAATGCCACCTGGAGCTACGAGGAAGGCAAGGGCCAGACCTTCAGCAGCACCACCGAATCCATTGCTACCGATGGACCGGCCACCACCACGTTCAAGGTGCAGAACCCCAACGCGTGGCCGCAGGGCAAGTACCGCGTGCAGATTTCACTCAACGGCAAGCCGGTCGCCAGCGAGAACTTTGAAATTCGCAGTTAAGCCGAAACGCACACTGCCACCCGTAAAGGGCGCCATGGGGCGCCCTTTTTTTGCGCGCAACGCGGTCAGCCCACCGCTTCGTCCAGCATGCGCGCGGGCATTGCGCGGCGACGCGCGTCGCGCCAGCGCAGGCATGGTCGCTCCACGGCGTAATGGAGCAAGACGCCACCGGCCAGGGTCGCCATCGCATACGCCACGAACAACAGCCAATGATGGTGTTGCAGGCGTTCGGCGACATGTTCGTGCACCAGATGCAACATGCCCTTGTGGCAGAGATACAGACTGTAGGAAATACCGGCGAACCACGCCGCCCCCGGTACGCGCACCCTCGCCAACAGCGACGTACCGCCGCTGGCTGCCGCGACCAGCGCCAACAGGGCGAGCGACAACAGGGGATAGCCCACCACCGTGGCGGCGAAGCCCGTGCGCTGCCGAAAGAGCGCGATGGAAGCGGCCAACAGCGAGAGCCCCAGCAACAGCACCAGGTTGCCCTGTCGTTGCACCCATGCCATCCAGCCTGGGCGATACACCGCGCACGCGGCCAAGGCCACCCCAGCCAGCAGACCATCGAGGCGGGAATAGGTCGGGTAGTAGATGTAGCGAAGGAACATCAGCCCCGAGCTACCGTCATCGGCCAGGCGCGCAGGCTGGTAGCAGTGCAGCCACAACCATGCACGCAACACCATGCCACCCCCGACGATGCACGCGCCCAGCAGGGCGAAGCGCCCTATCGACGGCTTGATCGCTGGCTTGCGCAGCATCCACAGCGCAGCAATCGGAAACAGTAGATAGAAGTGCTCTTCCACGCATAGCGACCAGACATGCGAGAACGCGTAGTTATCCGGCTGGTCGAACAGCAGGTTGAAGGTGAACGTGGGGAACTGCCATAGCGGCTGCATTCCCGGTGTTTCGCGCCACGCTGGCCACAGGGCGTACAAGGCCAGCGTTACGACAAACGCCGGCAGGATGCGATAGGCGCGGCGGCGATAGAAGCCGTAGAAATCCAGGCTGTGCCCGGCGGCCAACGGCCGCAGCACCTGGGTGCCGATCAGGTAACCGCTCAGCACGAAGAACAGGTCCACGCCCATCCAGCCGTACTGCTCGGCGCCGGCGAGATGGTCACCCACCCCGCCCACCAGATAAGAGTGAAACACCATCACCCAGAGAATGGCGACGGTGCGTAGCAGGTCCAGACCGGGAAAGCGCATGTCGTTGCAGGTTCCGTAGTGAGAGTCAACGCGCCGCGAGCGCGGCGTGCAGTGGATCGATGTAGGTGCGGCTGGCGCGCAGTGGAGTGCCATCGCGCAAGCGCAACAGGCAATCGCGATTGGATAGCGCCTCCATTTCAGCGATGCGGTCCACCCGTACGATGGTGGAGCGGTGAATGCGCACGAAGCGGCGAGGGTCCAGTCGCAGGCTCAGCTGGTGCAGCGATTCGCGCAATAAGTACACGCGCGATCCAACATGCAGGCCGGCATAGTCGTCCTGCGCCTCGATCCAATCGATGTCGCTGGCGTCGATCACCGCGATGCGTTGCCCGATCCGCACGCTGAAGCGCTCGACCCAGGGCGTGGCCGCCGTATCCACGCCGGGCTGCGAGCGATGGCGCAGCGCGGCCCGCGCACGATCCAGCGACTCCTGAAAGCGCGAATCGTCGATGGGCTTGAGCAGGTAATCCAAGGCCTGCAATTCGAAAGCCGCCACGGCGAAGTGATCGTAAGCGGTAAGCAGCACCGCCAGTGGCCGTACCGAGGGCGGCAGGCGGCGCAACACCTCGATGCCGCTCGGCCCGGGCATCTGCACATCCATGAACACCAGGTCCGGCCGCAGCGCCTGCACGGCCTGTGCCGCAGCATCCCCATCGCCTGCCTCGCCCACGCACGACACATCCGGCTGCGCGGCCAGGCGAGCACGCACCCCATCGCGGGCCAACGGTTCGTCATCGACCACCAGCACCCGCATCATGCGGCTCGCTCGTGCGACGTGGGCGCCAGGGCGGCCCGTCGCAGTGGCAAGCCAATGCGCAGGGTATAGCTGCCCTCGGGAGTCTTCGCCACGCTCAGCGCATGCGTCTCCGGGTACAAGGTCCGCAGGCGCTGGCGCAGGTTGCTCAGGCCGATCGCCGAGGGTCGTTGCGCGTGCGGCTCTTCCGCTTGCGGCGCACCGTCGTTATGCAGCGTCATCACCAGTTGGTCGTCTTCGGCATCGATTCGCAGGCTCACCGTTCCCCCCATCGCGCGCCGCGCAATGCCATGGCGTATCGCGTTCTCCAGCAGCGGCTGCAACAGCAGTGGCGGCACCTTGGCCTGCAGCAATCCCGGCCCCACGCGCATGTTCACCTGCAAGCGCTGGCCGAATCGGGCCTTTTCGATGTCGAGATAGTGTTCGGTCAACGACAACTCATCGGCCAGGGTCACCTCCGGCGTATCGCTGCGCTCAAGCGTGGCCCGCAACAGATCACCCAGCCGCGCGATCATGCGCGTGGCGTCCTGTCCTCGGCCATCGGCTACCAGGGCCGAAATGCTGTTGAGCGTGTTGAACAGAAAGTGCGGATGCAGTTGATACTGCAAGGCGCGCAACTGGGCCTCCCGCGCCTGTGCGGCGGCCTGCGCCTCGCGCTGGCGAGCGGCTTGCAAGGCATCGTAGTGATGCAGCAACTCGTGCACCGCGCAAAAGGCGATCAGCGCCAGCCAGCAGCCGTCCAGGCCAACAAAGATGCGCCGAAGCTGAAACGCCGGCGCCAGCCCCGCGTGAACGGCCGCGGCAAGCGCCAACGCGCTGTTGATTACCGAAGCCACGTACGTCGCCACCAGCAGCAGCGGCACGCGAAGGCGCGCGGACGCATCGCGCCGCCACAGCATGCGCTGAAACAGGCTGAGCGGGACGATCCAGCCCAGATAGCAGGCCGCGTAGAACGCGCGATACGCGCCTGCATAGGCATGCCCCAACTCCGGCAATGCCATCACGCCCATGCACAGGGCGATGGGCAGGCCCGCCAGCAGGGCGACGCGCAGCGGTAGTCCACCGGATGGATCGGGGCGCGAAATGCTCGTCATGGTGTTGCTCGCAAGGGGCGCCGGCCCCACTGCCGGACGCACGGCGCACCCTATAGGGATCATCCGTTGATGTCATCCAGGGTCACGGAATACAGCATCGCGCTGATCTTCCAGCCCTCAGCCGTACGCACCACCTGCCAGGTTTCCATGCCGTGGTTGGTGGCTTTGCCATCGACGAGGAACCGATAGTCGAAAGACACCGTACCGACGATGCCATCCGTGTCGATGCGCACGTTATCGAACGTCTCCTCGATCGGCCTGGGCGCGCTACTGACGAAACGGGCGAACTGCGCATAGCTCCCCGGCGCCACGGCTTTCGCCTCCGGCTGCTTCGCACGGATGGCTGCCAGCGAAGTGGGGGCGGTGCCTTGAAACCACGAAGCCCCCGGCAGAAACATCGCCTGAAGCGCGTCGCCCTGCTTGGCGACGATGGCCCGCTTGAAGTGCTCCACCAGGTGTTGGATCTCGACGCGATCGGCGGCATGTGCCTTGTCATCGCCGGGCCCGGCATAAGCCGACATCGATAGCGAGGCCAGCAGTATCACGGCAGACGGCACACGCTTCATGAAGCAGCTCCAGCAAGGGCGAGGAGCCGCATTAAGCCGTCGATACGGCGTGCACGCCAGCGTTATGCGGCTGGCCGTGCATGGATTGCGGTGAACCGTGCGCCCCGCGGCACGCGTCGTGGCTACGCCGATCGCCGGCCCTCACGAAGAACGTCCATGGCATCCCATAGCACCCAGAAAACAAACGGGGCGCCAAAGGGCGCCCCGCTGTTGCCCACAGCGATCGCGCAGCGTTAGAAGCTCGCCTTCCAGCGGTGCAGCCGCAGACCCGCGATCAGCTGCAGTACGCCATAGAACACCGCCGCCGCACCGATCCAGATCGCCACCGTAAGCAGACCCGCCACCGGATAGGCGACGAACAACACACCCAGTGCAATGGCGAGCAGGCCACTCAAGGCGATCATCCATTCGCCACGGATCTCCTTGCGCACGCGAACGGCGAACACCATGCGGTAGATGCCGGCCACGACCAACCAGGCGGCAAGGAAGACCAGCAAGACATTGGCGACCGCCAGCGGATGCCAGATCGCCAGGAGACCAAACACCATGGATGCCAACGCATACAACGCCAGCCATCCACGCGAAATACCACCATGCCGCTGAAATAGCGCGAATACGCTGGCGATGCCTTCCGCCAACGCCATGATGCCGAACGCCCAGGCCAGCGCCACTATGGTGCTACCCGGCCAGATGAAGGCGCTCAAACCAAACAGGATCGAGATGATGCCGTAAATCACCAGCAACCAGCCGGTGCGGCCGATGCCGCGCTGCAAAACAGAACTCATAGTTTTGTCTCCCCACCGTTGCGGCGCAGACACCTGTGCCATGCACCAGGAAATTGCGTTGTCGCCAGCCCCTGAGAGACGCCATCCACGCATCTTTGATGTCGACGCGGCGCGAAAGTGGTATCAGGCCGCGACATACACGCGTGAACCGTTGCCACACAAGCCAACATCATGCCCACATGGCTTTAACTCGTGCGCTGGTCGAATCGATCCCCGCAATGCGCATTGCACTTCCCCACCTAGAGGACATGCCATGAATCAAGACACCATCAAGGGTCAGTGGAAACAGCTCAGTGGTCAGATCAAGCAGCACTGGGGCAAGCTCACCGACGATGACCTCAAGGTCACCGAGGGCAATGCGGAATACCTGTCCGGCAAGTTGCAGGAGCGCTACGGTATCGCGCGCGACGAAGCGGACAAGCAAGTGAAGGCGTTCGAAAAGAAGCTTCACAACCACTGATCGTCAGGATCCTCGCCCTCTCCCTTCGGGGAGAGGGCCATACCGCGGTCTACCAAGGTGCGGGAGAGGGTTCAGTGGGTATCCACCCACTCCAGATGCACCGCATAGCCGCCCAGTTTTTCCGCCAGGGCGGCGCGCCCGCCCTGGTCGAGCGTGCCGATGAGCCTTGCCTTCTGCCCGTGCCGTTCATCGGGCAATACGTCGATGTGCAGGGGTATACCCATGGCGTCCACGTCGTGCTGCAGCACGCGACGAACGGCATCCATGCGCAGGCATGGCTTGTAGATCTTGCCCACCGCCGTCAGCGGCATGGCCTCGAGCAACCAGATGTTCTTGGGTACCGCCGCACGCTCGGAGAGCTGGTTGGCAGCGTGTTCGATAAGCTCGGCTTCATCCGCCTGCGCACCGGGCTTGAGCTGCACATAGGCGACCGGCAACTCGCCGACACGTACATCCGGCTTGCCCACCGCCGCGGCCATGGCTACCGCCGGGTGGCGATACAAAATCTCTTCGATGGCCTGCGGGTCGATGTTGTGACCGCCGCGAATGATGACGTCCTTGCTGCGCCCGGTGAGCCAGAGGTAACCCTGCGCATCGATACGCCCCAGATCTCCCGTATTGAACCAGCCGCCTTCGATCCAATGATCGGCACACGCCTCCATGTGCAGATAGCCCCTGAACACCGTAGGCCCGCGCAGGCAAACCTGGCCGATCTCGTCGGTCACCGCGTCACGCACGTGGGCGCCCGTGCTGTCGCGCACCACGATCCGCGTTTCGCAATACGGCAGGCGCAAGCCCACGGAACCCGCCCGGCGTTCGCCCTCCGGCGGATTGCAACTGGTGCCGCAGGTGCCCTCGGTCAAGCCGTAGCCCTCGACTATCTGCACGCCGGTGCGCAACTCGAACTGACGAAGAACTTCCACCGGCAGCGAGGCGGCGCCGCATAGCGCAAAGCGCAGGCTGGACAGATCGCGGCCCTCGCTGGGAATGTCCAGCAGCGCGGCATAGATCGTCGGCACCGCGCTCATGAAGGACACGCGGTAACGCTCCACCAGCGCCCAGATATCGTGCAACAAGGGTCGATGACGATAGCCCAGCGGGCCGGCAAGCAACACGCGCGCGCCGCGCATCAAGGGCGCCAGCCCCGTCACGATCACCCCGTTCACATGAAACAGCGGCAGGCCGCAGAGCACCACATCGGTCGGGCTGAACTGCGTGAACAGCCCCATGATCTCGGCCATCGCCACCTCATTGGCGTGACTATGCGGGGCGAGCTTGGGCGCTCCGGTGGTGCCCCCGGTATGGAAATAGGACGCGATGTCCTCGGGGGCGATCACACGCCCGCTCTCCAGTCGGTCATCCGGGCAGTCATCCAGCAGCGCGTCGAAATCGAGTACGCCTTCCGGCAGCGGACCGCGCTGCGCGGCAACGGCCGATCGCTGCGGCTCCACCAGTTGCTTGACCGGGTCCACCACCACGACACGGCACTGCGCCGGCAACGAAGCGCGCAGCGCCTCCACCTTGTTCCACAGGTCGCTCCCTGGGAACGGCGCCAACGTCACCAGCAGCTGCGAATCGGCGGCACGCACCAGTTGCGCGATATGCTCGGGCTCCAGCAGCGGGTTGATCGCATTGACGATGCCCGCCGCTTCGCCGCCCCACAAGGTGTAGTGTGTCTGCGGCAGGTTGGGCAACAGGAAAGACACCGCCTTGCCCGGTCGTACACCCAGGCGATGAAACGCATTGGCGGCCTGGGTAACGCGAGCGAACAGCTGGCGGTAGCTGACTTTCCACGGCACGTCGGCGACCACGCCCTGGGGAAGAAAGCAGATCGCCGTCGCGTCCCCGTAACGCTCGGCGGAACGGCGCAACAGTTCGTAGGTATTCGGTGGCAGATCGCGCTGGGCCAGCGGTACGCGTTCCAGCGCCTCGACATCCGCCAGGCTACGGATCGGGGTTTGAATATGGGGCATGTGCTTCTCCGGGGTCGGCCGGTGGAGGCACCGCACGCGTCACGGCGCGCTGCTTCTCCCTACGGCATCGACGGACCGTAGCAAAGCCGTTTCCTGCTTACCGTAGGGCTTTGGCCTGTCGTGGGATCACCGAATATCCCGCTCGCGGCGCTTTGATTACTGGTCGTGGCAGAACAGTTCGAACAGGCGATCCATCAAGGCGCGCACCCGCTCATCGCTGATGGCGTAGCAAATGGACTGGCCCTCGCGCCGCCCGGCCACCAGGCCATCGCGACGCAATAACGAAAGATGCTGGGAAACCACGCTTTGCGCCAAGCCCAAGGCATCGGCCAGTTCGTTGACCGAACGCTCACCCTCCAGCAGCTGGCACAGCAGCATCAGGCGATTGGTGCTGCCCAAGGCCTTGAGCACCGCCACCGCGTCGTCGGCGTGACGCTGCATGGCCTCGACATCGATATTCGACTTGCGCGTACGAGTACGCGATGCGCTCATGGCCTCGGCCTCACACGGCATCCAGCGGGAGCTTGAGATAGCGAACGCCGTTGTCCTCGGCCGGCGGCAACTGACCCGCGCGCATGTTCACCTGCACCGAAGGCAGCAACAGGCGCGGCATGGCCAAGGTGGCATCGCGCGCGGTGCGCATGCTCACAAAATCGCCCTCGCTCACGCCATGGCCTACATGAATGTTGCCGCGCTTTTCCTCGCCCACCGTGGTTTCAAAGGCAAAGCTGTCGCGGCCCGGCGCCTTGTAGTCATGGCACAGGAAGATGCGCGTCTGATCCGGCAGCGTGAAGATGCGCTGGATGGATCGGTATAGCTGCGCCGCGTCGCCCCCGGGGAAATCGCAGCGCGCGGTGCCGTAGTCGGGCATGAACAGCGTGTCGCCAACAAAAGCCGCATCGCCTATCACGTGCGTCATGCAGGCGGGGGTATGACCGGGCGTGCTCAGGGCCACCGCATCGATGTCGCCCAATCGATAGTGTTCGCCATCGGTGAACAGATGATCGAACTGGCTGCCGTCGCGCTGGAACTCGGTGCCGGCGTTGAACAGCGTGCCGAAAGTCTGCTGCACCTGGCGTATATGCTCGCCGATGCCCAGCTTGCCGCCCAGGCGCGATTGGATATACGGCGCGGCCGACAGATGATCGGCATGCACGTGGGTGTCGATCACCCAGGCCACGCTAAGGCCCTGCGCTTGCACGAAAGCGATCATGGCATCCGCGCCGTCGCGCCTGGTGCGCCCCGAGGCAGGGTCGAAATCCAGCACGCTGTCGATCACCGCCGCCTCGCGCGTGGCCGGGTCCCACACCACGTAGCTGAAGGTGTGGGAGGCGCTGTCGAAGAAGGCTTTGACCTCGGGGCGTTGCATACGGTGACTCCTTACGCGGGCGAAACAGTCGTTGCGGTGAATGTGGCGGCCAGCCACCAACCCAACCCCATGCACGCCACCAACAGCAGCACGGCGGGGTTGCCGGCCGTCAGCGACGCCAGCGCCGGCCCGGGGCAATAGCCCGCGATGCCCCAGCCGATGCCGAACATGGCCGCGCCTGCGACGAGGCGCGCATCGATGGCCTGCGCAGCCGGCAGTTGGAAACCATCCGCCAGCCACGGCCGTCGCCCGCGCCACACGCATCGATAGCCCACGGCGGTGGTCACCACCGCGCCCAGCATCACGAACATCAGGCGCGGGTCCCAGCGGCCGAACAGGTCGAGGAAGCCCAGCACCACCGCCGGCTGGGTCATGCCGGCGAGACTCAGGCCCAGGCCGAACAACACACCGGCCAGCATGGCTATCCAGGCCTTCATACGTGCAATCCTCCGAGCAGATGGCGCACCACCAACACCGTGACGATGCCCACCAGCATGAACACGCCCGTGGCCACCAAGGAGCGCGGCGACAGGCGCGCGATGCCGCATACCCCGTGACCACTGGTGCAGCCGCTGCCGAGACGGGTGCCGAAGCCCACCAGCAAACCAGCTGCCGCCATCCACGGCCAGCTCACCTGGGGCACACCCACGCCGCTATCGCCGCGCACCAGCGCCAGCAACAGCGGCGCCACCACCAGCCCCAGCACAAAGGCATAACGCCAGGCACGGTCACCCGTGCCCGCACCGGCCAGCAGTCCGCCCGCGATGCCGCTGATGCCGGCGATCCGGCCCAGCGCGCCCATCAGCAGCACCGCCGATAAGCCGATCAGCACGCCACCCAGGGTCGCCAACAACCAGGGATGCATGGCCGCACCTCCACCTATTCATATATTAGATAATTCTAATATATTGCCGACGCAGGCCGCCGGCAAGGCGGCTAAACGTCGCGCTGACGCTGGCGGCGCGCAAAGCCCACAGCAGAGGTCGGCAAAGCCCCAAGTCCCCTGCCCGGTCCAGGCAGTCATGCTGCGCCGCATCTATACATGCCAGCGTCGCCCAAGTGAACATGCGCAGACGTATCGTCGCGCCGGGGGAGAGCAAAGGCACGACGATGGCATTGCCTGCTGTCTGCACTATCACGGGGAACTTTCAACTTATGTTTATCCGCAAGAGAGGGCTTGCCTCCGCCATCGGCTGCGCGCTGTTCCTGGGCGCAGCCGGTATCGCCGGCACCGCAGTGGCGCAGGACGCCAACGCACCCACCCAGAAGGACGCCACCGCCCAGAAACCCTCCGCGACCAACGCCACCAAGCTTGAGCAGGTCACCGTGACGGCGCAGAGCCGTACCCAGGAAATGCAGGACGTGCCCATCGCCATGGACATCGTCACCGCCAAGGACATCGCCACGGTGGCGGCCACCGACCTGAGCCAGATGAACCTGTTCGTGCCGGGCCTGGTGGTGGACAACACCGACGCCATCCAACCCACCTATCGCCTGCGCGGCATCGAAACCAACGACTTCGGTATCGGCACCGACTCGGCCGTGGGCGTGTACATCAATGGCATCTACCAGACCCGCAGCGGCGGCTCGCTGATGGCATTCAACGACATCGCCCGCGTGGAAGTGCTCAAGGGCCCGCAAGGCACCCTGTTCGGCCGCAATACCGCGGCAGGCGCCATTTCCATCATCACCAACGCGCCCACCGACACATTCGAAGGCGATGCGCGCGTGCGCCTGGGCAACTACGGCAAGCGCTACGCCGATGCCCTGGTCAATATTCCCATCAACAAGGACATGGCCCTGCGCGTGAGCGTGGTGGACAACCAGAGCGACGGCTGGCTCAAGGATGCCGCCACCGGCCAGCACTACGGCAAGGACGATGAGTGGGGCACCCGCGCGGTGTACCGCTGGAACGTCACCGACGATACCCAGGTGCAGCTGGCCTATGACCACGATCGCGTAAAGCAGCCCTCGCGCATCGACATGGGGCTGGTGCCCATGCCGGCGGACAATCTCTACGCGCGCGCGCCGTTCCCGGCCAATCCGTCCACCTTCTACAACCCGATCAACGCGCCGTTCTACAACAGCGCCACCGATGGCCGCGAAGAGCGCAACTACAACGACGCCACGCTCACCATCGATCACAACTTCAGTTGGGGCAGCTTCACCTCCACCACCAACTGGACCAGCTACAGCATGTCGCACGTCGAGAACGGCACGGGCTTGCAGCAGGTCACCGAATACCTCAACACCGGCGTGATCGGCGACGGCCACACCTGGTACCAGGAGTTCAAGTTCACCGGCAACAACGACCTGCTGGACTGGGTGGCCGGCGCCAGCTACTACCAGGAACACGCCAACCAGACCAATCTGGCGCGCGTGAACACCGACACCTACGACACGCTCGCGCTCAATACCGGCGTAGGCAAACAGTACACGCCCACCGGCACCATCTTCGGCTACTTCGACTCCATCCTGCGCTCGCTGGCGCTGCCTTACCGCCTGCTCGGCGATCCGTGGACCGAAACCGTCACCAACAACGGCAAGTTCAGCGCGGTGGCCGGCTACGGCGACGTGATCTGGCACCTCAGCGACAAGCTGGACCTGACCACCGGCCTGCGCTTTACCCACGACGAAAAGAACTTCAGCTGGTACACGCCCACCCGCTCGGCGCCCGAGCTGGACAACACGCTGGCGCAGATGCAGGCCGCCGGCCTGTTGAACCTGGTATCGGTGCTCACCGGCGGCAAGGTCACCGGCGCGCAATTGGTGAGCCTGCTGCAGCAGAACCAGATCTTCGCCACCGCCGTGAACGAGCGCATCGAAAAAGAAGGCCGCTGGAACGACACCAGCCCGCGCCTGGTGCTCTCCTACAAGTTCACCCCGGAAGTGATGGGCTACGCGTCGGTGGCCAAGGGCTACAAGGCGGGCGGCTTCGACGGCACCGAACCCGGTGCCGAGTTCTCGCCGGAAAAGGTGTGGAACGTCGAAACCGGCTTCAAAGCCACCTTCCCCGAGTACAACCTGCTGGTCAACGGCTCGGTCTACTACTACCGCTACGACAACGTGCAAACGCTGACGGTGATTCCGTCCACCGCCGGTTTCAACGTACCCGAGTACCAGGTCAGCAACACCGACCAGGACGCGCGCGGCGTAGACCTGCAAGTGTCGTGGGTGCCCATCGACGATCTGCGCCTCAACTTCAACGGCGGCTACATCGACGCCAAATACACCAGTGCCAAGGTGCCGATCGGCCTCAACGCCGCCAACCAGATCGTCTACCAGGACGTCTCCGGCCAGCCCGTAAGCGAACCGAAGATCAACTACTCGGTCAACGGCGCCTACACCTGGCACGACGTGGTGGGTGGCAACCTTACCTACAGTGCGAACTACGGCTTTCGCGGCCCGCTGCGCTGTAACGACGCCTCGGTCTACCAGGGCAAGTGCTCGCTGCCGACCAACTTCAGCCTCAACAAAGCGCAGGAACGCACCGACATGCGCCTGGACTGGAGCGCCGCCAGCGGACGCTGGGGCATGGCGCTTTACGTCAGCAACCTGTTCAACAAGCAATACGTGAATGGCCTGGGCACCGTTTCGCAATCGGTGCTGGGCACGCCTTACGCATACATCACACCGCCCCGCATGTACGGCGCGGAATTCCGCGTCAAGTTCTAACCGCCACAAAAGCCCCCCGCTCTGCGGGGGTTGCTTTGTAGGTCATCCCGTATTTCGAATGTAGGCCTTGGCACACAAGGCCTGCCGAGATGCTCGGATCAGTGCCCCGTAGGTGCCATCAGGCCCGGCCGGGGCGCCCCCATCCTCGCGATCCAACCCCACGCCCTTCGCCATAAACGAGGGCAACACGGCCTGCATTTTCGGCCGTGTGGGCATGCGCACGCGTATGTATCCGCCAAGGCCGACAGAACCCGTCCACATGCACGGATGGGTTTCTCATCCGTCCTGCCTCAACGTAGCCCGTTCCTTTGCCAGCCTCAGGGAATGCCGATGGCGCGCCAATCCGATCTGCGTTTCACCTTCCAGCCGGGCCAGGGACCCTCGCTCGATGTGGTGAGCTTTCGGCTCATCGAAAATCTCTCGCAGCCGTTCCGCCTGGAGCTGGAACTCTCCTCGTCCAGCCCGGACCTCGACTTTGGCACGCTGCTCGATCAGCCCGCCGTATTCGCCATCCATCGCGGCGATCAGGTCGTGCGCTATGTGCATGGCGTGGTGTCCAGCCTGAGCCAAGGCCAGACCGGCTTTCGCCGCACACGCTACCGCGCCGTGATCGAGCCGCAACTGGCGCGCGCCGAGCTGTGCGCCGATTGGCGCCTGTATCGCCAGCAAACCGTGCCGCAGATACTCGACGACGTGCTCAAGCGCTCCGGCGTGATGCACCGGGAAGCCGTGCTCACCAAGACGCACGACGTCCGCCCCACGGTCATGCAAGCGGGTGAGACGCACCTAGGCTTCGTGCACCGCTTGGCCGCGGAGAGCGGCCTGTACTACACCCATCGCCATACCGCGACCGAGCACACCCTGATCCTGGGCGACCGCCTCTACGTACACGGCGTGACCGACGGCGGCCCCGTGCCGTACCTGGCCAACCCCGGCGGCGATCAACGCGAACCCTGCGTGTGGCAGTTCGAATACACCGAACACGTGCGCACCGCGCGCGTCACCCAGCGTGACTACAGCGAAGACCACCCTGCGTATAACCACGAGAGCGAACAGCTCGCCCGTGGCCTGGATCACCAGCGCAACGACTACGAAATCTATCGCTACCCGGGCCGTTACCCCGGCGCCACCGACACCATGGGCAAGCTGCATACCGACACGCGCCTGAACGCGTTGCGCGCACAAGCGCAGCTGGCCCAGGTAACCGGCGACGATGCACGCCTTCAACCCGGCTGGGCCTTCGACCTGGAGGGCCATCCGCGCGAAAGCTGGAACACCGGCTGGCGCGTGCTGTCCATGGTGCACGAAGGCACCCAGGCCACCAGCCAGGAAGACGAAAGCGCGGACGCCCAGGTCGGCACGCACTACCAATACAGCGCACAGATCCTGCCCGATCGCGTGGAGTGGAAGCCGCCCCACGATCCCCGCCCCATCATCGACGGCTTGATGGCGGCGACCGTGGTCGGCCCTGCCGCCGAGGAAATCCACGTCAACAGCCGTGGCGAAGTCGCCGTGCAGTTCGCCTTCGATCGCATCGGCGAGTTCAACGAACACAGCTCGCACTGGGTACCCGTGTTGCAAGGCTGGGCCGGCGCGGGCTGGGGTGCCATGGCCATTCCGCGCATTGGCCAACAGGTCATGGTGGGCTTTGAAAGCGGCGACCCGGACCGGCCCTACGTGGTGGGCCGTGCGTACAACGCCCTCAATCCGCCGCCCTACGAGCTGCCGCGTCACAAGACGCGCACGACCATCAAAAGCCAAACACACAAAGGCAAGGGCAGTAACGAGCTGCGCTTTGAGGACGAAGCCGGCCAGGAAGAAATCTACGTCCACGCGCAGAAAGACCAGAACATCGTCGTCGAGCACGACGAAACCACCCGCGTGGGCCACGACCGCACCGAACAGGTCGAGCACGACGAGCGCATCACCATCGGCCACGACCGCAGCGAGAACGTGGGCGAGAACGAGCAGGTCACCATCGGCAAGGATCGCCGCCACCAGATCGCAAACGATGCGTTCCTCAGCATCGAACGCAACCACACGCTGAACATCGGCAAGGATCACCTCGAAACCATCGGCAATCACCGCCAGGAGAAGATCGCCGCCAACCACACCATCGACGTGGGCGGCCATGTGGAAGCCACCGTGCAGGGCCACCACAGCCTCCACGCCGGCCAGCGCATCGAGCGGCAGACGCAGCGCTACGAGCTGCGCGTGGGCGAAAGCTACGAAATCCACGGCCCCGGCGGCAGCATCGTCGTCGACAAAACCGGCGTAACGATCGAAGCGATCAACATCAAGTTCAAAGGCGTCGTGCACCAATCGGGCGGAGCCGCCAACCCGCTCTCGTTCCGTGGCGCACCGGTAGATGGCTCCACCTCCCATTGCGAGGAAAGTCAGCGATGAGTGCCGGCATGCTGGCGGCCTTCGATGCGGAGCTTCGGCCACCGACCGATTACCTGTACCTCTTGCTCGACCCCCTGGCACCCTGCGCCACCGAGCATGCCCTGCACATCGACGCGCTGACCCGGCAGCTGGGCGAGGACGCCCTAACCCGCGTGCCGCGCCCGGACCTGGCGCACCAGCCCCGTGCCCTGCCCGCCTTGATGACCTTGGCGCGCCCGGGCGTAGCGCCCGACCCCCAGCTACTGGCGCTGATCGAAGCCACCGCGCAACAGGACGCCGGCTATCGCAAGCGCTACGTGTGCGCGCTGCTCACCAGCGCCATCACCCCTGACGTGGTGGCCGAACAGATTGTGGATCTGTGTCGCCATACGGCGATCGAGAGCGCGGCCTTCGTACCGCAGTTCGAGCCGCTGCGCATGGAACTGCTGATGGCGGCGCTGCGACAGCAGCTGGGCGGCTTTCTGTGGCCCATCAACCACTGGCTACTCCCCACGAGCTGGGGCGGCTTTGCAACGCTGAGCGCCCGCGCGAAAGACGAGTCGACGCCCCTGCCCGAGGTGGCCCTGCACGCCCAACGCGAAGCGCCCCTGGTCGCCGATGTGTTGGCCGCCTGGCGTCGTGCCACGCAACTGCGGCTGCCTTACGCCCCGCGCGCCTGGCAAGGCCTCACCGTGTTGCCGCCCCAGGCGGCCGCCACCGCGTTCCGCATGATTCGCACGGCGCGCACGCTGGGCCTTGGCGACCGCCAGAACATTCTCACGCTCACCCTGCATCGCCTTCTCATCCATCCGCGTCTGCACGAACACGAACGCGTGCGGGTGGATATCGCCCACGCGGCACGCGGCGACGTGCCCCTCGCCGAGCTATTCGCCACGTACCACGACCGCGTGTGGATGAACATCGCCACCTACCTTGATGCCCCGCAGGAAGCGCTATGAGCACCAGCCAAGCACTGAACACCGTTGTGGCCGAATCCAGCCGCGTGCAAGCAGGCGTTTGCCGGGCCTGCAAACGCAAGGGCCTGCCCATCCTGCCGCTGCGCCGCGTGCTGGCGCCCGCGCTGGGCGACAAAACACCCATGGATCGACCCGGCGACATCGCATGGCGCGAGGACGCCTTGCGCACGCTGCGCGAGGGCTACCTTTACGTGCTGTTGGATAAGCGCGAATGGCAAGCCTACGAAGTAACCGCCGAAGGCCATCTGCGCCAGTTCGATCCCTACGAAATGCCCAGGGACCAGCCGGCACCGCTCACCCTGGCCTGCACCGGCGACAGCCACGACATTCCCTCGTCGTTCTTGAATATCGACACCGGCAAATACAAGAAAGCCCAGGTAGCCTTTGCCAGCGACCCATGGCCCGCCAGCGTGCTCGACAGCTACCGAAAGGCCGGCGCGCCGCCAAGTCGATTCACCCTCTACGACCTCGCCGCGCTCAAGGAAGACCCCTCGTCGGTCAACCACGCCATGGCCTTCAGCCAGGCGAACGACCTGAGCAGCAACGTGTGGGAGTACGCGCCCACCGCCCCGGATTTCAGCAGCGTGCACGGCATCTACCCGCGCCACCAGCGCATGGCCGGCACGCAGGCCTTTGCCAGCCTTGCGGCCAAGCAGCACGCGCTAACCCACGGCCTGCCGGTGCTGCTGCTGCCCGACCCCGTGGGCCTGGTGCAGGAGTACAACGCCCTGCGCCTGCGCCAGCACCAGGCCGCCCAGGCATGGGCCGCCAGCGAAGAGCGGCCCTTGAAGTTGTTTACCTCCCAAGCCCTGCTCGGCATCAAGGAGCTGGAAGCCCACTGGGCGCAAGACGAGGCCAAGGCCGAAGTAAAAGCCCAGGCGGAACACAGCGCCGAATGGAACTCCCACCCCTTCCTGATGGCCAAGGCGCCCATGCCGGGCGTGGACGTGCCCGCCGAAACACAGCGGGTCACCAAGCACAAAACCACGAAACAGCACTCGCGCCTGGAAGAACGCTACAGCGAGCCGGATCGCGCCGCCTTTCAGGCGGACTACGACAAAGGCATGCAAGCCCACCAGGCCGCCATCGACAAACTGGGCGCCCGTTACGAGCAACACGCTTCCAGCGCGGCGTTCCAGCTGGTCATGCGGCACGATTACGCCAGCACCCGCGCCGACAAAGCCACGCGCAACGACGATGCCGCCTCCGCGCTGGCCTATACCTGCACCGTCAGCGCCTGCCTGGCCGGCGGCCCCACCGGCGCGTTGCCCCAGCCCGGTAAAGAGCTGGAGCCCACCCAACGCCTGTGGCAAACCCTGCTCGAAGATCGCGGCAGCATGCTCTATAAAGCGCTGCTCGCCAAAGACCAGACCCTGCTGGAACAAATCCCGAGCGACCTGTCCGGTGAAAGCCTGGACAAGCTCTACGACACCATCAGCACCCTTATCGGTTCCACCCAAGGGCAGCGGGCCATGGTGGAGCCGATACAGCGCGCCGTGGCGCAACTGCTCGCGGCCACCAGCAACGCCTGCAACGCGCTGGTAAAACACCTCCAGCCGGTGACCCAGCAATGGGTGGGCCACATACACAGCGCGGCGTTTCTGCGCTACAGCGGGCAATGGATCACCGAAACAAAGGTGACGCTGCGGGTGGGCGAATACCTCACCCTGCTTGGTGAGACCCTGCATGAAAAGGCCGACGAGCTACTCCACAACCTCAACAAGAACGTAGCCCAGCCCGCCGCGCGGCAAGTGCGCGCTATGGTGCTCAGCGGCGCGCTGACGGTAGCCGTTGCGCGCAACAACACCGACCTTATTACCGTCACCGTGTGGGTGCTGGACAAGGCCGAGGGCGTGAAACGCCGGGTGGATGGGCTGGCGCACAACGTACGCGCCGGCACGCAACAAGGCCGCCGCCTTATCAGCATTGGCGCCGCCACGCTGGAACGCAACGCCGCCCAAATCACCAAGGCCATGGAACTGGGCGCGGTGGAAGCGCGGCAATTCGCGGGCGAGGCCATGCACCAGCTGCGGCGCGCCGGCAGCGCCAGCCGGCGCCTGGGCGCGGCCGGCCCCAACGTGTTGCTCACCCTGGGCAGCCTGTGGTTTCAGCAGGATGGCTTACGCAAAAGCCTGGATGCCATCGCCCAGGCGCCCGGCCAAGGGCATAACGAAGCCGTGGCCGCGGTGTGGTCCGCCTCCATCGGCGTGATGGGCGTAGGCGCAACCCTTTCCGGCCAGACCATGGCCGCGCTCTATCCACAGATCACCACCACCGCCAAGGTGCTGAGCACGACAAGGCTGGGCCTGGAAACCAAGGTAATGCCGGTGGGGGCGCGGATCGCGCAGTTCGGTGGTGCGATCACTGCGGTGACAGGGATCGTGGATGGGGTGGGGTACGCGTGGGCAGCGGATCGGATGGGCGCACAAGGGGACAACTCTGCGTTCAAGGCTTACTTCGGTGCGGCGGCTGCTTCTGCCCTATCAGCGGGCGTTGGACTTTGGGCGGCTCTAATTCCCGAAGCATCCTTGTTGGGACCGCTGGGCTTAGCTTTGATTCTCGGCCTAGCCGCTTACGCCATCGCCATGTGGGCCAAAAGCGAAGAATCTTCGCCGCTGGAACTATGGGCGCGCCACACCCTGTGGGGATTGCCCAGCGAGCAGCGGCAGTGGAACCCCTACACCCCTGAAATCAAGAAGCTCCCCGCCCAGGAACGGGCGGCCCTGGTCAGCGACTTCCATAACACGGCCATCGCCGCGCTCAACGCCGCCGTGCTCGGCCTCACCGCCGAGGTAGGAATTCATCGGCGCCTGCGCGTTACCCAAGGTTCCGTCGCTGTTGGCCCCATGGGCGTGACCGTGGGCAGCGGCGACACGGTAACTCTGGGACCGGCACTGCAATACGCCATCCGCCTGCCGGGCTACGACCCGCTCGCCGCCCGCTATAGCTGGGCGCTGGCGGTAACGCGCCATCACGACACGCAGATCATCGCCGCCGGCCGCAACGACGGCGCCCCGCTTGCACTGCAGCCACCGCCCAGATTTGCCGACTACGACCTCACCACCACCACGCCCGTGGTCGATGACGACGAAAAGAGCAAGCCGCGCACCCTCAGCATCACCGGCAGCATCGACTTGCACTCCGGCCACGACATCACCGCCCTGGCCCTGGTGGTGGAGTACTGGCCGGACAAGAGCGACCTGGACGGCAAGGGCAAGCTCACCGTGATTCAAAGCAAGCTTGATACGAAGGACCCGAAATGAGTGCAACGAAGCCATTACTCGATCCACCTTGCCCAGGATGGCAAGCCGACCTTCCGCCGCCAGACGCTACTCTCGAAGCCACGCCGTCACTCGGCTTTGATGAACCAAACTGCCTAAACGAAGTTTGGATGGAAATTCCCCGGCGATCCTCGCGAGTTCGCGGCATCATGATGTGGTTTGCGGGGCTCATATTAATTTGGCCGCTCCCCCTTTCAAAATGGATAGTCAATGCTTGGGAGGATGTGAATACATCGTTCTTCTTTTTTGATATTTCTTTTATAGCGCTAATTGTCTGGTTCGCTCTATTTGCCTTTCGGGTGGATATTTCCCCACCCCGCGACGAACCCCTCCGCTTCAACCGCGCCCGCCAGAAAATCTACGCCTATAACTTCAAATACCGCTGGTGGAATCCCTTCGAGCGCTGGCGCGTGGTGCCCGTGGCCTACGATTGGTCGCAGGTGCGTGCCGAAGCCTGGAAGCAACGCGGCGCTACCGCGCAAGGCGGCGTGATTATCAAGTGGGGCGTGATGCTCTCCATCGTGGCGCCCGGTACCAACAAAGTGATCGACCGCTTCCACCTGAGCACCATGGGTGCGGACGAACACGCGTGGGCGTACGTGTGCACCTATATGCAACAAGGCCCCAGCGCCCTGCCGCCTCCGGGCGAGCCGCAGGACCCCAACACCGTGCCCTGGTACAACCTCGCCCTGCGCCTTGCACCGAACGTGAAGTGGCCCGAGGCCATGGATATCGAATCGCGCACCGCGCCATAAACCCCATGCCTATGCACGCCATTACCACCGACAAGAGCCGGCTCACCGTGGCTGAAAGCAAGCTCGATGCGAGCCAGTCGAAATGAGTACGACGAAGCCTCTACTCGATCCACCCTGCGCAGGATGGCAAGCCGATCTGCCATCGCCCAATGAACCGCCTTCCGTCGTGCCGTCGCTCGGATTCGACCGACCTAATCACGGAGACGATACCTATCTAGAAATATCTAGGCGCTCATCCACGATTCGGGGAGTGATATCGCTTCTTGTACCACCCTTTATTATGTTGCTTGCGGTAATGCCATACGAACTTTTAGAAGCGTGGAATCGCTTAGATTACTCGTTCGTAGTAGTGGGTAGCCTTATAACTTTAGTCGGGATTTGGTCTATGTTTTGCGGTCTTCGTTTCGACCTATCCCCACCTCGCGACGAACCCCTCCGCTTCAATCGCGCTCGCCAAAAAATCTACATCTACAACTTCAAGCACCGCTGGTGGAATCCGTTCGAGCGCTGGCGCGTAGTACCCGTGGCCTACGATTGGTCGCAGGTGCGCGCGGAAGCCTGGAAGCAACGCGGCGCTACCGCGCAAGGCGGCGTGATCATCAAATGGGGCGTGGTGCTCTCCATCGTGGCGCCCGGCACCAACAAGGTGATTGATCGCTTTCGCCTGAGCACCATGGGTGCGAACGAACACGCATGGGCGTACGTATGCACCTATATGCAACAAGGCCCCAGCGCGCTGCCGCCTCCGGGCGAGCCGCAGGACCCCAACGCCGTGCCTTGGTACAACCTCGCCCTGCGCCTTGCACCGAAAGTGAAATGGCCCGACGCCATGGATATCGAATCGCGCACTGCGCCATAAACCCCATGCCCCTGCACGCCATTACCACCGACAAGAGCCGACTCACCGTGGCTGAAAGCAAGCTCGATGCGAGCCAGTCGAAATGAATGCGACGAAGCCTCTACTCGATCCACCCTGCCCAGGATGGCAAGCCGATCTGCCATCGCCTAATGAACCGCCTTCCGTCGTGCCGTCGCTCGGATTTGATGAACCAAACTGCCTAAACGAAGTTTGGATGGAAATGCCCCGGCGATCCTCGCGAGTTCGCGGCATCATGATGTGGTTTGGAATATTCTTATTCTTTTGGTTTGTACGAGAACCAATTCTAATTCCAGACTCACTATCTAGCGACGATTGGGTGTTGGCCGTAATCGGTGTTGCATCTTCCGTGCTGATGATTTGGGGCTGTATATTTTCGCTACGTGTTGACCTATCCCCACCTCGCGACGAACCCCTCCGCTTCAATCGCGCTCGCCAGAAAATCTACGCCTACAATTTCAAGTACCGCTGGTGGAACCCCTTCGAGCGCTGGCGCGTGGTGCCCGTGGCCTACGATTGGTCGCAGGTACGTGCCGAAGCCTGGAAGCAACGCGGCGCTACCGCGAATGGCGGCGTGATCATCAAATGGGGCGTGGTGCTCTCCATCGTGGCACCCGGTACCAACAAGGTGATCGACCGCTTTCACCTGAGCACCATGGGTGCGAACGAACACGCATGGGCGTACGTATGCACCTATATGCAACAAGGCCCCAGCGCGCTACCGCCTCCGGGCAAGCCGCAGGACCCCAACACCGTGCCCTGGTACAACTTCGCCCTGCGCCTTGCACCGAAAGTGAAGTGGCCCGAGGCCATGGATATCGAATCGCGCACCGCGCCATAAACCCCATGCCCCTGCACGCCATTACCACCGACAAAAGCCGGCTCACCGTGATTGAAAGCAAGCTCGATGCGAGCCAGTCGAAATGAATGCGACGAAGCCTCTACTCGATCCACCCTGCCCAGGATGGCAAGCCGACCTGCCATCGCCTAATGAACCGCCTTCCGTCGCGCCGTCGCTCGGATTCGACCGACCTAATCACGGAGACGATACCTATCTGGAAATACCCAGGCGCTCATCCAGGGTTCGTGGCGTGATATCGCTTTTTACACTACCCCCCCTTATGGCGCTTGTGGGCATGCCATATGACCTTTTAGACGCATGGAGTGCATCGAATTACTCGTTCATTGCATTGGATTCTTTTTTTATTCTATTCGGAATTTTGGTTATTTCATGCGGTGTGCGTTTGGACATATCCCCACCTCGCGACGAACCCCTTCGCTTCAATCGCGCCCGCCAGAAAATCTACGCCTACAACTTCAAGCACCGCTGGTGGAATCCCTTCGAGCGCTGGCGCGTAGTACCCGTGGCCTACGATTGGTCGCAGGTGCGCGCCGAAGCCTGGAAGCAACGCGGCGCTACCGCGCAAGGCGGCGTGATCATCAAATGGGGCGTGGTGCTCTCCATCGTGGCGCCCGGCACCAACAAAGTGATCGACCGCTTTCACCTCAGCACCATGGGTGCGAACGAGCACGCGTGGGCGTACGTGTGCACCTATATGCAACAAGGCCCCAGCGCCCTGCCGCCTCCGGGCGAGCCGCAGGACCCCAACGCCGTGCCTTGGTACAACCTCGCCCTGCGCCTTGCACCAAAAGTGAAGTGGCCCGACGCCATGGATATCGAATCGCGCACCGCGCCATAAACCCCATGCCCTTGCACGCCATTACCACCGACAAAAGCCGGCTCACCGTGATTGAAAGCAAGCTCGATGCGAAGGACCCGACATGAGTGCGACGAAGCCCTTGCTCGATCCGCCGTGCGTCGGATGGACGGCTGACCTTTCGCTGCCCAGCGTGCCGCCCACAGAAGCGGCATCGCTCGGCTATGACAGCCCTAACCATAGCGATGATGTTTACCTGGAGATTCCTCGACGATCACTTGCAGTCAGAGGAATTCTTGTTTGGTTTTCGCTCTTTACAGCAACTTATTTATTGTGGACGCAGACGCTTATTTTTGAAGATTTCGCTAATGGAGACTATTCTTTTCTATTCTTAAACACTCTCTTTCTTCTAGTGGGATCGTGGTCAATGGCGATTTTCTATCGTCTAGATTGCGCCGTGCCTCGCGACCTTCCCCTTCGCTTCAACCGCGCCCGCCAAAAAATCTACGTCTACAATTTCAAATACCGCTGGTGGAACCCGTTCGAGCGCTGGCGCGTGGTGCCCGTGGCCTACGATTGGTCGCAGGTGCGTGCCGAAGCCTGGAAGCAACGCGGCGCCACCGGAAATGGCGGCGTGATTATCAAGTGGGGTGTGATGCTCTCCATCGTGGCGCCCGGCACCAACAAAGTGATCGACCGCTTTCACCTGAGCACCATGGGTGCGAACGAACACGCATGGGCGTACGTGTGCACCTATATGCAACAAGGCCCCAGCGCCCTGCCGCCTCCGGGCGAGCCGCAGGACCCCAACACCGTGCCCTGGTACAACCTCGCCCTGCGCCTTGCACCGAAAGTGAAGTGGCCCGACGCCATGGATATCGAATCGCGCACCGCGCCATTGCAACCAGGACTTCGCCCTCAACCCGTACCGCTTGCTCCCACCCCAGGTCAAGGGGCCGGCTGACACGGATGCCGCTTGGTGTGCGGCACCATGAGCACTGTAGTGGCGTGCCGCTGACACGATGGCGCGTGATGCGTAGCCAGCCAGGAGCAGAACGCATGGATATCCCCTTATCAGCCCCCGAGGGCTTTCGCTGGCACCAGCACAACACTGTGCAGGCGATGGTGTTGATTCCCACGGACTGGGTGGTGCGCGAGATGCCGCAGACGAACGCGCCCGGCATGATGGCGTGCCTGCCCAGCTACGACGGCCGGCGCGATTGCCACGGGGCGTTGTCGATGAACGTCATCAACAACGTATCCCTCAAGTTCGGCATGTCCGCGAGCGCCTACGGCAAGAAGTCGATGGTCCAGGTGCGCACCCGGCACCGGGTGTTGCAGGAGAAGGAGCATGCGCCCGATGAGGGGATGCAATCCTGGTTCATCCGCTTTCGGAGCGTGCTGAGCCCAACGCCGCGTATCGTGCACCGCTATATGTTGGCCGAGGATGCATGCGACCGGCTGCGCTGGTGCACGTTCGAAGCCTCGGAAAGCCTTTGGCCGCAGGCGTCGCCCGTGGGTCGCGTGATTTTCAATCACTTGATCATGCAATTCCCCGTGGACGACATGCTGCCTGCGGATGCCTCGCTGCACTGAGGCGCACGCGCGCCCTCGCCACCTTCGCCTGTCTTGTATATGGAGTTTCCCGATGCCCGCTATTGTTCTTGTTGGCCACCGCCATAGTTGCCCCATCCACGGCGAAGGCACCGTTACCAGCGGAAGCGCGGGTGTGATGGTGAATGGTCGCGCCGCCGCGCGCATTGGCGACGACACCAGCTGCGGCGCCACGATTACCACGGGTTCGGCGTCCACGTTTGGCGGCGCGGGTATCGCATATGTCGGCTGCCAGACCAGCCACGGCGGTTCGCTGCCGGAGGGTGACGAGAGCTGGCAGGTGGCTCCCTGACCCAGGGGTCAAGGCGGCGACGCAGGGCACGCATGGCAAAACGGCCCCTGCGATGCAGGAGCCGTTTCGTTTTACAGATGGCGCGCCCGGAGGGATTCGAACCCCCGACCAATGGCTTCGGAAGCCACTACTCTATCCGGCTGAGCTACGGGCGCATAAGCGTTGCACGTGCGCGGAGACACACGGCGGACGCGCAGTATAGCGGAGTCGGGGCGGCCGTGGCTCACGGGTGGTTCCGCCCGGGAGACAAGGCCCGCGGGGCACGGCCTTTAGCCCTTTTCCGACACGAGCATGCGAGCTGTCCACGATGTCCGCTCAGGGGATGTGCGCTAAGGGCGCGCGGTGCCTGCGATCACAGGCACGACGAACGCGGGCACGGCGAGTGGGAGGCGTGGCTTCGAGACGCTCCGTGGGGGAGCGTCTCGAAGCATGCCATCAGCGCGCCTTGAGCAGTTCGGACAGGCGATCGGGCTTGCCGGTGATGCGTTCCAGGTGCGGGTACTTGAGGCCATCGTGGTAGTCGATGCGCAGCGTCTTGTACTCGTCGAAGTTCTTCACCAGCAGTTCCACCGGCTGGTTCTTGTCCTTCGCCGCCTGGGTCACCGCGTCCTTGATGGCGTCGCTGGAGAACTCCTTGCCGTTCACGGCGATCACCTTCATGCCCGGCGACAGGCCGGCCTTGAAGGCCGGACCGTCCCACAGCACGTCGGCGATGTCGCCGCCCTTGGCCAGCGATACACCCAGCGAGTAGGTCAGGTTGGCGCCGCCCAGGCGTGCTTCCACGGCCTTGGTCGCGGCGGAGGGCTTGTCGTTGTAGACCAGCTTCCAGCCGTTGGCTTCGAAGCCGTTGATGATGGGGCCGTGACCGTCCAGGCGCTCGCGCAGGTAGGACGCCCAGTCAAACGGGGCGATGTCGTTGAGCGTCTTCACCACTTCGTCGAAGGTGTAGGTGTTGACGTCCCACTCGCCGTTCTTCATGCCGAAGAAGGCCTTGGCGAAATCGTCGATGGAGCGCTTGTTGCCGGTGAGGTCACGCAGCTTGCTGTCCACTTCCATCCAGATCATCTGACCACCGGAGTAGTAGTCCTCGCTCATCTGGTAGTTGCGGTACGCCAACGGGCGGCGCATCGCGATGATGGGATCGTTGGTGGTGTCCTGGATGTTGCGCCACTGCTGCAGGCCGGGGCGACCCTTGTCGTAGGTGGCGACCACATTGGCGAGCATGTCGAGCGCTTCGTCCTGCTTCCACAGGCCCGAGCGTGCGGCCATGACGTAGCCCCAGAACTGGGTCTGGCCTTCGTACACCCACAGCAGGCTGTCCTGCATGGGCACGTTGAAGCTCGGCGTGGCGAGGTCGGCGCCGCGACGGTACTTGCCGTCCCAGGAGTGGTTGAATTCGTGCGGCAGCAGGTCACGCATGACCATGCTCTTGTCCCACTCGGTGAAGTAGCCCGGGCTTACGCCGTTTTCGCTGGAGCGGTGATGCTCCAGGCCGTTGCCCGACATCTTGTCGCTGAGCGAGAACAGGAAATCGTAGTGGTCGTAGTGATGCGCGCCGTAGAGCTTGTACATCTGCTGCACCAGGTTCTGGTGCAGCTTGAGCTGCTCGGGTTTGATTTCCAGGTACTTCGGGTCGTCCGCCACGATGTTGAGGAACACCGGTGTCTTGGCGCCCGGGTCCAGGTCCACGCGCTTGAAGTACTTGCCGGCGTAGATGGGCGAGTCGACCAGATCGTCGTAATCGATCGGCTTGAAGTTCACCGTATCGCCATCGCGCGAGGCCAGCTCCAGCGCGCTGCCGTACTGCCAGCCAGCCGGGAAGGTGACGCTGGTTTCGGCCTTGATGCGGCTGGCGAAATAGCCCGCCGGATACAGCGACACCGAGTTCCACTGCAGGTTGAGCATCTCCGGCGTCATCACCACGCGGCCCTGGCGGGTGTCCTGCGCGGAGAGGAACTGGAACTCCACCTCCACGCTGTTCGCACCCTCCGGCACGTCGACATGGAAGGCGAACACGTTGAGCGGGTCGCGCTTCCACGGCACCACCTTGCCGTTGGCCTTCACCACCAGGCCGGCGAGTTTGTCGATCGAACCGGTGGGCGAGTGATTGCCCGGCAACCACTGCGGATACAGCAAGGTCAGCGGGCCGGCCTTTGCCGGCACCACCTCATGGACACGGAAAATGCGGTGGGCCAGATCCGTGGCGTCGACCTTGATTTTCAGCGTGCCTTCGAAGGGGATGTCCTGCGGCGCAGGTACGTCGGCGAGTGCGGCGAAACTGCCCAGGCCGAGGGCCGAGGCTGCAATGGCGGTGACAAGACGCAAGACTTTCAAGAGGTTCTCCGAGGGTGATACGTGCAGCTGGATCGAAACTGCACCAAGCATGAACCATCGATCGTAGTGGGCGATGACTTACAGCACCCCCTGCCATTGGTCATGACGTGCCTGAACCTCTGCCGTCCCGGCGGAAAGCTAAGAGAGTTCTCAAGCGTTAAAAACCCGTATGCTTTCTATTCCGCGATCCCCAACGCGGGCCGCCCGACACTCCCCCCTTGTTGTCGCAGCGGAATCACAAAATAAAGAGATGGAGCACTCCATGAACAAGACTCTGATTGCGGCCGCCTTGGCCGTTGTTGCTGTTGCGCCGTTCGCCGCCAAGGCCGACGAATCCAATCAGCTCGACAACTTCTTCGTCGCCGGTAACCTCGGCCAGAGCAACTACCGCATCGGTGGCGTGTCCGACAAGAACGACGTGTTCCAGAACGTGCGCTTCGGCTGGCGCTGGAACGGCATCGTCGGTGCCGAAATCGGCTACGCCTACCTGGGCAAGGTCAAGAACAACTTCGATTTCGCCAGCGTCTCGGCCAAGCCGCGCGTGGGCCAGATCGGCGTGACCGCCAAGTACAACTTCTACAACAACTGGTACGTCACCGGTCACGGCGGCTACCTGCGTTCGCGCACCACCGGTGGCGTCACCGTGGGCGACGTCTCGGCAACCGCGAAGAGCTGGAACAACGGCTGGTACGCCGGTGCCGGCGTGGGCTACGACGTCACCAAGAACGTCAGCCTGGCGCTGAACTACGACAACTACCACGTGAAGTACGGCCGTGCCGGCGCCAGCGAAGAGCAGGTCAACGCCAACGTGGCAGCCTACTCGGCTTCGATCGAGTACCGCTTCTAATAAGCGTGTGTCATCTGATCGCGCTGCCAAACGGCGCGTGGCCAGATAAAAAGGGCGCCTTCGGGCGCCCTTTTCTTTGGGTGGCGTTTGAACACAGCGGCCAGGACAGCTCCTTGAGCGTCGGCCGGGTTCCGCTTCCACGGTCGTGCGGAACAACGCTGGCTGTCTCGGCGTGGCGCAGGTCCCGTGCTGTCGGTTCGCCGAAAACACGTACGCGGGAGGCGCTGTTCAACCGCCGAAAGGCTGGTCACCCCGTGACCGTCCATCGCTGAGCGCAAAGGCGCTGGATGCCAGCTTTCGCAGCACGGAGGGGAAGGAGATGATTCCCCCCGACCTTCCTCAGGATTGTTTTTCCAACTTGCTGTGACGCATGCCGTAGGCAAAGTAGATCACCAGGCCCAGGCTCACCCAGATCAGGAATACCTTCCAGGTGATGGCCGGCAGTTCGGCCAGCAGCCAGATGGAGAAGCCGATGCCGATCAGCGGGATCAGCGGCACCAGCGGCGTGCGGAACGAGCGCGGCAGATCGGGCTTGCGCTTGCGCAGGATGATGACCGAGCTGCAGATCACGATGAAGGCCGACAGCACGCCGATGTTCACCAGCTTGGCCACTTCCTCGATCGGCAACAGGCCCGCCACCAGCGCGGTGAACACGCCCAGCACGAAGGTCGGGCGATACGGCGTGCCGTAGCGTGGATGCACCTTGGCGAACCAACCGGGCAGCAGGCCATCGCGCGACAGTGCGAACCAGATGCGCGTGGCGCCCAGCATGAAGGCGAACAGCACGCTGATGAGGCCGAACACCGCCGACACCGAAATCACCACGGCCACCCAATGCAGGCCCAGGCCCTTGAAGGCATCGGCCACCGGCGCATCGGTGTTGAGCGTGGAGTAGTGGGCAATGCCGGTGAGCACCAGCGACACCGCCAGGTACATGGTCATCGAAATGGCCAGCGACAGCAGTACCGCGCGCGGCAGGTCGCGCTGGGGATTCTTGGACTCTTCGGCCGCCGTGGTCAGGGTGTCGTAGCCGAACACCGCGAAGAACACCACCGCCGCCGCCGTCGCCACGCCCTGGAAGCCGAAGTGCGGCACCCCATCGGCACCCATGACGCGCTCCGGAATGAAGGGCACCCAGTTGTGCGGGTTCACGTAGAACGCGCCGATGCCGATCACCAGCGCCACCGCCGCGACCTTGATCGCCACCACCAGCGTATTGAAGCGCGCGCCCCACTCGGTGCGGAACGTCAGCAGGCCCGCCACGCCCAGCGTCACCAGCGCGGCGATGATGTTGAACACGTGGCCCTCGCCGGTACCCATGGCGCCCTGCGCCCACACCGGCAAGCCCAGCCCCATGCTGGAGAGGAACGACTGCACATAGCCGGACCAGCCGATCGCCACCACCGCCACGATCAGGGCGTACTCCAGCAGCAGATCCCAGCCGATCAGCCACGCCGCCAGCTCGCCAAGCACGGCATAGCCATAGGTGTAAGCGCTGCCGGTGACGGGGATGAGGCCGGCGAATTCCGCGTAGCACAGCGCCGCGGCGGCGCTGGCAATGCCGGCGATCAGGAACGAAATCGCCACGCCAGGGCCGGCGTTCAACGCGGCCTGCTGGCCGGCCAGCACGAATACGCCCACGCCGATGATGCCGCCGATGCCGATGGCGGTGAGTTGCCACAGACCCAGCACGCGGCGGAAGTCGCCACGCTTGCCGGCTTCGGCCTGGAGCATCTCCACCGATTTGTGGCGCACCAATTTATTGAAGAAACCCATCAGCACATCCCCGAGAGTGAGCCGCGATCATAGCGAAAGCCCCCGCGGCTGCCATGCTGCAGCTGCGCGGGGGCCGACCATGGAGGCCTGTGCGAAAGGCGCGACGGGCCGGCCCGGAGACCGCCCTCAGCCCGGAATCGGCTTGCCGTTGCCGGCCTGGCGCGGCGTGGAAAGCACCAGCCAGCCCAGCACCAGCGCACTGCCGGCGGGAATGGCGGCCAGTGCCGCGATGGCGCCCGGACTCATGTGCGGCACGCCGAACCAGCCGCCACTGAGCAGCGGGATGGCGGCGGTTGCCAGCAGCCGCAGCAGCTCCAGCAGCACGCCGCTGCGCTTGCTCTCGGTAAGCGCGCCCAGCGCGGTGAGGCTGAGCACCAGGAATACCGCATAACCGAACAAGGCCAGCGCCGGCAGCTGCTTGGCCAGATCCAGGAACTGCACGGCCATCACCAGCAGCAAGGCGAACTGCACCAGGCTGTAGATGACGAAGCCACGCGACAACACGGGCAGAAAGCGCTCCCGCTGGATGTCGAACGCCGGCTTGGGGAAGCGCGCCGCCACGTCGGCCGGCCGCCAGCCCGGCGGCTTCAGCCACACCAGCAGCTTGTCGCGCCAACGCCGGGCGTGCCACGCATCCTTGAAGGTGGCCCAGTACACCTCGGCGTTCGCCCACAGCGGGTTCCAGCTGCGCAGCGGCGCGCGCGTGCCGAACACGGGAGGGTCGCGATCGTCCTCTTCCACGAAGGTGCCGAACAGGCGATCCCACAGGATGAGGATGCCGCCGTAATTCTTGTCCAGGTATTTGTCGTTTACCGCGTGGTGCGCGCGATGATTGGAAGGCGAGCAGAACACGCGATCGAACCAGCCCAGCCGCCCCACCAATTCCGTATGCACCCAGAACTGGTACAGCAGATCGATCAGCGCCACCACCACGAACACTTCCAGCGGATAGCCGATCACCGCCATCGGCAGATAGAACAGCCAACCCAGCAGCACGCCGCTGCCGGTCTGGCGCAGCGCGGTGGAGAGGTTGTAGTCCTCGCTCTGGTGATGCACCACATGCGCGGCCCACAGGATGTTCACCTCGTGACCGGCGCGATGCAGCCAGTAATAGAGAAAGTCATAGGCGATCAGCGCGGTGACCCACACCAGCACGTTGTTGGCGGGCAGCGTGAACAAGGCCAGATGCTGCGCGCACCAGGCGTAGATGCCCAGGGTAAGGATCTTGCTGAACACGCCCACGATCTGCGAGATCACGCCCAGGCCGAGGCTGCTGATGGCATCGCTGGTGTGATACACGGTGCGTCCCCGCAGGCGCGCCCACAGCAGCTCCAGCGCGATCAGCACTAAGAACACCGGCGTTGCCCAGGTGATAATGATTTCCTGCGTATTCATCGTGACTCACACACCCCGTCGCACCGATCGCGCCAGACACCACAGCGCCAGATAGTAGGTCGCCAGAATCCACAGGGACGACCACGGAATAGCCAGCCGGAATCGATTCCAGGCCAGCAGTGTATCGCTGAGCATGAAGCACAGTGCACCGGCCGCCGCCCATTGCGCGGGTAGCGCCAAGCGATCGCGCGCATGCGCCACGGCGCGCGCCACCGCCTGGCCGCCCATGCTTGCCAGCACCACCACATAGACCACCACCGGCGCGTAGAGTGCCGACGGCAGCGACGGCCATAGCGCCCACAGATTGAGCGCGCCGTAGCCCAGGCAGGCCGCCACCGGCAACACGCGGACGGCGAAGCGGCTATCGCTCACCAGCGCGCGGATAAAACACAGATGACCGAGCAGGAACGCCACCAACCCCGCCACGAAGGCGTCCATCGGCAACATCAGGAAGATATCGCCGGCCAGCGAGAACAACATGCCGATGCCGATCCAGCGCCGGTACGGCGCCGATACCGGCGAGGCCGTTCGCCACACCGTGGCCAGGATCAACACCGTCGCCAGCGGCTTGCATATCCAGTGCAACCAGCGCCAGCCGTCGACCGCATCGGTCGCCGCCAGCATCGAACCCAGGATGGCGCCCACGGCCGCCAGTGCGATGGCGCCATCGATCCGCCGCGATGGCGCGGCGGCCATGGCGGTGTTTGAAACAGACATGCGTGATTCCCCCATCCGATGGATGTCGCACGATCTTAGAACCAAGCGCGCACGCTTGTTTCCGCAGCGCAAAAAAAAGCCCTCCCCGAGACAGGGAGGGCCGCAAGGGTGGAGCGCACCAGCGGGATGGTGGGCTTCTCCCGGGTCCCCCCCCGCTACCGCGGGGGGAGGGTGTTGCACGCTGATGGAGCCGCGATCAGAACTTTGCGTTGATGTTGAAGAACACCTGGCGCGGCGCGCCGGCCATCAGCGTCTGGTTCCAGCCCATCGGATCGGAGGCCACATAGCCGTTGGTACCGGTGGTTGCGAAATAGCGCTTGTTCAGCAGGTTGGTGATGTTCAGGCCCAGGCTCAGGTCCTTGGCGAAGGACACTGCGCCGAAGTCATAGTTCACGCCCGCGTCGAACATCCAGTACGACGGCACCTGCGAGTCGTTGACGTAGGTGATGTAGCGACGACCGGTGTACTTGCCGTCGATGTTGGCCGTCCAGCCGCCGTAGCTGTAGCTGAGGTCGCTGGTGAACATCCAGGTGGGGATCCCCACCACATACTTGCCCTTGGTGGCGACCACGCCGTTGTTGAGGTAGTCGTCCTGGTACTTGGAGTTGTCGTAGGACAACGAGTTCAGCCAGCGCAGGTGATCGATCGGGCGCCAGATCACCGCCAGGTCCACGCCGGTGCTCTTTACCGAGCCCACGTTGTTGAGCACGGCCGAGCAGGTCTGCACCGCGCTGCACGGCGACACCGCCAGCAGACGGTTGGTGAAGCGCGTGTAGTACGCATCGGCGGACGCTTCGAAGGTATCGCCGTGCACGCGATAGCCCAGCTGGAAGGTCTGCGACTGCTCCGGCTTGAGCGTGCTCTTGCTCGCATCGAACGAGGCCTGCGACTGTGTGAACGGCAGGAAGCCATACGCCGACAGGTTCTTGCTGTAGGAGGCGTACACCTCCTGGTTGGCGTCGATCTTGTAGTTGGCACCCACCTGCGGAAGGAACGCATCGCTGGCGCGAATGCGGCCTTGCGCCAGCGCACTGCTGGCCACCAGCGAATCGGCGGTGTTGGTCACGCCCAGCGCCTTGGCGCCGAAGTTAAGCGTGAGGCGATCATCCATCAGATGGATGGTGTCCGACGCATACGCCATGCGCGTATTGGTGTTGTAGTGCTGGAAGAAGCCGCGCAGGAACGGCTCCTGGTTCTCATAGAAATTGCTGAGGTAGTTGTACGCACCGGAAAGGTAGAAGTAGTTGCGCTCCTGATTGGTCTTGGCGTTCTCCGCCCAGAAGCCCACTTCGATATCGTTGTTGCCCAGCGAGAACACCAGCGAGCCGGTGCCGCCGTAACGGTCCAGGCCGTAGTCGGTGGTACGCATCGCCAGCGGCACCGTCGGCGAAGAAGCCACATACGGCGTCGCCCACTGACCCTCGCCACGGTTGTCGTGGTAGTAGGTGCCGAGGTTGAGCGTGGTGTGCTCGGCCAGGTTGAAGGTGCCGCTCAAGCCGGTAAGCGAGTCGTGACGAATGCCGCCACCCGCGTAATAGGTGGAATCCACCAGGTCATAGCCGGCCGGCAGCTTGGACAACACGCCCGGATAGTTGCCCTTGCCGTTGGCGGCATTGGCGATCTGTACGGCAGTGCCCCAATCGGGCTGCAGGTAATCCCAATCCCAGCCCAGCGCCTTCTGGCTGGCCAGGGACAGATCCATGTAGTCGTATTCCTTGCGACGCGAGTTGTCGTAGAACAGGCTCACGCTGCCGCTTTCCCACTGGTAGACGGCCTTGAGGTTTACCTGCTCCGAGCGCTGGTCGCCGTAGCCCTTCCACTTGTCGGTGGTGGCGTGGTCGTAGGACACATAGGCGGAGAAGCCGTGGTAGTCGCCGCTGTCCAGACGCACGTAGGTGCGGTTGGTGGCGTCCGAACCGATCACCTGGTTGATGCGCGCACCGGCCACGGCATCCGGATCGGCCGAATAGAACTGGATGGTGCCGCCGAGGTTGGTGTTGGCGGCCGTGCCCAGCGCGCCGGCGCCCTGCGCCAATTCCACGGTGCTGATGTTGTCGCTGCTGATGGCGCGCGTGATCTGCAGGCCCGTGGTGGTGCCGTAGCTCATGTTGCCCAGCGGGATGCCGTCCAGGGTGAAGCCCAGGCGGCTCTGGTCAAAGCCGTGCAGGAAGATCTGCGTGGACCACTCGTAGGCGCCCCACGGATCGGCGGACTGGAAGTTCACGCCCGGCAGCTTGTCGATCACCTTGAGCGGGCTGGTGCCCGGTGCCTGCGCCTTGATGTCCTCGGAGGTCACCTTCTGCACTTGGCGCGTTTCGCCCGATGCAACCACCGAAATCGCTTCCAGGCTCTTGGCCTTGTCGCGATTGGTGTCGGCCGACGCATCAGCGGCGGGTGCGGCGTTGGGGGAGGTTACATCGTCCGCGTGGACGATACCGCCGTAGAGGGATGCCAGGGTAGCCAGCGCGATCGCGGTCCTGCGAAGGGAATGCTTGGGCATGACGAATCCTCACGCGCCGACTCGCCTTGAGTCGGCACGCTCAATTGAATAGGAAAGGCGTGGGGAAATAGCCGTCCAAGCCACTTGGACGGCATTAGGAAATTGTGAACTTGGCGTGTGTAGCGGCGGTTACACGCATATTTAAAACATGCGCGAAAACCCCGCTAAAAAGCGCACTTACGGCAACAAAACCTTACCCTGCGCTTGCGGCAGACTGACACCGAGCGTGTGCGCCACGGTGGGTGCGATATCGCGCATGTCGATCTCGCCGAGGTTCTTTCCGGCCGGCACGCCCTTGCCTTCGATAAGGAACGTGGAGCGCATGGCGGCAAGCGAGGGGTCGTAGCCATGCATGCCGCGATAGTGACTGGGCGAAGGCATGGATGCGTCCGGCTTGATGCCCATTTCGTAGCCCGGCTTGAACAGCACGAACCACTGCGCCATGTCGGTGCCGCCCTGCTGCGCGATCTCGTTGCGCTCCAGTACGCGCGCGATCCCGTACGCCGGGTCCTTCGCCAGTTGCGCGATCAGCGCGGCGGTCTTGGCGCGCACGGCCTGGTCGCTCGGGTCACGCAGCACGATGGCCGCGCTGCCGCCGTCATTCCACGGCATCGCCTGCCAATCGGATACCGCGCCATCCTTCACCGTCACCAGGCCAGCCTGGATAAACGGCGCATAGAGATTCACATCGTTCTGCACCGGCAGGAAGCCGTGATCGGACACCACCGTCACCACGCCATCGGGATGCACGCGCTTGGCGGTGCTCACCAGTTCACCCACCAATGCATCGATCTGCTCCAGCACGGCACGCGCCTGCGGCGTGTCCGGGCCGCTGGCATGCTGCTCGTGATCGAGCGCGGTGAGGTAAGCGGTCATGAAATCGGGCTTGCGTGACTCCAGCAGCGCCACGGCGAAGCGTGCGCGCGTCTTGTCGCCTTCCATGCTTTCATCGATGCCATCGGCGTAAGGACCAAGCTGCTGCTCCAGCGACGGCAACAAGCCCGGGGTGGCCAGCGCGGCAACCAGCTTGCGGTCATCCGCCGTGCCGGTGCGCCAGATCTGCGGCAGGTTCCAATCCACCTGCGCGCCCACGCTCACCGGCCAATGTACGTTGGCCGTGTGCAAGCCGGCGGCATGCGCGGCATCCCACAGCGTGGGCACCTTGATGTCGCTGGCGTACCAATCCCAGCCTTGCTGGTTCTTGTTGTACGGATCGAAGGTGAGGTTGCCGCCCACGCCGTGCAGTTCCGGCGACACGCCGGTGATGAGCGTGGTATGGCTGGGGTAGGTCAGCGTGGGCAGCACCCCGCGCACGCCTTGCGCATAGCTGCCCTGTTTCAGGAAAGCCTGCAGGTTGGGCAGCTTGAGACCACGTTTCTGGGCTTCCAGCACGTCGGCCGGACGCAGGCCGTCGATGGAGATCATCAACACCGGCGCCGCGACGGCGGGCGCGGCGAGGGTCAGCGCGAGGAGGCTGGCGGCGAGCTTGGACGGAGAGAGGCGCATATCTGTGTCACCCGGTAGAAGAAGACATGTGTGCGATCGAGGGCGCGCCGCGTCGTACCGCCAGGCACGTGCGTCCGGCGTGGCAGACCGGGCATCGGCGTCACCGATGCCCGCCGCGACGAAACAATGGGACGGCCACGCTCAGCGGCCGTCGACGGCCTTGCGGCCGAGCGCCGGATCGTCGGTAAAGAACGCATCGACGCCGGCATCGAGATAGGCGCGGATCTCCGCCACCGAACCGGCTTCGTTGAAGGTCTTGGGGTCGCTGCCCTGCCAGAAGTTCCTGGCCTGGAAATAGTTCTCCGGGCGGAACGTGTACGGATGCAGCTCCAGCTTCGCCGCGTGCGCGTCATGCGCCAGCGCGGTGGGTTCGCCCAGCGTGCCATCGGCCTTGAGCGGGATGATGGCGCGGACGTTCGGACCGATGGCGTCCGCGTAGCCGGCGATGTCGCGCAGCCCTGCCGGCGTCATCATCTGGCCGTAGCTCAGCTTGCCGCCCGCAGCCACCACGTCGTACGGCTGTTCCTTGGCGTCATCCAGCAACTGCAGCAGGCGAATGTTCGGATGGTTCTTGCCCAGCTTGCCGCGCAGGTAGCGCAGGTTGGCGATCTCGAAGGACTGGATTTCCACCGGCGCCGTGCGCGTATAGGCGTGTGCGGCGAGAATGGCCAGCACGCGATCTTCCATCGGCAGGCCGGCTTTCTGGAAATAGGTGCCGTGCTTGATCTCGGGGATGATGCCGATCACGCGGCCCTGCGTGGCTGACTCCGTGGCCACGAAGTCGATGATTTCGTCCAGCGTGGGAATCTGGAACTGGCCGTCGTACGCCGTGCTGCGCAACTGCGGCAGGCGCTCGCGGGCGCGCAGCGTCTTGAGTTCGTCGAGGGTGAAGTCTTCGGTGAACCATCCGGTGACGGCGTGGCCGTCGATGGTCTTGGTCGTCTTGCGGCTGGCGAACTCGGGGTGCGCGGCCACATCGGTGGTGCCGCTGATTTCGTTCTCATGACGGGCCACGGGCACGCCGTCGCGGGTCATCACCAGGTCCGGCTCGATAAAGTCGGCGCCATCGGCTATGGCCTTGCCGTAGGAAGCCAGCGTGTGTTCCGGACGCAACGCACTGGCACCGCGATGACCGATCACCAGCACCTTCGACGCCAGCGGAGCTTCCTTGGCCTGCACCTGCGCGCCCATCAGCAACACACCCATCATGACGATGGCCCAGCTTAAACGACCCATGGCAAAACCCTTGTGATGCTTACGATGCGCCGCCTTGGCGCAAGCCATCCGACCATGGTGCAGGGTTTAAATGTCGTTTCCTTGACACGTGCATGGCGCTGCCTGGCCCGAGTGCGTCCAGGCGGCGCCAAGCCCGCCCACGGTGCGGTTCCGCCGCCAGGATGCGCCCCGTCCCGCTGGGGCGCATCCCCTGCCGCTCTTTCGACTTAGAACCTCACATCCAGCGTGAGGAAGGTCTGACGCGGCGCGCTGGCATGGAAAGCCAGGGCACGGCCGGCCGGATCGCTGTTGGTGAACGCGGTGAGGTTGGAGGCGTAGCGCTTGTCGGTGAGGTTGGTCACGTTGAGCGAGAGCTTGACGTCCTTGAGGCCATACAAGGCGCCGAAGTCGTAGCCGGCGCCCAGGTCGAACGAGGTGTAACCGCCAAAGCCCTGGTCGTTGGTGTAGGTGTAGTAGCGCGTACCGGTGTACTTGCCGCGCAGGCCCACGTTCCACGGCCCATACACCCAGTTGATTT
This sequence comes from Dyella sp. ASV21, assembly GCF_016428975.1. Taxonomy (GTDB): domain Bacteria; phylum Pseudomonadota; class Gammaproteobacteria; order Xanthomonadales; family Rhodanobacteraceae; genus Dyella. Next base: position 70,201 of record NZ_JAELTT010000010.1, read on the forward strand.
CGCTGGCGAAGAGCTTGTTGGGCGTATCCACCGTGACCTTGCCCTTGGTCGGGATGGTCACGCCGTTCTGCGTGTAGTTGTTGTCGTAGGTGGAGCGGTTGAAGGAGGCCGAGTTGTACCACTCGAAGTGCGCGAACGGCTTCCAGATAAAGGTGAACTCGGCGCCGTGGCTGCTCACCGAGCCCACGTTGTAGAAGCGCGTGGTACACGCCGGCGTGGTGCCCTGCTGGATGCTCGGACACGGGTTGAGCGAAAGCAGGCGGTTGTTGAAGCTGACGTCGTACAGCGCCACCGATGCCTGGAAATCGCCCTGCACCACGCGGTAGCCGCCTTCGATGGTGCGCGACTGCTCGGGCTTCAAGTTACCGCGCGTGGCGTCGTAGGCGCCCTGCGTCACCAGCAGCGGACCGCTGGCGCCGCCGCCCTGGAAGGCCGCGATGTTCTTGGCATAGGACAGGAACAGCTCCTGGCCGCCACCCAACTGATAGCCCAGGCCCATCTGCGGCAGCAGCGCCTTGCTGGCGCGCAGCTCGCCGTTGGCCACCGGCGACTCCACCGGCACGCCAGCCACTTCGTTGGCCTTCATGGTGGTGTGCGGGCTCTTGACGCCAATGTCCACGCTCAGGCGATCGTCGAGCAGCTTGAAGCTGTCCTGCAGGTAGGCCTGGCGCGTAGTGATGAGGTACTTCTGATAGAACAGGCGCCGATTGGGATCGCTCAGATACGTATCGTCACTGATCGGGCCGCTGATCCAGTAGAAGTTACGCTGCACCGAATGGTGGTTCTGCTCGTACCACAGGCCACCTTCCAGATGATGGTTCTCCAGGTCCCAGCTCACCGAGGCAATCGCGCCGTTGCGATTGATGGTGTAGTTGGTGCTGCGAATGGAGATGGGCAATTCCTGCGCGGTGCCCGGATAGGACGGCTGGCCCGGCGCCCACCAGTGGCCCTGGCCGGCGTTTTCGTGGTGATAGACCTGCGTATGCACGGTGACCGCGTCGCTGGGGAAGAAATCGCCCGCGAGGTAGTACAGTTCATCGCGACGCAGCGCGCGGCTCTGGTAGTACGCATCGTCGATGTTGTCCACGCCGCCGGAGAACGCGCAGCGCGGATCGCGCTTGCCGCCCTTGGTGTAGATCGGCGCGCAATAGGCGGCGGCCAGGGCGCGCTTCCAGTCCGGCGCGTAGAGGTTCCAGTCCCAGCCCAGGCCGCGCGACATGCCGCTCTTGGAGAGGTATGCATAGTCGGCCTGCGAGGTGCGCGAGGTATCGGCGAACGCGGTGAGCTTGCCGCCATCGAACTGATACACCGCCTTGCCGTTGAACTGCTTGGTGGTGGTGGGCGATTCCGGCGGCGCCCACATGTCGGCCGTGGCGCGGATGCCGGAGAGGTACATGGAGAAACCATGGTAGTCGCCCGAATCCAGGCGCACGTAGGTGCGACGGTTCTGGTCGCTGCCGATGGTCTGGCCGAAGCGGCCGCCGAAGGTGCTGGCCGGATCGTCCGAGTAGTACTGAACGGTGCCGCCAAGGTTGCTGGTGGACGCGGTGCCGAGGCTACCGATGCCCGAGGCCAGTTCCACGCCGCCGAAGTTCTCGGCGATCAGCGCGCGGCTGATATTGAGGCCGTTGTAGTTGCCGTAGGCGTTGTCGCCCAGCGGCAGGCCATCGAGCGTGTAGCCCAGGCGCACGGTGTTGAAGCCGCGCAAGCTGATGGTCTGCGATTCTTCGTTGGCGCCGAACGCGTCGTTGGACTGCACGTTCACGCCCGGCATGCGGTTGAGCAGCTTCTGGATGCTGGTGCCGGCCGGCAACACGGCGGTGTCCTTCGCGGCGATGCGCTGCACCTGGCGGGTTTCGCCCTGGCCGATCACCGAGATGGTTTCGAGATTCTTTGCGCTATCGGCGGTCGACGCAGCGGCGGCGGTGGGCTGGTCGTTCTCAGCCGCATGGGCGTGGGGCAACACAACGACCATGGCCGCCGCGAGCGCGGCGGCGAGCAGGTTCTTCTTCATGGAAACGCAACTCCAGGGGACGGGGACGCCTGCTGGCGGCAGGCCTCCCCGCATCCTGCGGAACTCGTATGAAATTACGTTTACACCAAGATTTCACACGATCCGCGGGGGCGGCGTCGCCAATGTCAGCGCGCGCCGCCCTGGCTCGCCTGCTGCAACCACGCCTGATACGTGGGGCGATCCACCGGCACGCCATCGGCATTGCAACTGTGCAGCTTGCACAACTCGTCGCGCAGCAAGGGGGCGTGCTGCACGATCACGTGGAAGATGGTGTTCTGCTCCAGCTCGCCATGGAACGCGGCCGCGCCCGGGCCGGTGGCGAAGATCGCCACGTCTTCGCCGCCGTGCGTTTCCGCCTTGAGCGGCAGCACCGATTCCTGCATGTAATCCGGATCGGCGGTGTTGGTCTTGCCCAGATCCGGACGACCCTTGGTGATGAGCGAGTAGTCGTGCACCACGTGCGGAAAGCGTTTGCTGCCTTCCGGCTGCGTATCGCTGGCGCCGGTGTAGCCCGGACCGTTGGCAAAGCCCAACGTGGTGTACGGCTTGCCGGCGGCATCGCGCGCGATGCCGGCGCCGCCTTCGTCGTCGTAGCTGTCGGTATGGCCCTGCACCAGGCCGAGAATGTCATTGCCGCGCTTGGGGTAGCCGGAGAAGGTCAGCGTGTGCGCATGATCGGCCGTCACCACGATCAGCGTTTCGCTGGGGTCGGTGTGTTCCAGCGCGGCCTGCACCGCATCGGCGAAGGCGATGGTTTCATCCAGCGCGCGATACGCATTGCCAGCATGCAACGCATGATCGATGCGGCCGCCCTCCACCATCAGGAAAAAGCCGTTGGGGTTCTGCTTGAGCACCTCGATGGCACGGGTGGTCATCTGCGCCAGGCTGGGCTCGTCCAGCTTGTCGTTCGTGCGCTCGTGTTCGTAGTTGAGATGCGAGGCATTGAACAGGCCCAGCAGGCGCGGCGTGCGCTTGAGGTCCAGCGCCTTGAGCTGGCTGGCGCTCCACACGTAGGCGCCATCGGGATGCTGCTTCTTCCATTCACCGATCAGGTCGCGGCCATCCAGGCGCTGGCCCACCTTGCCCTGCTCCACCGGGTCGTCTTCGCCGGCCAGCATGAACTCGGTACGGCCGCCGCCCATGGCCACGGTAAGGCCGCCAGCGGCGGGGAAATCGATCAGCTGCGCGGCGAAGTCCTTGCAGCCCTGCGCCTTGGCTTCGGCGGTGAGGTCGGCGTCGACTTCCCAATTGCGCTCAGGCAGATGGCCGAAGGTGGCTGCCGGCGTGGCGTGCGTGATGCGCGTGGTGGTGATGGCGCCGGTACTCATGCCGGCGGTGGCCGCCAGCTCCAGCGCGCTCACCAGTTCCTGCCCGCGCGAGGCGGCGCAATCCTGGCGACGCGGCACCTGCGACACGCCGATGAAACCGCCGCGCGTCTTCACGCCACTCATCACCGCCGTCATCGTGCCGGCCGAGTCCGGCGTCTGCTGGTCGGTTTCGTAGGTGCGGCTCAACGCGCTGAAGGGAAACTGCTCGAAGCTGAGCCGATAGCTTTCGCCATCCAGGCCTTTGCGCTGGCCGGCGCGCACATGCGCCGCCGCGATGGTGGGAATGCTCATGCCGTCGCCCAGGAACACAATGACGTTCTTGGCGCGCTGGCCCTGGCTGTTGGCCTGCGCCGAAAGTTTGGCCGCCGCGGCGGCACCACTGCGGAACCACCACTGCGGGGTCTCGCCGTCGGGGCGCTGGATGGCGGCCACCTCGATCGCCGACGCACGCGCGGGCGGCTCGGAAGCCACCTGGCCGGCACATGCCGTCAACAACGAAAACGAACCCAGCAGCACGGCGCGGCGCGCCAGCGGCGACGAAGCAATCATCGGCAACCTCGATCGAAAGGACACAGGGTGAACCATCGATCATAGCCGTGCCGTAATAATTTACGATGACAATCGGCGCCCGAGCCGGTGCTAGCCTGCCCTCCCATGGGATGGCGCAGCGTACTGACGGGCTTCGGGCTGATCTCCTCCGCGTTGCTGGCGCAAACCGCCGCGCCGCCCACGGGCCTGCTCAGCGATGTGTCCTTCCAGGCATACACGCCGCTGTCGAGCAGCGCCCAATTGATGCGCCGGCTGCTGTCGCCGCTCAACGCCCAACGCTTGCAGCAACGCGTGGCAGACAGCGGCGCCGCGCTCCGCGAACAGCCGATCGACCTGGCCCGGGAACACTTCGCCCTGTACGTGCCCGCGCAGATGCCGGCCAATGGCTATGCCTTGCTGGTGTTCGTGCCGCCATGGAACGAAGCCCGCGTGCCGGGCAACTGGCAGGCCGAGCTGGACGCGCACGGCGTGATCCTGGTGACGGCGGCCAACGCTGGCAATGATGCCGATGTGCTGGACCGGCGCGAGCCGCTGGCCTTGCTGGCGGCGTTCAACGTGATGGCGCGCTATCGCGTCGATGCACAACGGGTATATGTGGGTGGGTTTTCCGGCGGCGCGCGCGTGGCGCAGCGCGTGGCGCTGGGCTATCCGGATCTGTTTCATGGCGCCCTGCTCGACGCCGGCAGCGATGCCATCGGCGAACAGCTGCCGCCACCACCGCGCGACCTGCTGTATCGCTTCCAGCAGGACACACGCCTGGTTTACCTCACCGGTGACGAAGACGCCGCGCGGCTGGAGGCCGATCGGCGGAGCCGGTTGTCGCTGAAAGCCTGGTGCGTGAGCCGCGTGGCGGTGCTGACACTTCATCGCACCAGCCACGCCTTGGCCGATGCGTCTGCCTTGAGCCAGGCGCTGGGCGCGCTGGAGCACCAGCCGCCCGCCGATCCGCAGGCGTTGGAGGCCTGCCGCAGCGCGCTGGCGGCGCGCGTCGATGCGCAACTGGATCAAGTGCAATCACTGATTCGCGCCGGGACGTTGGCGCCCGCGCGCGATCAGCTGGTACGGATCGATGCCCGCTACGGTGGGCTCGCCGCGCCACGCAGTGTTGCGCTGGCGCAGGCGCTATCGACGCCACCGTGATGCGACGGCTGGCGCCGCATCACGCGAAGACCGCGAGGAACTCAGACCTCGTCGTCCTCTTCTTCTTCCTCGTCCTCTTCCTCTTCTTCGTCTTCCTCGAACTCGGCCAGCTCTTCCACGCGCAGGAAGTTGGCGACCGCATCGGCGAAAGCGATCTTGTTGCCGTCAGCACGCATCGGGCGCACGGCGCGACCGCCGTCGACCAGGGCGAAGCAGACCAGCGCCTCGGCGGTTTCTTCGCCGGCTTCGTCGTACACGGCGACCCAGCCCGTGGCGGGCATGATCTGGAGAATGGTTTCTTGGCTCGACATGGCAACTCCGCTTGGGTACACAAAACCCAGTAGCGTGCCTATCGATGATGACCGCCGCAAGTAGCGGCATGCATGACCGTGCCGTGGCGCACCGCGCCCAGTCGAATCCGGGCGCGGTCACCAAGGCAACGGACGCGTGTGCGCTACGGCTTGCCTGGCGTCGATGGCGCCGCCATGGGCAGGTAGAGCGCGCTGGGATGCGCGGTATCGTGGTACAGCGTCACGGTGACCGTACGCGCATCCTTGCCCGATTCTTCCGCCACGACGCCGCCGCTGTTGTAGTTCTTCTCGAAGTACTTGGTATTGAGCGGGCCAATGGCCAGTCGCAGGCGACTGCCGTGACCGATGCGGCGGGCGAGAAAGCTGAACTGATCCAGGTCGTAGCGCTCGATGGCGCCGGGCTTCACCAGCACCGCCTCACGCAGGCCCAGGCGATAGCGCGTGCGCAGCAAGGCGCTGCCGATGCGGATGCTGCTGCCGTCCGGCTTGATCTCGTACAGAAAGGCCGCCAGGTCGGTGTCCGGCTGATTCAACGACAGCCATAGGCTGAGCTTGGGGAAGCCGGCCAGCTCGGTGTCCTGTTCGAACGGCGCGGAGTGATACACCAGCAATTGGCCCGAGGCGCCCAGCAAACCGCTCTGGTCGGTAAGGCTGGTAGCACCCTCCTCATCGCCATCCCACGCCGTGAAATGCGTATCCAGCGGATCGTAGACATAGCTATCGGGTTTGACCGCGCCGCCCGGCGCGTCCGTGGCAAGCTGGCCCGAGGCATACACGCTGTTGCTGCGGCCATTCGCGGACGCGAGGTACATCGGTTTCACGCTCGCCGTAATGGCCTCCAGCGCGGGGGCGTAGCGCCAATCCTCCGCGCCTTTGCCAAGCATGTAGTAGGTGACTTTGTTCTTGAGGAACGTGGGCGGTTTGCCACCCTTGAGCGTCCAGTCGTACCAATCCTTGTGCAAGGCATTCATGTCCACCAGGCTCGCCGCGCCAAAGCTCACGCCTTCATACGTTTCGGTGGGCGTGCGCGTGCCTGCGTGATCCCACGGACCGATAAGCAGGTAGTGCCGATTTCGCGCCGCCGCGCTCGCCCGATGCATGTGTTCGCGATAGAAGGACATCGCGCCCGGCTGGTCGTCATCGTACTGACCGGTGATGGTGAGAATGGGCAGGTCGAGCTTGGCGAACTGTTCGGGCGTAGGGCTGTAGCTGTCCCAATAGGCGCCCTGCTCGGGATGGGCCAGCCATTCCTGGAAGATCGGCGACGGATTGCCCACCACCGCATCCAACTCTTTGAAAGGACGGTGCGCATCGCTGAGGCGGGCAAACTGTCTCGACCAGAATGTGGCATCGCCGAAGATGGCGTCCTGGGCGGTCTTACCGCTGGTCAGCGTGAGCCACTGCATGTCATAGGCGTAGTAGATGTTGCTGGTGAATGGAAAATCCACGCCCGGTCGCGGCGAGGCCACCGGCACGATGGTGGCCAGGTGCGCCGGAAATTCCTTGGCGGTGGCCCACTGGTCGTAGCCGGCATAGGAGCCGCCCCACATGGTGACCTTGCCGTTGCAGTAGGGCTGCTTGGCCAGCCATTCGACAATGTCGTAGCCGTCCCGCGCTTCTTGCAGCAGCGGAGCGAACGCGCCCTCCGAGTTGCCGCGACCACGCACGTCGATGGTGAGGAATACGTAATCGTGAGAGGCAAAGTACATGCCGCGCTCGTGGTACTTCTGCGCGATGTAGGGCGTCAGCGTGAAAATGCACGGCAGCGGCGCCTGTTGCCCGGGTGGGCGATACAGCGTGGCGTTGAGCTTGACGCCGTCGCGCAGGGGAATTTTCACGCCCCACTGGAAATCGACCGACACGGTAGCCGGTTGGTTCGCGCCATCCGCCAGCACGGGGGCGGCGGCGAGCAAGGCCGAAGCAAGCAACAGGGAACGCAAGGGCATGGGCTTTCCTTGGCAAAGGGGGATGGATGCCGACGGGATGCGTGCATCACCATGCAGCCTGTATCGCCGCAGCTTCCGCTGGCGTCCGAACCGGCCGGATCGGACGTCAGGCGGCCGGTTCACCGCCCGGCACGAGCAAGGCACGGCGGTACCCGCTGGGCGTCTGGCCGGTGATGCGCTTGAACACGGCGTTGAAGGTGGACTTGCTGCCAAAGCCGCAGGCCAGCGCAACCTCCAGAATGGTGCGACGTTCGGCGGGGTCGGCCAGATAGCGCTCGGCCGCCGCCACGCGGTAGCCATTCACGAACTCGAAAAAGTTCTGGCCCCGCCCCTGGTTGAGCGCCTGGGAAACGTAATTGGGCGACCAGCCGCTGCGCCGGCTGAGCGCGGCCAGGTCGAACTGGCTGTCCACATACAAGTGCTCGCCGGCCATCAGGCGATCCAGCTCGGCAGCCATCGCCATGCATTGGTTCGCATCCAGCGCCGAATGGGCGTAGGCCGGCATGCCCACGGATACCTCGGACGGTGGCGCCGCCACCGCCGGCTCGCCCGGCACCAACACACGCTGGTGCGCACCAGACCAGGCCAGGGCGAACAAGGCGGCCATGGTCATGCTGTCCAACAACGTGCCCAGCCACGGCCACGCCGGCTCGCCCGTCACATTGGCCCAGCGCCCCACCGCCGTAACGATCCAGCTCACCGCCAGCAGCGCCGCCAGGCCGCGCAACCAGCCCAGCGTCAAGGCGGCCTCATCGGCCTGGCTCTGTTCCAGCAAAGGCCGTGCGCGATAAATGCGTTGCACCAGTAGCGCGAGATAGACCAGCCCCACCACGACCCAGCCGTGATAGCTGATGAGAAAGGCGAACGCGCCCGCTCGCGTGTCATCCAGCGCGAACAACGCATTGGCCAACGAAAACGTCAGCACCATGCCGTACAGATACAGGTGCGCGCGCATGCGCCGCGGGCGGACGCGCTGCGGTGGCGAGGTTACCGCGAGCACATAGCCATACAGCAGCACACCATACAGATACGCCAGCGGCACATTCACGGCGTGCAGCCAGCGCACGGCGCCGGCGGATAGCTGCGGGCGCCAGCCATTCATCACCAATCCAACCAGGCTGTCGATCGCCACGCAAACAAAGTAGCCCGCCAGGAAACGCGATGCGCGATGCCGGCTAGCCACGGGCACCAGTAACGCGGCAAGGGCGCCCAGCCCCAACATTGCGGCAGAGAAGGCAACATCCAGCACGGTTTCCGTCGTCACGCGGCTACCTCCCGACATGGATGCCCGGAGTGTGGCCGAACGCCCCGCAGACGGCTACAGCTTGAGGTAGAGCCGACGCCGGTCCATCGCATAGACGATCAGCCACCACACCAGCACGAAGGCCAGCGCGAACGCGAGCGAGGCCAGGTACGGCCCGGCCAGCGGGGTGATCCAGCCGGCGAACGCGTGCTGGTACAGCGGCTCCTGCACCCCCAGGCCGGACAGCAATATCTGCATCAACTCCGACCCCGCATAGGCCGCCACGGCGTTCACGCCGAAGCGCCGCCCCACGGCGGGCCAGCCGCGCCGGTCGATCAGTACATGAAACACGTAGAGCGCCAGCATTGCCCAGCCGGCCGTCCACAGCACGAACGACGAGGTCCACAGATGCTTGTTGAGCGGGAGCCACAGCGACCACAGGTAACCCAACAGCAGCGAGACCACGCCCGCGAGCAGCAGCGCGCGCATGCGCTCCTGCCGCAACCATTGGCCGGCGCGCAGCCCAAGCAGGCTGGTGGCCAGGGATGGCAGGCAACCCAGCAGGCCTTCCGGATCGTGGCCCAACCCGCTCAACGGATCGATCTCATACACGAAGCGCCGGAACAGGGCGAAATCCGTACGACTGACGATGTTGACGAACGGCTCCAGCGTACCGCCGCTACACAGCAGCCCCCAGTAGCCCAGCAACAGCGCGGCGATGGCGCCCCACTGCATGCGTGCCGGTACATAGATGGCGAACATCGCGGCGCCGGCGAAACATACGCCAATGCGTTGCAACACGCCCGGAAAGCGCAGATGCGCGCCGGGCATGATCAACCAGGCACATACGTTGATAGCCACGCCCAGCAGCAGGATGCGCAACGCGCGCTTGAGGGCGGCACGCGCGAGCGCGCCACGCCCGGCACCCTGCTCCACGCGCGGGCCGATCGCCAGCGCAATGGAGACACCCACCACGAACAGGAAAAAAGGAAACACCAGATCGGTCGGCGTGCAGCCATCCCAGGCGGCATGCTCCAACGGCCCGTACACGTGCTGCCAATCGCCCGGATCATTGACCAGCAACATCAAGGCGACGGTGCAGCCGCGCAGGGCATCCACCGACGCCAACCGACGCATGAAGCCATTCACGGCGAGGTCTGCACCGCCGGCAGCAAGGTCGCCGCGCCGATACCGTAGATGGGTCCGGTGATCGGCGAGGTGAACACCAGACATAGATCGTGCACGCCCTTCTGCCGCGTCAATGCGCCTTCCAAGGTGAAGGTGTTGGAGCCACCCGCCGGCAACGGCAAGGTCGCCAGCGTCTTGCCTTTGCAGCTATCCATGCGTATCACCAGTTCGCCGTTGGGCGTGGTGGCAGGGTGCGACACCACTAACTTGGCGTCATGCGCCAGCTGGTAGTTGCGCGGCAAGCGCGCGGTATCCACGCGGATCGCACCGATGCCATCCAGGCGCGCCTTGCCATACATGCGGCAGTTATCGAACACGTTGATGGCGTAGGAAGGAGCCATGCTGGTGGCATCGGGCGTGGGTTGCACGCGCAGGTAGAAGTCGCTGCCGGCGCAGTTCGACAACTCACCGGTGGTGCGCGTGCGCAGCGCGTTGGCATCCAGCACGCGCTCACGCGCCGCGGCCAAGGCCGTGCCGGCCTCATCCAACGCGATCGCCTTGACGGTGGTCGGCAGGGTGACCGCAAACGGCTTGACGTACAGCGGCGAGCTGGCGCCCGGTTCGCTCCCATCGGTGCTGTAGTGCAGCTGGCCGTGCTTCGCCTGGTTGAACAACGTCACGCTGGCATGACCGCTGGCCAGCGCCGCATTGCGGTCCACGTCGATAGAGACCGCGAACGCGCTGTCGGCATAGCCGATATCCTGCGTGCGGTAGCGCGCCAACTGGGCTGGCAAGCGCTGCAGGAAATCCGGCCACTGCCGCCGCGCCACCGGCGTCCACGCCGCTTCCGCCAAGGCGTCCATGCGCGGGAACACCGCGTGTTCGATATGACGCAGGGTGGGCATGTGCTCGGTCCACATATTGGCCTGCACACCCAGCACATGCTTGGCTTGCGTCGCGTCCAGTGCCTTGGGCACCGGCTCGAAGCGGTAGATGCTCTCCAGCGACATTGGCGGCAGGCGACCGGTGGTTTCGTCGGCCCGGTCGCTCTGCATCTGATCCAGGTAGAGCTGCGGCGCGGGCGACAGCACCACATCATGGTCGAGCCTGGCGGCCTTGATCGCGCCTTCGGTACCGCGCCATGACATCACCGTGGCACTGGCCGGCAAGCCGCCTTCCAGGATTTCGTCCCAACCGATCAGGCGGCGACCATGCGCGTTGAGGTACTGGCCCATCTGGCCGATGAACCAACTCTGCAACGCATCCTCGTTCTTGATGCCGAGCGCATGCATGCGGGCCTGCACGGCGGCCGAGGCCTGCCACTGGTCCTTCACCGCTTCGTCGCCGCCCACGTGGATGTAGGTCGAAGGAAACAGCGTCATTACTTCGTCGAGCACGTTGTGCAGGAACTGCACCGTGGCATCGTCCACGTTGTAGAGATACGGGTTGACGCCCCAGTCCACCGATACCGGCGGACGCTGGCCGGTTACGCCCAGTTCCGGATAGGAGGCCACGGCAGCCTGCGCGTGGCCGGGCATGTCGATCTCCGGCACCACGGTGATGTGTCGCTCGGCGGCATAGGCCACCATGGCGCGGATCTCGTCCTGCGTGTAGAAGCCACCGTAGCGCGCGGGCTCGCCGTTCTTTCCGGCATCCGGCGGCGTGCGCCATGCGCCGATGCGCGTGAGTTCGGGATAACGCTTGATCTCGATGCGCCAGCCCTGGTCGTCGGTGAGGTGCCAATGCAGCACGTTGAGCTTGTGCTGGGCCATCTGGTCGATCAGCGTGCGCACTTCGTCGGTGGTCTGGAAATGGCGCACCGAATCCAGCATGAAGCCGCGCCAGGCAAAACGCGGTTCATCGCGAATATGCGCGGCGGGTATCCGTGCATCGCCCTGGCCCGGCGTCGCGGTCAGCAGCTGCCAGGCGGTGACGGCACCGTAGAACAGACCCGCCTCGCCTTTGGCGACCACGTGGATGCCCTGGGCATCGACGTCGAGGGCATAGCCTTCCTCGCCCTGCACGGGCGCCTGCGGATCGCGCTTGAGCACGATGGCCGGGCCGCGCACCGGTGCGGTACTCACCTGCAATGGCAACTGGCGCGTCTTCGCGGTCAGTGACGCGAGGTAATCGGCCGCGTGGCGAGCGTCGGCATCGCCGGCATCGACCACGATCGGTGTTTGCGCTGTGACGGTGAATCCCTCGCCAGCCACGCTCACCTGTGCGGGCAGCGGAATCACGTTGACGGTGGTGGCGGCATGGGCAACGGCAGCGACCCCGCCAAGGGCCAGGCACAGCACGTAACGGTGAATGCTCATCGAAAGTCTCGCGTCATCGGCTTCCCTGCGGAAGATAAGCGAAAAGGCATGACGAGCCAGGCGGTTTGACTCGCCACAAGAAAAATCGGACCGGGCAATACCGCCAGGTCCGTTGGGGAGGAAGCCCGCGGGCTCCAATAAAGAGTAGACACCGATACAACCGATCACGCGGTTCGCGCACCGTTCTGCGTGCGCGAACATCGTGAGTGACACTCGCCAGGCAAGCGGGAGAACGGGAGCACGCCCACCGCCCGGATTCCACCCGTGTGCCAGGGCCAAACCGGCCCTGGCACGCGGTTTACGCACTTAGAACTTGAAGTTGGCCTTCAGCATGTACTGGCGGCCGGTCACGTACTCGTTCGACATCTGCGTCTTGCTGCCCAGGTACGCGTAGTACTTGGAGTTCAGCAGGTTCAGCATGTTGAGGCTGAGCGAGAAGTTCTTGTTGATCTCGTAGCCCAGGGTCGCGTCCAGTTCCTTGAAGCCGTCGATGTAGGTCGACGGTGCACCGGCCACATAGCCACCGGCGAGGTAGCTGGAGCGGTAGGTATAGGCGAGGCTCGCGCTGTACGGACCTTCTTCGTAGTACGGGGAGACCGTGTACGAGTTCTTGGAGTTGTACGGCAGGGCGCCGCCGGTCTTGGTGGACGCGTCGGAGTAGGTGTAGTTGGCACGCAGACCGAAGCCGTAGCCATAAGCCTGCTGGTAGCTGATGGTGCCGCCCTTGACCTTGGCGCGACCGCCATCGACCGGCGCCGTCACGTCATAAGCGCACAGACCCGCGGTCGTACACTGGCCGGAGGCCACGAGGGCTGCCGCGTTGTTGGCGAAGTCAGGCAGGGCCCAGGAGCCGTTGATGCGCTCCTGCACGGAGGCGGCGTTGACGATGTAGTTCAGCACGTTCTTGTAGAAGAACGACACCGCGACCATCGATTCCGGGTTGAAGTACCACTCGGCCGAGCCATCCCAGTTCACCGAACGATACGGCTTGATGTTCGGGTTACCCGCGGCAGCGGTGAGCACCGTGTCGTTGGCGGCGAAGTACGGCGCCATCTGGTTGTACGGTGCGTACGAGATGGTTTCCGAGCCCGCACCACGCAGGATGATGTCCGGCGTAACGTTGTAGGCGATGTTGAACGACGGCAGCCAGTTGTTGTGCGAGCTGTTCTGCGTGATGTAGCCAAAGCCGGCCGGGAACACGCACCCCCAGGTATCGGCCGAAGCGCATTCCTGCGGAATCACGTAGCCGCTGCTGGTGTTCTCGGTGTGCACGTAGCGCACGCCGATGTTGCCGTGCAGGTTGTCGTTGCCGAAGTTGGCCTGCAGGTAAGCGGCGGTGTTCTTCTGCTGCACGGCGAAGGTGTTATCCCAATAGGAATTGGGATCCTGCGCCACGCCAAAGCCCGGCGAGCTCTCGATGGCATTGAAGATTGCGTTGGCGCCGGCGGTCTGCACGTGCTGGATGGCCGTCTGGCTCAGGCCCAGGCTGCGTGCGCCGTCGAGGCTGGTGAGGCCGCCGTAGCCGATCTGGTCGAGCGTGAGCGCCTGCGGGCCGGTGAACACGTTGAGCGTCTGGCTTTCCCAATGCGAGGCGTAGCGCGCACCCACGGCCACCGAGTTCAGGAAGCCGTCGAAGTCCTTGGTGAAGTCGAGCTGGCCGTAGACATCCCTGGCCTTGTACAGCTCCTTGCCAAGGTTGCCGCCCCAGCCGTTGTCGGCCCAGTAGGTCGGGTCGTTGGCGGTGGTCGGGTCGGTGTACTGCGGGCCCTTGTTGATCGACCAGTCGAAGCCGCCGCCGTAGAAGATTTCCTTCACGCCGGCTTCCATCGGGTTGCGCGACACGCTCACGCCAGCCTGGCCATTGAGGCGCCAGCCATCACCCTTGTACTCGCCGCTCAGGTCCACACCCTTGGTGGTGATCTCCGAGCGACGGGCATTGTTGTCGGCGAAGGTCTGCGCGGTGCTGGTGCAGTTGAGGTTGTTCTGGCACGGCGTGCCGGCCTGGCTACCCGCGACGATGATGCCGTTGGGGCCTTCGGTCAGCGAGGTGATGCCGGCCGGGCTGTGCAGCTGCCACGGGTACATCGACTGGTTGAGGTTGTCGAGGTTGTCCTTGGCGTACATCAAGCCAAGGTTGAAGTTCAGGTTGTCGATCGGCTTCCACTGGATGTTCGAGGTAACGCTGTCGCGCTTCTCGGTCTGCTGGAAGTTGGACACGCTGATCTGGTTGGGGATCTGGTCGGTCAGCTTGATCTTGCCGGCAGCCACCAGCGCGGCGGCCACGGGGCTGGCGGAGACGATGCCCGACACCGGCGTATAGCCGTAGTTTTCCAGGCCCTGGCGGTTCTGGAACTGCTCGTAATGCTGGGCCGACACGTCGACGCCGAAGGTCTTGTCGTCGTTATGCCAGCTATAGAACACCGACGCGGACGGACGGCTGTTGCTGACCATGTCGTTGTAGTTCACGCCCACCGAACCGGTCAGCGTATTGGACGGCACGTCCAGCGGCTTGATGGTGTGCATGATGATGGTGCCGCCGAGCGCACCTTCCGGCAGACGGGCTTCCGGGCTCTTGTAGATCTCGAGGCGGCCGACCACTTCCGGCGCCAGCAGCGAGTAGTTGAAGCCACGGTTCGGCGCGTCGTCGTACAGCCACACGGCCTGGGCCACCGGGTGACCGTCGAGCAGGGTCAGGTTGAGGCTGGGGTCCATGCCGTTGATGCTGACGCGCTGGGTCGCACCGAGCTGGCGATCGAGCGTGACGCCCGGCATCTGGGCGAGCGCCTCGGCCACGTTGCTGGCCGGGAACTTGCCGATGTCTTCCGAGGTGATCGCATCGACGATGGCGTCGGCGTTGCGCTTGGTGTCCATCGACGCCTGCAGGCTGGCGCGAATACCGGTGACGGTCACCGTCTCGAGCTGCTTGGCCTTCGACTGGTCAGCCTGGTCGCTGGACTGGGTCGTGTTGGACTGCTGGCTGGCGTCCTGGGCGTAGAGCGCGCTGGACAGGCACAGGCTGGCGATGATGCTAGCTGCAAGAATCGTTTTGCGGTGTGACATGGTTTCCTCCCCTCGAAGGTATTTCTGCAGCGGATGTGTGTGGGCTGTCCTGCTGCGGCTTGGCGATCTGGGCTTGCGCCCGGTTCAGTGCAACGGTGGTTACTGCGGTACTTCGATTTCTCCAGGCTTCGCATGCCGGCCATCCAGGTACAGGCCGGCTGCGCCAATCACGCCGTGTTGGCCGTGCTCCATCAGTCGTACGGGAACCTGCTGCAGAAAGGCGCGCATCACGCCCTTGTTGAAGAAGCGCTGACGGAAGCTGCTGGTGAGCAGCACGTCGCGGATCTGCGGCAGGATGCCGCCGGCAAGGAAAACGCCGCCCCGCGCGCCGTACAGCAACACCAGGTCGCCGACGAAGCTGCCGAGCAAGCCGCAGAACACCTCCAGCGCCTCCACGGCGGCGGCATCGCTGCGCGCCAGTGCGGCCTGGGTGACCTGGCTGGGTTCGGTGAGTACGGACGCCTGCTGATTGAGCGCGCAAACGGCAGTGTAGAGATTCAACAGGCCGGGGCCGGACAGCGCATGCTCGAACGATACGTAGGCGCGATCGCGCGCGAGATGACGGAGTATCTCGATCTCACGCTCGTTGCCCGGCGCCAGCGCGATCTGGCCCGCTTCGGTGGCGAGCACCGTCGCGTGCGGGTGGCCTGGCAGCAGCACCGCCGAACCCAGGCCGGTGCCCGGGCCCATGACCAGTACCGGACCCACCGCCTGCGGCGCACTGCTCTCGATCACCGGTGTGGTGTCGGCGTGGCCGAGGAACTGCGTGGCATAGGCCACCGCTTCGAAATCGTTGACCACCGCCAGCTGCTCGATGCCGAGACTGTCGCGGATATCGCGGATCGACACCGGCCAGGGCAGGTTGTCGTTGATGATGGCATCGCCCAGCACATAGCCGGCACTGGCCACGGCGCAACGATCCACCTGCACCGCGCGACCGAGATGGCCGACAAAATCCTTCAGCACCGCGGTAAGGCTGGGCCATTCGGCGCAGGCATAGCGATGGTATTCCAGCACCGTGACTGGCCGCGGGCCGTCTGGCTGCGGGCTCACCAGGCCGATGCGCGCATGTGTTCCCCCGACGTCCGCCGCGAGAAACATGCTGGCTGGCGACAACGCGCGCACGCCGTGGCTGATGGCTTCCCCCACTGCTATCCCCTCGTCATCCCGATGTCACGAAGCTGTCAAGTCAGCGTCGAATTTGGCCGGAGTCTGGTAATGACTGACAACGTTGTCAATAAGAGAAATGGCACGGGGGGTGGCGATTGATGCGGCGGGACAGCATGAGTCGCAGATACCTGCGTAGACCAGTAAATACAAAGCATTGATTTACGGATATTTAACTGCAAATCACGAGGGTAAAACAGGAGCGCTGAAACGTGCCGCAACGCGCCAAAAGAGGCGGTCATGAAGAGTCATTCAACACCCCCGCCATAAGTCATGGATGAGCCGTGAAGGGCGGACAATTGACAACGTTGCTATTAGCGTCGATAAAAGATCAATTCGGGGGAGTCGGGCCGCTGCGGCCTGTCAGTCATCAGCCATTCGCGGGGAGTTTTCACCTACATGTCTGCCACTACGCTTTCCGCCAGCGGGGCGCGCTCATCCAGCGTGGTACCCATGCTGATCATCGGTGTGCTGTTCTTTATCTTCGGCTTCGTGACTTGGCTCAACGGTCCGCTGATTACCTTCGTCAAGCTCGCTTTCAACGTGGATGACGTATCGGCGTTTCTGGTGCCGTTGGTGTTCTACTTTTCGTACTTCTTCCTGGCCATTCCGTCGTCGAGCGTGTTGCGCCGCACGGGCATGAAGAAGGGCATGGGGCTGGGCCTGTTCGTGATGGCGATTGGCGCGGTGTTGTTTGGCCAGTTCGTCAGCATGCGCATCTTCTACCCGGCGCTGCTCGGCCTGTTCGTGATCGGCGCGGGTCTCGCGCTGCTGCAGACCGCATCCAACCCGTATATAAGCATTCTTGGCCCCATCGACAGCGCCGCGCAGCGCATTGCCTTCATGGGCATCTGCAACAAGGTGGCCGGTGCACTCGCCCCGGTGTTGTTCGGCGCGCTGGTGCTCAGCGGCATCGACAACTTCGACCAGCAGGTCAAGGCCGCACCCACGCCGGAAGCGCGCGAGGCATTGCTCAATGCGTTCGCCGCCAAGATCCACATGCCCTACATGATCATGGCCGGCCTGCTTGTACTGCTGGCGATCTGGGTAGTGCGTTCGCCGCTGCCGGAGATCAAACCTTCCGGCGCGAACGCCGAGTCCGATATCGGTCATGCCAAGGGTGGCATCTTCAGCTTCCCGCACCTGTGGCTGGGCGTGCTGTGCCTGTTTCTCTATGTGGGGGTGGAAGTGATGGCAGGTGATGCCATCGGCACCTATGGACAAGGCTTCGGCCTGCCGCTGGAAGAAACCAAGCACTTCACCTCGTATACGCTGGTGGCGATGCTAGGCGGCTACCTGGCTGGCCTGGTGTTGATTCCGCGCTTTATCTCGCAGCAGAGCTACCTGGCGGTGTCCGCGGTGCTGGGCGTGCTGTTTACGCTGGGCGCCTACTTCACCCAGGGCCATATCTCGGTGGGCTTCGTCGCCGCGCTGGGCTTTGCCAACGCGATGATGTGGCCGGCGATCTTCCCGCTGGCCATCCACGGCCTCGGTCGCCTCACCGAGCGCGGCTCGGCCCTGCTGATCATGGCCATCGTGGGTGGCGCCCTGGTGCCGCAACTGTTCGTGCACCTGAAACAGCACTTCAACTTCCAGCTGGTATTCATGCTGCTGATGGTGCCCTGCTACCTGTACATCCTCTACTACGGCATGAGGGGCCATCGCGTGGGTCAACACGCGACCTGAGCCACCTCGCACGCGCGGCGCGGCTTCATGGCGCGCCGCGCTGGGCTACGATGCCCATCTTCGTTCTGCCGGAGTTCCTACGTTGCGCAACCCCACCATCAAGGACGTCGCCAAGCGGTCGGGCGTTTCGCTCAAGACCGTATCGCGCGTGATCAACCGCGAGGCGTCGGTGCGCCAGGACACGCGCGAAAAGGTCGAGCGCGCCATCGAGGCGCTGGGGTACCAACCCAACCCATCGGCACGCGGCCTGCGCAGCGCACATGCCTATGCCATCGGCCTGGTCTACGACAACCCGAACGCGCACTACGTCATCAGCATGCAGGATGGCGTGCTGTCGGCCTGCCGGGAGCGCGGCTTCGGCCTGCTGATTCACCCTTGCGACTCCACCTCGCCGACGCTGGCCGAAGAGCTGTGCGCCCTGGTGGAACGCAACCGGCTCGCCGGCCTGGTGCTGGCGCCGCCGATGTCCGAACAAGCCGAGCTGATCGCCACGCTGACCGCGAACGACATCAGCTTCGTGCGCATCATTTCCTCGCGCGAAGATCCGCACGACGGCGCGCCCTGCGTGTACATCGACGATCGCAGCGCCGCGTATGCCATCACTGAACACCTGATCCAGATGGGCCACAAGCGCATCGGTTTCCTATGGGGCGAACCGCATCATCGTTCCAGCCCCGAGCGCTACCAGGGCTATGCCGACGCCCTGAAGGACTACGGCCTGCCGTTGGACAAGAAGCTCGTACTGCCTGGCCGCTATGCGTTCGACGACGGCTTCCGCGGCGCGCGCAAACTGCTCGCACTGAAAGATCCGCCCACGGCGATCTTCGGCAGCAACGACGAAATCGCCGCCGGTGTACTGGCTGCGGCCCGTTCCAGCGGAATGGACGTGCCATGGAATCTTTCCATCGCCGGCTTCGAGGACAGCCCGTTCTCCAAGCAGGCGTGGCCGGCGCTCACCACCGCGCGCCAGTCCACCAGCGACATCGGTCGCCATGCCGCGCTGCAGTTGATGGCCGAACTGCAGCGCAAGGCCGGCGGCACCGCCGAAGCGCCGCACAGCGAATGTTTCGTACCCGAACTGGTCGTGCGCGGCTCCACCGCGCCACCGCAAACCCCCGCGCCCCGCAAGGGGTGAGGTCCATACCTCACCCCGCGTGGCGCGACCACGCTTGCCATTGAGATAGACGATGAAAGAAGCCAGCTCCACCCTGATGTTCCGCGAGGCTCATGAAACGGCCGCCGTGGTCGAGCGCCAGCTGCGCGAGAATGCGCCCATCCTGGCTGCTCTCGGCGAACGACTGCGAGCCAAGCCGCCGCGCTTCATCGTCACCTGTGCCCGCGGCAGTTCCGATCACGCCGCCGCATATGCCAAGTATGTGTTCGAGACACGCCTGGGGCTGATCACCGCTTCGGCATCGCCGTCCATCTCCTCCATCTACGATGCCGACCTGCACCTGGATGGCGCCCTGTTCGTCGCCATCTCCCAGTCGGGCAAAAGCCCGGACCTGCTGCGCAGCGCGCAAGCCGCCAAGACCGCCGGCGCGCATGTGCTGGCGCTGGTGAACGTGGAAGATTCCCCGCTGGCGCAGATGGCCGACACCTTCGTGCCCCTGCGTGCCGGCCCGGAGCTCAGCGTGGCCGCCACCAAGAGCTATCTCGCCACGCTCGCGGCGATCCTGCAGCTCACCGCGCACTGGAGCAACGACAAGGTGCTGCACGATGTGGTGCAGCGCCTGCCCGACGATCTGCGGCGCGGCTGGGACAGCGACTGGAGCGCACTCACCGAGGGCCTGCGCGATGCGCGCAACCTGTTCGTGGTGGGTCGCGGCTACGGCTTTGGCGCATCGCTGGAAGCGGCGCTCAAACTCAAGGAAACCTGCGGCCTGCACGCCGAGGCGTTCAGCGCGGCGGAAGTGAAGCACGGCCCGATGGCCCTGGTGGGCGAAGGCTTTCCGGTGCTGTTCCTGGCCCAGGACGATGGCACGCTGGACAATACGCTTACCGTGGCGCGCGAGTTCCGCGCCCGTGGCGCACGCGTATTCATCGCCGCGCCGGGCAGTACGGAGCCCGATACCCTGGCGCTGCCCAAGGACATCGCGCCCATCGTGACGCCGCTGCTGGCCGTGCAGAGCTTCTACCGCGCCGCCAGCGCGCTGGCCCTGGCACGCGGCTACGATCCGGACGTACCGCCGCATCTGCGCAAGGTCACGGAGACCATGTAATGAACGCGCCACTCACTGCACTCGTCAATGCCCGCGTGATGGGCGAGCACGGCCCGCAAGACGGGCTAGCGGTGCTCACGCGCGGCGCGCGCATCGAAGCCATCGTGCGCGCCGATGACAGCCGCATCGCCAACGCGCAGCGACACGATGTCGGTGGCCGCCTGCTGCTGCCCGGCTTTATCGATGTACAGGTCAACGGTGGTGGCGGCATGCTGTTCAACGCCGAGCCCACGGTGGAGGCGCTCGCCACCATCAGCGCCGCGCATCGGCAGTTCGGCACCACCGGTTTCCTGCCCACGCTGATTACCGATACCGCGGAAGTCATGCACAAGGCGCTGGACGCCGTCGATGCCGCCATCGAACAAGGCGTGCCGGGTGTGCTCGGCATCCACCTGGAAGGCCCCTTCCTCGCCACCGCGCGCAAGGGCATCCACGATGCCACGCTGTTCCGCCTGCCCGATGCCGACGACATCGCCGCCATCACGCGGCGCCGTCGCGGCGTGGTGATGATTACGCTGGCGGTAGAAGAAGTGCCGCTGGATACCATTCGCCAGCTCAGCGAAGCCGGCGTCCTGGTCGTGGCCGGCCACACCGCCGCCACCTATGACGCCACGCGCGCCGCGCTCGACGCCGGCGTGTGCGGCTTCACTCACCTGTACAACGCGATGACGCCGCTGGGCAGTCGCGAGCCCGGTGTGGTCGGCGCCGCGCTGGACGATCCGCATAGCTGGTGCGGCCTGATCGTGGACGGCCATCACGTACACCCGGCTGCGCTGCGCGTGGCCATCGCCGCCAAGGCTCGCGGCAAGAGCGTGCTGGTGACCGACGCGATGCCACCGGTGGGCGCGGCCAATCCGGAATATGTGCTCAATGGCCAGACCATCGTCGCCCGCGACGGCATCTGCCAGAGCGATGCCGGCGTGCTGGCCGGCTCGGCCCTCGATATGGCCACCGGCGTGCGCAACCTGGTGCAGATGGTGGGCCTGACGCTGGCCGAAGCGTCCCGTATGGCCAGTGCCTACCCCGCCGCATGGCTGGGCCTGGATCGCCAGCTCGGCCGACTGGTGGCCGGCCAGCGCGCCGACTTCGCCGTGCTCGACGATACCCTGCACGTGCATGAAACCTGGATCGGCGGCGTGCGTTACGCCGCGAGCTGACGGCAGGCAGGCGGCAAGCGCGCCTGGCCGGTATTGGCCAAGCGCCACATGCAAGGAAGACCGCAGACGCGGGCAACGCGCGCTGGATGCTTTACGCGTGTTGCCCCGTTGCCGCCGCGCGGCGATTTACTGGTACACGTGCAGCCGGTCGAAGATCCACGCGTGATACGACTTCACCAGCTCCGGCTGCGCACAGTCCGTGTACAGGCCATTGCAGCGCGTGCGTAGCGCGATGGCCGCCGAGAAGTACGGATCGGTCGGCAGGTCCGCCGCCTGCAGCACCATGCTCGGCAGCAGCGCGATGTCGAGCATCGGGTAGCGCGGCAGTGGCGCACCCTGGAAGTTGCTCTTGATCATGTAATAGGTGAGGTAGTCCTTGTACGGGGACAGCCCCTCCGGCCAGGTACGCGGCATTTCGCGGATGAGGCCACTGAACGACGGCTGGTGATCGCCGAAATGCACGATCACGGTGGGTTGTTCGCGATCGAGGAAATCGTGTTCCAGCCCGCGCATCGCGAGGTCGGAATTGCGCAGGTTCGACAGGTACGTGTTGAAGTTCTGCGCTTGGTGCGCGTTGACGCCCTTGAGCACGCCCTTGTTGAACGGTGCCGGCAACGACGACTGCGGGTCGGTGTCGTGCGGGCCGTGCTGGGCCAGGGTGAGGATCATCACGAACACCGGCTGGCCGGGCTTCTTCACCTTGTCGTAGACGCGCTTGGCCGCGTCGAACATCTGCTTGTCGGTTTCCTCCCACTCTTCCAGCCCCAACTGGCCGGCGTCGTAGAACTGGTCGAAACCGTAGGCCTTATAAGCGTTGCGACCATTGAGGAAGCTGCCGTTGGTGGGATAGATCGCCACCGTGAGATAACCCAGGCGCTGCAACTGGCGCGGCAGGCTGTCCTGCACGTGCGGTGCCAGCACGTAAGGCGCATACATGCCACCCGGGCCAAAGATGTCCTGCGGCATGCCGGTGAGCGTGGCGAACTCACTCACCCACGTGCCCCCGCCGAAGGTGTGCACGCGCATCGGACCGGTGGCGCGGGTGCGCGCGTCGGGCCTGAACATGCCCACGCGGCACTCGGGCACATTGCACTGGGTGAAATTGGCCGGATTGAAGGTGCTTTCTTCCAGCACCTGCACGATGTCCGGGTATGTCTCCGGCGAACGCGGCGCGGCGGCCGGCTCGCCGGCGGCGGTGGCGCCCCACTCCTGCTCGGCCATCGCGCCATCGCTCATGGCGGGCATGCGAATGTCCGAATCGCTGAAGTTGACGAAGAAGTTGGTGATCTGCGCGTCGTCGGAGAGCTTCTCCCACACGTTCTTGGCGTGCACCTCGGCGAACGGGCCATCCGGAAGCAGGCATACCCAGAACGCCACGGCCCACAGCATCACGCCGCCGCTGCGCAGCATCCAGGCACGACGACGGCTCACATGCACGAGCATGCGTCGATCCCAGCGCCACACGGCCCATAGCAGCAGCGGCGTCACCACGCCGATCAGCAGGCACAGGCCCCACAAGTGCGGGTAATGGCCCAGCGTTTCGAGCAGGCTGCTGCGCGCGTAGTAGATGAAATCCGCCGGCATCAGCGGCGAATCGAGGTAGCGCAGCTTGAGCACGGACAGGAAATTCAGGCCCAGGAACAGGCCTCCGGTCACCACCAGGGCGGTGGCCGGACGGGCAAAGGCGAAAAGCAGCACGCCAAAGGCGCACACCATCAGAGCGATCACGAACGCCTGTTGCAGCAGTTCGGGCTCACGCAGTGCGGTCATGCTGACGCAGAACAGGAAGAATCCCGCCACGCACAGCCATGGACCACTCTTCCGCAAGAATGAAAGCGGTTGTCGCGGCATAGTAGGAAAAGGCCCCCTGTTTGGCCTCAATGTCATTCGAAGGTAATTCTACGGTCTTGTCGTCGTCACAAGCACAATGGCCGGCAACGGACAAACGGCGACCCCAAGCGGTTCAGCCGCGGTTTCGCTGGGATTGAGACATCGCTATCTGCTAGCGTGCCTGCCCCACCCCGCTCACCACGGATTGCTCGCCCATGCTGCTTCGCCTGCGCCCCCTCGCCTTCGTCGCCACGGCCCTGCTGGCCGGATGCGCCCACCAGGCTTCCCGCCCGGTCGCCCTGCCCGACGGCAGCCGCGCCCAGGTAGCCATCCTGGAAACCACCGATGTGCACGCCAACGTGCTCAGCTACGACTACTACAAGCAGCGCGAGGACAGCTCGGTAGGCTACGAACGCACCGCCACGCTGATCCGCCAGGCGCGCGGGCAGTTCCAAAACAACTTCCTGTTCGATAGCGGCGACACCATCCAGGGCAGCGTACTGGCCGACTACCAGGCCCAGGTCAAGCCGATCGGCTGCGCCGAGGAGCTGGGCATTTACCGCGCCATGGACGCCATGGGCTACGACGGCGGCACCGCCGGCAACCACGAGTTCAACTACGGGCTGGGTTTCCTCTCCCAGGTCACCGGCACGCCCATGAACGTGGACGGCGGCCGCGGCGATCGTTGCGCCGGGCCGCACTTCCCCCTGGTGTTGGCCAATGTGTACAGCGCCCGCGATGGCGCGCCGATTTTCCATCCGTGGACAGTGGTGCAGAAGGAGATCACCGTAACCGCGCCGGACGGCAGCACCCGCAAGGTGCCGCTCAAGGTCGGCATCATCGGTTTCACCCCGCCGCCGATCCTGGAATGGGACAAGCAGAACCTCGCCGGCAAGGTCACCGTGAGCGGCGTGGTGGAAGCGGCGCAGAAGTACCTGCCCGAACTGGAGGCCCAGCACCCCGACCTGATCGTGGCCGTGTTGCACGGCGGCCTCAGCACCGCACCCTATACCTCGGACATGGAGAACGGCGGCTGGCACCTGGCCGGCGTGCCCGGCATCGACGTGCTGCTGCTCGGTCATTCGCATACCGAGTTCCCCGGGCCGCACTACAAGGGCCTCGCGGAGGTGGATGCCGAGCGCGGCTTCGTGCGCGGCAAGCCGGCGGTGATGGGCGGCTTCTTCGGCAAGGACCTGGGCGTGATCGACCTGGCGCTGGCGCGCAAGGACGGCCGCTGGGTGATCGATGCCAGCCAGACGCATAGCGAAGTGCGGCCCATCTGCCCCAAGAAGAACGAATGCGTGGCCGCTGACCCGGGTATCGCCCCGCTGGTGGCGCAAGCGCACGAAGCGGCCATGGCCTATGTGAATACCCCGGTCGGCCAGACCCGCGTGCACATGAGCAGCTACTTCGCCGACGAGGGCAACATGACCGCGCTGGCGCCGATCAACGCGGCCATGCGCGACTACGTGAAGACGGAGCTGGCCAAGTCCCGCCCGGACCTGGCCCAGCTACCCGTGCTCTCCGCCGCCGCCGCCTTCCGCACTGGCTTTGGCGGCCCGGACGACTACACCGACGTGGCGCCCGGCCCGCTCACCCTGCGCAGCGCGGCCGACCTGTACTTCTACCCCAACACCCTCGCCGCCGTGCAGGTGGATGGTGCCGGCCTCAAGGCGTGGCTGGAGAAGTCAGCCGAGCGTTTCAACCGCATCGACCCCAGCAAGGAGGGCGAGCAGGCGCTTATCAATGACCGCTACCCGGGTTTCAACTTTGATCAGCTGCAGGGCGAGCTGAGCTACGAGATCGATGTATCCAAGCCGGAAGGCGAACGCATCCGCAAGCTGAGCTATCGCGGCAAGGCGGTGACGCCGCAACAGCAGTTCATCGTGGCCACCAACAACTACCGTGCCAGCGGCGGCGGCAACTTCCCCGGCCTGGACGGCAAGAACATCGTGCTGTCTGCGCCGGACGGCGCCCGCGAGATCCTCGCCCGCTGGCTGCAGCGCCAGCAGACCATCGAAGCCAAGGACTTGCCCCGCACTTCCTGGCACTTCGCTCCGCTGAAGACCCGTGGCGAAGTGGTGTTCAAGGGTGCCGCCGGCAAGGCCGAGGTGGCCCAGGAAGCTGGCCTGAAGAACATCCGCCAGCTCAAGGACCACGGCGACGGCACCGCAACCTACGCCATCGATCTGTCGCACTGAGCACCCGGGGCACGGCGGCCTGCAAGTAGGCGTGCCCCGTACGACCGCGTGATCCGTGCCGGCTTGCCGGCACGGATGGACGTCCAAAGTTTCATCTGTACCTGTTGACTGCGGTACAGCCATCGCCCTATGGTCGGAACCATGTCGCCGTCCATCCTGCCAGCACGCATGCTTTCCAACCCGGCTCTGACCGGGCGCATGCCGCTGTGCGTCGGCGTCACCTTCATCGCCACCACCACCACGACCACTATTACCACCGGGTCGGGGTGGGTGTCCGTGCGCGAATAAGTTTCCCAACGCAAACGGCCCCGCCCTCGATGAGGCGGGCCGGAGCACACCCCGAATCCCGCTAGCGAGCACGGGCCCCGAATGGAGGCCACCGTGAACCTTGCTGCATGCTCTTCGCTCGAACAGCCCTCGCTGCCACCCCACGCCATGGCGCTGCCCAGGCGCGCCGCGCGCACCCGCGTGCTCGCGGTGGGCCTGATCGGCCCCGGTCGCGTCGGCAGCGCCCTGCTCGATCAACTGCGCGCCGCACAACCCCGCCTGGCCCACGCCGGACTGGAGCTGAAACTATGCGGCGTGGCCGCCAGTCGACGCATGTGGCTGGATGCGGACGACCCCGAACTCAATGGCCGCCATGACAGTGCGCAGACCTGGCGCCCCGGCAATCTGGACGAATTCGCGGCCCATGTACGCGGTAACGACGGCCGCCACGCGTTGCTGATCGATTGCAGCGCAAACGAAGCGGTCGCCTCGCGCTACGCCGAATGGCTGGCGGCCGGCATGCACGTGGTGACACCCAACAAACTC
>NZ_JAELTT010000110.1 GCF_016428975.1 Dyella sp. ASV21
GGCGGATACCCATGCGATCGATGCGCGCTGGCATCCCAGCGATCCGCGCCTGGCCGGCGCCGCGGTGGAACTGGACGCCGCCAACATGGAACTGCGCCAGGCCATGCAGCAGGCCCCTGATTCACCGGCGCTGCAACGCCTGCTACAGCGCATGCAACAGCAACAATCGCAATTGCGTCAGTTGGAACACCAGGCTGGTTGAGTCCAGCGGAGCCTTCACCATGAAAACCGCCATCGTCATCCCCCTCCTGCTCAGCCTGTCGATCGGCCAGGCCCTGGCCGATACCCCCATCAACCTCAGCCACGAGGCGGCGCCGACCGTGCGCGTCAACATCAGCAACGTCAAAGGCGAAGTGAACGTAATCGCCTGGGACCGCAATCAGGTGCAGGTCACCGGACACCTTGGCGATGGCGCCAAGCCGCTGACCATCGATGGCGACAACAACGACATGACCATTCGAGTGCAGTCGCAGGGTAAGTCGGGCTGGTTCAACTGGAGCAACGAAAACTCCATGGGCTCCAGCACGCTGGACGTGCGCGTACCCAAGGGCGCGTCGCTGAGCGTGGACGTGGTGAGCGCATCCATGAGCATCGACGGCATCAATGGCGGCAAGATCAAGGTGAATACGGTGAGCGGCAAGGCGCGCGTGAATGCACGCACGCCGCTGGCCGAATTGGAAAGCGTCAGCGGCAGCCTGGAATTTGCCGGCAGCGCCGACCGCGTGAACCTGCAGACCGTAAGCGGCGACATCCTCGCACCCAACGTAAACAGCGAAGCGGAGTTGCAAACGGTGTCGGGCCGCATCCGGGTCGGCGGCGGCCCCTGGCGCAAGCTCAACCTCAGCACGGTCTCCGGCGATGTGCAGCTAGCCGGCGGCATTGCCCCCGGTGGCACCTTCGACGTGGACAGCATGAGTGGGGATGTGCAGGTGCAGATTCCCTCCAACACCTCCGCCATCATTCACGCCAATACCTTCAGCGGCGATTTGCGTAGCGATTTCGGCACCGTGTCCAAGGTCGAGCATGGCCCCGGCAGCGAGCTGCGTGCCACCGTCGGCGGCGGCAATGCCAAGATCAATATCGAAACCTTCAGCGGCGACCTGCGTATTCGCAAGCAGGATTGAACACACTCCGCGCGCAAACAGAAAAAGCCGGGCATAGCCCGGCTTTTTTAATGGCGAATGGCGCAGATGCGCGCTTACAGATCCTGGTGATATTGCACGTACGGTGTGCGCGCCTGATCAGGCTCCGGACCCGCCGGCGTGTTGAGGCTGTTGCCGGAAGACCACACGTTCTGCGCGCCGATGCTCAACTGACCCTGCCACGGCAAACGCCAGGTCACGCCCAGGTCGATGCTGCTCCAGCGCCGATCGGGGTTGTAACCCGCGCCGGGTACGCCAGCCTCCGGCTGCATGGTGCGACCAATGATGGCGCCGCTCAGCGGACCGCGATCCACACCAAAACTCAGTGCCTTCTGGTCCACCGTGCTGATACCCAGCAAGTTACCCGGCAGCAGGCGCACACGGCCCACGCTGGCACCTAGATCGATGCCGCTCTTGCTGTCGAGCGCAAGGCGCCCATGGGCGTTGAGCTGGGTGCTGCTGTCAAACCCCGAAAGGCCATTCACGCCGGGCATCGCACCCGGTAGCAGACGCGGCAGGGTAGCGTTGTTACCCGGCACGCTGTCCGCACCCACACTCAGGCCCAAGCTGTAGCGACCCGTGTTGTAGGTGGCGCCCACTTCGCTGCCGATCACGCGCGGCGCCTGGTTGTTCACCCAGGTACGCTCGGTGACGCCCACATGCGCCTGCAAATTGGGAGCCAGGCCGTACTGCACGTCGGTGGACAGCACCGTCGCCGCATCCACCGCACGGAACTGCAGCGGCGCATCCGCACGCTGTGCCGCAGCAAGCGTATCGTTGTTTACTTGGAGCGCCAGCCAACGACCATCGGCCCCACGCCACAACGGCACGGCGACTCCGGGGCCGACCTGGGCCACCTGATCCGGCTTCTGCATTAGCAAGCGGCCCGCAACGTCGTACGAATCGCTGGTCGCAGACTGCCCTGCCGCGATAAACGGCATGAACAGCAACGACAATGACAGCAACCAACGACGCATCTGCGCGGAGCCCCCACGGATTGGAGAACGGAAAGGATCGCCCCCTCCCAGAGACGATTGGTGGCCAGATTACCACGTTTTACTTTTTACTAACACCTGCCATGGTTCTCAAAAGTGCTAATACAGCGGTCGAAATCACAGCTTTTTGACATTCCAGGGCGTTAAGGGTTCCCAGCCAGCGTCACCCAGCGACAAAGCTGAATGGAGGCGCTATATAGTCCGCTTTGTCGACCACGCACGGATCCGCTGCGCCCGATGAGTTCCACCTTTACCAGCAACACGCCGGCCCCATGGCCCGCAGACGGCAACGTCTCGGCCATGCATGCCGCCGTGGAACGATTGTTCCGCGCGACGGATGCCGCCAGCGTGCTGGAAATCTGCGAGGCCGTGCTGGGCGAACTGGGCGTGCCCGGCCGCCTGCATTGGCGACTGCTGGGCGATCCCACGCCGGAGGACGGCGCCAGCCGGCAGCTTGATCTGGCCGAAGATCCCCAGGGCCTGCGTTCATTGGTGCTGGAACTGCCGGTCGATGCCACGCCCGATGCACCGCAGGACCAACTGGCCTGGCTCGGTCGCCTCGCGGCCGCCCGCTTGCGCCAATTGGCCGAAACCTCGCGGCTTTACGAGGCCATTTCGCGCCTCGCCCTCGCCGAGCGCCTGCAGCGTGCGCTCTATGCCATCGCCGACCAGGCGGGTGCCGAACACAACATGACCGAGATGATGCACTCGCTGCATGCCATCCTCGGTAGCCTGATGTACGCGGAAAACTTCTATATCGCGCTGTACGACGCCACTACCGACACGGTGCGCTTTCCGTACTACGTGGACACGATGGACAAGGATCCGCCACTGCCCGACCAGGCTGTACCGCTGCAGGAAATGCGCCACAGCCTGACCTGGAACCTGTTGCAGAGCGGCCAGCCGATCATGGGTTCGGTCACCGAACTGACCGAACAGTTCAAGGGTCGTTTCGTACTGCTTGGGCCGGTGTGCGAACACTGGCTGGGTGTACCGCTGCTGCGCGACGGTCGCGTGGTCGGCGGCATCGTGATGCAAAGCTATCGCGAGGACACCCACTACACCCAGCATGACCGCGAATTGCTCAGCTACGTGGCCAAGCACGTGCAGACCGCACTGGAGCGGCGCGAGGCGCACGAGGAACTGGAGCGACGCGTCTCCAGCCGCACCGCCGCCTTGCGCGAAGCCAACCGCGTGCTGCGCCAGCAGGTGCTGCAACGTCAACGGGGCGAACGCCTGCAAGCGGCGCTGTTTCGCATCGCCGAGCTGGCCAACGCCTCGGAAAGCCTGGACAACTTCTACGCCGCCGTGCACCGGGTAATCGGCGGCCTGCTGTACGCGCGCAATTTCTACATTGCGTTGCTGGACGAAGAGCAGAAAACGCTTAGCTTTCCCTACTCCGTGGACGAGTTCGATACCGTGCGCCTGCCGCGCGCGCACGGCCGCGGCGTGACCGAATACGTACTGCGCCATGCCAAGCCGCTGCTGGCCAATCCCGACGAATTCGACCGCTTGGAGCGCGTGGGCGAGCTGACCCATCGCGGCTCGCGCTCCATTTGCTGGCTGGGTGTGCCGCTGATCTGGGGCGATCGCGCGATGGGCGTACTGGCGGTGCAAAGCTATTCGCCCGAACATACCTACGACGTGCGCGACCAGGAGTTGCTGACCTTCGTCGGCTACCACGTGGCCAACGCACTGCAGCGCAAGCACACCACCGAATCGCTCAAGCAGGCCTACGCCACGCTGGAACGCCGCGTCACCGAGCGTACCCGCGCGCTGGCCCTGGCCAACCGCGATCTGCGCGAACAGATCGCCGAGCGCGAGCGCGTGGAACGCCGCCTCAAGTACGAAACCCTGCACGACTCGCTCACCGGCTTGCCCAATCGCACGCTGCTGCTGCAACGCCTGGAACAGGCCCTGCAGCGTTATCACGGCGATACGCAGGAATTGTTCGCGGTGTTGTTCATCGACCTTGATCGCTTCAAGGTGATCAACGACTCGGTGGGCCATCTGGTCGGCGATGACCTATTGTTCCAGGTGGGTGGGCGCATTCGCGCCTGCCTCAAGACGCGCGACGTGGTGGCGCGCCTGGGCGGCGATGAGTTCGCCGTGCTGGCCGAGGGCATTACCGACCCCAAGATGGCCTTGCTGATCGCCGAGCGCATCATCGATGAGCTGCAAACGCCGTTCCGGCTCGGCGCGAAGGAAATCTTCACCTCGGCTTCGATCGGCATCGCCCTGCCCAGCCCGCACTACCAGCGCCCGGAAGAGCTGCTGCGCGACGCCGACGCCGCCATGTATCGCGCCAAGGACGAAGGCCGTCATCGCGCCGCCGTATTCGACGACCGTTTGCGTCGCGAGGCGCTGTCGTTGCTGGAAATGGAAGGCGACCTGCGCCGCGCGTTGAGCCGCAACGAATTCGTTCCGTTCTACCAGCCCATCGTGGCCTTGCAGAACGGCCGCACCGTCGGCTACGAGGCGCTGCTGCGCTGGCGCCATCCTGACCGCGGCCTGCTCACGCCGGCGGATTTTCTTGCCGTGGCCGAGGAAAGCGGTTGCTCGGAAAGCATCGACTGGCAGATCTTCGACCAGGTCTGCGCGCAGGCCGAAGCACTGGCGGGCAGCGACGGCTTTGTCAGCATCAACGTCTCGGGGCGGCACTTCCGCTCACCGGATCTGGACAAGCGCCTGCTTGACCTCCTGCAGTCGCACAATCTTCCGCCACGCTGCCTGCGCGTGGAGGTGACCGAGCGCGCGCTGCTGGAGAACGCCATCCAGGTCAAGCGCATGCTCGACAACCTGCGCTCGCATGGCGTCAGCATCGCGCTGGACGATTTTGGTACGGGTTACTCCTCGCTGAGCTACCTGCATCAGTACCCGATCGAAACGCTGAAGATCGATCGCTCCTTCATCATCGAACTGACGCGCGAGGGCGGCCACAGTGCCGCCGTGGTTCGCGCCATCCAGGCGCTGGCCAACTCCCTGCAGATGCAGGTGATCGCCGAAGGCATCGAGGACGAGGAGCAACGTGAAGCGCTGTTGCACATTGGTTGCCGCTACGGCCAGGGCTTCCTGTTCGCCACCCCGAAGATGGCCGAGGTGTGGCTGCAACGCGAGCACCATTTCGCGCTGCCCTGAGCCGAAGCTCTTCGGTTCCGACATATGGAAAACAAAAGGGCCGACCTCCTGGCCGGCCCTTTGGCGTTCCACGCGGGCGGTTTACTGCGCCGTGCTGGGTGCGCTCGCACCCGGACTGATGCTGAGCAGGTGCTCGGCGTCGATGCGATCAAAGGTGTAGCGCTGCGCGCAGAATTCGCAGATCACCTCGATCTCGCCATCGCGCGCTTCCAGGGCGGCTTCCACTTCCTCGCGGCCCAGCGAACGCAACACCGTCTCCACGCGCTCGCGCGTGCAGCTGCAACCGAACACCAGCGGGCGCGGATCGAACAGACGCACCGATTCCTCGTGATACAGGCGATACAGCAACTGCTCCGGCGGCGTGGACAGCAGCTCCTCGGCGCCCAGCGTGGCGGTCAGATGCTGGATGCGGGTCCAGGCATCCTCGTCTTCGGCGGCGTCGTAGCCACCTTCGTCGGGCAGCTTCTGCAGCATCAGACCCACGGCATGCTCGCCATCGGCGGCCAGCACGATGCGCGCCGGCAACTGTTCGGACTGGCTGAAATAATTCTCCAACGCCGCCGACACGGTCGGATGCTGCAAATCGACAAGGCCCTGGTAACGCTGGCCGCGCTCGGCATGTCCGATGGTAATGGCCATGACGGCATTGGGCAGCGCGGCCAGATCCAGCGTGTCCGGCAACGGATCGTTCCAGCGCGCCAGACCGCGCAAGCGGCCCTGGTCGGTGCATTCGGCGAACAACAGGCGCAAGGCGCCCGCGCTTTTCAGTTCCACCGACAGCGAGCCTTCCAGCTTGATATTGCCGGTCAGCAGCGCACAGGCCGCCAGGGTCTCACCCAGCACCGAACGCAGCACGCCCGGGTAGGCGGAACGGCCGGCCACTTCGCGCCAGGCCGGCCCAAGCCGGACCAGCACGCCACGCACGCCGGCGCGCTCAAGCATGAAGCGGTGCAGCACATCTTCGACAAGCACGTTTTCCACGGATCGGACCTCTCAAGAACAGTCCCACCATATGGGGACGGCAGGGCCTGGGCACAACGCGCACCCGGCGCGCCCGCATGGCGCGTGGCCTGACCGGGGCTGGAACGACACCTGGGACGGGCCCCTCGCCGATCATGGACCGCCTCTTATACTGCCACGTCGCCCGTTCCCCCATCGCCATGACCCGAACCCGTTCGCTACCCATTCGCCTGATTCGATTGTTGGCCCTGGCCGTGGCGTGCTGGCTGGCGGTGACCGTCCTGGCGGTGCTGGTGCTGCGCTTTGTGCCGCCCTGGACGTCGGCGGTAATGATGGAACGCCGCATCGGCGCCCTGCTCCACGGCGAGACCGACTTCCACCTGCATCAGCGCTGGGTACCTTGGACTCAGGTATCACCCTATGTGCCGCTGGCCATGGTGGCAGGCGAGGACCAGAAGTTTCCGTTCCACCACGGTTTCGATTTCGACGCCATCCAGGACGCGATGGATGCCGCGGACGAAGGACGGCGCCTGCGCGGGGCCAGCACCATCAGCCAGCAAACCGCCAAGAACCTGTTTCTGTGGAACGGCCGCAGCTTCGTCCGCAAAGGATTGGAAGCCTATTTCACCGTGCTGATCGAAACGCTGTGGCCCAAGCAGCGCATTCTCGAGGTCTACGTGAACATTGCCGAATTGGGCGACGGCATTTACGGCGTGGGCGCGGCCAGCGACGCGTTCTTTCAGCAGTCGCCAGCGCGCCTGAACCCGGCGCAGAGCGCTCGACTGGCCGCCGTGCTGCCCAATCCGCGACGCTTGCGGGCCGATCGGCCCAGTGCCTATGTACAGAGCCGCGCCAACTGGATCCAGCGACAGATGGATCAGCTGGGCGGTCCGGCCTATCTGCAGAGCGCCACACCGGCACGGTCGCCTCGACGGCGCTGACGCTCGCGGCCGCCGAGGCGTTCCACTAGCATGCCGGCCTTTACCGTGATCTTCGAGCGCCGACCATGCCCCGCCTTACCGTCGTCGTACCAGCCTATAACGAGGCTGCCGTGCTGGAGAGCTTTCACGCACGCCTGAGTCGCACGCTCGACGAATTGCCGCTGGAGTGCGATGTGCTCTACATCGACGATGGAAGCAGCGACCACACCTGGGCGCTGATCGAAGGGCTGCGCGCACGCGACCCGCGCACGGGCGGCATCAAGCTATCGCGCAACTTCGGCAAGGAGGCCGCGCTCACCGCGGGCCTGGACCATGTCGATGCCGATGCGGCGGTGGTCATCGACGCCGACCTGCAAGACCCGCCCGAGCTGATCCCTTCGCTGGTCGAGCAATGGCAGGCGGGTTTTGACGTGGTCTACGCCACACGCACTGCGCGGGCGGGCGAAAGCGGCTTCAAGCGGCTCACCGCAGCGCTGTTCTATCGCAGCATGGAGCGCCTGTCCGATACCCGCGTGCCACGCGATACCGGCGATTTCCGGCTGCTGTCGCGACGCGCCCTGGCGGCGCTGCGCCAGTTGCGTGAGCGACAGCGCTTCATGAAGGGCTTGTTCGCCTGGATCGGCTACCGTCAGACCGCCGTGTACTACCTGCGCGAACCACGACAGGCCGGGCAAACCAAGTGGAACTACTGGCGCCTGATGCAGTTGGCGATCGAGGGCATCACCTCGTTCTCCACCGCCCCGCTGCGCCTGGCCACCTGGACCGGCGTGTTCTCCTCGCTGCTGGCGTTCCTGTACGGCCTGTGGGTGTTTGGCAAGGCAGTGGTGTTCGGCGACCCGGTGCACGGCTACCCCTCGCTGATGGTGGTCATCCTGTTCATTGGTGGCGTGCAGTTGCTGGCGCTCGGCGTGATCGGCGAATACCTCGGCCGGAACTACGCCGAGAGCAAGCAGCGACCGTTGTATTTCATCGAGGAGCAGCGCCCGGCCAAGGCTCAAGGGGACGCCGGCCACGCCCGCTGAGTTGCAGCTTCACGCCGGCCCAACACCCTGCGCTCACGGCAGCGCTAGACTCAATCCATGCGGCCCATCCGCGACCGCGTGGGAGGTTCAAGCATGCGCCAAGTCAAGCATTTGCTGGAAAGCAAGGGCAGCGACATCTTCAGCATCGCACCGGACGCGCCCGTACTCGAAGCGATCAAGCATATGGCCGAGCACCGCGTCGGCGCCCTGCTGGTGATGCGCGGCGATAGGCTGGTAGGCATCGTTTCCGAACGCGACTACGCGCGCAAGGTGATCCTGCAAGGCCGATCGTCTGCCCAGACCGCAGTCTCAGAGATCATGAGCAGCCCGCCCTTGAC
>NZ_JAELTT010000111.1 GCF_016428975.1 Dyella sp. ASV21
CCTACAAGCCGCCCATTGCCAACACCGAGTCGCTGCTCAAGCACCAAGGCGACAAGCTGGACGTGGGCCAGGTGGTTGCGGAAAGTGGCGTACCCAACACCCGATTGGCGGTACGCGCCAGCGCGTTGGAGGGCACAGGCCCCGACCACACGTTCTCGGCCTACCTACAGGAAGCATTGGTCAGTGAACTCCAGGCAGCCGGGCGACTTGACCATCACGCCGCTACGCGCATCGATGCCACGCTGACCCGGAACGAACTGGACAGCAGCGGTTTCAGCAAAGGTATGGCGAACCTGGGGGCACGCTTTGTCGTGATACGCGACGGCCACCCCATCTACGACAAGACACTGACGGCAGAACATGAGTGGGAGTCGTCGTTCCTTGGCGGCGTCGCCATCCCGGCGGCCATCCAAAACTACCCCGTCGTCGTGCAGAAGCTCGTTGGCAAGCTCTTCCTCGACCCTGATTTCATCAAGGCCGTGGATGGCGATGTGTCATCGGCAGGCAACAACGCTCCCTGAGGCTTGAGCCGGTCCGGCATGGGCGATTGACAGTAGCGTGAAGAACAAAGGGGCAGCGTACTTCTTTCCAAGGAGGCGAACGCTGCCCCTTTTCTGCAGAGGATCGCCCATGAGCTCATCTACAAGGGCGGAATGTGCATCCTGGGTTCGGGTCGCAAGCGGACTTTACCTGGCAAGTCCACAGTCGACCTTCCGGATAATTCCGTCAACAAAGTAGAGAGTCAGTTCGGCAAATCCGCCGCCGACCCATCCTGGCTTGGCTCTTCCCAGAAAGTATGTCCACTGGCCATCGCCCTTTGCGCGGCCCGACGGTGCTGCGCTTTGCACGAAGTCGGGTCCCCCCCCAGATAGCGACGATTTGTTGTCTTGGAGTCCCAACAAGTGATGTGCTGTCACGCGGGCACGAAAAGCGGGAGGTATCTCCCATAGGAAGTGACCGGACGTACGTGAGCTTCGCGCAGACGTCCAAAAGAACGTCTGGCAGGTCGCCTCCCGCGTAAGCAGCGCAATCTGACGAAGTACTCGACTTCGGATGGCGCGTCATTTCCGCGTCATCCATAGCTTTGAACAAGGCATCGAGCTCTATCCGTTGGCAGGCTTTGTCACAGGGTGGCTCCTGGTGGGAGGACTCGGCCTGCGCAATGGCTCTCGAACTGCAAAGGGCAAGCACTACGATCCAGACAAAACCACGTAACGCGCGGGACATGCCCCCTCCCTTGTTGTGCCCATGCCTAGGTGTGCTCCAGGTTGCGGCTTCAGCCGCAGTCGAAAGCAGACATGTCACGTCAGGACGGGCGCGAATCAGCGATGTCGGCAGCGATCGCAAGCCAAGCTTTTGAGTCGGCGCGAACGCCCACCCGGAAGCAGCCGAGCAACTCCAAACCATGACTGCGGATTAATGACCTATACAGGCGACCGGAACGCGACTCGCGTCGCTCTCCTGGCAGGTTGTAGCAACCGCAGCCGGCTCCGGCGTGGGCGAGTTCGACCTGTAGGGGAGATTCGCCGGAGGCGGTACAGGCCTTGTGGCGCCGGTTTTCTCTGCTGCCATCGATAGAGCCAATTTTGCAGCAAACTCGAACGCTCCCCGCGACGCCTGTTCAAGCCTTGAGGAGCCGTCTGACTGAAAAACCGGCAGCGGCGATGCAACGCCAGTAGCTACAGATGACATTGATCGCGAAGCGAATGGATCCACGCCAGACGCCAAGGGAGCACGCAATGGCTCGTGGTATCCACTGGCGGCCACCGGCTTCACAACCGTGCCTCCATCTTCAAGAACTTTTAGCGCGGGCGCTGGTGAAACAAGGCCAGTCGCGGCCGTTGGCGCCACCAAGTGGATGCCATTCGCCGGAACGTCCTGCGCACAGGCCGCCGAAGCCAACAGCCACATAGAGCTACAAAGTACCCATGCGATCCTGCGTTGTTCCATCGGTTGCATCCCTCAATCCATCGACGTTGATTATGCTTCCAAGCCACATGGACACCCGCATTCCGGTCATCTAGGCGCAGGTCAGTTCGCCTGACGGCTTGTGCGCTGCATGCAAGCATCCTCCCACCATTCTGCCGACGGCAAGCTCACTTCGCCAGTAGCTACTGATTTGGGAAGCGAGTCATCCGCGTCTTCAACGCGGTGGCCATCGAAGATGTGTGGTGTCGGAGCGGTAATTAGCCGAGATTCTTGAACCTGGCTGTCCATTGCCCTCTATTTCCCAGGCATCGGCGCGCTGGCATTTACACCTGCACTGAAAATCTTCGGCATCGCCGTGATGCTCACGGGCTTTTGCATCCGCCGGGCCGGCATGTGGACGCTGCGGAAATCCTTTTCGGCCAACGTGGCGGTGCAGAGCGATCACCGGCTGGTGATCGCGGGGCCGTATCGCTGCGTGCGGCCCCCCGGTTACTTCGGCGGCTGGCTGGGCTTTGTCGGGCTGGGTCTGGCGCTGGGCAACGGGGCAGCCCCTGCGCCACTGATACCGGGAAATAAATGGGCGGGTCCGGCGCATCGCGACTGGCGCGAATGGATTCCGTACCCACCGGTAACGCTGGATGGAAGCCCGCTATTTGCAAGGCGTTCCCGCCAACTCTCCGTTTAGTCGCTGCGATGACCGCCACTTCGACGGGGTAGCGCTGAGGTCGCCGTTTGCTCCAACAGCGCATCCACGGCGTTGGCCACCGCCACGGGCTGATCCAGTTGGATATCGTGCGATGCATGGTCAACCAGGATGCGTCGGCCATGAGTGGTCGTGGCTAGAATCTTCGCTTGGGTTGCATCTCTCGCCGCCGCCAGCGTCTGTCGAATGTCGCCGGGGGCGTCCGCATAGGTATCGGAGGCCGTCAGTACGATCACGGGCAAGTCGCCCAGAGTTTCGCTGGGTGATACTGGCTGACCATATATGACTGCGTTGTCCCGAAGCTCCGATTCCAAGGTGCGCCAAAACACCGGTTTGAATTTATATGCAGCAATGCTTGCGTTCACCTTGGCGCTTGCGAGCGGATTGCCGACAGCGACGCACGCCGCTAGTGCGGTCGGTGGCGATGCCAGCTGATGTTTTTCGGCGCCGGCCTCACAATGGTCGATAAAGCTAAACCGTTGCTCGCTCATCTGAGCTTCTTGCCTGGCCCACTCCGGCGCAACTGACGCTACATCCTGAGCTGGCGGGTCAATCAGGACCATTCCGCTCAGATCGGCTGGATATCGCTGCGCATACAGTCGAGCGATATTGCTTCCCCTGGAGTGTCCGACCAGCACCAAGGGCGTATGGAGCTTTGCGTGCTGGATCAATGCATGCAGGTCCGCAACTTCCGCGGCAAGGTCTCGCGGCAAGGGCCCTCCATCGCTAAAGCCATAACCGGCTCGATCGTAGGAACACACCTTGGCAGACGCTGCCAACAGCGGCTGCAACTTGAACCAGGTTGTGGTGTCGGCATGCGATCCAGCTTCAAGAATCACGGTCTGAGGGCCGCTTCCCTCGCAGCGCAAATTCAATCTTCGGCCCGGCGCAATCTCGACGAGGGTTCCAGCCTTGGCGTAGCTGTCCGAAACGCGTTCGGGCACCGCGACAGGTGCGCCACCGCCAGCATACGCGCAGCCCGCAAAAGCCATCCACAGGACTGCTTGTCCTGTCCTTCGAAGTGCTACGTTCAA
Source organism: Dyella sp. ASV21 (assembly GCF_016428975.1). Taxonomy (GTDB): domain Bacteria; phylum Pseudomonadota; class Gammaproteobacteria; order Xanthomonadales; family Rhodanobacteraceae; genus Dyella. The sequence goes on from NZ_JAELTT010000111.1 coordinate 3,667, forward strand.
GGCTATCCCTCCGATGTGTGGAAACTCGTTGAGTCGCCGGCTCAGTACCTCTATCGATTCAATGGACGTATAAAAGTTCACCGCGACGGGTACAGCGACCAGCGTGACCTCTACCTTCCGCCAGCGGGACTAGACGATGCATGGTGCTCTTTCGCCAGATCGCAAAGGCAATGAGCACAGCAAAGCGGGGTCAGCGTGCACATCCCGGCAATCATTGAAGTTGGACACCAAGTCCGCGCTGATATCGCTCTTGCTTTGCTTGTACGGCGAACAGTCCGCCTTGGGTCGAGAGCGGGTGTTGCAATCACCGCCGGCCCTCATGGGGCCAGGTAGAAATCCATGGGGATAAGCTCCACGGCCCACCCGCATTCTTCGCCCAGCGTGGCAGCCGGGTGCATGGATGCGATGCGCAGCGCCTCGTCGCGGCTGTCCGCCTCGATGATGAACAAGCCACCCACTACTTCCTTTGACTCGGTGTAAGGCCCATCGCTGACGTGCGTCTTGCCGCTGCGCGGGCGAAGGGTGGTCCAGGTGGAAAGATCGCCAAGCGACGCCGAAACCACAACCTTGCCAGTAGCGCGCATCGTCTCGTCCAATGCAGGGCATTGGCTCACCAGTTCCTTGATGTCGTGTGGCGCCATCGCAGCGAACTTTTCGGGAGCGAAGTAGGCTAGGCCGAGGTATTTCATTGCAGATCCTTCGAGTGGTTATGCACTGACGACGAAGCTGATGATCGGAAATCGACAAGACTCTGGGGGCGCTTGTAGCGGGTCTTGTCCAGCCGGTCCGGTTGGGGTCGCGAGCGGATGTCGCGAGTATTGGCCGCGACGGGAACGGACCTTTCCATAATATGGCCGCAAGCGCCCTTGCCCCCTGGTCAGCACCAGGGGCAGTGATCGCCGGGATGGGTGTTCACTCCGACCGGAATCCGCAATCAAGACCAGCCATGGCAGCGAGATGCCGACCGGCTGGGTGAGCAAGTGCGCCGCCGCGCAGCGCCCAGGCCTGCAAAGAGGCTATCGGGGCGACCTTGCAACTATTGGCCTACCGGCCCCCAACGTCGCGCCGCCGGACGACCGGCGTAGCGCAACAAGGACCATGCCCTGGTGCCCGCGTGAGGATGGAGCCTGCTTGGGGACGCAGCTCGCCGCTGAGCCATCGACCCTACCCGCGTGTGTATGCACCAAAGGAGATAGGAAAGAACGAACTTGACGGCAGCGGGTGCAAGTCACGACGCTACCGACCACGGCCTAACGGAGTTGAGGTGCCCCATGTGGCGTGACCCGGAAGACCTGAAGGAAAACTCGGCATGGTCAACCGCCGCGCCCGAACAGGAGGTAGACGGACTGCGCCCGCAGACCACCGTCTGCTTCTATGCCGATGAGCATTTCCCGCCGCGCGCGGTCGAATTGCTACGTTCCGTGGGGGCCGCCGTGCAAACCGCCGCCGAGGCCAACCTGCTGGGCCAGCCGGCGCATGCGCATGCTGCGCATGCCTTGCAACGAGGCCTGGCGCTGTTCACCTGCGACCGCGACTTTTTGGATGACGGGCAGTTCCCGTTGCCGCACAGTCCGGCGATCTTCGTGTTCCAGTTTGGCGAAGGCACGCCCTCGGACATTCGGCGCGCCTTCCGCTGCCTCGCCCCCGTGCTTGCCGCCGCTCCGCTTCATACGGCGCGCTGCAAGGTGGATGCCGGACGCGACTGTTGGACCGAACGCTTTCACCAGGCCGACGGCGTAAAAACGCGCACGCGCCGGCTATGGCATGGGCGTTTGCAGCAGTGGGTGGCTTAGGGAAAGCCCGAGCCCGTCGTACGCGTGCGCGACCGATGCCGAGGGCGACCCAGCTTTATCGCGATGCAGTCGCGGCCCCCCCTACACACCCGCGGGTATCCGCCATGACGAACGACTGGGCCTCCACGGCGCCCATCCATGGCCGCCCCACCCACGGGTGCGCCGGACGGGTGCGGCGTTCCCTGCAGGCAGCAACGCGGGCTGCCGCCGCATCGGCGGCCCGAATAACCTCGTGGAGGGCATGCGGCAATCGATACGGCTATCGCAAGCTGCCGACGAGGTGCTGCGCGACGGCGCGATGATGATGGTCCTTCGATTTGCCCCCGTTTCTCAGCGACGCCTTTGAAAAGGGCAGATAGACGTTCCACTCGACGCCTGATTCAGGCAGCCCTGCCGCCAAGGCTGCCCCGATCGCCCCCGCACAGGCGCCACCGTCCCGCCGCGGGAAATCCGGCCGCCAGCAAGGACTACATATCGAGACACCCAAGGCCACGCCATCACCACGGCAACTACTGACGTGACAAATTCAGATAGTAAGCTTAGGCGAGCTTTGCTTATGCTCCACGCACACGGCACGGGGTTGCCCATCCATGCCTCGAGTGACCCAGGAGCGCCAGGCATTGAGTACGTCCCCCTACACCGGAAGCCTCGCTTGCGTCGGCATCGGCATCACCCTGGGTTCGCACATCACGGCGCTTGCGCGCAGCCATGTCGAGACGGCCGAGGTAGTGTTCGCTGGCGTGTCCGACGGCGTGGTAGAGCTGTGGCTCAAGGAGATGCACCCGGACGTACGCAGCCTTCAGCCGTATTACCGCGAGGGCAAATCGCGCCTGCAAACCTATCGCGAGATGGTCGATGCCATCCTCGCCGAAGTGCGCGCGGGCAAGCGCGTATGCGCTGTGTTTTACGGCCACCCGGGCGTGTTTGCCTGGGCTCCGCACCGCGCGGTGAAGGAAGCCCGCGCCGAGGGCTATCGCGCCCATATGGAACCGGGCATTTCGTCCGAAGATTGCCTGTATGCCGATCTCGGCATCGACCCGGGCAGTGTTGGCTGCCAGCATTTCGATACTACCCAGTTCATGGTGTATCGCCGCCAGGTGGACCCTACCGCTTGGCTGATCCTGTGGCAGATCGGGCTGGCCGGGGAGCTCAGCAGCCGCCAGTTCGCCACGGGGCCGGCCCACCGTCAGGTGCTGGTGGAGGTGCTGGCCCGGCACTATCCGCTGGACCACGAGGTCATCATCTATCGCGCGGCCACCTTGCCATTGCAGTTACCGCGCGTGGAGCGGCTGCCGCTGTCGCGGCTGCCTGAGATCGATCTCAATGGTGCCGACACCCTGGCCGTACCGCCCGCCAGGCCGCTGGAAAGGGACCCGGATATCGAAGCGCGCCTGGCCGCGCTGGCCGCACAGCCAGGCTGAAACCATTCGCTCTCAGCCTATGCCTGTCTAGACATTTTTAGCTGTAAACAGCGCTATGATCCCCTCCTCCTAGTTCTCCCCAGGGGAGGGGTAGCACTAGAAGGGGAGAGGTCGCGTGGCATTCCACGATCATCAGGGGGAAACTCACCATGTCCAGCGTTATCGAATTTCTGGAACGCTTGGGCGCTGACGCCCAGCTGCGTTACGCCTCCCAAGAAGAACTTGTCGCCGCTCTCGAAGCCGCCCAGGTCAATGCCGAACTGGGCGCGGCGATCATCGCCAAGAGCACCGCCGAGCTGTATGCGCTGCTGGACCAGCAGCCGATGTTCCATACGCAGAACAATCCGGGCCGCGAGGACGAGGAAGAAGACGACGAAGGCGAGGACGAGGAAGAGAAGCCCTCCTCACGCAACGCCGTGCCGCGCGTCTCGGCGCACGCCTGATCCGGACATGCCTCGGCAACGCAAAACGTGCCGATGGTATGGCGTGGGAGTCGCCGCACTCCTGGGCCTGAGCATGGGCACGGCGGTCGCCGCCGTGTCCACCTCCGAAGCGCCCGAACAACTTTTGCAGCGTGCGTTGGACATCAAGACGTCCAATCACCCCGAGTTCCTCAAGATCCTCGATCACCTCTCTCGGGAATCGGGTGACCTACCGCTCGATGACCAGTGGAAGCTGCGCTACCTGGAAGCCTGGCAGGCCGCTTTCGATGGCAATTACGCCCGCGCCAGCGTCACCCTGCGCAGCATTGCCGAACAGGCACCGGACGTTGCGCTGCGCTTGCGCGCCAACGCCACCCTGCTCAACATCTTCGGCTTTGGCCACCGCTACGAAGAAGCCTTTATCCAGCTGAACCAGCTGGCCGAGCTCCTGCCACAGGTCAACGACAAGGACGCCCGCTACAGCGCCTTGGGCGAAGCGGCCCAGTTTTTGATTATCGCCCGGCAGCACGACCAGGCCGTCGAATACGCCGAGCGGATGCGCCAGAACGTGCCGGATGGCAAGAATGCCTGCCGCGCCGACTATTACCGGCTGCATGCACTGTTCCATAGCGGCAAGGGCCAGCTCAACCGCTCGCAGTTCCAGAGCGTGGTGGATCAGTGCGTGCAAGGCGGCGAAACGCTGTTCGCCAACGCCGCGCGCAGCGACATGGCCACCCTCGATATCCAGCAAGGACGCGCCGCCGATGCCGTGCACCTGCTGGAGAGCTACTACGCC
>NZ_JAELTT010000112.1 GCF_016428975.1 Dyella sp. ASV21
GGATACGCTGGAGCTGGAGTTCACCGAGAGCACGCTGATGGAGCACAGCGCCACCACCCGCCGTCACCTCACCGCTTTGCGCCAGCTCGGCGCAGGCATTGCCATCGACGATTTCGGCACCGGCTACAGCAACCTGGCAACCTTGCGGCAGATGCCCGCGACCAGCCTGAAAATCGATCAATCCTTCGTGCGCGGCATGGGCACCAGCCGCCATGACGAAGCCATCGTGCGCTCGGTAGCCGAGCTGGCGCGCAGCCTGGGCTTCCGCGTGGTGGTGGAAGGCGTGGAAACCAGGCAGCTGTACGACAGCGTGCTCGGCATGGCATGCGACGAAGCCCAGGGCTTCCATATTGCACGCCCCATGCCCGCGGCGGACGTAGCCGGCTGGCTAGCCAGCCACCCGGCGCTGCCCTCGCGAAGCTGGCGATAGAACCAACGCTCAGGGTGTCGCGGTGGCGCCCTGATGCAGTTCCGCGGTCATCGCCTCGCGCATCAGGTACTTCTGCACTTTCCCGGTAACGGTCATCGGAAACGCGTCGACGAAGCGCACATAGTGCGGCACCTTGAAGTACGCCAGATGATGGCGGCAATAGCTCTGGATCTCCGCCTCGCTGCATTCGCAGCCTTCGCGCAGGCGAATCCACGCACATACCTGCTCACCGAACCTGGCATCGGGTACGCCGAACACCTGCACATCCTGCACCTTGGGGTGGGTGTAGAGAAACTCTTCGATCTCGCGCGGATAAACGTTCTCGCCGCCACGGATGATCATGTCCTTGAGTCGACCGACGATGGTGCAGTAGCCATCGTCATCGAGCACGGCCAGATCGCCGGTGTGCATCCAGCGTGCCGCGTCGATGGTCTCGCGCGTGCGCGCGTCGTCTTCCCAATAGCCCAACATCACCGAATAGCCACGCGTACACAACTCACCTGGCGTGCCGCGCGGCACGATGCTTCCGCGCTCATCCACCAGTTTTACTTCCACATGCGGGTGGATGCGTCCCACGCTGTCCACGCGCCGTTCGAGCGGATCGTCCAGGGTGGTCTGGAAACTCACCGGGCTGGTTTCCGTCATGCCATAGGCGATGGTGATTTCGCTCATATGCATGTCGCTCACCACCCGACGCATCACTTCGATCGGGCACGGCGAACCGGCCATGATGCCGGTGCGCAACGAACTGAGATCGAAACGATGGAACTCCGGGTGCTCCAGCTCCGCAATGAACATGGTGGGCACGCCATGCAGACCGGTGCAGCGTTCCTCCTGCACCGCTTCCAGCGTGGCGACGACCTCGAAGCCTTCGCCCGGTATCACCATGCATGCACCGTGCGTGACACAGGCCAGATTGCCCAGCACCATGCCGAAGCAGTGATAGAACGGCACCGGAATGCACAGGCGATCCTGCTCGGTGAGGCGCATGGCCTCGCCAATGAAATAGCCGTTGTTGACGATGTTGTGATGCGTGAGCGTGGCGCCCTTCGGTGCGCCCGTGGTACCCGAGGTGAACTGGATATTCACCGGATCATCGAAACTCAACTGCGTCTGCTGAGTGCGCAGCCGCGCGATGGCGGCATCGTCCGCATGCTCGGCAATGCTATGCCAGGCACGCGTGCCCGGCACGGCCTCCTCGTCGAGCAGGATCACTTCGCGCAACGCCGGCACGCGCTCGGCCAACAGCTGTCCCGGCGCGCACGCGGTGAGTTCCGGTGCCAGCTCTTGGAGCATGTCCAGGTAGTGGGATGACTTGAAGCGGCGCGGCAATACCAGGGCGCGACAGGCGACCTTGTTGAGCGCGAACTCCAGCTCGTGGCGCCGATAGGCCGGATTGATGTTGACCAGGATCAGCCCCGCCTTGGGCGCGGCAAACTGCAACACGACCCATTCCGCACGATTGGGCGCCCAGATGCCGATGCGCTCACCACGCTGCATACCCAACGCCAGCAAGCCCGCGGCCACCCGCTCCACTTCCGCATGGAACTCGCGATAGTTCCAGCGCACGCCCTGCGAGCGCACCACCAAGGCCGGCTGCAACGGATGCGTGGCGGCTATGCGATCCAGCAGTGACCCCACGGTGTCGCCGAGCAACGGCTGAGGACTGACACCATGAACATAGCTTGCCGCGCGCATCGGGTCACCTCGTCGATCGGCAGCCGAGCATAGCACTCGCCCCGCACCACCCAAGACCCTCTCGACTTTGGTAGAGGTCATCCTGCGCCGCTACAAAACCAGCGCGCATGAGCGCTAGGATCGAGGTCCCATCCGTGGAGATTCCACCATGCGCCGCACCGTGCTCGCCCTCGCCCTGACCACTCTCGCCGCCGGTTCCGCCCATGCCGCCGATACCGCGCAGCTGGTGCAGGGTGAATTACCCCAGGTCACCGCGTGGCGGCGTGATATCCATCAGCACCCGGAGCTGAGCAATCGAGAAACGCGCACCGCCGCGCTGGTGGCTGCGCAGTTGAAAAAGCTGGGCCTCGACGTGCATACCGGCGTGGCCCATACCGGCGTGGTCGGTATCCTCAAAGGTGGCAAGCCTGGGCCAAAGCTGGCCATTCGCGCCGACATGGATGCGCTGCCGGTTACCGAGGAAGTGGACCTGCCCTTCGCGTCCAAGGCCAAGGGCGAGTACCGCGGCAAGCCCACCGGCGTGATGCATGCCTGCGGCCACGATGCGCACACCGCCATGCTGCTGGGCCTGGCGACGGTGCTGGCCGGCATGAAGAAGGATTTGCCCGGCGAAGTAATGTTCGTGTTTCAGCCAGCGGAAGAAGGCGCCCCCGCCGGTGAGGAAGGCGGCGCTTCGCTGATGCTGAAGGACGGCGTGTTCCGCGACTTCAAGCCGGACGCGATGTTCGGCATGCACGTGGTCAGCTCGCTCAACGTCGGCACCGTGGCGCTACGACCCGGCCCCACCATGGCCGGCTCGGACTGGTTCAAGCTGGTGGTGCACGGCCGCCAGACCCATGGCGCGATGCCGTGGAACGGCGTGGACCCGATCGTGACCTCGGCGGAGATCATCACCTCCGCACAGACCATCGTCAGCCGCAAGCTCAATATCGGCGAGCTGCCCGCGGTGCTCAGCTTCGGCATCGTGGAAGGCGGCGCGCGCTACAACATCGTGCCTGACCAGGTGGAGTTGCAAGGCACCTTGCGTACGTTTGACGCGGGCATGCGCCAACAGGCCATCGACAACCTCAAGGGCATCGCCGAGCATGTGGCGGCGGCCAATGGCGCCACGGTCGAAACACAGATTCCGGTGGGCGACAGCAACCCGGTGCTGGTCAACGACCCGGCACTCGCCGCGCGCGTGCGCAGCAGCATCGGCAAAGCCATCGGTGCCGAGCACACCATCGAAGCCAAGCCGTGGATGGCGTCGGAAGATTTCGCGTATTTCGCCAAGGAAGTACCCAGCGTGTATTTCTTCGTCGGCGCCACGCCGCAAGGCCAGGACGCGCTGAAGGCACCGGCCAACCACTCACCCAAGTTCTTCATGGACGAAGGCGCCCTGAAGATCGGCATGGAGTCGATGCTGCAGGCCACCCTCGACTACCTGGGCGGAAGCTCGTCCTGAGCCGCGTTCAACGCAAGCCGTACATGCCCAGCACGATAGGCGCCACACCGCCGAGGAACTCCACCCTCGCGGGGGCGCCGGTGCGCTGATAGCGCTCGCGTGCCAGGCGGCGCGCGAGCTGGATGGCGGCGGCTGGGCTGAGCTTGCTGCGCACCAGCTGACGTCCCAGCGTGATGCACCACTGGCGCCCTTCTCCGGGGCGGATGGCATAAATCGATTCCATGATGACTTCCTCCTCGCGGATGGTCGTCTTGGCCACGCACAACCCCGTGGTCTTGGGGATATCGAACCTGTCGTAGTCGGCACCGTGGCGGTAGTGGGCGCTAGGGGGATGGCGCCGCGGGGGTCACCGGTTCCTTGTGCCACCACGGTGCCGACGACGACAGGCTCCTGCCTTGCTGATGTCGTGCTTTGGATAAAAACCAGGTGCAACTTGCATCTGCCCTCAACGACACCGTGATGGTGGTGTTTGGCGCTTAGGGGGAGGGCGCCACGGGGGTCACCGGGTCCTTAAGCCACCACGGTGTCGATGACGGCAGACGCTGCTTCATGGCTCAGGAGGATGTCCGCGCGCTGCCTTTCAGCTCCACCCGGCGATTGGGGGCGAGGCAAGCAATCAGGCGATCGCGCGCTTTGTCGTTGCATTGCACTACCGGATCGGCCGGACCACGGCCCTCCACGATCATCGCCGCTGCCGCCACCCCATGCGCCGCGAGGTAATCGCGCACAGCCTCCGCGCGTCGCCGCGACAGCGCCTGGTTGTAGCCTTCGCTGCCGATGCGATCGGTGTAGCCGGTAATCATGATGTTCTGGATGTGACTGGCGGCCTGCACGCGTTCAAGCAATCCGTCCAGGTTGCGCTTGCCCTCGGCGGTCAGCGTGGCGCTGTCGAAACCGAACAACGCGTCGGACGACAGGCTGATGGTTTCCATCGTCTGCGGCTGCGGTGTGGGCGTCGGCGCCGGCTGGCGTATCTCCAGCAGGCTCTTGCACGATTCGGGCTTCCAGTAATACGCCTTGGCCAGGTGGTGCTCGTCGAACTGCACCTGGAACTGGCACTTGAACGATTGGCCGTCCTCCGTGCGAAAAGCCAGGATGTAGTTCCACTTGGGCACGTCGAACACGCCCTCGCTGAAGTGCGGCGCGCCCAGCAGGTCAAACAGCTGATGCTTGGTCATGCCCGGCGCCAGCTTGCGCAGGTTCTCCACATTGACGAATGCGCCCTCCGGCATGGTGGAACGTGCCGGGTCCGGAAAAACCGGGGCGCCCGAGTTATCGCCGCGCGTGGCGGCGGTGCTGCAACCGAACAGGCTGACACTGGCCGCTATGAGAGCGGGCAATAGCCACCGATGTGCATTGAACTTGTGCATGACGACTCCCCTTGATCGTTGTCCGAAGACCGAGTGATGAGCGCTGAGCGCTCACCACGTCATGCCGGCACCAATCGCCACGCCGCCGTCCCCGCGTGTGTCAATGCTGCCGCTCAATTTGTAGACCCACCGGCCGCCCTGCGAGATGGTCGAGATACCGATGGCCATGCTCGACTCGCCACGGAACGTACCCGCGGATACCGCCGCCATGCTTCGACCCGGCTCATACGCCTGCGGCAAGCCCGCCATCGCCATGCCAGCGGCCACACCCGCGTTGGCACGATTGTTTACGTCCTGAATCTGGCCGCTCAACTGCCCAAAGCGCTGGTCGGTGTAGCCGGCTGCCCAGTTCTGTGCCTGCTGGATACCCGCATTCAATTGGCCCACATTCGCCGCGTCGCTGGTAGCCACGCCATTGGCCACGTTGTGGATCGCCGTGCCGGCGTTGCCGTTGCCCAGCGTGACGCTGCCGTAGTTGACGCTGCCATCCGAATTGGAGTCATAGCGCACGGTGCCTGCCTGCGACGTAGCGACGCTGGCCTGCAGCTGGGACAAGTTCACCGCATCCGTGCCCTGCGTGCCTGCTGCCACGTTGATGATCTGACGCGTGTTGCTGGCCGTGCCCACCGATACCGCGTTGGCACGATCAGCCACCGAACCCTGACCGAGCGCCACCGATCCACTTGCCGTGGCCGATGCTCCCTGACCCACGGCGGTGCCCGAGGCGGCCGTCACCGAAGCGCTTTCACCCACCGCGACGGAGTTGGTGCCCGTGGAGGCGATGGTGGCGTTGGCGCCCAAGGCGACGCTGCCGTCGGCATGCACTTGGGCATTGCCGCCAATGGCGGTGTCGTTGGGGCCGGCGGCGAAGGCAGCGCCACCGATGGCGGTGCCATTGCTGCCTGCCGCACTCGCACCGTTACCCATCACTACCGCGTTGGTGCCACTCGCCACCGCCGTCGGGCCAATGGCGATGCTATTGGTACCGGTCGCCGAGGAGTCACCCAGGGTGGAGTTCACGTTGAAGTACTTCACCGGGCCGCCATTGTTGTTGACGGTGCCACCGCCCGGGGTGATGTTCTTAATGGCGTTGTAGAGGCTGTAGTTGCTGTAGACGTTGGAGGTGTCCTGCGTCCAATACCACATCTGCGCGCCGTTGATGGCCTGCGTGCTGGTGGCATTGATGGCCCCCTGGTGCAGGTTGGCCAGCGTGGTGCCGTTGGTCGCGCCGCCGTCGGTACTGTTGGTTCCGGCGAAGGTAACCGTGGCATGCGTGGTGTCGTCGTACTGCACCGCATCGCCCATGTTTACTACCACGCCCTGCAACTGCGCCATGTTCACCGCATCGGTGGGCGCGCTGCCCGCTGCCACGTTGGTGATCTGGCGCTCCTGACCGGCAGAACCCACCGACACTTCACCGGCCGAGTTCTGCATGCCCGTCAGCCCGAACGCGGTGTAGTTGCTCTGTGCACCGCGCGTGGCGGAAGACGCATAACCCAGCGCCACGCTGTTGGCGACGCTCGAAGTAGCCTGTGCGCCGATGATGGTCTGCGCGTTGGCCGTGCCGGAGGCGCTATCGCCGATCACCACGGAGTGGCCAAGGCGCGCCTGATAGTCGGCCGTCGGTACACCGCTCGGATCGTTGGGATCATTGGCGCCCGCGCCCGGGAACGCACTGGCGGCGGTGACGGCCGGCAGCGTGTGGTTGGCATTGGTGCCGATCACCACTTCCTTCGAGCCGTTGGCGGTGGCGCCATCACCCATCAGCACCTGGTAGTCCTGCGCGGCATTCACTGCCCAGCACGAGGCCTTGACCACACCGAGCACATTGGCGCAGGTGGAGGACCAGGCGGGCGCGCCATTGGGTAGCAGCAGACCGGCAATGCCACCCGCCGCACCATTGTTGACGTTGGTGATGTAGCTGTCGGACGTCACCGCACCAATCAGTGTCAGATGCGAATTGCTGCCCGTGCTGCCGAGTGTGGTGCCGCCCACCGTGGTGAGTACCGTACCGACCGGGGTGAGATTGACCGTGGGAATACCCGCCACGCTCACCACCGAATAGCCCTGGGTGAAGTTGGCCGCATTCACCTGCAAGCCACCGTTGGTGACATAGCCATTGGTGTTGTTGAACAGGCTGTTGCTGGAAGAACCGAGCAACTGCGAGGCCGTACCCACCACGCCGCCATTGCCGACGATAAGGCCCGTGGGCGTGGCCGACGGCGGCGGCACCACCGGAACGGTCTGCGGCGAAGCGGGGCTGGTCGCAGGCGACGTTGCCGGCGAAGAAGCCGTCTTGCCGCCCAATGCACCGGCGAGGCCTGGTACCAGACCATTGACCAGACCCGATGCACCCGGCAGCACACCGAGCAGGTTCTGGCCCGAGCTCGCCCCGTTGCCCGTGCTACCCAACTGCACGCCGGGGACGCTGTTGGCCGTATCGGCCACGGTGTTGAGAAGATCGCTCACCACGGCGCCGACACCGCCGCCTTGACCCACCGCCGTGGGTACGCCGTTGCCGAGCGGCGAGGACAACACGTTGCCCAACGCCTTGTTGGTGTCGGCCAGAACCTGCCCCAGATCCTGCGTCACCGGCTGCAGCGATGAGCTGCTGCCACCTCCCAGCAAGCCGCCCGCACCCGAACCCGAACCCGAACCCGAACCCGCCACGCTGGAGACCACGTTGTGAACCGTGCTCGACACCGGCTGCAGCACACCCGACGTCACACCAGCGAGCGGTGTGCCCTTGGTCGCACCAGCAACCACGCCGGTCACCGCACCCATTACACCATCCACCGTGGCCGGCAGGCTGGACGTTGCGCCACCGGCACCGCCACCCAGCACACCGCCGAGACCCGAGGCAGGATTCGACAACGTGGTTGCCACCGTATGCAGCGTGCCATCGACCGGCTGCAGCACACCCGACGTCACACCAGCGAGCGGTGTGCCCTTGGTCG
>NZ_JAELTT010000113.1 GCF_016428975.1 Dyella sp. ASV21
TGTGGTGGCGAGCATCCGCAAGTACGCGCCGGTGGAACTGCCAGTGCTGATTACCGGCGAAACCGGTACCGGCAAGGAAGTGGCCGCGCGCGCCCTGCACGGGCTGTCGGCCCGCGCTGATCGTCCCTTTGCCGCCATCAATTGCGGCGCATTGCCGCCCAATCTGGTGCAGTCGGAGTTATTCGGTCACGAACGCGGTGCCTTCACCGGCGCTAATGCGCGTCGCATAGGCCATTTCGAAACGGCCGCCGGCGGCACGGTATTTCTCGACGAAGTGGGCGACCTGCCCTTGGACGCGCAGACCAGCCTGCTGCGCTTCCTGCAGGAAGGCACACTCGAGCGCGTCGGCAGCAGTCAGTTGATCAAGCTGGATGTGCGCGTGCTGGCGGCCACCCATGTGGATCTGGAAAAGGCCGTGGAGCTTGGCCGTTTTCGTGAGGACCTGTACTACCGCTTGAACGTGCTGCGCCTGCGCATGCCCGCCCTGCGCGAGCGCGAGGACGACGTCTTATTGCTGGCTCAGCGCTTCCTCGATACGTTCCGCGAAACCCATCCCAGTCGAGCGCGCAGCTTCAGTGCCGGCGCGCGGCGCGTCATGCTGGATTTCGCGTGGCCCGGCAATGTGCGCGAGTTGCTCAATCGCGTGCAGCGCGCCGCCGTGGTGGCGGAGGACGCGTTGATCAGCGTGGAAGACCTGGACCTGTCCGATGTGCTGAGCCGCCAGGCTGCCCGCTCCAGCCTGGGCAGCACCCGCGTGGCGGCGGAGCGTGACGCGGTGATCGCGTGCCTGCGCGAAAGCCGTTTCAACGTAAGCGAATGTGCGCGCCGGCTCAAAGTGTCGCGCGTGACGATCTATCGTCTGTGCAAGAAGCACCAATTGGCGCTGGACGAACTGCGCTGAGACATTAGCGACGGAACGACGAATTGGGCGCCGTCTTGCCGGCGTTGCCCGTGACGTCGAGCGGAGTGGCGGATGCTCGCCAAAGTATGACTGGTCCGGCGCCGATCCAGTCACGTCGCCGCAAGCACCCGCCACTCCGCTCGACTCTTCGCCGCGCAGACGCGCCGCCTCAGGTATGCACCCGAGAAAGGAAGGCCCCCGGCCCGCAGGGGTCGGGCCGGGGGCTTCCATTGGTGCCCCGGCCACAGGGGTTGCCGGGTTACCGCCCTCGCTACCGCCTTGCGGCGGAATTCTGCTGGTACTGCCGGCTCACTTGCCCGTGTGCGCCGGTGAGCCGGCCGTGGAAGTTCTCGATGCCTGTTGCGATGGTCGCGCCGAGGTTGCCTTGGGCGTCGCCCAACGCGTCGCCAAGTGCCGCCGTGGTTGTCTTCGCCACGGTGTTCGGTGCGTCGTCACCATGCCTTCCCCTTCCCGCCTGTTCGCATGCAAGGCAGCAATCGCCATGCCAAGTGGCACAAATGGCCTGTGCACAAGGCTGGTGAGGTGTCACCGGGCCCAGGGGCAACGCAGGGGCGTGCTGCGGGTGTTACAGCCGGCCGTGGTTTCAGGCGGCCATGCAGGGCGCCAAGTCCCGCCGTTGCGCGGTTTGCAGCCGGTTGTAACGCGGTTGATACAGCGGACAGGGGAAAGGTGACACCTGGGCGGCTGACGCGTGACCCGGGCGTCGTGCAATCGCGGGGGCCAGGGCTTAGGATGCGTGCTGCGCCGCAACGGTCGGCGCATCCCCATCCTCGACCCTCGCACACCTATGGCGCCGCCCCCTGCAGGGAGGCCCGGAGTACTGACATGCACGCGCAAGACCCCGCCGCCCAGTCCCTGATCGATCTCGGCAAGCGTTATTGGCTGCCGGTGTATCGACCCCGCGACGTGGTGCTGGACCACGGCAAAGGCGCGCGCGTGTGGGACACCCAGGGCCGCGAGTATGTGGATTTCGGCGCCGGCATCGCGGTGAACGCACTGGGCCACCAGGACCCCGAACTGCTGGAGGCGCTGACCACTCAGGCGGGCAAGCTCTGGCACACCAGCAACGTGTTCTACAGCGAGCCGGCGCTACACCTGGCCGAGGAACTGGTGAACGCGTCGGGTTTTGCCGAGCGCGTGTTCTTTTGCAACTCCGGCACCGAAGCCAACGAAGCGGCGATCAAGCTGGTGCGCAAGTGGGCCAGCGCGCAGGGCCGCGAGGCGGCCAAGCGCGTCATCGTGACCTTCCGCGGCTCGTTCCACGGCCGCACGCTGGCGGCGGTCACCGCCACGGCGCAGCCAAAGTACCAGGAAGGCTACGAGCCGCTGCCGGGTGGTTTCCGCTATCTGGATTTCAACGACGTTGCCCAATTGGAGGCCGCCTTTGCGCACGGTGATGTGGCTGCCGTGATGCTGGAGCCCGTGCAGGGCGAAGGCGGCGTATTGCCGGCGGCGCCGGGCTTTATCCAGCGCGTGCGCGAACTATGCGATGAACATGATGCACTGCTGGTGCTGGATGAAATCCAGTGCGGCATGGGCCGCACGGGTACGTTGTTCGCCTACGTGCAGGACGGCGTGAGGCCGGACATCGTGACCCTGGCCAAGGCCCTGGGTTGCGGCTTTCCCATTGGCGCCATGCTGGCCGGCCCCAAGGTGGCCGAGGTCATGCAGTTCGGTGCGCATGGCACCACCTTTGGCGGCAATCCGCTGGCGGCGGCGGTGGCGCGCGTGGCGCTGCGCAAGCTATCCGCGCCGGAGCTGCTTGCTAATGTGGCACGCCAGTCGCAGGCATTGCGTGATGGCGTGGCGCGCATCCATGCCTCGCTGAACCTGTTCGAGGAAGTGCGTGGCCGCGGTCTCATGCTCGGTGCGGTGCTCAATGAGGCGCACAAAGGCAAGGCCGGCAGCATCCTCGATTTCGCAGCGGCGAACGGCCTGCTGGTATTGCAAGCCGGCCCCGACGTGCTGCGTTTCGTGCCGGCGCTCAACATCACCGACGCGGACGTGGCCGAAGGGCTTGTGCGCCTGGAAGCCGCACTCAAGGCGTATCTCGCCGCCTGATGGTGACGATATCGGCGCGGTGCCTTATGGCTCCGCGTCCGATGGCAACGGCGTGCCACAGCCCCGGCAGAAACGGGCGTCGACCTGATGGTTCGTTAGATGGCACGTGGCGCACGCGCTGTGCTGGCGGGCATCGCGGATGCCGGCTGCCAGCTCCGCGGCAAAAATGCCGGTGGGTACGGCGATGATGCTGTAGCCCACCAGCATGATCAGCGATGTGAGTATCTGCCCCAGCGTGGTATGCGGCGTAATATCGCCAAAGCCCACCGTGGTCATGGTCACCACCGCCCAATACATGCTGCGCGGGATGCTGGTAAAGCCGTTCTGCGGTCCCTCCACCAGATACATCAGCGCACCGAAGATCAGCACGAGGGTGAGGATGGTGCTGATGAAGATGAAGATCTTCCGGCGGGCTTTCATCAGCGAGCCCCACAACATGTCTGCTTCACCCACGTAGCGGGTCATCTTCAGCACGCGGAAGATGCGCAGGATGCGCACCGCCCTGATCACGAGCAGATACTGGCTGCCCGCCACCAGCAGGCTCAAGTACGTCGGTAGCACGGCCAGCAGGTCGATTACGCCGAAAAAGCTCAGCGCGTAGCGCCGCGGGCGTGCGACTACCAGCAGGCGCATGACGTACTCAAAAGTGAAGGCCAGGGTGAAGACCCATTCCAGTACATAGAACGCGTGGTCGAAGCGCACGTGCAGGTCCTGCACCGTATCGAGCACCGCCACCAGAATGCTGGAAAGAATCGCCACGATCAGCACCAGGTCGAACAGCCGCCCCGGCCGGTCGTCGTGACCGAAGATGATGTGGAACCAGCGGGCGCGCCATCCATGCGTGCTCGCGGGCCTCACGGCTGAGTCGAAGGGAAACGGTGCTTGCTTGCTCATGCGGGGGTTCCTTGCGCCATAAGCCCAGCATAGCGCCAGGAAATAGGCGCCTAGCAGCCGTCAGAGCGCGCCGAGCGCTGTCAGTGTGCGGCGTAAGCCGGCGGCGTCACGGTAGGGGTGGGTTTGCGGGCGCCGAATTGGGCGGAGGCAAAGGCACGCCGGGCGAACAGGAGGAACAGGGCCGGCACGATCTGCGGCAAGTGCCCGGTCATCAATACGCCATTATGGGTGAGCAAGCCCAGCGTTGCGCGTTCGCTGGCGGCCTCGGCCGGGGCGAGTAGTTCAGGCCGTGGTTGCGTGGCGGCACGCCGGGCAGCGATCCATGCAGCTTTGCTTACCTCGCCGCCGAGCCAAGTGCTCAGCGCGGCGAGATAGGCACGTGCATCGAGGGCGCCTCGGTCGCCTGCGTCCTCGATGCCGTAATCGTAGATCGCTTCGTGCACTGCCGCCGGCGAACGGCCGATGGCGGTCGCCAGATGCTGGACGCGCACGCTGCGGTCATAGTCGACCAGGACATCATCCAGGTCGAACAGGACGCAGCGCAAGGCTGTGCTCATCCCGCGCGGGCAGCCCGCAGGGCGCCGCGAGCGGCTTCCAGGGTGTCGGCAAGGTCCTGCTCGGTATGCGCGCTGGACACAAAGCCCGCCTCGAAAGCGGAGGGCGCCAGATACACGCCACGCGCCAGCATGCCGTGGAAAAAGCGATTGAACAGGGCCGTATCCCCCGCCGTGGCTTGCGCGTAGCTCTCCACCTTCTCACCGGTAAAGAACAAGCCGAACATGCCGCCGACGCGATTGACGCTGAAAGGCACGCCTTCGCCATCGGCCACAGCCTGCAGGCCGTCGGTGAGCAAGCGGGTTTTCGCAGCGAGTTCGTCGTAGAAGCCTGGTGCCTGGATCAGTTCCAGCATGGCCAAGCCAGCCGCCATCGCCACTGGGTTGCCCGATAGCGTGCCGGCCTGATAGATCGGGCCGGCCGGGGCCACCTGCTGCATCAGTTCGCGACGTCCGCCATAAGCGCCCACCGGCATACCGCCGCCGATGATCTTGCCGAAGGTGGTGAGGTCCGGCGTAACACCGTAATAGGCCTGCGCGCCGCCCAGGGCTACGCGAAAGCCCGTCATCACCTCATCGAAGATCAGCAGCGCGCCATGCTTGGTGCATAGCGTGCGCAAGCCCTGCAGGTAGCCGTCCTTGGGTGGAATACAGTTCATGTTACCGGCCACCGGCTCGATGATCAGGCCGGCGATATCGCTGCCGTGCTCATCGAACAAGCGAACGGCGGCGTCCAGGTCGTTGTAAGGCAGGGTGAGCGTGAGATCGGCGTTGGCCTTGGGCACGCCCGGTGAAGTGGGCACGCCAAAGGTGAGTGCGCCAGAGCCCGCCTTCACCAGAAAGCTGTCGCCATGGCCGTGGTAGCAGCCCTCGAACTTCACGATCAGGTTGCGACCGGTGGCGCCGCGCGCCACGCGAATCGCCGACATGGTCGCCTCGGTGCCCGAATTGACCATGCGCACCATGTCGATCGACGGGATCAGCCGCGTGATGGTCTCGGCCATGGTGACTTCGGCCGGACAGGGCGTGCCGTAGGAAAGGCCGTTCTTTACCGCGCGCTCCACCGCCTCGCGCACGTGCGGGTGGTTGTGACCCACGATCATCGGGCCCCACGAGCCCACATAGTCGATATAGCGCTGACCTTCTACATCCCACAGATAGGCACCATCAGCGCGCGCGGTGAAGAACGGCTCGCCACCGACCGACTTGAAGGCACGTACGGGCGAATTCACGCCGCCCGGCATCAGCTGCTGCGCGCGTTGGAACAGTTCGTGGTTGGTGGTCATGATGGAACTCTCAGTTACCTAGTGAAGAGGTGGGCGAAGCGTGCAGCGGCGCCGCGAACGTCCGGGTCGCTAAAAACGGCCGAAATCACCGCCAGATACTCGACGCCGGCGTCAATCAGCAGCCCGCCATTCTCCGGCGTGATGCCGCCGATCGCTACCCGAGGCACGCCGAGTGTGGCGGACTGCCGCAGCAGCTCGGTCGAGGCCCGGCGTGCATGCGGTTTGGTGGGGGAGGGGAAGAACGCGCCGAACGCGATGTAATCCGCGCCGGCAGCTACCAGCTGTCGAGCCCGTTCGAGCGAGTCGTAGCAGGACACGCCGATGATGGCCTGGGCACCAAGCACGGCCCGGGCGGCCAACAGTTCACCGTCGTCCTCGCCCAGGTGCACGCCCGCGGCGCCCACCGCCAGGGCCAGGGCGACATCGTCGTTGACGATCAGGGGGACCTCATGAGCCGCACAAAGTACCTGGATAGCTTGTGCTTCGGCCAGGCGCCGGGCCGTGTCCCCTGTCTTGTCCCGGTACTGCAGCAGCCGGACGCCGCCGGCCAGCGCCTGGGCCACCACCTCCAACAGATCGGGGCGGGGTCCATCGGTGATCACGTAGAGGCCGTGCCCCTGGAGTCGTGCGTGCATGGGGATCATTCCTGGGAATACGGGCGCCATACGCTTTCGCATCGGCGGGGGAGTTGCGAGAATGCCGCACTTATTCTCCATAGCAAGCAATCCAGCGATGAATCAGAGCACCAACGAAACCGGCACCTTGCGCAAGTGGATGTGTGTCGTCTGCGGCTTTATCTATGACGAAGCGTTGGGCGTGCCGGACGAAGGCATCGAGCCGGGCACCCGCTGGGCCGATGTCCCCGATACCTGGACCTGTCCGGACTGCGGTGCCACCAAGGACGACTTCGAGATGATCGAAATCGACTGATTCCGCTCCGCGTTGCCCTCAAACGGCCCGATTCCGTCATCGTACGGACCGGGCCGTTTGCTTAGATGCTCCTGCACGCCTCCCGGAAGGCATGCGACCTCGCAGGAGCAGCACCATGCAGCAGTTCATTCCGTTCGAAGACGAGTGGGACATCCTGGAAAGGCTCAGTCCCGAATCACTCATCCCCTATCACGTCGGCATTCCCTGCCGGCATGACCTGGCCGATGCTCACTGCACCGCGCCAATCGTCCCTTCGATCGTCAGCTCGTCGCCCACCATCGCGCCAATGCGTGCCGCGGTGCCCGCCGGCAACTCCAATACATAGCGTGCCGGCAGATCGCTCGGATAGCTGGGGCAGGGGTCGGCCTTGCACGGCGGCACGCTGGCCTGCACCGACACCAGCTTCCGGCCGCTGTCGAAGTAGAGGATGTCGAGCGGAATGAGCGTGTTCTTCATCCAGAACCAGCGCTGGTCGTCGTCGCCGAACACAAACAGCATGCTGTGATCGGCCGCCAGTTCCGTGCGCATCATCAAGCCGCGCGCGCGGCTTGCATCATTAGTAGCGAACTCCGTCGTAAAGCGATGGCCATGCAATTGCACGGCGGGAGCCTCGTGCGTAGCGGCGGATGCGGCCGTAGCAAAAGCGAACAACAAAGGCGCGAGCAGGCTCTTCATTAGTGTGTTGGCTCGGTTGGAGTGGTGCGCGCGAGTGTACCGGTGCGTGCGAATGTCATCGTGCTGAAAAAAAATCGTGCAGACCCCTTCCCCTGTCTCTTATACACATCTCCGAGCCCACGAGACCCGTGACCGAATCTCGTATGGCGTGTTGGGGGTGTAAAAGGGGGGGGGGGGGGGGGGGGGGGGGGGGGGGGGGGGGGGGGGGGGGGGGGGGGGGGGGGGGGGGGGGGGGGGGGGGGGGGGGGGGGGGGGGGGGGGGGGGGGGGGGGGGGGGG
>NZ_JAELTT010000114.1 GCF_016428975.1 Dyella sp. ASV21
TGGCCGGCAGGCTGGACGTTGCGCCACCGGCGCCGCCACCCAGCACACCGCCGAGACCCGAGGCAGGATTCGACAACGTGGTTGCCACCGTATGCAGCGTGCCATCGACCGGCTGCAGCACACCCGACGTCACACCAGCGAGCGGCGTGCCCTTGGTCGCACCGGCAACGATGCCGCTCACCGCACCCGTTACACCATCCACCGTGGCCGGCAGGCTGGACGTTGCGCCACCGGCGCCGCCACCCAGCACACCGCCGAGACCCGAGGCAGGATTCGACAACGTGGTTGCCACCGTATGCAGCGTGCCATCGACCGGCTGCAGCACACCCGACGTCACACCAGCGAGCGGTGTGCCCTTGGTCGCACCGGCAACGATGCCGCTCACCGCGCCCGTTACACCATCCACCGTGGCCGGCAACGAGGAAGCGACCCCGCCGGCTCCGCCAGCACCCGCCGAGCCAAGCAGCCCATCGACCGCGCCCACCACCTGGTTGGCGGACACGCGCACATGTACGTCAGCACCGACGATTTGAGACGGTACATGCACGCCAGCGCGAGCATTTACATCGAGCAGGTCGCCACCAGCACTGAGCACACCGACTTGTGCACCCAGGTTGGCATTCACCGCGGCTGCGGCACCCTGCGAGGCGCCTGCGGCCGGCACAGCGATGTGCACCAGGCCATCGGCACCGAGTACTGCATTCGGCGCGTTCTGGCTCACCCCTAGCGACGAGGTCGCTGCCAGTTGCGCACCCAAGCTCACGGTGCGAACGCGATCGGCTACCTCGCTACCTGCGATGGGCGCGTTGATGCGGCGCTGACCGAGAGCGACATCGACATCGGCATCCGCGCCGTTCGCGGCGACCCGTGCGCTCAGCGAACCAGGCAAGGCGACGCCAGCGGCCATCTGTTCAATCGTCGCGGCCACCGGCGTGGTCTTGGCGCGAACACGCACACCGACGATATCGTGGTGCTTTGCAGGCGCCGAGAGGCGATCGGAAGCCTCTACCGAACCACCCTGCGCGCTCACGCTGGCCGCCCCCCTATTGGCCAGCCCCTGGCCCACCTGCGCCGTTGCGGCAAGCGGGGCCGTCGCGCTTGGACTCTCATACTTGGCCATCAGGCGCTGAAGATCATCCAGCTTGGCATCATCCGCGGATTGCGCGTGCGCCCAGGGCTGATACGCCATGGCGCACAGCGCGATGCCGCCGATAAGACAGGCGCGCAAGGAGCGCGAGGCGCCTCCTCGGCGCGAAAGACGTCGACACTGCGACGATAGTTCCGACGCCGCGACCCAAGCGCGACGAGACTCGGACCACACAAGACGATAAATACGATTCATGGCGGTATCCCCTCTAAGGCCGGCGCCTGACACGGCGTGTCGGCGTTCGCAGGTCCATAAGAACGTCGCCGTAGCGCGTCATGCGCAATGGGCAACGCTGGGACCTATTAGAGGAAATAAAGATGGTGCGCGATGTTCCATTCCGGCAACGCCGTATGCCTATCCGGCAAGGCTTGGTGCAATTCCGGCATGAGGCTGCACAAATACGGCAGAACTCGCTGAACGGCCGCCGCGCTGCCCTACAAGACTATGGTCAGGCCAGCTCCAACGGCGGCGAACGCATCAACGTATCGCGCGGCAACTCGCCGAACACGCGCCGATAGTGATCCGCGAAACGCGAGAGATCCCACAAGCCACAACTCAAGGCAACGGACTTCACTGAGCGTCGGCTGGCATCGGACAGCGTGAGATTCTTGCAGGCCATGCACAGGCGCAGCATGGATAGATAACGATTGGGCGATACCCCGAGAAGATCGTCAAAGGCATAACGCAAGGCGCGCTCGCTCACGCCTGCCGCGCTGCATAGTTCGTTGAGATAAATGTCGCGACGCAGGTTTTGACGCATGAAATCTTCCGCGCGCTGCACCACCTGGTAATGAGCATGGCGTCCACGCGAACACACTGGCCTATCCTCACCGCGTGCAGCGAGACCGGCGAGCAGATGGACCTCCAATAGGTCATTCACGTTGTAATCCTGCAACGTGGACATGGCTGTCTCGTCACCTAATACGCGGTCACGCAGGTCTTCCATCAGGCTACGAAGCAACGCGCCGCGCCCATCCTCCGCCAATTGGAACAAGGACAGCGCCCGGCTAGGCAGTTCCATCTGAAACGGCTTGAGATCAGCGAAGCGCGTGTGAAGGCGTAGCAGTGGAACCATCACTGCCGTAATCCGAGTACCCGCTGACAACATGATTTCGCTGATGCCCTCCGGCACCACCGTGAAAGCCATGTCCGAACCCAACGGCGTGCCATGGCACCAACTTTCGCTGGACGTGTGGTGGATATAGCCGAACATGCACCATTGCGGCGGCACCGCAAACCGACCGCGGAACGCGAAATCCACCTCGCCACTGAAGAGCACGGCGTCTTCCACCGCCAACGAATCGGCAAACGCCTTCGGGCTCTGCTTGCCCAGCAGAACCAGTTCCAGCTCGCAAATCTTCAGGATCCCTGACAACGTAACCAGATCGGGCGAGTGCAGGCCTGCGGCGTTCTCCACTCCCATCGTTTGCCCCCTGAGGCATCCCACTGCTTGGTGCGCCTATATACCGGTAGCCAAATCCCTGTGGATGCGCTGTGCATGATGCCGACGTACCACGTAAAACAGCTGTGCACATATTCCGCCAATGGCGGGTTTTTTGATGACGCCTACAAGAATCCGTGAATGCCATCACATAGTTCATCAGAATACATGCCGTTTTTGTGTAAGTAATCACACTGGGCTAAGGAAAACTGTGTATCAGCCGAAAAGCCTCCCAGGAAGGGTCGGGCCCGGCAAAACGCAGGGGGACACCGATGACGCATGCATCGTACGAACCAGGCAGCATCGAGCCAGGATTCTTCCATTTAGACGTAAATACGTCTTCACGCAGTGCATACGCATCCTTCACGTAGGGGCGCATGTCTGCGATGTCTGCACTGCAACAGGCATGACACATGCATGGTTACAGCTAAGTTTTCCGTTTTGGCCCCTCGCAGGGCCTGTTTGCGACCCAGGCACTGACGTAGCGGGTCCAAGTAACACGCCAACGGGTCGTTCTTTGACGCCAATAGCTGGGCTAATCACCTAGGAGGTTTGCAATGAACACGATGATTCGCAATTTTCTGAAAGATGAAGACGGCATCTCCGCACTCGAGTACGGCATTCTCGCGGCGGTGGTCGCAGCCATCCTGATTGGTGCCTTCAAGACGGGTATCACGGGCGTTTTCAACAGCATCATTACCGCCCTGCAGGCCGCAGTCACGGCCGCGTGATCGCCATCGAGGGGGCACGCTCCCTCCACGCCGCCATCCCCATCGCGTCAATAATTTGACGGAGTCGTCATGCCGAATGCTGTCGTCATGCTTACGGTCGTACTCAGCACCCTGGTGGTGCTGAGTGACCTGTATGCGCGTCGCGTGCCCAACGCATGGCTGTTGGGTGCATTGGTGCTCGGCTTGGTTTTGCCGCTGGCCATCAAGCTGCTGGGGCTGGGACAACCCGAATGGCCGTCCGTCTCCGGGCTGGTGATCGGGCTCCTTGTCATGCTGCCGTTCTATGCACTCGGCTGGATGGGCGCTGGTGATGTGAAATTCCTGGCGGTCCTTGGCTTTCTGCTGGGTGCGCGCGCGCTATTGCCGATCTGGGTGATCGGGAGCCTGCTTACCGGCGTTCATGTGGCGGTGCTGCTGTTGGCGCGAATGCCGGGGTTGGCACAAGCACCCGCATTCACGGTTACCCGTGACCGGCTGACCAGCTCGCCCTGGTGGCAGCGCATGCAGCTGGCGCGACGGGGTCGCGTGGGGCAGCCACATGCGGCCTACCTGGCGATAGGGGCATTGCTGACGATTGCATTCCCTACCTTGCAGGCGTGGGGGACCTCATGAGTCGTCACCACACCAAGCGCTATCAGCGCGGCGTCGCGGCACTGGAATTTGCCTTTGTCTTCCTGCTTGGGATTCTTCCCCTGCTGCTGCTTACCTTGAGCGGCGTCATGATCTTCGCCGCACAGCAATCACTGACGCTTGCCGCCTCCGAGGGCGCGCGCGCGGCGCTGCACTATGGCAGCACGGCGCAACGGCAGACGGCTGCCTGCTCGGCGGCGCAGTCGTCCATGCAGTGGCTGCTCAACTTTTCCGGCGAGTCGGCCAATTGCGCCGCCCCGCAACCACCGGGCAGCACGTATCAGCCGATCGCCGTTTCCTCACCGGCCACGTGCCCCAGCAATGCCGCCATGTCGTGCATCACGGTGGTGGCCTCATACGACTACAAAAATCGCCCGCTGATTCCACTGGCCGGCGCGCTCTTTGTCTGGCTGACAGGCCCCAACCTGAGCAGCAGCGCGACGGTACAACTGGATTTGAGCGGAAGCTACTGAACGATTTCCCTCGGAGGCTTGGGCCAGATGCACAATGTTTCTCGCATCGCCGCTGTGATACTCGTGGTCATCGCCACTGTGCTGGCGTTGCTGGCCTTCAGCATGGGCCGGCGCAACGCCGCCAGCACGCCGGCGCCGCAGTCACAGGCGCAAGCCGCACCGGCAGCCATCCCGCCGGCCAACGTCACGCATGTCGTCGTAGCCGCGCAACGTCTCATCGCCGGCGAGCCGATTCCTGCCGGCGCATTGCACGAGGTGCCTGTCGGCACACTGCCTGATAACAGCTATGGCCAACCCGAGCTACTCGTCGGCCAGGTGCCACGGGTAGATATTCCCGAAGGCAGCGTGATCACCAGCAACCTGCTCTCCAATCCGCTGGCCATGCAGTTGCAGGCCGGCGAACGCGCCATTGCCGTGCCGATCGATGAGGTCACTGGCATTGGTGCCCGCGTACAGCCGGGTGACTTTGTCGACGTGGTAATCACCATGAAGACACCCGTTCCGGGCAACACGCTGGGCAAGGAGCATTCGGAAAGCCGTCTGCTCGCCTCGCGCCTGCGCGTCCTCGCCTATGGCGTGCGTGACCTACCCAATGCGGCGGGTGCCGCCACCAAGGATGCCGCGCCGGCCACCCCGAAGGCCGACCCCAACGAAGCGCCACCGCGCATGGCGGTGCTGGCCACGCCGCTGGCCGATGTTGATCCACTCGTACTTGGCGCGCAGAGCGGCAAGCTCTCGCTGGCCCTGCGTCACCCCGGCGACGTAGGTATGCCCAGCGACCACTTGTTCCCGCTGCCCGCCCCCTTGCTGCTGCCGCGCACCGGTCTCACCGCCGAACAGCGCGGCGACTTGAACACCCCCGAGAACCAGGCCTATGCCGGTCTCGATGAAGCTGGCCTGTTCGGGCGCTCGCCGCAGCCCGCCTCGATGGCGCCCCGCCCACGTTCGGCGGCACCGAGCGGGCTTGAGATCATTCGCGGTTCCGGCACGCCCGCCAGTACCCACAATCAGGTGGCGGTGACGCCATGAGTGACAGGAAGCTGCCCATGACTCGTCTCGCCCGCCTCGCATTGACCGCCACCTTGCTGGGCAGTGTGAGTGCGATGGCCGCCGGCGACGCTGCCATCCAGCTCCAGGTACACGAACAGCGCCCCTGGCACCTGGCGCCGGATATCGAACGCGTCGCCATCGCTGATCCGGCGGTGACCGACCTGATCACCCTCAAGGGCAAGCGCGATGCATTACTGGTGGGCAAGCGCCCCGGCCAGACCACGTTGCTGCTATGGCGCCGCGGTGAAGAATCACCGCAGCGACTCATCGTGGAGGTACGCAGCGCAGGTCAAGCCGCCTTGCAGAACGACAGCAGCCTGCAAGTGGCGGTACAGGACAACGAAGCGGTATTGCATGGCCAGGCGGGCAGCATGCTCGAGCACGAGCGCGGCATGGCCGCAGCGCAGAACGCCGTGGGCGACAAGGGTGCGGTGACCGATGCCTCCACGGTCGCCAGCGGCGGTGTGGTGCAGGTAGACGTGAAGGTGGTCGAATTCGACAGGACCGCCATGAGCCAGATCGGCCTGAGTTTCAGCGCCACCAACAACGGCTTCAAGTACGGCTTTACCGCGCCATCCGGTAACAGCTCCTCCTCAAGTGGCAGTGGCAGCGGCAGCGCCATCACCTCGGCCTTCAACCTGGTGCTGGGACATACCAGCGCCAACGGCCGACACAGCTGGAGCAGCAACATCAACCTCCTGCAAGGCGATGGCATGGCGCGCGTGCTGGCCGAACCCACCCTGGTGGCACTGTCGGGACAAAGCGCCAGCTTTCTTTCCGGCGGCGAACTGCCCATTCCCGAACCGCAAGGGCTGGGCACCACGACCATCGTATACAAGCCGTTCGGCATCGGCCTTACCGTAACACCCACCGTACTCGCTCCGGACCGTATCGCGCTCAAGGTCGCGCCGGAGGCCAGCGATCTCGATTACACCAATGCACTGGTGCTCAATGGCACCTCGGTACCCGCCATCATCACCCGCCGCGCCGACACCACGGTGGAGCTGGGTGACGGCGAAACCTTCGTGATCGGCGGCCTGGTCAGCCAGAACATCACGAGCCAGATCGACAAGATTCCGCTGCTGGGCGATATCCCTGTGCTCGGCGCGTTCTTCCGCGACATGACCTACAGCCGCACCGACAAGGAGCTGGTGTTGATCGTGACGCCGCATCTGGTGCGCCCCATCGCCAAGGGCACCAGCCTGCCGCTGCCGGGCGAGCGCGAGGAACGCAACAACCTTCCCGTATGGGGTTCGTGGTTACTCAACCCCGCCGGTTCCGACCAACTGCCCGGCTTCTCACGCTGAGGAGCACATCATGTCGGCCAACCCCAACACGGTGGTTTCCTTGAAGACGCCCGCGCTCGAGGTCACCCTGCCGCTGTACTCACCCGACGAGAGCAGCGCGCAGCGCTTCTCCGCGCGCTTGCGGCATCTGGTGATGCTGTCATGGTGCGACAGCCGCCAACTGCACACCAGCCGGCGACTGATCGAAGAACACCAACCGCGCGTCGCGCTGCTCGACTTCTCCCGCGACACCATCGAAGCTTCCACCGAACTGGTGCGCCAACTCGGCGTGCTCGCGCCGGATCTGGTGTTGGTGGGCATGGGTGCCACCACGAGCGATCGCGGCGCGGGCGTGCTCGCCGCCATGCGCGCAGGCATCAAGCACTTTGTCGATATCGACAGTGCCGACGATGAGATCCTGGCTCAGCTCGGCGAGGTGCTCACGCAAACGCAGCGAACCGAGACCACGCCGGCACCGGCGCAAGGCCGCCGCGGCCAATTGATCGTGGTGTGTGGTGTACGACCAGGCCTGGGCGCCAGTGCGCTTACCACGCACCTTGGCGCACTGGCGGCGGGCGCCAAGCCCGAAGCTCCGAATGCGGCGAGCCTTGGCAATAGCGTGCTATTGCTCGACTTGGGGCATTCCCGTGGCGACATCGCCCTATACATGGGCTTGCGCGCGGATTTCCACCTGGACGACGCCCTGCGTCACGCTGGCCGTATCGATGCCACCCTGGTACGCACTGCCCTGCCCC
>NZ_JAELTT010000115.1 GCF_016428975.1 Dyella sp. ASV21
GGCCCATGTACGCGGTAACGACGGCCGCCACGCGTTGCTGATCGATTGCAGCGCAAACGAAGCGGTCGCCTCGCGCTACGCCGAATGGCTGGCGGCCGGCATGCACGTGGTGACACCCAACAAACTCGCCGGCAGCGGCCCACTGCATCGCCTGCATGCCATCCGCGCGGCCTGCGGCAGTGGCGCGCGCTTTCGCTACGAAGCCACCGTCTGCGCCGGCCTTCCCGTCGTGCAAACCCTGCGCGACCTGCTCGACACCGGTGACCAGTTACTGACGGTGGAAGGCATGTTCTCCGGCACGCTCGCCTGGTTGTGCCATCGCCACGACGGCAGCCGGCCGTTCTCCGCGTTGGTGCGCGAAGCGCACGCGCTGGGCTATACCGAGCCCGATCCACGCGATGATCTCTCTGGCCTGGATGTCGCGCGCAAGCTGGTCATCCTGGCACGCGAGGCCGGCTGGTCGCTGTCATTGGAGGACGTGGAAGTGCAAAGCCTGGTGCCGCCCGCGCTCGCCGCGCTCAGCGCCGAGGATGCCATGGCCCAACTCCATCTGCTGGACGAACCGATGGCCACGCATGTCGCACGTGCGCAGATGCAGGGCTGCGTGCTGCGCCATGTCGCCAGCCTGGATACCCACGGGCAGGCCAGCGTGCGGTTGGCCATGCTGCCAGGGGCGCACCCGTTTGCGCATACGCGGCTCACCGACAACATCGTGCAGTTCACCACCCAGCGTTACCGGGATAATCCCATGCTGGTACAAGGTCCCGGCGCCGGTCCGGACGTGACGGCAGCGGGTGTGTTCGGCGATGTGCTGCGCATCGCCGAGTCGCTGGAGGTGCGCGCATGAATGCGCAATGGGCTGATCCCATGATCCAACCGCAACGCGCGCTCAGTGCCCAGGCCATGGCGTACGCCAGCATCGGCAACGTGGCGGTGGGCTTCGACATTCTCGGCCATAGCGTGGCCGGCGCGGGTGATCGCGCATGGGTACGCCGCATCGACGAACCCACCGTACGCATCGCGGCTATTCGCGGGTGCGTGGATTCGCTGCCGCTCGAAGCCGGCAACAATACCGCCGGGGCGGCGCTGCTTTCGCTGCGCCGCGCGCTGGGCCTGCGCCACGGATTCGAAGTGGAATTGCACAAAGGCATCGCGCTGGGTTCGGGCATGGGTGGCTCGGCCGCCTCCTGCGTCGCGGCGCTGGTGGCCGCCAATGCCTTGCTGGAACGTCCCCTGCCGCGCGAAGCGCTGTACGGTTTCGCGCTGGACGGTGAAGCCGTGGCCAGTGGCAGCCGCCACGGCGACAACCTGGGGCCGATGCTATTGGGTGGTCTGGTGCTCGCCACCCGGGAACGATTGCTGCGCCTGCCAGTGCCCGATGCATGGCATTGCGCGCTGGTACATCCGCATGTAGTGCTGGAGACGCGACGCTCGCGCGCCGTGCTTACCGACGGCTTCGCGCTCTCCGAGGTGGTGGCGCAACACGCCAACCTCGCCCTGGTGCTTACCGGCTGCCATCGCGGCGACGCGGCACTGGTACGCGAAGGCCTGAAGGATGTGCTGGTTGAACCTCGCCGCGCGCCGCTGGTCCCAGGCTTTGCCCGGGTGAAGCAGGCGGCGCTGGATCATGCCGCGTTGGGCGCCAGCATTTCCGGTGGCGGCCCCAGCGTGTTCGGCTGGTACGAGCACCGCGCCGATGCCGAACGCGCGGCGGCGGCGATGGCGGCGGCCTTTGCCGAGCAGGGCATCGCCAGCGACGCGTTGGTGTCTCCCATCAATGGACCAGCCGCCGAACTGGTCGACGAGGACGAGGCATGAGCGAGCCGTTGCATTACCGCAGCACGCGCAGCGCGCAACACACGGCGCGCATCGAAGAGGTGATCGCCGCCGGGCTCGCACCGGATGGCGGACTCTATGTACCCGAAGCCCTGCCGCAACTGGCGCCGTCGGCGTTCGACCCGCATGGCACGCTGGCGGATACGGCCATCGCACTGCTCGATCCGTTCTTTCGCGGCAGCGCGCTGGCACCCGAACTGCCCGCCCTATGCCGCGAGGCGTTGGATTTCGCTGTGCCCCTGCGCGCCTTGCCGCATCATCCCGGTGCCAGTGTGCTGGAACTGTTCCACGGGCCCAGCGCGGCCTTCAAGGATGTGGGCGCGCGCTTTCTCGCCGCCTGCTTCCGGCGCCTGCGTGCACGCAACGATGCGCCGCTCACCATCTTGGTGGCGACCTCCGGCGATACCGGGGCAGCCGTGGCGGCGGCCTTTCACCGCCAACCCGGCGTGCGCGTGGTGATCCTCTACCCCGATGGCCGCGTATCCCCACGACAGGCGCATCAACTGGGCTGCTTCGGCGACAACGTGCAGGCGCTGCGTGTGTCGGGCAGCTTTGACGACTGCCAACGCATGGTGAAAGCCGCCTTGAACGATAGTGCCCTGCAGGCGGTGTCGCCGTTATCCTCCGCCAACAGCATCAGCCTGGGCCGCCTGCTGCCGCAGATGAGTTATTACGCGCATGCCGCGTTGGGGTGGTGGTGGCAGCACCGCGAGCCCCTCAACTTCATCGTGCCCACCGGTAACCTGGGCAACGCGCTGGCGTGCGTGTGGGTGCGCGAGATGGGTTTGCCCGTGGGCGACATTCGCCTGGCCTGCAACGCCAACGCCACCCTTCCCGATTTCTTTGATGGCGCCGCGTATGCCCCGCGCGCTGCCGTGCCCACAGTCGCCAACGCCATGGACGTGGGCGCACCGAGCAACTTCGAACGACTGAGCTGGACCTTTCCGCACGAGCACGAACTGCGCGCGCAGTTGCAGGCGACCAGCGTGGACGACGACACCATCCGCCGCACCCTCGTACACCACGCGCACGGACATCACGAACTGTTCTGTCCGCATACGGCCACCGCCGTTCATCAGCTCGATCAACTGCAAGACCATGCGCGCCCATGGGTGGTGGTAGCTACCGCGCATCCGGCCAAGTTCGACAGCGTGGTGGAGCCGTTGATCGGTCAAGCCGTGACGGTGCCGCCTGCCCTCGCCGCTATGCTGGAACGTCCCGCAAGCGCCGAACCCATGGCGGCAGACGATGCCGCGCTCAAGACATGGCTGGTGGAACGCGCGCACGGGCCATGGGCGGTGGCGAGTTGATAACTCGCGTGGCGGCTGCACACAGGCACGACTACCATGTGCGCAGCGCGCCTGCCCTGGTCGCCTGGGCACGCAGGCCCGTGGAAAGACCACGGCGCGCCGATGCGACGATCCAAACGACAGCCGCCACCCTGCACGCGGAGAAACGTTGTGGCTCAGAACATCTATGACACCGCGGAGTTCTTCGCCGGCTATAGCCAGTTGCCCCGGCAAACCAAGGGCCTGGATGCCGCGCCCGAGTGGCCCGCGCTCCGCTCCCTGCTGCCGCCCATGCAGGGCCGGCACGTGGTGGATCTCGGCTGCGGTTTCGGATGGGCGTCAAGGTGGATGCGTGCGCAGGGCGCCGCTTCGGTGCTGGGCCTTGACCTGTCGCAGAACATGATCGCGCGCGCCAGGGCCGATACGCATGATGAGGCTATCCAGTACCGCATCGCCGACCTCGATGCCCTGAGCCTGCCAGCAGCAACCTTCGACCTCGTCTTCAGTGCACTGGCTTTTCACTATGTTCGTGACTTCGCACGACTCGCGCACACCATGCATGAAGCGCTGCTACCCGGCGGCGCGCTGGTTTTCTCGATCGAGCACCCGATCTTCATGGCCGCCACACATCCGCACTGGCTGGCGGATGTGGATGGGCGCAAGACCTGGCCCGTCAACCAATACGCAGACGAAGGCGAGCGCCGCACCGACTGGTTCGCCCCCGGCGTACTCAAGTATCACCGGATGCTGGGTACGACCCTCACCACGCTGATCCATGCGGGCTTCGCGTTACGCTGCGTCGAGGAGTACGCGCCATCGCACGCGCAGATCGCGCAAACCCCGGAACTCGCCGAGGAACGCGAGCGCCCCATGATGCTATTGGTGTCTGCGCGGCGCCTTCCCTGATGCCGATGCGCGAGGCGCGACGTTTGCGCCTCGCCAAACCAGACTTCAGGCGTCCAACACCGCACCGTTGGTCTCGATCACCTGGGTATAGAACTTCGCCGTGGCCTTGGGCGTGCGCTTCTGCGTGGCGAAATCCACGTGATACAGGCCAAAGCGCTTGGCGAAGCCCAGCGACCACTCCAGGTTGTCCATCAGTGACCAGGCGTAATAGCCCTTGAGGTTTACGCCCGCCTCGATCGCACGATGCACTGCCTTGAGATGCCTGCGCAGGTAGTTCACGCGCAGCGGGTCCTCCAGCACGTCGCCTTCGGCAACCGGCGGGTCGTAGAAGGCTGAGCCGTTTTCGGTGATGAACAAGGGGATATCGCCGTAGCGCTGCTTGAACCACGTGAGCGTATCGGTGAAGCCCTGCTCGTACACCTCCCAACCCGTCTCGGTGTAGGTGGTGTTGGGCTGACGCACCGGCGAAGCCATCAGCGGGTACTGATTCGGGTCGTGCTTCACCACCGCACGGGTGTAGTAGTTGATGCCGACGAAATCGACTTTCTGCTGGGTAAGCTTGAAGTCCTCCTCAGGGAAATCCGGCCATGCGGCGCCAAAGATTTCCTTGAGCTCGGGCGGATAGCTGCCCAGCAACGCCGGGTCGGCGAACTGCTCGTTCATGTAGGCATGCGCGCGGCGGGTGGCGGCAAGATCTTCGGCGCTGTCGCTGGCGGGATATTTCGGTTCGATGTTGAACACCACGCCGATCTCATGCTTGCCCAGCGCACGATAGGCCTGGATGCCGGCGCCGCTGGCGCGCATCAGGTTGTGCGCGGCGATCGGCGCCTCGTACTTGCTGCGATGCCCCGGCGCCAGCGCGCCGTGCAAGTAGCCGCCATCGGTCACTACCCAGGGTTCGTTGAGGGTGGACCAGCGCGTCACGCGATCGTCCAGCGCCTTGAACATCACGCCGGCATACTCGGCGAACCAGTGCGCGACGTCGCGATTGAGCCAGCCACCGCGATCGTCCAGCGCCGCCGGTAGATCCCAGTGGAACAGCGTGACATTCGGCTGGATGCCGTTTTCCAGCAACTCGTCGACCAGGCGCGAATAGAAGTCCAAACCTTTCGGGTTGATGCGGCCGGTGCCTTCCGGCAGCACGCGCGCCCAGTTGATGCTGAAGCGATACCCCTGCAAGCCCAGCGCGCGCATCAGCTGCACGTCGTCCTTGTAGCGGCGGTAGTGATCGCAGGCGATGTCGCCGGTGTCGCCATTGGCCATCATCCCCGGCGTATGAGCAAAGCGCTCCCAGATGCTCGGGCCCGCACCGTCGGCCAGGGGAGAGCCTTCGATCTGATAGGCCGAGGTGGCGGCACCCCAATGGAAATCCGCCGGAAAGCGATAGCTGTGGGTCATGGGGGAGGGTCCCTTATGCCGCAGTGCGGCTTGATGTAAACGATTACATCGCGAGAATAGCCGAGAGGCCCCCCAATGTGCAGCGGGTACGCTCACATTCGGACGAGGTAGCGCATCCGGCGTCACCTGTGATGAGGAGTGGTAGGCGTCGATGGCGACAGTGAATCTGGATCAGGTGTGCAAGGTCTATCCCAACGGTCACGTCGGCGTGGCCGGGGCCAGTTTCGATATCGCCGACGGCGAACTGCTGGTGCTGGTTGGCCCATCGGGCTGCGGCAAGACCACGCTGCTGCGCATGATCGCCGGGCTGGAGTCGATCTCCTCCGGCACGCTGCGCATCGACGGCCGGGTGGTGAACGAGGTGTCGCCCAAGGATCGCGACATCGCCATGGTGTTCCAGAACTATGCGCTGTACCCGCATATGACGGTCGCGCAGAACCTGGCCTTCGGCCTGCGCTTGCGCGGCAAGCCCAAGGCCGACATCGACACGCGCGTACGCCAGGCGGCACACCTGCTGGAGTTGGAGCACCGCCTGGATGCCCTGCCTGCCGCGCTCTCCGGCGGCCAGCGCCAGCGCGTGGCGCTGGGCCGCGCCCTGGTGCGCGAGCCCAAGGTGTTCCTGCTCGACGAGCCGTTGTCGAACCTCGACGCCAAGCTGCGTCTGTCGATGCGCGTGGAGATCGCACGCCTGCACCGTCAACTGGGCGCCACCATGATCTACGTGACGCACGACCAGGTAGAGGCGATGACGCTGGGCCAGCGCATCGTGGTGCTCGATGGCGGCACGATCCAGCAAATCGACACGCCGATGAAGCTCTACGAGCGGCCAGCCAACCTGTTCGTGGCCGGCTTTCTCGGCTCGCCCGGCATGAACCTGTGGCGCGGCCACCTGCATCGCGCCGACGGTTGGCAACTGCGGACCTCGGCCGGCGACGTGCCGCTGGGCGTATCCGACGAACAGGCCACGCACTTGCAGGCGTGGCTGGAGCGCGAGCTGATCCTCGGCGTGCGCCCGGAGGACTTGCGCCCTTGCGATGCGGCATCGGCGGCACTGCACGCCACGCTGGAAGTGGTGGAACCGATCGGCAACGAGGTGTTTCTCAACCTTCGATATGGCGAGCAGGCGCTGGTGGCGCGCGTGCCGCCCCGCGAGCTGCCCGCTCCGGGCATCGCCCTGCCCTTTGCGATGGCGCCAGGACGCCTGCATTTCTTCGACGCCGATACCGGCGCGCGTATCGGCTGACCCGAGCGCTCAGCCCTTTACGCTGCCCAGCAGCAGGCCTTCGATGTAATAGCGTTGCATGGCGAGGAACAACGCCAGCACGGGGATCACGGTGATCACCGAGCCCGCCATCATCAGCTCGCTGTCCTGTGCGTGCTCGCGCGAGAGCGAAGCCAGGCCGATCGGCAGGGTGTAGTGC
>NZ_JAELTT010000116.1 GCF_016428975.1 Dyella sp. ASV21
GACGCTAGCCGTCCTGGGCGCCGGCTCGTGGGGTACCGCCCTGGCGGCCCTCGCCGCCCGCAACCAGGTTCCGACCCGGTTGTGGGGGCGCGATGCCGCCGCGCTGCGAGTGATGGCTGAAACCCATTGCAATCAGCGCTACCTGCCGGATATCGAGCTGCCGCCCGAACTGGTCTACGAGCCCGACCTGGCTGCCGCCCTGCGCGGTGCCCAGATCGTGCTGATCGTAGTGCCCAGCCACGCGTTCGCCTCCATGCTGGAGGAGATTGCGCCGTACCTGGCGCCCGATGCCCGCATCGCCTGGGCCACCAAGGGCTTTGAGCCCGGTACGGGTCGCTTCCTGCACGAACTGGTGGATGAGCGCTTCCCCGGCCGGCCGGCCGCCGTGGTGACCGGCCCCTCCTTCGCCAAGGAAGTCGCCGCCGGCATGCCCAGCGCCGTCACCGTGCATTCCGATGACGAGGCTTTCGGCCGCGAGATGGCCAGCCTGTTGCACGCGCCCAACTTCCGCGCGTATTCCGGCAGTGACGTGCTCGGTGCGGAACTGGGCGGCGCCATGAAGAACGTGCTGGCCGTGGCCACCGGTGTGGCTGACGGCATGGAGCTGGGCCTCAATGCCCGCGCGGGCCTGATTACCCGTGGCATGAACGAAATGCTGCGCCTGGGCGTGGCGCTTGGCGCGCGACCGGAAACCCTGATGGGTCTGGCCGGCCTGGGCGACCTGGTGCTCACCTGTACCGGCGACCTTTCGCGCAACCGCCGCCTCGGCCTCGCCTTGGGTCGCGGTCAGGCCATCGACGACGCCGTGCGCGAGATCGGTCAGGTGGTGGAAAGTGTGCTCACGGCCGACGAAGTGGCGCGCCTGGCCACCAAGCACGGGTTGGATCTGCCGATCAGCAGCGGCGTGCGCGCCGTGCTGCACGGTGAAGTCACCCCCGTCGAAGGGCTGAAGGCACTGATGTCGCGCGAGCAGAAGCCCGAATATCCCCAGGGCTTGTTCGGGCCGTTTTGAGCGCTGTCTGAACGATCACGCAAAAAGTCGCATCGCCTTGCACGAAAAACCGGGCGATGAGACGCGCACGCGCGCAACAGCCTTGCTAAGCTGAATCTTTTGGTCGCCCTGGCGAGCTGAATGCGCATGCAGTCACCGGACGATAAACAGCACGGCAGTCTGAGCACCCCGCGCGGTGATGGCGGCGTAGAGCCGCTGCCTGGCGTATGGCGCAAGCTGTTGGCCGCTCCCGCCTCGGCGGGGACAACGCACGAACCGAGCGTGCTCGGCTTTTTCCTCGAAGTGATGCTCGAGGACGGCGTGGCCTACGCACACTTGGACGTGGCTCCCGTATTGCTGACGGTGGGCGAGCAGGGACGCTTCGTGCGTCCCGCGCCGCTGGACAGCAAACACATGGGCCAGTTGCCCCTGCAGCCGCATGAGCAGCGTCTGGCCGCCACCGTGCTCGGCCTGCCGCAGAGCCTGCGCAAGAGCCGCAGTTATGCGCGCCTGTCCGGTCATGTAGGCGACGCCTTGCTGGCGGAAATCCTCGATACCTCGCCATGTTTCCTTGGCGGCCTCGCTGGCCTGCGCCTGTCGCGCGGCAAAGCGCACCAGCTCAACTGGCAATGGCAACTGGAACAGGACGGCAGCCAGCGACTGCTGCCTTCGCTGCCGTCCAATCACCGCCTGCTGCGCATCGATGCGCTGTGGTACCTGGATGCCGAGCGTGCGGAGCTGGGGCATCTGGAAGCGCCGCCGGAAGAAGCCGCCTGGCTCGACTTGCCGCCGCTCAAGCACGAATACGCCCAGACGCTGCGCCAGGCGCTGCCGCATAGCCGCCTCTCGCATCGCCTGCCGTTGCCGCAGGTATTGGGCGAAATGCGCCACTCCGAGTTGGCGCCCAAGCCGGTGCTGACCCTGCATGCGCTTACCCGCCATGCGCGCCTGGCCGCAGGCACGCCGCCGCTGGGTTATGCGCGCCTCGCCTTCGACTACGCGGGCGAGCGCCTGCCGGGTCGCGGGGGCGAGCCGCTGGTGCGTCGCGTGCGCCAGGGGCACTTGGTGGAGATCATCCGCCGTCGTGCCGAAGAGCTGTCCGCGATGGAGCAACTTGAACGCGCCGGCCTCACTCCCGGCGTGGACACCGAAGGCTTGCCCTGGGATCTGGCCGACACCTTGCCCGATGATGCCTGGCTATTTCCCGGCAAGGGCTACGCCGGCGCACTGGAAGTAAATACGCCCGCGCGTTGGCTGGCCTTGCGCCCCAAGCTGGAAGCCGAAGGCTTCGTGCTCGACTACGCGCCCAGCTTCCCGTTCGAAGTGCTGGAGGGCCCGGTGCGCTGGTATGGCAACGCGGTGGAAGACGCCGACGACCATGCCTTCGACCTGGAGATCGGCATCGAACTGGAGGGCAAGCGGCACAACCTCTTGCCCGTGGTGGCGCAGGCGCTGGCGGATCATCAGTTGAACCTGAGCCCGGTGCCCAACGAACCGGAGGACGCGGTGTGGTACGCCCCGGTGGACGAGCGCCGCCGCGTGCCGGTACGACTTAAAGAGCTGCGCGGCCTGTTGGCGCCGTTGGCCGAATACCTGGAGCGTCCGCGCAAAAAGCTGCACCTGCCACGTGTGCAGGCCGGGCGCCTGGAAGAAATCGTCGAGGCGTTGCCCAGCGGGGGAGAATTGGTGGCGCCCGATGCGCTGCGCGGTTTCACCGCACGCCTGCGTGATGCCGCCGAGCGCGCCAGCGATGCCGTGCCCGCGGGCCTCACCGTGGAGTTGCGCCCGTATCAGCGCGAAGGCTTGCGTTGGCTCAACGCGCTGGCCGAGGCGGGCGTGGGCGGCGTGCTGGCCGACGACATGGGCCTGGGCAAGACGCTGCAGCTCATCACCCATCTGCTGGCGCTGAAGG
The DNA here is from genome assembly GCF_016428975.1 of Dyella sp. ASV21. Lineage (GTDB taxonomy): Bacteria > Pseudomonadota > Gammaproteobacteria > Xanthomonadales > Rhodanobacteraceae > Dyella. Next base: position 2,904 of record NZ_JAELTT010000116.1, read on the forward strand.
ATCGCGGCGCGCTGGTCGAGCCAGCGTTGGTGGTGGTGCCCACCAGTCTCATTCCGAACTGGCTGTCGGAAGTGGCCCGCTTTGCGCCGGCCCTGCGCGTGCTCGCGCTGCACGGCCCGCAGCGCAGCGGTGATTTCTCGCAGCTGGGCGCGCATGACGTGGTGCTGACCAGCTATGCCTTGCTGCCGCGCGATGTGGTCACGCTGCGCAAGCAGCAGTTCTCGCTGATCGTGCTGGACGAAGCGCAGCAGGTGAAGAACCCGCGCACGCAAGCGCGCCGCGCGGTGCTCAGCCTGCGCGCGCCGCGTTGCATCTGCCTCACGGGCACGCCGCTGGAAAACCACCTGGGCGAACTGTGGTCGCAGGTCGATCTGGCCGTGCCGGGCTTGCTGGGCGACGAAGGCGCGTTTCGTCGCCACTACCGTGTGCCCATCGAACGTCACCGCGATACCGATTGCCAGGAGCGACTCAATCGCCGCCTGGCGCCGTTCATCCTGCGTCGTACCAAGTCGCAGGTGGCCAGCGAGTTGCCGCCCAAGACCGAGATAACCCGCCGTGTGGTGCTGGAGGGCCGTCAGCGTGAGCTGTACGAAAGCCTGCGCCTGTCATTGGCGGAGGAGTTGCGCGAGGTCATCGCGCAGCGCGGCATCGCGCACAGCGGCATCGTGGTGCTCGATGCGCTGCTCAAATTGCGTCAGGTCTGCTGCGATCCGCGTCTGGTGAAGCTGGAGGCCGCGCGCGGCATTCGCGACTCGGCCAAGTTCGAGTTGCTGATGGACATGCTGCCCGCGCTGCTGGCGGAAGGGCGCAAGGTGCTGCTGTTCTCGCAGTTCACCGAAATGCTCAAGCTGATAGCGCACGAACTGGATCGCCAGCGCATTAAGTACGTCACGCTCACTGGCGAAACGCGCGATCGCGCTGAACCAGTGCGCCAATTCCAGGAAGGCGAAGCACCGCTGTTCCTGCTTTCCCTCAAGGCCGGCGGCGTGGGCCTCAACCTCACCGCAGCCGACACCGTGATCCATTACGACCCATGGTGGAATCCGGCCGCCGAGGCACAGGCTTCCGACCGTGCGCACCGCATCGGTCAGGACAAGCCTGTATTCGTGTTCCGCCTGATTACCGGCGGCACGGTGGAAGAGCGCATCGAGGAAATGAAAGCGCGCAAGGCCGAGCTTGCCGAAGCCGTGCTGGAAGGTGGTGGTACGCGCGAAAAGCTCAGCTTCGACCAGTCCGACCTGGACGCGCTGCTGGCGCCGGGTTAAGGGTCACGCCGAGCGGTGTCACAGCGCGGGGCGTGTGCGCAGCAAGGCATCCACCGCCTGTTGCCACTGCGGTGAACCGGGTGTCGCCGCCGGCGCTTCCTGGCCGAGCTTGTGCTGCACGGCGCGGTTCCATTCGTCCGAGCCCCGATCGGGGCCATGGTCGTCACTGATATGCAGGCGCTGGTCTACCCACGCATACCATTGCGGCGAACCGAGTACGGGGTTGTCCGGCGCAGAGGCGGCGGCTTGTGGCTTGGGTGGATTCTGCTCAGGCGGCGGCGCCGCGGGCGAGCAGGCTGCAAGCAGGGCGAGAGGGAGCATGGCGAGGTAGCGGCGCATGGCGGCCTTCTTTCAATGACATCCAGTGTTGGAGACTACCGCAGGCAGCGCTGGGGCGATGAATCGCGCCTGACGTAGTGACTCGCCGTCAGCGATCCAGCGAACGCTGTCGGCAGGACTCACCGTGGAGATGCTTAGCGGCGAGCCGCCACCTCGTCGATGCGCTTGAGCAGGTCGGCGGGGTCTTCGTAGACGCGAAAGGCGCCTGCATCTTCCAATTCTTCCTGGCCGTAGCCGCCCGACAGCAGTCCCACGCCGAGCGCGCGTGCGCGCTGCGCCGCCAGCATGTCCCAGATGCTGTCGCCGATGACCAGGCTGTGGTGAATATCCACGCCCAGGCGATGCGCTGCCGTGATGAACAGATCCGGATCGGGTTTGGCGTGGCGTACCTGGTCGCGTGTCACCACCGGCACCTTGGACGGGTCGACGCCAAGCGCCTCCAGGTTATGCGCAGCTGTCTGCATGCGTCCGCTGGTGGCGATGGCCCACGGAATACGTTCCTCCGTGAGAAACATCAGCAGTTCGCGCGCGCCGGGCAGCGGGCGCACCGAGCCTTGCGTGGCCTGCCGGTTGTAAGCCTCCGCGTGCCACGTACGCAGGCGCATCAGGCGTTCCTCGGTGATCTCCAGGCCGGTCTCGCGCAGCAGGATGTTGGTGAACAGCCCGCCACTCATGCCGATCTTGCGATGGATTCGCCACACCGAAAGATCCACGCCCTCGCGATCGAGTGCTTCCTTCCAGGCCAGCACGTGCTGATAAACGCTGTCGACGAGCGTGCCGTCGAGGTCGAACAGGAAACTGGTCTGTGGTGGTTGCATGGGGTTCGTCAGTTGAGTGGCGGAAGGCGTTTTTGTAGGGCTTTCACATGGCCATGATAGTTTCATTTGAAAAAGGTGATGGTGTTTGCAAAAACTCCGAGGGCAGGACGACAGACCAAATTGTCGTAGGGATATAGCCTGATTTCCAAGGCGGTATGACTACGCAGGCCGTTTGAAAAGGTCGCTTTCTTCATCGCATCGACCGGCGAGCTGTCTGCGAAATCTTGTCGCCAGGTGGCATCCACGACGCGGATGCCGAAAAAGCGGTACAGCCCGCTGTGCTGCGTCAGGTTCGATGCCATTGGTATCGACAAGACAAGGAGAATCCCATGAAGCGTATCTTCCATATCGCTGTCGTTGCACTCGCTCTGGCAGGCGCTGCACATGCCGCCCAGGGGCCAACAGGCAAGATCACGTTCGTGGGGAAGATTGTCTCGGGCACTTGTGACAGTGCAGCCGCGGCCTCCGGGCGCATGGAGCTGCGCGATGGCGCTGGCGCATGCTCAAGCGCGGGTGAGTTCGTGTCGCCCTCTGCGAGCACGGTCGACGCCGTCTATCACCAGCAGGTGAGCGTACCTGCCGGCCCGTCGGGCATGGAGATGCTCGACTACTACGTCGACAACGCGCGTAGCTTCAGCGCGGTACAGCCGAAGCTGGTGACGCGCTCTTACGAGTAAGGGGGGCGGAGCGGGCGAGCGCTACAAGGTGCGCCGCCCGCAACCGTATCAGGCACCGGGCACAAGCGGCTTGCCGGCGTCGAGCACGGCAAGGGCGGCGGCACCGAGCAGGCCCGGCTCCGGATGCATCATCGCCACGGTGGGTACCTGTTCCATGGTTTCGCGGAAACGGCCCTTGGATTCGAAGCGCTCACGGAAGCCGCCGTGCTTGAGCCAGGGCAGCAGAATCGGCAACACGCCGCCGGTGAGGTACACGCCGGCCCAGCCGCCCAAGCTGAGCACGAGATCGCCGGCCACGCTACCGAAAATACCCGCCAGCGTTTCCACCGTGCGCACGCACAGCGGATCGCTACCGGTTTCCGCGCGCGCGGTGATGTCCTCGGGCGTGTATTCCTCC
>NZ_JAELTT010000117.1 GCF_016428975.1 Dyella sp. ASV21
ACAGCGTGCTCTCGCCCCGGGAATCCTTGATCGAGCGTCGATGGAAGGACATGACGGCTTACTGGATGCGCAAACGCATGCGCAGGTCGTCCATGAGCAGAAACAGGAACGGCCACAATGCAGCACCCACGAAGGGCGAGATCCACCAGGTCGCCGGAGGCAGTGATTCACCGGCAAAGGTGCGCACAATCAACAGCAGCACACGGTCATTGAGCAGCAGCGCGAGCACCGCCAGGGTCTGCTGCCACATCGGGAAAAACCGCAAGCGCGAGCGAAAGCGCAGCACGATGAACACCAGCGCGCAAAGACGCATGGCCTGCTCGCCGAGCAAAACGCCATCCAGCAGGTCGGCGCACAGGCCGATGCAGAACGCCAAGCCCAGGTTCACCCGTTGATCGCCTGCCTCCAGCGCCCAATACAGCAGGAACAACGCGGGCCAATACGGCTTGAACGGCTGCAGCGGCGCCGGCAGCGGCACCAGCATGGACAGTATGGCGAACACAAGCGTGCCCACGAACCAGAGCAGGCTGATACGCGACTTGTTCATGGCTGCGCCACCGGCGTACTGGCGGCGGATGCGGCGGCCGGCGGTGCCACCGTCGTATGCGCAGGCGCGGCGCTACTAGTCGCGGCTGCGGGCGCCGTGGGCGGCGCGAGATCACCCGGCGGCCCGGCTGGCGCTGGCAGCTCGGGCGGCCCCACGGGCTCGGCGAGGTCATGCAGCAACAACACGTCTTCGCTGCGATCGAGATCGGCGGTGGGCCGTGCCCGACCTTCCAGGAACAGGCCCGAGCCTGCGGGCTCCACGCTACGGATTTCCCCCACCGGGAACCCCGGCGGAAAACGCCCGCCCAGACCCGAGGTCAGCAGCTTGTCACCAGGATGCACGTCAGCCGCCATGGAAATATTGGGCAGGCTGAGCAAGTCGCCGTCGCGCGACCCATAGGCCACCGTGCGCAGGCCGGTACGTTCGATCACCACCGGAATGGCGTGGTCCGGATCGGTCACCAGCATGACCAGCGACGAGCGGGGCATCACTTCGACCACCTGGCCCATCACGCCGTGCGCGTCGATCACCACCTGGCCCGCTTTCACACCATCGCGCGCACCCGCGTTCAGCATCATGCGATGACGGGCCGTGCCCAGGTCCACATCGATCACGCGGGCCAGCTGCACATTGAGTTCAAGGCTGCGCTGGGTATCCAGCAGTTCCTTCAGGCGCTGGTTCTGCTCTGCCACAGCCGCCATGCGGTTGAGCTTGGCGTTGGCCAGCAGCAGATCTTCGCGAAGGCGCTGGTTCTGTTCGGTCAGGCGGCTGCGATCGGCGAAAGCCACGCTAAGCGCGCGCATGCCGTTGGCCGGGAGGCTGGCCAGCCGATAGACCGGCTCGACCAGCACCGAGGTGGTGTATCGCAGGCGCCAGATCCAGCCATTGCGATGGTCGAGCACCATCAGCACCATGGCCAGCGCAAGATAGAGAATGAGACGCAGTGTGCCGGCAGCGGTGCCGGCAAACAGGGGCGAGGATTCCTCGCGCGCGAGCGCCATGGTTTACCCGCCCCTGATCGCGTGACTTATTCCGGAGCGAAGAAGTCGCTGCCGTGCTGATCGATCAGCTCCAGCGCCTTGCCGCCGCCACGGGCCACACAGGTCAGCGGCTCATCGGCCACCTGCACGTGCAGGCCGGTTTCCTCGGAAATCAGGCGGTCCAGGTCGCGCAGCAGCGCGCCACCACCGGTGAGCACAATGCCGCGCTCGGCCACGTCGGAGCACAGCTCCGGCGGGGTCTGCTCCAGCGCCGACTTCACCGCGGCCACGATGCCCGACAGCGGCTCGTGCAGTGCTTCGAGCACTTCGTTGGAGTTGATGGTGAACATGCGCGGCACGCCCTCGGCGAGGTTGCGACCGGAGATCTCGATCTCCTTCACATCCGTCTGCGGGAAAGCGCAGCCGATCTCCAGCTTGATGCGCTCGGCAGTGGATTCGCCAATCAGCGTACCGTGGTTGCGGCGCACATAGTTGATGATGGCCTCGTCGAAGCGGTCGCCGCCCACGCGCACGGATTGCGAATAGACGATGCCGTTGAGCGAGATCACGGCCACTTCCGAAGTACCGCCACCGATATCCAGCACCATCGAACCGCGCGCCTCATGCACCGGGATACCGGCACCGATGGCAGCGGCCATGGGCTCTTCGATGAGGAACACGTCGCGGGCGCCGGCGCCTTCGGCCGATTCCTTGATGGCACGGCGCTCCACCTGGGTGGAGCCGCAGGGCACGCATACCAGCACGCGCGGGCTGGGACGCAGCATGCGCGACTTGTGCACCTGCTTGATGAAGTGCTGCAGCATTGCCTCGGTCATCGAGAAGTTGGCGATCACGCCGTCCTTCATCGGGCGCACCGTGGCGATATTGCCCGGCGTGCGACCCAGCATCTTCTTGGCATCGCTGCCGACGGCTGCCACGGCACGCGGGCCACCCGGGCCGCGGTCCTGACGGATCGCCACCACCGACGGTTCATTCAGGACAATGCCCTGACCCCGAACGTAAATCAGGGTGTTGGCCGTGCCGAGGTCGATTGAAATGTCGTTGGAGAAAAATCCGCGAAACTTCTTGAACATGGGTCCGCCGCGCGCCGGCTGTGGCTAAAAAGTAAGCGGGCCAGTCTAGTCAGCAAACCCCCGTTTCGCAAGGACAATCTCGTTAAGAAAGCCTTTTCCTACGCGGTGATATGCACACTTTGAGATCATCCTTGTGCCACTTTTCATCGCAAGAAAGTCGCAGGTGACGCCCAATGCCGGTATGATCTGGAACTTTGAGCCGGCCCGGACCATCCACGGACCGGCCTGTCCGTTCATCTGCCAGGGAACATCCTCGCATCATGTCTGCCGTTATCTGCGGATCGCTCGCCTACGACACCATCATGGTGTTCCAGGACCAGTTCAAGAACCATATCCTGCCCGATCAGGTGCACATCCTGAACGTGTCGTTCCTGGTGCCGCGCATGCGCCGCGAATTCGGCGGCTGCGCCGGCAATATCGCCTACAACCTGAAGCTGTTGGGTGCCGATCCGGTACCGGTGGCTACGGTAGGCCAGGATTTCGGCCCGTATCGCGCCCACATGGAAAAGTGCGGCATTCGCCTGGACTGTGTGCGCGAGTTCGAAGACCAGTTCACGCCGCAGTGCTTCATCACCACGGATCTGGACAACAACCAGATCACCGCCTTCCATCCGGGCGCCATGCTCAGCGCACACGAAAACCACGTGCGCGACATCCCGGAGATCAGCTTCGCCATCGTGGCGCCGGACAGCCGCGATGCCATGCTCCAGCACGTGGATGAATTCCATGCGCGCGGCGTGCCCTTCATTTTCGATCCGGGTCAGGCCATGCCGCTCTTTGATGGCGCCGAGTTCCGCTCGATGATCGAGAAGGCCACTTACGTCATCGTCAACGACTACGAGTCGCAGCTGCTGCAGCAGCGCACGGGCTGGGGCGCGGAAGACATCGCCTCACGTGTGAAGGCTTATATCGTGACCCAGGGTCCGCGCGGTTCGTTGATCCACACCGACGGCACCGTGCATGAGATTCCCGCGGCGCGCGAGCGCCAGGTGATCGATCCCACTGGTTGCGGCGACGCTTATCGCGCCGGCCTTATCTTCGGCATTATGGGTGGCAAGGATTGGCCGACCATCGGCCGTATGGCGTCGCTCATGGGTGCACTGAAGGTGGAGCATCCGGGCACGCAGAACCAGCGCTTCGATTACGCGCAGTTCTCCGCCGAGTTCCATCAGCAGTTCGGCTACCCGCTGGACTGAGGCGCCGCGGTGACGCGGTGACGCACAAAGGCCTCCGCTCGCGGAGGCCTTGTCGTTTCAGCTCACGCGAAACCCCATGGTGGCACTCACGGCCTCCTGCCAGCCGCTATACAACTGCGCACGCTCGTCCTCGCGCATTTGCGGCTTAAAGCGTCGATCCACCTGCCAGAGATCGGCAATTTCAGCACAATCGCGCCAAAAGCCCACCGCCAAACCCGCCAGATAAGCCGCGCCCAAGGCTGTCGTTTCCTGCACGCGCGGTCGCAATACGGGCACGCCGAGAATGTCGCTTTGAAACTGCGCCATGAAGTCGTTGGCAATGGCGCCACCATCGGCGCGCAATTCGGTGAGTGCCATACCGGCATCCGCTTCCATCGCGGTGAGGACGTCGCGCGACTGATAAGCCATCGACTCCAGTGCCGCTCGCACGAAGTGCTCCTTGCTGGTACCTCGGCTAAGCCCAAACACGGCACCGCGTACATCGCTGCGCCAGTAGGGCGCGCCCAATCCGACGAAAGCGGGCACCACATAGACACCCTCACTGGAGGCCACGCGCTCGGCGTAGGCCTGGGAATCGCTGGCCTTACCCAACATGCGCAAACCGTCGCGCAGCCACTGAATGACCGACCCCGCCACAAAAATGCTGCCTTCAAGCGCATAGTCGACGCGATCGCCCAATTGCCAGGCGATGGTGGTGAGTAAGCCGTGGCTGGACGTCGTAGCCTGTGTGCCGGTATGCATGAGCATGAAGCAGCCGGTGCCATAGGTGTTCTTCGCCATGCCCGGGTTGAAACAGGCCTGCCCAAACAGCGCCGCCTGCTGATCTCCAGCGACACCCGCGATGGGCACGCTCGCGCCGAAGAACTGCGCTTGCGCGGTGTGCGCGTAGATTTCGCTGCTGGAGTGCACTTGCGGAAGCATGCTGCGCGGAATGCGCAAAGCATGAAGCAGATCGTCGTCCCAACGTCGCCGGTGAATGTCGTAGAGCAAGGTCCGCGCCGCATTGCTGGCATCCGTCACGTGCGCGGTGCCGCCGCCCAGGTTCCAGATGAGCCAGCTGTCGATGGTGCCGAACAGCAATTCGCCGCGCTCCGCGCGCTCCTGGGCGCCGTCCACGTGATCGAGAATCCAGCGCAACTTGGTCGCAGAAAAGTAGGCGTCGATCAATAGCCCTGTGCGCTCACGAACCAAGGGCTCGTAACCGTCACGCTTGAGTTGTTCGCAGATGTCCAGGCTCTGCCGCGATTGCCATACGATGGCGTTGTGAATCGGCGCGCCGGTGGCGCGATCCCACACCACCGTGGTCTCACGCTGATTGGTGATGCCGATGGCGGCAATCTCGGTCAGCTCCACGCGCGTGTTGGCGAGCAGCTCGGTGACCGTTACCAGCACGCTGGTAAGGATTTCCCGGGGATTGTGTTCGACCCAGCCTGGTTGCGGAAAGATCTGCGCAAATTCACGCTGAGCCGTTCCCACCACGGTGCCGGCGTGATCGAACAGAATGGCCCGTGAGCTGGTGGTGCCCTGGTCCAGCGAAAGGATGTAGCGCCGCTCCACGTCTGCTCACTCTGGCATGTGCAATGAAGCCCAGCGTAGCAACAAGATGCACCGTCGAGGCAGCGCGCCGCTCATCCGTGGGAATGAACCGGCTGCATGATGCGATCGATATACGCCAGGGCCAGCGCCGACACCACAAAGGCCAGGTGAAGCAGCACCTGCCACATGATCGTCTGCGAATTAAGGGTGTCGGCCTTGATAAAGGTCGCGAGCAAATGGATCGAGGAGATGCCGATGATGGCCATGGCCAGCTTCACCTTGAGCACGGTGGCATTTACATGGGAGAGCCACTCCGGCTGATCGGGATGCCCTTCCAGTCGCAAACGGGACACGAAGGTCTCATAACCGCCCACGATCACCATCACCAACAGGTTGGAGATCATCACCACATCGATCAGGCCAAGCACGGTAAGCATGATGGTGGTCTCCGCACTGTCAGCGGAAGCACCTTCGGCCACATGACCGAGCAAGGTGGCATCGATCAAGTGCCACAGCTCGCGCACAAACTGCACAACATAAATGGCCTGCGCCACGATCAAGCCCAGATACAGCGGCAACTGCAGCCAGCGCGAAGAGAAGATCAGGTAGGGGAGCACGCCGAGTGGGCGCTTGGGGACGGGCGTCATACGGATCACTCAGAATAACAAGTCATCGATGATCGCAAATTCTTGCACGTCGTGTAGCAAGAAGCTGATGCAACGTTCAGGCCCGGGCAAGCAGCGAACCTGCGTGCCTTCTTTGCAGCCTGACTTAAAGTACACAGGCCGCGCAAACCGGGCTCGAAGCGTGTTGCGCGGCCTTGTATCGCGTTGCCAATGGACGGCTAAACACTAGTGACCACTTTTCTTTCGCGCAAAGACAAACGCCTTCCCGGATGGGAAGGCGTTTGCGGGTAAAAAGACCCTGGCGGTGACCTACTCTTGCATGAGGATTCACACTACCATCGGCGCAGCTGCGTTTCACTTCCGAGTTCGGGATGGGATCGGGTGGTACCACAGCG
>NZ_JAELTT010000118.1 GCF_016428975.1 Dyella sp. ASV21
GCGGTAGACCAGCGCATCCAGCCGGCGCTGCGCCTCGGCATAGGCATGCGGCCTGGCCGGATCGGCGTGCACGATCAGGTAGAGGCGGCCCTTGAGGTTGTCGAACACCGCCACTTCTTCGGCGAGCATGAGCAGCACATCCGGCGTGCCCAGTTCGTCCGTGCGATCCCACCGGGCCAGGCGTGGCTCGATGTAACCGATGGTCTCGAAGCCGAAGTAGCCGACCAGGCCGCCACTGAAGGCCGGCAGCTGCGGCAAGCGCGGCACGTCGTATTGCTGCCGCAGCTTTTCGATCTCGCCCAGCGGGTCGTCCAAATGGCGGCGCTCGGTCACTTCGCCGGCATCCTCCACTTCCAGTTCGTGCCCGCGCAGGCGATACACGCGCTTGGCCGGCAAACCAATGATGGAATAGCGCCCCCAGGTGGCCCCGCCTTCGACCGACTCGAACAGGAAGGTATACGGGCCGTCGGCGAGCTTCAGGTACACCGACAGCGGCGTATCGAGGTCGGAAAACACTTCGCGCACCAGCGGAATACGGGTGTGACCCTGGGCGGCCAGCGCGTCGAAATCGTCTCGGGAAATCACGTAGGGGAATCCGGATGGCCAAGCTTGAACGGCCATTGTAGAGGTAGCCGCCCATCGAACCGAACCCCCAGCGACCCGCCGCGCGCGGACTTTTACCGCTTGTCCCGCTGTCGCGGCGCGCCTAACCTTGCCGGGTCAGTGTTTTCACGCGGTATCCCAGGGGAATCCAAGGGTATGGACCACCGTTGTCTCGTCCTTTCCGGCCGCCTGCTTGATGAGCAGGATGCGGCCACCGTGCACGCGCGCATGGCAGCGGCCTTCGGCATGGAGCTGAGCGGCTTCCGCGAGCGGGTATTGGAGCGCGCACCGTTAATCATCCGCCGCGGGCTGGATGCCGCCACTGCCGATGTCCAGGCCGCGCAGCTTCGCGCCATCGGCGTGGAAGCCGATGTGCTGCCCGATACCGGCCAGCTGGCGTGGCTGCGACGCGACGGCCATATTCGCGGCCCACTGCCCGCCGATGCGCTGGCCTGCTACGCCCAACCGGGCGACCAGTGGTGCCACGATGGCGGCCAGACCTGGTTCGCCTGGACGCCCGAAGTGGCGGCCGCCGAGGCCATCGCCTTCGAGCTACCGGCAACGGAGAGCCCCGCCGAACCCGCAGCGGTCGACGCACCATTGGACGCGACGCAGGCCCTGCATGGCGAACCACCGCCGCTGCCGCCCAGCGCCCCTCCCCGTGTGCCACTCAGCGGGGCACCGGTTACCCCGGCGAGCAAGCCCCCCCTGTCCACCGTGGCGGTGGTCGCCGGCCTGATCGGCTTGCTGGCGATACTGGTCCACGCACTTGCGCCCATCGCCCTGCTGTTGGCGATCGGCGCGCTGATCTATCTCTATCGCCGCCCGTTGCTGCGCGGCCGTCCCTGGGCGGTGGCCGCCCTGCTGCTGAGCGCCGTCGCCTTGTGCTTGTGGCTACAGCGCCCCGCGCCGCAACCGGTGGCCCAGCCGTATGTGCCGCGCCCGCTAAAGCCGCTCAACGACACCACGGCTGTTGCCGCGAACGCCTCGACGCTGGCGCAATGTGCCGCCAAGGCGCCCGAACCCAAAAGCGAGGAAGATCGCTTCCTGCTTACCGGCCAGCGTCTGCTCACCGGCCGGGCGCAACGCAAGGGCGATACGTATGTAGCCGAAGCCGCTGTCGCGGTGGACCCGCAGTGCCAGCCCAGCGCGCTGCAGTTGTATGTGTTCCGGCATGGCGTGCTGATCGGCACCGCGCTGGACACCGCCGCCACGCTGGCACACACCCGCCTGGATCAGTTCGATCTCATCGACGACCAGCACCTGCGCATTACGTTGGCCCAGTGCGGCACCGAACCCGGCAGTTGCGCGACCGCAACCGTCCGGCAGATCGCCGTGATGCCGGGCGGTGGTGGCTGGACCTTGGGCGAGATCAAATAGCACCCATCAACGTCGGGCTGCCGCGTCAGAGTCGCTGGCGCGGCATGCCCTGAAGATGCAGGGTGAAGGCGACACCGCTGCCATCCTCCAGATTGCGCGCCACCGCCGCGCCGCCGTGGCGCTCGGCGACCAGGCGCACTACGTAGAGGCCCAGGCCCAAATGCGGCGCGTCGCCAGGCGTGGTCTTGTCGCGCAGGCTGACCAAGGAATCGAACAGACGACCCTGCATGGCCGCCGGCAAGGGCTGGCCCTGATTGGCCAACTCGATCTCGGCACCGTCCTGCACAGGACGCAGGCTCAGGCGCAACCAACCGCCTTCCGGCGTAAACGACAAGGCGTTGTCGAACAGCTTGTCCAGCGCCTGAGCAATCAACTCCGGTGCGCAATGCAGATGCACCGGCGCGGAGGGCAACACCGTTTCCAGGCGCCGCGTGCCAGCCAGCGGGCGATACGCCTCGCCGCAACCGCGCACCACCTCCACCAGATCGACATCCTCCGGCTCGGCGGCGGCGATGGCGCGCTCCATGCGGCTGGCCTCGCTCATGGCGCGCACCAGCATGCCCAGGCGTGCCACTCCGTCGCGAGCACGCGCCAGATAGGGCTGCGCGTCCGGCGGCAAGGCATCCTGCTCTTGCAAGGCATGCTCAAGATTGTCCAGCGAGGACTTCACGATCGCCAGCGGCGTGTTCAGTTCATGCGACAGCTTGGAGGCGAGCGTGCGCAGGTAGTCGGTATAACCACCCACCACCTCGAACAGGCGCTCGAAGCTGCGCGCCAGGTCGCCGATCTCGTCGTCGGCGCCGGTCATCGGGAACGGGCCATCCAGACGTCCATCGTTCAACTGTGCACGCTCGGCCGCATCACGCAGCCGCGCCAGGCGCAAGCTCAGGCGCGTCGCGAAAATCAGCAGGATCGCCCCCGCCACCAATAGCACGGTGAAGCTGGTCAGCAGCAACCCCAGCAAGGCGCGGTTCGCCAATAGCGGCACGGCGCGACTGGCCTGCTCCAGCAGCAACACGCCACGTACTTGGTCGTTTCGTTCGATGGGCACGGCCGCCGCCAGCACCACGCTGCCACGGGCCTCGCCCTGTCGCCACAAGGTGGCCGGCTTGCCGTCGGCGGCCTCGCGCACTTCGGTCACGTCCAAGCGAGGCACGTCCTGCATCCAGGGCTCGGCATCGCCCACCTGATCGGCCAACAGCGAGCGATAGACCAGCGCGGCGAACCAGCCCGGCTGATCGCCCGGCGCCGTGGCCGGCGCAGCGAGGTGACCGGTCTGCGCCAGCAGCCAGCCCTGCGGCGCCAGCACGCGCGCCTCCACCCCATCCAGCGCCAGCTGCGAAAGCTCCTTGGAGAGCGCCGGCGAATAGGTCACCAATGGCCGCGCCTGCACCGCCTGCGGATCGCCGCCGCTGGCCGGGTCGTAGATCGCTACACCCAAGGTATCCAGGCCCAGATTACGCGGCAGGCGCAGTTCGACGTGGTAGCCACTGCCGTCCTCCTGCCACTGGGCCGTGATGCGGCTGGGCAGGCCGTCCACCGGCGGGTCCAAGGGCCGCGCGGTCAACAGGCCGGGCGCGGCGCTGGCCAGCAAATATCGCCGCGACTGCTCGCCCTTGCCCAGGCTGAGTACGAGATGGTCAGCGGACAAAGCGTTGGGGTCATCGGCATCGGCGCGCGTGCGTTGCGCGCTGCGCACCTCGGCGTAGAGATAGAGCCAGTCGGCATCCTGCGCCAGCAGCAGCTTGCCGCGTTTATCCAGCGGCTGGCTCCACGGCGTAAGCGGCGCCCAATCGTCGCCATAGCCATCGATGGTGATGGGGTTGGCGGCCTGCTGCACGTACCACGCGTCGCCTGCCGGTGGCAGCGGCGCGTCGGTGACCACCAGGCTGCGCGCCATGGCGCGCGCCGACGCGGTGAGCGCCTGAGCCTGCCCTTCGCGCAGCAGGGTTTCCATCTGTCGCACATACAACCAGCCCGCCACCGGCAGGGCCAGTGTGCACAGGGCGACGAGCAGCAGCTTGCGGCGAAGAGTCATGCGTGAACGATACCGAAAACGCCACTCAGCGCCTGGTTTTGACGCCGATGTCGCGCGCGCTGCGGGTGACCGCGTAAGTCGTCTGCTCGGCCACGCCACGGAACAGCGCCAGCAACGCCCCTCGCTCGGGATCGTCGTGAGCCAGCGTCATGGACCAGCTCAAGCGGATGCCGCTGGCGAGGCCGGGATCGCAGAACACCACCACATCGTCCTTGTGATCGGTGCCCTGATAGAGCACGCCACGACACGGCAGCCCGTGGTTGTCCAACGCGAAGGCATCGACCTTGCCACCCGGGTCGCGATTGAGATAGCGATGGCGATCATCCTGAAGCTCCGCCTCCAGCGAAGACAGTTTGGACGTCCAAATGTTGAGCACCATCACGCGCTCGGGGTCGCCCGTCCACTCGCCTTTGTAGAGCACCAGGTTCACGCCGATGGCTTTGGCGTACAGGCAGCAATCCTGCGTCCAGCCATCGGGGAGAAGGGTCTGCAGGGTCCAGGCCGGAATGTCCTTGTCGGCCGGGCCTTGCACCTGCACCTGCGTCGCCGCCGTCCCTGCCGCGTGTACCGCCGTCATGGCCAGCCACAGGGCCAGCCCGCACCACATGCGCTTCATCACGGCTTCCATCGATAGCCCACGCCATGCACCGTTTCGATGGCATCGAACTCCGGCGCCACCGCGATGAACTTCTTGCGAATGCGCTTGATGTGCGAGGTGATGGTGGCGTCGTCCACCACCAGCTCGGCTTCGCGCATCAACTGGTCGCGATTCTTCACGTGGCCGGGGAAGCGCACCAGCGTGTGCACCATCCAGAACTCGGTCACGGTGAGCGGAATTTCCTCGCCATTCCAGGTGATACGCATGCGCTCGGATTCCAGCTTGAGCGGGCCGTGCTCGATCACCGTTTCGCTGCTGGCCGGCACCTTGAGCGATTCGATGCGACGGAACAGCGCGGCGATACGCGCCGCCAGCTGGTGCAGGCTGGTGTCCTTGCTGAGGTAGTCGTCCGCGCCCAGGCGAAGCCCGGAAATCACGTCGAAGTCCGAATCGCGCGCGGTGAGGAAGATGATCGGCAAGGTGGCCGATTTGGCGCGCAGCTCGCGGCAAAGGTCAAAACCGCCTTCCGGTTCGTCGCCCAGGCCGATGTCGATGATGACCAGCTCGGGCAGGCGCATGGCGAATGCGCTCGACGCCTCCTGGCGCGAGCCATAACCGCGCGTTTCGTAGCCAAAGCGGGTCAGTGCTTCGACATAGTTGGCGCGGATCAGCGGCTCGTCTTCGACAATGGCAATGCTGCGGCCCATGGCTCGCTCCGGTAAGGCAATGGCGCGCAGCGTGCAGTGTGCGCCCGCGCTGCGCAAGCCATGAGCGCGTACTGCCCGCGTTTCGCCATTCGCCGCCGCTGCGCTGCCATAGCGTCGCCCAACGCCCATGGCGCCGACGCGGTGACGAGCAGCACGGGGCGGGCACGCCGCGCCGCGCTTGCTCCGCCGATACCGGCGATTTCGCCAACCGAACGGAGGTGGCCAGCCTGCGACGCACGAATTTGCGAGGCGCCGGACGCCCCCACTGCCCCGCCGTGGGCCGAATTTGCCCGCGTTCTGCCATTTTCGGGCCGCGTGCCGGACCGCCGGCTTTGGCGCAATGGAGCCGTCCTCACAGGAGTTCGTGTCATGCGCCCCAACGGTCAGCCACCCGTCGATCCCAATGCCGAATTGCGCGGCTTCGAGCCGCTGCGCGTGGTGCTGGCGCTTGGCGCGCTGGTGCTTGGCCTGGTGATGAGCCTGCACTGAGCCTGCGTCTCATCAAGGGCGATAACGAAACGAACGACCACCTGACTTCTTTCTGCCGTGGAAAGCATGCAGGCGGCTGGCGCGCAGGGAGGCGTGTCGGCCGCCGGGGGCGTCTGGCCTCTATCTGCGGCGGTTCCCGCTACTTGTCCCAACCTGGCACGTTCCTCCCCGCCTCTGGCGGGGATTTTTTTATGGGAATCGCACCAACACCCGGGAACCATTTGCGCTGGCTCTGGTCAGTTATTGCGGTGACGCGGATTCTTGCCGTGGATCCACGTTCATCATGTGGTCTCCTCAAACGTCGTTCCGACGAAACTTGTCCCGGCGCCAGCAGCGCCGGGATTTTCTTTTGAGGCAGCGGCCTTTTAACCGCCGACCGCCGCCAGGTTCTGGCGCATGGCGTCGATCACGCTCTTGTAGTCGGGCGCATTGAAGATGGCCGAACCGGCCACGAAGGTATCGGCACCCGCAGCGGCGATCTCACCGATATTGGCC
>NZ_JAELTT010000119.1 GCF_016428975.1 Dyella sp. ASV21
CGCGCATGCCTTCCACCGCGGGGGCAAACGTAAGAAAGGACTGGATGGATTCCTCGATGGGGAAAATGCCCTTGCACTTGCCGCAGTACACCAGGTGGCCGCGCCCGGCCACCGCGTGCCCGCGATGACTCAACAGCCGGTAGCCATTGAGTACATAGCCTTCCACACCGTCGTGGACCACTTTGGAACAGCAGGTAATGCCTTTGCGTTTAGTCATGGCGATACGTCCTTGTGTCGGTTTGGATTACCAGCTGCCGTAGGGAATAGCGTGCTGTTCGAGGTACTGCTTGGTTTTGTCGTCCATGCGGACGTAGCGGCCTCCAAAGCGCCCTAGATCTGGCCCTTCCGGCACCACCTTGGCCTGCCCGCGCGCGATCTCCAGCGGTGGCAGGCCGCCACCGGTGATCCACAAAATGGTGCGTCCGCCCGGCGCCACACCGATGGTGATATCACTGCGACAAGCACTGCGTGGCGGGCCGTACCAAGGCTTGGCCATCTCGCGATGGACCAGTGCCTTGCGCAGTTCGTCGGTGACCGGAAAGCGCCAGTAGTAGGCTTGCGGCTCTACCAGCGACTGCCAGCGCACGTAGATTTCCTTGGGCGCGTGTCCGTTCCCCAGCCGAACGCCGCCGCCGCCGCCGCGCAGGCCGCTCCAGCCTTCGGCGTCTGGCAATTGCCCCACCACGCCTTGCGGAATGTCGTGCCAGTGGTCCTTGGTATCGAGCACCCACAGCGCCTCGACCCAGGCCTCCATGTGTTGAGGCGAAGCGACGTCGATCGCCCAGGGTCGGCAGCCCGCATGGGCATAGTCGGTGTCCATGCTGGGCGGCGGGTCGCCGCAGCCGCTGAGCACCGCGAGCAGTCCGGTAAGCGCGGCAGCGCGCAGCGCGCGCATAACCGTGTGGCGGCCAAAACATGCACCTTGTCTGTTGCCGGTTTGACTTGGCTTATCGCGCATGCGCGTTACCTCCGGGTGGTGATCACTGAGGGCACCGCCACGGACGGCCGGCTCACGTGTTCGTACAGCGAGGGCTCCCATAGTTCGGCGGCCAGCGCCTGCATGCTGCGCTGAGCGCTGGCGTAGAGGTCATCGGCGAGCCAGGTGAGGCCACGCGAGGCAAGCAAGTCAGCGGTGATGACGGTGACGTAGCAGCGATGACGCGGGGCCGACTGGCTGTTGGCCAGTTCTTGCAGGCGCTTGAGCACGGCTTCCACGCCATCGTTGTCCAACTGTGCGGTGAGTTCCTCACGCAGGTAACCGTATTCCTGCGCGTGACCGACACCGCTATTGCCCTCGTTGGCGCCGCTCAGCCACACCAGGGTTTCGCTATCGATAAACGGGCGACCGTCGTTGAAGCACAGTTCGGTCAGCATGGGGATGCGGCGGGCGAAGCGTTCGGTGGCGAGCCGGATGGCGGCGGCGACTTCTTTCATCTCCAGCCGCGCGGCAATGCCGGCGGCGAGGTAGCTGCCACGTATCCAGTAGGGTGAGGACACCACGCTCTTTTCCACGCGTTGCAGCAGCACGGGCGTTACGGCATCGCCGCGCAGCGCGTCCTGGTAGCCCTGCACGATATCGGCGGGCACGCCCATGAGTTCGGTGCGCTGTTCGCGGCGCGCGGGCGGCGCGGCGTTGAGGTATGCCCAGAGCGCAAAGCGGCGCAGCTGGTAGCCGGTGGGGTCGTAGGCATCCTGCTGGCAGACGAAATCCGCCACGGCGAGCAGGGAGCGCCGGTTCTCGCGCTCTTCGCCGAGTTTAAGGTTGCCGCCGGTGCTGAAGAACTCCTCGCTGATGGCGGTGCCGCCCTTTTGTCCGGGCGACGGCACGGCCTTGGCGGGCGCGATGTCCGGAAAGCGCGTGGCTTCCACCTGCTGGCGAAGCTTGGTTTCCAGGCGCGTGAGCTGTGCAACATCCAGCTGCGCGGCGACGGCATGGGCCTGCAACTCATCCATGGCTTGCTGCGCGCTGGCTTGGTGCTCCTGCGCAAAGCTGTGGCTATCGAGCAGCGGCAGGGTGTCCGCCAGGCGATCGACCAGCAGCGCCACTTGCTTGCGCTTGGCGAGGTAGCCGGTGGGGCCGGGCTTGGGGTAGCCGCTTTCCCAGTACTCCGCGACCATGCCGGCGAGCACGCCCGCGGCCTGGGCCCATTGGCTCCACGTACGCGCGCGCAGGCGCGCGGTGATGAGGTGGCCGACGACGCGGAAGTGTTTGCATTGCTGGGCGAGGAACTGGCGCGAGGCTTCGTCGATGTACGACCAATCCATGCGCGGCTCGTTGAGGCCGCCCAGCTTGACCATCTCCTGATCGATGGCCTGATAGGTTTCGTCTTCCTCGTCGAAGTGACCGGCGGGCTGGAGCGCGTCGATGGGCTCCAGCAGGGCGTCCCTATCCAGTGGCGTGAAGTCCATCACCAGTGACATGCCTCGCGTTGCTGGGCGATCAGTTCCTGCAGGCCGCTGGCGTCGAAGATCAGGCCATCGAGCGGTGGATAGTCGCTTTCGGTCTGCAGGCGGCTGCCATTGCCCAGGCGCTTGAGCACGTCGATGGCGACCAGGCCGCGCCCGGCATCGACGATGTTGCCGACATCGAGCACCTGCCAGAGGGCGGTGTCGGTGACGGGCTTGTCGTCCAGCAGCAGGCGAATGCGAACGCGGTTGTCGGGAATGGCCTTGCCCGTAAGCAGCTGCAAGCGCGTGATGCGCGAGAGGCAACTGATGGCGAGCAAGGGGCGCGGTGCGTCGCTACCCAGGGCCGGGGCGGATATCACCATCTGCGCGCCACCAGGGTCGCTCGCCGTCGAGCGCGATAGCAGAAACTGGTGGTTCTCGCCTTTTCGATCCGCTTCGTTGCGCTGTACCAAGGCGATGATGGGTGAGTTTTCGCTGGCTACGGTGGTGGCGGGCGCGGGGGCGGCCGTGGACGCCGCTGAGCCGGGGATATTTCCAGGCGTTCGCGCTACGGCATCGAAACAGCCGAGCCGTTCCACCGCCGATGCGATCTTGGTGCAGTCGGGTGTTTGCACAGCGGCGGCGGGCGCTTGCTCGTGGTTGGAGCAACCGGCGAGCAGCAGCAGTAGGGGCAAGGGGGCAAGCTTGTTCATGGGGTGTCGGTCTCGCTGTCGAGATTCCATTTGAGGCACTTGTAGGCAAGCGTGCGTTTGGGGATGCCGAGGCTTTGCGCGGCTTTGGCACGGGAGCCGCGCAGTTGGCGCAGTCGGCCGCCGATCATCAGCCGCTCGAAGGCATCCACGGCCTCAGGCAGGTAGGCGGTGCCCAGCAGATCGCGCAGGGCGGCATCGGTAATGGCGGTTGGTGCTTCCTCGCAGGTCAACAGCGATTGCACGGTTTGCGCGCTCACCATGTCGCCCGCCGCCGTGCGTTCGGCCGCCGCGAGCACGAGGCTGCGCAGTTCGCGCACGTTGCCCGGGAAGGGCTGTTGGCGCAGCAGCGCGATGGCGGGCGCCGCGAAACCCGGGATATGGGATCGCTGCTCACGGTTGTACTGAAGCAACACATGCGCGGCCATGACGCCGATGTCTTCGGGCCGATCGCGCAGCGGAGGAAGATGGAGCCGCTGCTGTCGTATGCGAAAGTAGAGATCCTCGCGGAAGCGACCTTCCCGAATGAGCTGGGGCAGTGGCTGATGGGTGGCGCAGATCAGCCGGAAGTCGGATTCGCGCTCCTTGGTGGAACCCACCGGGCGATATTTCTTCTCGTTGAGCACGCGCAGCAAGGTGCCTTGCAGCAGCAGCGGCATGTCCCCGATTTCATCGAGGAACAAGGTGCCCCCGTGCGCTTCGGCAACCAGCCCGGTGCGCGCCTGATTGGCGCCGGTATAGGCGCCGCGCGTGCTGCCGAACAGTTCGGCTTCGATCAGGTCTTTGGGGATGGCGGCGCAGTTGACGGGTACGAACGCGCCGCCGCGCGAGGAGGCTTGATGAATCAACCAGGCCGCATGGTCCTTGCCGGCACCGGTTTCGCCGGTGACGAGCGTGGAAAGACTGGAATCGGCCAGACGCAGCATGTCGTCGCGAATCCGTCGCGCGGCGGCGCTTTCGCCCACGAATTCCGCCGACAGCAGGCGTCGCGCGCGCGAGGTGCTTTTGTCTGCCTCGAGCTTGCGCTTGACCACATGCTCGTAGCGGTAGCTTTCCTCCGCCGCCATCTGCTCGCTGAGGCGGGCGAGCAGATGCTGGTGCATGTCGCCCAGCGCGTTCCAAACGGGATCGGCCTGCCACGCGCGCAAGGTGGCGTGCGCACCCAGCAGCGCCACGACGCCCCAGGGCTGACTTTGTGCACCTTTCAGCGCGACCACCAGCAATGCCGGCGCGCTGGGCCAGCGCTGGCGCAAGGCGTCGAAGCTTTTGCCGACATCCACCAGCGCCGCCATGTTATCGACCAGGCATGGCTTGCCTTGGCGCAGGCAATAGACCAACGGGTTATCCAGCTCGGCCATGTCCAGCGACGGCAGCTCATGCTCCGGCAGGTTGACCGCGGCGACCGGTGAAAGCCGGTCGCCGGTGATATCGCACCGGTAGCAGCAAGCGCCCTGAAGGCCATGGGCTTCCACGGCCGCACCCAGAAACTCGCGCGTGATCGTCGCTGGACGTGTGGCCAGCGCAAGGGACCGGGCGAGGTGAGCTACCGCGAGCGCTTCCATGGCCTGGCGATCAATCCAGGGTCGCCGTGAACACGCCACCGTCCCAACCAAGCTGGGCACGCGTGAAGGGCGTGCCGGCCGCGATGCGCTGAAGCACCGCGAGCGAGAGCGGGGGAAGCAGGTCGCCATCCAGGCTGGCATCGAGGATGCGCGCACCGTTTTCATGGCGGGTGCAGCGCGTGCGCAGCTCGGCGGTCGCGCTTTCGTCCAGTACGAGTGTCGCGTCGTAGCGTGCGGTGAATTGGCGACCCAGGCGTTGCAGGCGCGCCTGGACGATCTCGCCGAGTACGCTCTCATCGAGATACTGGTACGGCACCACTTGCATACGCGCGAGCAGCGCCGGCTTGAAGAACTGCATGATGCGGCCGCGCAGTGTCGCTTCGTCCAGATCGCACAGCGAGCCGTCCTGCTGATCGAAGCCCAGGTTGGAGGTGAGAAAGAACAGCACGTTCTTGCAGTCGATCAAGCGGCCTTCACCATCCGCCAGCTCGCCCTTGTCGAAGGCCTGATAGAAGATGTTGAGCACTTCGGGGTGCGCCTTCTCCACCTCGTCCAGCAACACCACCGAGTAGGGGCGCTGGCGGATGGCTTCGGTGAGGATGCCGCCTTCGCCGTAGCCGACGTAGCCGGGCGGCGCGCCCAGCAGACGCGATACGGTGTGCTTTTCCTGGTACTCGGACATGTTGATGGTGGTGAGAAACTGCTTGCCACCAAACAGGGCGTCGGCCAGCGCGAGCGCGGTTTCCGTTTTGCCCACGCCACTGGGGCCGACAAGCAGGAACGCGCCAAGCGGTGTGCCGGGCCGACGCAAATCCGCCATGGCGGTAAGCAGGTGCTTGTGCACGCGCTCGATCGCCACGCCCTGCCCCTTGATGCGCTCGCCCAGCAGGCTCGGCAAGGTGCTCAGGCGATCCATGCGATCGGCGGTCATGGCGTTGGCGGGGATGCCGGTCCAGTCGGCGATGACCTGGGCGATCTGTTCGGCGCCGACATCGGCATGCAGCAAAGCGCCCTGGCGCTGAAGCTCCGCCAATGCCGAAACGGCTTCGATCAACTCCGGCTGGGCCGCCGACGTGTCACCGAGGGTATCGCTGTCGGCGCCTTCTTCCTGTTGCCCGCGCAGGGTGAGAATGGTGTCGACCAGTTGTTTCTGGCGCTCCCAGTCGTGTTGAAGCTGCGTGATCTTTTCGCCGATGGCGAGCTGAAGCGTTTGCAGCTCGCCGATGCGGCGATCATCCACCGCGCGCCC
>NZ_JAELTT010000011.1:0-47500 GCF_016428975.1 Dyella sp. ASV21
GGTGGTCGATATTCCCAAAGATGTACAGAACACCCCGCTCAACTTTGCCGGCCATGGCACCCTGCCCATCCTGGGCTATCGTGCGCGCCAGCACGCCATCGACCATGCACGCCTGGACGATGCGCAGTGCGCGGCCTTCTTCGGGGCGCTGGGCAAGGCCAAGCGCCCGCTGATCTACGCCGGCGGCGGCGTGATCGCCGCCGAGGCGGCGACCACCTTGCGCGCGTTCGTGCAGCAGTTCGGCTTGCCGGTGACCACCACGCTGATGGGCGTGGGCGCGGTGGACACCACCGAGCCGCTGGCCCTGCACATGCTGGGCATGCACGGCACCGCCTACGCCAACTATGCCGTGGAAGATTGCGACTTCCTGCTGGCGCTCGGCGCGCGCTTCGACGATCGCGTGGCCAGCGTGCCGGATCGCTTTGCCCCCAACGCGCGCTTTATCGCGCAGATCGACATCGACCCCGCCGAGATCGGCAAGGTCAAGGCCGTGCAGTGGCATCACCACGGCGACTTGGATCGCACGCTGTCGCGCCTGCAACAGTACGGCATGCGCCACGGCCAGCACTTCGCCACCGATGGCCGCTATCAGGCGTGGCATGCGCACATCGCCGAACTCAAGCGCGTGCACGCACTGAACTACGATCGCGACAGCGCGCTGATTCAGCCGCAAGCCGTGATCGAGGAGATCAACCGGCACACCCAAGGCCGCGCGGTAATCAGTACCGGCGTAGGCCAACATCAGATGTGGGCCGCGCAGTACTTCGACTTTCGCGAACCGCGCCATTGGCTGACCTCCGGCTCCATGGGCACGATGGGCTTCGGCTTGCCGGCCGCCATCGGCGCGCAGTTCGCGCGGCGCAATGCGGTGGTCATCGATATCGATGGCGATGCAAGCATCCGCATGAACCTGGGTGAGCTGGAAACCGTCACCACGTATGGCTTGCCGGTGAAAGTAGTGGTGCTCAACAACATCGGCGACGGCATGGTCCGTCAGTGGCAGAAGCTGTTCTTCAGGGGCCGCTTTGCCTCCTCGGACAAAAGCCTGCACAAGAAGGATTTCATCAAGGCCGCGCAAGCCGATGGTTTTGAGTGGGCGCAACGACTGGAGCGCAAGGAAGATCTTGCGCGGACCATCGCCGACTTCCTCGCCTTCGACGGACCGGCGTTCCTGGAGGTGATGATCGATCCCGACGCTGGCGTGTACCCCATGGTGGGTCCGGGCTCCACCTATGCGCAGATGATTACCGGGGACTTCATCCCGTCGCGCGTGGCACCGTCGGAGTCGGGGGGGTCGCAGAGCGACATGTTCTAGATCCGGCCAGCGCGGAAATCCAGCCGCTGTCGGCACGCGCGATGAAAGGCCCTGGGCGACCAGCCATACGGCTGTTGAAAGACACCCCCGCACGCGGGGCAAAGACGGCTTAGCTGAAGGGTACGGAGCATTTTATGAAACACACGCTGTCCATCCTGCTGCAAAACGAATCCGGCGCGCTGATGCGTGTGGCCGGCATGTTCGCCGCGCGCCACTGCAATATCGACTCACTCACCGTGGCAGCCACCCAGGACCCGGATGTGTCCCAGCTCACCCTGGTGATGCACGGCGCCGATGAAACGGTGGAACAGATCATCAAGCAGACGCGCAAGCTGGTCGATGTGATCGAAGTGACGCACCCGGCCATCGCGCCCGCCGCATGAACGCAGTGGCCGCACAAGTCTCACCCGAGCGGCTCAGCGCGCATGAACTGCTGCGTCGCACGCTGGGCGCGCGCGTGTACGACGTCGCCCGCGAAACGGCGTTGGAGCCAGCGCCATTGCTTTCCACCAGGCTGGGACAGCGCGTACTGCTCAAGCGCGAAGACCAGCAGCCGGTGTTTTCCTTCAAGCTGCGCGGTGCCTATAACCGCATGGCTGCACTGGATGCCGCGCAGCGTGCGCACGGCGTGATCGCCGCTTCGGCCGGCAACCATGCGCAAGGCGTGGCACTGGCGGCGGCGCGACTGGGCATCCGCGCGGTGATCGTGATGCCGGTAACGGCGCCACAGGTGAAGGTGGATGCGGTGCGCCGCTTCGGCGGCGCCCTGGTCGAGGTGGTGCTGGCCGGTGATTCGTACAGTGACGCCCAGGCCGCCGCCGCACGCCTGCAGGCGCAGCATGGCTACACCTTCGTGCATCCGTTCGATGATGCCGACGTGATTGCCGGCCAGGCGACCGTGGGCATGGAGATCCTGCGCCAGCATCCCGGTCCGTTGCACGCGATTTTCGTGCCCGTGGGCGGGGGCGGTTTGCTGGCGGGCATCGCCGGCTATGTCAAAGCACTGCGCCCGGAAATCAAGGTATTCGGCGTGCAGACCTGCGACTCCGATGCGATGGTTCGTTCGCTGGATGCCGGCGCACCGGTCACGCTGGCCGAGGTGGGCCTGTTCGCTGACGGCACCGCCGTGAAGCGAGTGGGCGACCTCACCTTCGAGTTGTGCCAACGCCATGTGGACGGGATGGTACGCGTGGATACCGACGCCCTCTGCGCCGCCATCCGCGATGTATTCCAGGACACGCGCAGCGTGCCGGAGCCGGCCGGAGCGCTGGCGCTTGCCGGACTCAAGCAATATATCGCCAGCCACGGCAACAGCGACGCTCCGATGGTTGCGGTGGTCTCCGGCGCCAACCTCAATTTCGACCGCCTGCGTTTTATCGCTGAGCGCGCGGAGGTGGGTGAGCAGCGCGAGGCCGTGTTCGCGGTGACCATACCGGAAGAACGCGGCAGCTTCCGCCGCTTCTGCGCCGCGCTCGACCAGCGCAGCATCACCGAGTTCAACTACCGCATTGGCGATGCGTCGCGCGCGCATATTTTCGTGGGCGTGCAGATCAGCCATGGCGAGGAGCGGCAAACGCTGAGCGATGCCTTTCGTGCCCATGGTTTCGGCGTGCTCGACCTCACCGATGATGAACTGGCCAAACAGCACCTACGCCATATGATCGGCGGCAGCTCACCGCTGGCATGCAACGAGCTGCTGTATCGCTTCGAGTTTCCCGAGCGTCCCGGCGCGCTGACCCGCTTCCTGGGTCATATGCATCCGGACTGGAACATCAGCCTGTTCCACTACCGCAACCAGGGTGCCGACTACGGACGCATCCTGGTCGGCATCCAGGTGCCGGAAGAAGAGCGCGCCTTGTTCCAGGCCTTCCTGCATACGCTCGGCTATCCGCATCGCGACGAAAGCGACAACCCCGCCTATCGCCTGCTGTTGCGCGAGTAAGCGGGTCAGTCCTCGCTTTCGGTCACTTCCAGCTCGAAAACGTGGTTGTCGTAGTCGCTGAAGTACAACGCGGTATCTTCGCGCGCCATCTGGAAATCCAGCGCCAGCGTTTCCAGGCGATGGGCACAGGCCAATTGCTCGGCCTTGCTCACGCGGAAGGCGATGTGATCGCCGTTGCGTGACGCGGGCCCCTGGCCCTTGATCAGCACGAACGCCACCCCGGCCAACTGCACCACCGCCTCCGGATGCGCATGGTCGGGATCTTCCTCCTGGGTGATGCGGGCATCCTCGAATACGCCAGTGAGCAGGTGCGCGGTACGCGTGGGATGGGCCACGATCAGGGCCACGTGACTGAGTGCGCGGGGCATGGCAGGGCCTCGTTCCTTCGACGGTAATCCATTCAGTTTAAAGCGCTTTATGACCGCCCGGCGACAACCCGCGCCGCGCAAACCGGCGCCATGTCACACGACCCGCAGGGGGTCGCCACGCTAAACTCGACGGATGGCTCCCTCGTCCCGCAAGCGCCAACGGCGCACTTTGTCGTCATCCATCGCCGCGCGCACGCGCCCCGGCGTTGCGTCTAAGACATCCTCCCACGCCCAGCCGGAAGACAGCTCCACGCGCGCCACGCGTGTCCTGGACTGGCTGTTGCAGCGCCTGCCCGCGGCCTATCGCACCAAGGCGCGCGACTACCTGGTGCTCACCCGCATGGATCGCCCGATCGGCGCGCTGCTGCTGCTGTGGCCCACCTGGTGGGCGCTGTGGCTGGGCGCGGCGGACTTTCCCCCGGTCAAGCTGCTGGTGATCTTTACCCTGGGCGTGTTCTCCATGCGCGCCGCCGGCTGCGCCATCAACGACTACGCCGACCGCAAGCTCGACCCGCAGGTAGCGCGCACCGCCGGCCGCCCCATCGCCGCCGGCCGGGTGACGCCGCGCGAGGCGTTGATGGTGTTCGGCGCCCTGCTGGCGTTCTCCTTTGTGCTGGTGCTGTTCACCAATGCCTTCACCGTATGGCTGTCCTTCGGCGGTGCCGCACTCGCGGCGATCTACCCGTTCACCAAGCGCTATACCCACCTGCCCCAAGTGGTGCTGGGCGCGGCCTTCGGCTGGTCCATCCCGATGGCCTTCGGCGCCGTCACCGGCCATGTGCCGGCCGTGGGCTGGCTGCTATTCATCGCCAACATCCTGTGGTCGGTGATCTACGACACCCAGTACGCCATGGTGGACCGCGAGGACGACCTCAAAGCCGGCGCCAAATCCACCGCGATCCTGTTCGGCGATGCGGACCTGCCCATCCTGGGCATCCTGATGGGCACCTTCCTGCTGGCCATGCTGTTCGTGGGCCAGCGCAGCGCACTGGGCTGGCCGTACTGGTTGTCGCTGCTGGGTGCGGCCGGTCTGTTCGGCTGGCAGATGTGGCGCATCCGTGCGCGCGAGCGCGACGCCTGCCTGTGGGCTTTCCGCAACAACAACTGGCTGGGCATGGTGGTTTGGATCGGCATCGTGCTGGCGCTGGCGATGCGCTGACCGCTCACGGCCGGAGCACATGCCCCGGCGCATGGTCTGTCGTTCCATCGTGTCGATTTCGGCGCCGGCCGTTCGACGCAGGGGTAAGAGCTGCCGCCGACGTCGCGTCCGGGCCGCTCTTTCCAGCCACCCGACGGAGCGACAACAATGCGATTCATAGCGATGGTACGGGCGACCCGTGTCTCCGAAGCCGGCGACATGCCGAGCGAAAAGCTGCTGACCGAGATGGGCCGCTTCAACGAGGAACTGATCAAGGCCGGCGTGCTGCTGGCCGCCGAAGGCCTGCATCCAAGCGCGCACGGCGCCCGCGTGCGCTACGACGGTGAAGAGCGCAGCGTGATCAATGGCCCCTTTGCGGAAACCAAGGAACTGATCGCCGGCTTCTGGCTGCTGCAATGCGTCTCGCTGGAAGAAGCCGTGGAATGGCTCAAGCGCGCACCCAATCCGTTCGAGGGCATGCCCTGCGAGGTGGAGATCCGCCGCGTGTTCGAAGCAGAGGAATTCGACGACATGCTGGCGCCCAAACTGCGCGCGCAGGAAGAGCGCATGCGCGCCACCATCCCACAACGCACCTGAGCACGGAGCCCACCATGTTGATCCAGCCGTATCTGTTCTTCGAGGGTCGCGCCGAGGAGGCGCTGGCGTTCTACAGTCAGGCCGTGGGCGCCCAGGTGCAAACACTGGTGCGTTACAAGGACAACCCCGAGCCTGGCGGCGCCGGCCCCACCCCGCCCGATGGCGAGAAGATCATGCATGCCAGCATGCGCGTCGGCGAGTCGCTGGTGAATCTTTCCGATGGCGAGTGTCGCGGCGCCACTGACTTCCGTGGCTTCTCGCTCACCCTCGTCGCCCCAAGCGATGAGGACACCGCACGCTGGTTCAACGCGCTGCTCGACGGGGGAGAGCTGATCATGCCGCTCAGCAAAACCTTCTTCGCCTCCAGCTTTGGCATGCTGCGCGACCGGTTCGGCCTGCACTGGATGGTGATGGGTCCGTCGGTGTGAGTGCCGCGCGCGATTCACTTGCGCCCTGCCCGGCGCGGTGTTGTGATCGACGGTCATGACGGCCACTGATATCCATCGCAGCATCGATGCCGTGTGGCGCATGGAATCACCGCGCCTCATCGCCGGCCTGGCCCGCATTGTGCGCGACGTGGGCACCGCCGAGGAGCTGGCACAGGACGCGCTGGTCGCCGCGCTGGAACAATGGCCCAGCACCGGCGTGCCACGTAACCCTGGGGCCTGGCTGATGACCACCGCCAAGCACCGGGCCATCGACCAGCTGCGCCGGCGAGCGCTGCATCGGCGCAAAGAGGACGAGCTGACCCGCGAAATCGAGGATCAGCTCGCGCAGACCGTGGGGGATGCGGATGCCATGCTCGACGACCCGATCGGCGACGACCTGCTGAGCCTGATGTTCACCGCCTGCCACCCGCTGCTCTCTACCGAGGCGCGCGTGGCGCTCACCCTACGCCTGCTCGGCGGCTTGACCACACCCGAGATCGCACGTGCGTTCCTGGTGCCCGAACCCACCGTGGCGCAACGTATCGTGCGCGCCAAGCGCAGCTTGAGTGAAGCCAAGGTGCCGTTCGAGGTGCCGCGCGGGGATGAACTAAGCGTGCGGCTGGCATCGGTGCTGGAAGTGATCTACCTGATCTTCAACGAAGGCTATGCCGCCAGTGCCGGCGACGACTGGATGCGTCCGACGCTGTGCGAAGAAGCCATGCGCCTGGGCCGCGTGCTGGCGGGCCTGGCGCCACGCGAACCGGAAGTGCACGGCCTGGTGGCTTTGATGGAGATCCAGGCTTCCCGCATACCCGCACGCACCGACGCACACGGCGACCCCATCCTGCTTGCCGAGCAGAACCGCGCGCGCTGGGATCAGTTGTTGATACGCCGTGGCCTGGCGGCGCTGGAGCTGGCGGAGAAGCTCGGCGGCGGCGAAGGCTCCTACGTACTGCAAGCGTCCCTCGCCGCCTGCCACGCGCGCGCGCTTCGCGTGGAAGACACCGATTGGGCATGCATCGCCATGCTGTATGACACGTTGGCGCGTCGCCAGCCCTCCCCGGTCATTGCACTGAACCGGGCGGTGGCACACGCGCAGGCGTTCGGCCCGCAGATCGGCCTGCAGCTGGTGGACGCGCTCCGCGACGAACCACTGTTGCGCCACTACCACCTGCTGCCCAGCGTACGCGGCGACCTGCTGCGGCGCCTCGGTCGGCACAGCGAAGCGCGCCAGGAGTTCGAGCGTGCGGCCGCGCTCACGCGCAATACGCGCGAGCGGGCCTTGTTGCTACAACGCGCCCAGGCCATGAGCGACACCGCCAGCTGAGCCGCCACCGCGTTGACGCGCGCGGCACATCGGCTGGCGTATGAACGGCGCGGAGCATCGGCAATCGCATCCACCCGCATCCGCACAGCCGAGGTGATGTATGAGCGAGTACAAAGGACGCTGCTTCTGTGGCGCAGTCGAGTTCACCGTCAGCGGCGAGCCGGCGGCGATGGGCTACTGCCACTGCGAATCGTGTCGCCATTGGTCGGCCGGCCCGCTGAATGCCTTCACGCTGTGGTCGCCTGACGCCATCAAGGTAACCAAGGGCATCGATCAGATCGGCACGTATAACAAGACCCCGATGAGCTTTCGCAAATGGTGCAAGCAGTGTGGCGGCCATCTCTTCGCCGAGCACCCGCCACTCAAGCTCACCGACGTGTTCGCCGCGATGATCCCCGCGCTGACGTTCGTCCCCGCGCTGCACGTGAACTATCAAGAGCGCGTGCTGCCGGTGAAGGATGGCCTGCCCAAGCTCAAGGATTTCCCCAAGGACTTCGGCGGCTCCGGCGAAGTGTTGCCGGAGTAACCCAAAGCGAGCGCAGCGCAACGTGCGGCGCGATTATCCGCCTCTGGCCCGCCTGGGTCGTCGGATGCGGCCATCTGCGTCGGCATCACCGATGTTTGGGCGGCGCTGGCGCGTCTGACCTAAGCCAGGACGCCCTAAGGCTTGGCGGACGACGCTGCTTTCTCCGCGTCGGTAAGCGCGCGGTGCCCGTAGCTGACCACGCGCGTCATGGTCCACGCACCGTCCTTGCCGCGCTGCCAGATCATCAGGAACTTGGCAGCGCCTTCGCACGGGCCTCCGTCGACCTGGCAGAAACGATGCTCGCCTTCCTCGATGGCGCCGTAGTCCTTGATGGGATACACCTTGAGCGTGTCGGGAAGCAGCTCGCGGCGCACTTTGTGGCAGATGTATTTGCGCGTATTGGCGACCACGGTGGCGCGATCGAACGAGGCGCCGCCCTTGTCGTGGTAGAACTCTACCGTGGGCGAAAAGTAGCGGCTGAACGTATCCATGTCGCAGCGGTTGTAGGCATCGAATACCTTGGCGTCCAACGCAGTGATGGTCTGCGTGAGTGCGGCATCGTCCTCCGCTTCTTCCGCGCGGACGGACAGGCCCGTCGCCAGTAACGCGGCCGTGGCCAAGGTGGCGAATGCGGCTCTCGTACTCGATCTGTTCATGACGATCCTTCATTGGGGCACATGGCAAGTGCATAAGTGCGATGGATGGATACACCGCCCGCGCAACCGCAGGCACGGGCAGCGACGCGATAGACGCACGGCGCGGGCTCCAGCGACCCTCGCCCTTTGCAGGGCGCAGTGCCATGGCCCCCTTGTTTCAGCGCGATAACTCGTTCTTCTCCACCGCGCCGGCCTTCATCACAAAACCCACGTGTTCGAGCTGGGTGATGTCCTTGAGCGGTTCGCCATTCACCGCGACGAGGTCGGCGTAGTAGCCCGGCGCCACCGCGCCCGCCTTTTCCTTGATGCCAAGCAGGTCGGCGGCGTTGACGGTGGCAGCCTGGATGGATTGCATGGGCGTCATGCCCCACTGGGTCATCTTGGCGAACTGCTTGGCGTTCCAGCCATGCGGATACACGCCCGCGTCGGTGCCGAAGGCGAGCTTTTCACCGGCCTTGACCGCGCGCTGGAAGTTCTCGCGCTGCACGCGTCCAACCATGCGCTCCTTCTCCACCGTGCTGGCGGGGAACCCTTTCTTGGCGTACTCGGCGAGGATGTAGTCGTCGTTGTAGATATCGAAATCCAGATAGGTGCCATGCTGCTTGGCGAGCTTGAGGCCTTCGTCATCGATCAGGCTGCTGTGCTCCACCGAATCCACCCCGGCGCGTATCGCCATCTTGATCGCCTCGGCCCCATGCGCATGGGCGGCGACCTTTTTGCCCCAGCGATGTGCCTCGTCGACGATGGCGTTCATCTCCTCCTGCGAGTACTGCGGCGCGCCCACCGAGGCCTCGGCGCTGAGCACACCGGCGCTGGCCATGAACTTGATGACGTCGGCGCCGTTCTTCACGTTCTCGCGCACGCGATGGCGGATGGCGTCGACACCGTCCGCCACGCCGTCGATACCGTTGAAGGTGATCCACGGCGAGAAGCCCGTGGTGCCGTCGGCATGGCCGCCCGTGGCGCCCAGGGGCGGACCGGACACCAGCATGCGCGGACCGGGAATATCACCGTGGTCGATCGCGTTGCGCAACGCGACATCCACGTAATCACCCGCGCCCAGGTTGCGCACCGTGGTAAAGCCCGCATCGAGCGTGCGCTTGGCGTAGATGGGGGCCAGGATGGCCGAATCGATCGAGCTGCGCTTGAGGATGGCTTCGTAGTAGTCGCCCTTGATCTCGCCCGGGTCGCCGGTGAGGTGCACATGGCAGTCGATCAGGCCCGGCAGCAAGGTGGCACTGCCCAGGTCGATCAGCTTGGCGTTGGCCGGTGCCTGGCCGTCGTAACGCACTTCCACGATGCGCTCGCCCTCGATCACCACCACCGGGTTGTCGCGCAGCTGCCCGCTCTGGGGGTCCACCAGGTGCGCGGCGCGCACCGCGACACGCGCCGGCGTCGGTGCATCCTCGGCATGGGTAGCGGTAACGGACAGGCTGAGGGTGATGGCAGCGAACAGCGGCAACAGACGCATGGAGCGGGTTCTCCGGCAGCAAGGACAATGACGGCGCGGGCGGATAGCCCGACGATGCGCCTCGCATCCCCGGTCCTGCGTTATCCCCCTTGCCGCACCTTAGCGCGAAACCTGCGACGACGGCGCACCAACTCATGGGCTAGTGCGGTGCGGGCACAACCTCGCACCGCCCCTAGCCGGTCGAGCTGCACGCCCCAGGATGCCTGCGCCCGTGGCAGGTGTCGCCCGTGCGTGCGACGGGCGGCAATCCGCTCCTGCGCAGCGCGGCGATCAATTGATGGTGGTGGCGTCGATGCGGCCAGCGCGAACCGCCTTGACCAACGCGGCGTGATCGCGCTCGTTCTGATCGGCGTAGGCTACCGAGAACGAGGCAATGGCGTCAGCAAAGGCATCGCTTTTGCCGAGGTACGCCGCCAGCATCACCGCATCTCCCGAACGCGCATGCGCGCGTGCTAGTGCATGCGCGCACAAGCGACCGTAACGGCGCAGGTTGGTACCGTTCATCAGTTCCACCTGCGGTGAAATCTTGGCGTCGCGCAGCTGGCGCACGTAGAAGTGGCGCTTGGGGCTTTGCGTCCATCCCAGGAACATATCGCTCGCCGATTGCATCAGGCGCTGCCCCGCCACCACGCGTTCACCCTGATGGCGATACGGGTTCTTGCCGATGAAGGGATCGATCACCGACTGCCGCGCCTCCTTGAACTGCAGGAACAGCGGATCGCCGTTGCCCGATATCATCAGAATGATGCCGCAGTAGGTGCCCACGCTACCCACGCCAACGACTTTCACCGCCGAGTCGATGGCCTGGAAGCGATCGAGCAGCACGCGCCGCTCCGGCTGCATGGAGGCACGGTAATCCTCGAACGCCTGGGCGCGCTCGTCGGCCGTGATGGTGTTCTGCAAGGCGGGATCGTGATACAGCAGCGGCGGCTCATCCTGGATGCGCACAGGCGATCCGCCAGCCACGGTGAGCTTGACGAACTCCTTGGTGTGCGCCGTGTACTCCACCGCCTTGCGTACGCTTTTGGTGGCGAGCTTCTTCATCTGCTCGTCCTGAATGCGATCGATCACTTGCTCCAGATCGATATGGTCATACCAGGCATCGAGCAGGGGCATGTCGCCATACTGGGCCAGATGGTCGCGATAGGCCGACGCGGCCACCCACGCGGCATCGCGTGCGTCCGCGCT
Source organism: Dyella sp. ASV21 (assembly GCF_016428975.1). Classification (GTDB taxonomy): domain Bacteria; phylum Pseudomonadota; class Gammaproteobacteria; order Xanthomonadales; family Rhodanobacteraceae; genus Dyella. Next base: position 10,957 of record NZ_JAELTT010000011.1, read on the forward strand.
GCTGCAACCATTGGCGCGCGCGGCGACCACCAGGCTGGCGCATAGGCGCTTCACGTCCCACTCCCATGGCCCGATGGTGGTTTCGTCGAAATCGTTGATGTCGAACACCAGCTTGCGCTCGGGCGTGGCGAAGCCGCCGAAGTTGACCAGATGACAGTCACCGCAGATCTGCACATTAACGCCGGTGCTCGCCGTGGTGGACAAGTCGCTGGCCATGATCGCGGCGGCGCCACGATAGAACGCGAATGGCGAGGCCATCATGCGGCCATAGCGAATCGGCACCAGCGATTCCACGCGCCCCTTGGACGTTTCGATCAGGATGTCGACCGGGTTGGGCCGGTGGTCCGGTGCCTTCCAGCCCCCCAGCAATTTGCGCGAACACTGCTGGCGCAAGGTTTTGGCGAACGCCTGCCTTTCCGCCAGCGTCTGGTGCAGCGAGGCTTGGGATAGCGGCGTGTCGGGCATTTCCGGTTTGGGGCCGGGTGCGGGCGGCGCTTTGCGCCTGGCCTTGCTCGGAGAAGCGGCACGCTTGGTGGTGGCGGTTTCGGGGACGGTAGACATGGCTCGCTCCTGGACAAGGCAAGGCGTTGCGTTGCCGATGATGGACGGACGCGCAATCGACGTCCCCATTGGACGCCCCGAGGGTGTCAAGGAACACCGTAGAAATACGTGAATATGCGTAAAGCATTGGCCCGGCCGCGTCAGCGCGGAGTCCTTCACGCAGGAGCCACTTGCAGCACCGGATGCTGCGCCTGTTCAACAGAGGAACCGACCATGCGCCTTGCCCCGCTGTTGCCGCTTGGCCTGATGCTGGCCGTCTCGGCTTGCCAGTCTCCCCAGCCGCCGGCCGATACCGCCAGCGCACCCGCCCACCCGGCTGCCGCCCCCGCGCCAGCGGCGCATGTATATGCCTACCAGTGCGGCGACCTGGCGGTGACGGGGCGCTTCTCCGCCGAACAGGTCGAGCTGAGCTTCGGCGGCAAGACCCTGGTGTTGCCGCAAGCCATGGCGGCCTCGGGCGCACGCTACGCCGACGACAAGGGCAATGAGTTCTGGGGCAAGGGCCTGAAGGACGCCACGTTCACCCTGGCTGGCGAGCCGGCGCGCACGTGCAGCGGCTCCGGCGAGGCGCTGCCTTCCCCATGAACGCGCGCAGGGGCTGAATCATGCTGAAGGACATCGTGCAGACCGCGTTGCTGCTGATTACCGGCTTGTTCCCTATCATCAATCCTCCAGCATCGGCGCTGATCGTATTGAGCATGATGCCCAACGCGACCACGGCCGATCGCGCGGAACTTGCCTGGCGCATCACCACCAACAGTTTTGCCATCCTGCTCGGCTCGCTGCTGATCGGCGCCTATGTGCTGGCCTTCTTCGGCATCTCCATTCCGGTGCTGCGCGTGGCCGGTGGCCTCATCATCGGCATGGCCGGCTGGAACCTGCTTCAGGCGCCCGATGAGGACGAAACGCAGGACGAAACGCAGGAGCTGAAGGACCACCGCAGCCCCGCCTCGCTGGCGTCCAAGGCGTTCTACCCGCTCACCATGCCGCTCACCGTGGGGCCAGGCTCGATCGCCGTGGCGATTGCGCTGGGCACGGGTTCACCGCGCGAGGGCTTGTCGGCGGGGCATTTTGTCGGGGTGGGCGTAGCACTGCTGGTGCTTTGCGCGAGCATTTATTTATGCGTGCGCTTTGCCGGCGACCTAGAGCGCCTGCTCGGCACGGTAGGCACCAAGATCACCATGCGACTGTTCGCCTTCGTGATCTTCTGCATCGGCGTGCAACTGTTCTGGAACGGCCTGTCCGAGCTGTTGGAATCCTTGCACGGAAAGTGAAGCGCCACTCAGGTACGCGAGGGTGCACGCGCCAACGCCCACACATCGACGCGCTGCACGCCGGCCCGACGCAGCACGCGGGCGCATTCGATCAAGGTGGCGCCGGTGGTCATCACGTCGTCGAATAACGCCACATGCGCTGGCAAGCTATCGACGTTGCGCACGTCAAAGGCACCACGCACATTGCGGCGGCGCGCAAGCGCGCCCAGCTCGGTCTGTGCATGGGTGCTGCGCGTGCGCCATAGCAAGTCGCGGCGCAACGGCACACCCAACGCCTGCGTCAGCGGGCGGGCAAGCTCCAGTGCCTGGTTGTAGCCACGCTGGCGCAGGCGGCTGCGATGCAGGGGCACCGGCACGATGACCTGCGGCAGCGCTGGCAACGGCTCGCGCAGGCACAGTTGAGATAACGCGCGTCCAGCGGCCAGATCACCGGCAAATTTGAAGCGCGACTCCAATCGATCCAGCGGCCAGCCATAGCGAAACGGCACCCACGCCGACGCCCACGGTGGCGGGCGGCGCTGGCATTGCCCGCACAACACCGCCGCGTGGGGCAGCGGCAGGGCACAGCGCGCGCAACAGCTACGGTTGCGCGGCAACTCGGCCGCACAATCCCCGCACAGATCCAGACCATGGGCACCCGCACCGCCGCAAAGCAGGCAGTGCAAGGGGAGCAGGAGATCCCGCAGTGCTTGACGCGCGCGGGGCCACCAGGCAAACGCCTCCATGCGCCGAGGCTCAGCTCGTGGGCTTGGGCTTGAACGTGGCCGCGTCCAGGATCGACCACAGGTGGATGATCCAGCCCAGCTTCACGATCCACAGGATGGCGGCCAGCACGAACATCACCAGGGCGATCCAGAAACGGCCCTGCACCAACTGACCCAGCCCGGGAATGAAGAAACTGCAGATGGCCGCCAGCACATTGCCCCCACTGCCTTGCCCTTCGCTCATACCCAAAGCTCCTGACGCACGGATGCCTGGATGGTAGCGGCAGCCATACGTTTGCGCATCGTCAACCTTTGGCGCCGGTTGAAAGTTGACAAGACAAGAGGCCCTGCCACACTGTCGCGCTTTCCCCATCCCAGAGCTGTCGCCATGGCCTCTCCGATCCGTCACGACTGGACCCGCGCCGACGTGGCCGCGCTGTTTGCGCTGCCCTTTAACGAGCTGCTGCACCGCGCCCATTCGGTGCATCGCGAGTACCACGACCCCAACGCGGTGCAGGTATCCACCCTGCTCTCGATCAAGACCGGCGGCTGCCCCGAGGATTGTGCCTATTGCCCGCAGGCCGCGCGCTACGACACCGGCGTGCAGGCGCAGAAGCTGATGAGCGTGGATGCCGTGGTGGCGCGCGCGCAGGCGGCCAAGAACGCCGGCGCCAGCCGCTTCTGCATGGGCGCCGCCTGGCGCAGCCCGAAAGACCGCGACGTGGAGAAGGTGGCCGAGATCGTACGCGCGGTGAAGGGCCTGGGCCTGGAAACCTGCGCCACGCTGGGCATGCTCAACGGCACGCAGGCGGCAACGCTCAAGCAGGCAGGCCTGGATTACTACAACCACAACCTGGATACCGCGCCGGAGTTCTACGGCGAGATCATCCACACGCGCCAGTATCAGGATCGCCTGGACACGCTCGAACACGTGCGCGAAGCGGGCCTGAAGACCTGCTGCGGCGGCATCGTGGGCATGGGTGAAACGCGCGAGCAGCGCGCCGGCCTGCTGCAGACCCTGGCCAACCTGCCCGAGCACCCCGAATCGGTGCCGATCAACCAGTTGGTGCAGGTGGAAGGCACGCCCCTCAATGGTACCGAGGCGATCGATCCGTTCGATTTCGTACGCACGATTGCTGTTGCGCGCATCCTGATGCCCGCCTCCATGGTGCGCCTGTCCGCCGGTCGCCAGCAGATGGACGATGCCGTGCAGGCACTGTGCTTCTTCGCTGGCGCCAACTCCATTTTCTACGGCGAGAAGCTGCTCACCACCGGCAACCCGGACGTGGAACACGACCGCGCGTTGTTCAAGCGCCTGGACCTGCATCCGCTGGAGGTGGTCGAGGAAACCGACACCGTGCACGCCGACATCCTGGAAGCCGAGGCTGGCAGCTGCGGCAACGGCTGCGGTTGCAGCGCGGCCGCCTGACGCGGCGCATGCACAGCGCTGCATGATGCGTCCGTCGCTTACCGAACGCCTCGCCCGCCAGCACGCCGAACGCGCGGCGGCGGGCCTGGCGCGGCGCCTGCGCACGGTGGATCGCGCCGAAGGGCCATGGATGCAGCGCGAAGGCCAGCGCCTTCTGGCGTTCTGCAACAACGATTACCTGGGCCTGGCCCAGCATCCCGCCCTCGTGCGTGCGTTGCAGCAAGCGGCTGACGCCAGCGGCGTAGGCAGCGGCTCGGCACACCTTATCGGCGGTCATCGCGCGGAACACGCGGCGCTGGAAGAAGCGCTGGCCGAGTGGACCGGCTACGAACGCGCCCTGCTGTTCTCCACCGGCTACATGGCCAACCTGGGCGTGATGCAGGCACTACTGCAACGCGACGACCTGTGCGTGCAGGACAAGCTCAACCACGCCTGTCTGCTCGATGGTGCACAACTGGCCGGCGCGGAACTCAAACGCTATCCGCATGCGGATGTGGACGGCGCCGCGCGCCAGCTCGCCAGTCGCCCTGCCGCGGGTGCGCTGCTCGCCACCGACGGCGTATTCAGCATGGATGGCGATATCGCGCCGCTGCCTGCGCTGGCCACGCTATGTCGCGAGAGCGGCGCCACCTTTATGGTCGATGACGCGCACGGCCTGGGCGTGCTCGGCACGCGCGGGGAAGGCAGCGTCGGCGCGGCCGGGCTGGGCCAGCCCGAGGTGCCGGTGCTGATGGCCACGCTGGGCAAAGCGCTCGGTTGCAGTGGTGCCTTCGTCGCCGGTTCCGGGGCGCTGATCGACGGGCTGCTGCAATCGGCCCGCACCTATATCTACACCACGGCCATGCCACCAGCGCTGGCCGCCGCCACCCTGGCCGCGCTGCGGCTGGCCCGGGACGAAAGCTGGCGGCGCGACAAGCTGCACGCGCTGATCGCCCGCTTTCGCCAAGGCGCAGCCCAACTCGGCCTGCCGCTGATGCCCTCGCCCACGGCGATCCAGCCCCTGCTGTTGGGCGATGCCCAGGCGGCCCTCGCCGCCTCGCAGGCGCTGGAAGCGGCGGGTTTCCTGGTCACCGCGATCCGCCCGCCCACGGTGCCGGCGGGCAAGGCGCGGCTGCGCATCACCTTGTCGGCGGCCCACGAGGAAACCCAGGTGGATCAGCTGCTGGAGGCGCTCTCGCGGCTGCCGGCCCGAGCCGTTCCGGGTCGCCCCGTATAATGGCGGCCTCGCCGTACCTGCATCCCCATGTCGATCATCAATCTTTCCGCCTACCGCTTCGTCAGCCTGGACGACCTGCCCGCGCTGCGGGAACGCGTGCTCGAACGCTGCCTTGCGCTGGAGCTCAAGGGCACCATCCTGCTGGCGCCCGAGGGCATCAACCTGTTCCTGGCCGGCCCGCGCGCACCCATCGATACCTTTATGGACTGGCTGCGCGATGACCCACGCTTTGCCGGGTTGGAGCCGAAGGAATCGATCTCCGACGCCGTGCCGTTCGGGCGCATGCGCGTGCGCCTCAAGAAAGAAATCATCACCATGCGCATGCCCACCATTCGCCCGGAAGGCGGCCGCGCACCGGCGGTGAAGCCCGCCACGCTGCAGCGCTGGCTGGCCCAAGGCCATGACGACGACGGTCGCGAAGTGGTGTTGCTCGATACGCGCAACGATTACGAAACCGACGCGGGCCTGTTCGAGCAGGCGGTGGATTACCGCATCGCCAGCTTTACCGAATTTCCCGCCGCCATCGCCGCCGATCGCGCGCGCTTCGACAACAAGACCGTGGTGTCGTACTGCACGGGTGGCATTCGCTGCGAAAAGGCCGTGTTGCACATGCAGGACATCGGCATGGAGCATGTCTATCAGCTGGAAGGCGGCATCCTGAAGTACTTCGAGGAAACCGACGGCGCGCACTGGCGCGGCACCTGTTTCGTGTTCGACGAGCGCGGCGCGGTGAACACCGATCTTGCGCCCTCGCCGCTGCTCACCAGCGGGGAGAAGGACGCGTGAGCCTTCACATTGAAACCCACGGCCACGGCGAGATACCCGTGGTCATCCTGCATGGCTGGGCCATGCACGGCGGCATGATGGAACCCTTGTGCGAGGTGCTGGCCGATCGCTGCACCTTGCACGTGGTGGACCTGCCCGGCCATGGCTATTCGCGTCACAGCGAACTATCGCTGGAGCCCTCCGCCTGCGCCCAGGCCATTGCCGAACGCACGCCGCCAGCGATCTGGCTGGGTTGGTCGCTGGGCGGCCTGATCGCGCTCACCGCGGCGCTGGAGCACCCGCAGCACGCGCGCGGTCTCGGCGTGATCTGCGGCACACCCAAGTTCTCGCGCGACGATAGCTGGCCCTATGGCAGCGATCCCAGGCTGGTTCGCCAGCTCGCCGATGACCTGGAAACCGACTATCACGCCACGCTGGAACGCTTCATCGCGCTGGAAGCCATGGGCAGCCCCGATCCGCGCGCCGAGCTGCGTCACCTGCGCGCGTTGATGTTCACGCGCGGCGAACCGGACCTGCGTGTATTGCAGGAAGGCATCCGCATCCTGGAAAACACCGATCGTCGCGCCGACTTGCCGAACCTCAGCGTGCCCAACGTATGGATCGCCGGCCATCGCGATCGCCTGGTACCGCCGCTGGCCATGACCTGGTCGGCCGAACAAGGCCGGGGCGACTATGTGGAAATCGCTCACGCGGGCCACGCTCCCTTCTTTGGCTACGCCCATGACGTAGCGGCTGCCCTGACGCCGCTGCTGGATCGCTTTGCATGAGCACCTCTCACTTCGATCAGCGCCAGGTGCGCCGCAACTTCGGCCGCGCTGCCAACACCTATGAACAGCACGATGCCTTGCAGCGCGAGGTACAGACGTTGCTGCTCGATCGCCTGGGCTTCTACCTGGAGGCGCCCGAGCGCGTGATCGACGTGGGTGCCGGCACCGGCCGTGGCACGGCGCTGCTACGCAAGCACTACCCCAAGGCGCAGGTGGTTGCCATGGACCTGGCGCTGCCGATGCTGCGCGCGGCCAAGAAGCACGTGAGCTGGCTCAAGCCGTTTCAGCGTGTATGCGCCGAAGCCACCGCGTTGCCGCTGCCCGACCACAGCGTGGATGTGCTGCACTCCAACCTGTGCTTTCAGTGGATCGACGACTTGCCGGCCCTGTTCGGCGAGTGCGTGCGCGTGCTCAAGCCCGGCGGCCTGTTGGTGTTCTCCACCTTCGGCCCGGATACGCTGAAGGAACTGCGCGCCGCCTGGGCCGAAGCCGATCAGCAGCCGCATGTGAGCCGCTTCCTGGATATGCACGACCTGGGCGATGCGATGATCAACGCGGGCCTGCGCGATCCGGTGCTGGACGTGGATCGCTACACGCTCACCTATAGCGAACCGCGCTTGCTGCTCAAGGAGCTGCAGGGCCTGGGCGCTACCAATGCCGACCGCGAACGCGAACGTCACCTGCTTGGCAAGTCGCACTACCAGCGCATGCTGGCCGCGTACGAAACCATGCGCGTGAATGGCCGCATTCCGGCCACCTGGGAAGTAGTGACCGCGCACGCCTGGGGCCCGCCCTCGGGCCAATCGCGCCGCATGGCCGGCGGCGGCGAAATGGCGAGTTTCTCTGTCGACAGCCTGCGCGGCTCGCGCCGGCGCTGATCAAACCCGCTTGTGGCGGAAGCAGCTCACGGTGTGGTCGTTGACCATGCCGGTAGCCTGCATGAAGGCATAGCAAATCGTGGTGCCGACGAAACGGAAGCCGCGCTTCTTCAGCGTCTTGCTCATGTGATCCGATAGCGGCGTGCTGGCCGGTACGTCGCCTTGCCCGGTCCATTTGTTGCGGATCGGCTTGCCGTCCACGAACGACCACAGATAACGATCGAGGCTGCCGAATTCCTCGATCACCTCCAGCGCGGCCACCGCGTTGTCGCGCGTGGCGTACACCTTGAGCCGATTGCGCACGATGCCGGGATCGAGCAGCGCTTTTTCCAGCTCGCGATCCTTCATCGCAGCGACGCGCGCGATGTCGAAATCGTGGAATATGCGGCGATAGTGCTCGCGCTTGAGCAGGATGGTGCGCCAGGACAGGCCCGCCTGCGCGCCTTCCAGGCAGAGAAACTCGAACAGTGCCTGATCGTCGTGCAGCGGCGTACCCCACTCGCTGTCGTGGTAGTCGTGCATGTCGGGGCTGTTGCCCCAGGGACAGCGCACCAGGGCCTTGGCGTCTTTGCGGGTCATGCGAACGATCCTGATCAGGCGGCAGGCGTGCCGCGATGTGGAAGAAAAGCCAGCAAGGCACCAGCGAGCGCCGCCGCCACGGCAAGCCATGGCCAGAACGAGAACACCTGGGCGGGCAGGCCGATGCGTCCCGCCAGCAGCAATAACATCGATAGCGCGAACAGCCCGCCCCGCGCCGGCCGCCGCAGCAACAATCCGAAGCTGGCCACCAGCAGCAACAAGGCGCCGATCACCGTGGGCGCGGCCTGCGTCAGCGATAGCATGCCGCTCTGCACCCACTGCACCAGCACCGGAACGCGCAGCAGCATGCCGACGTAGGCGGCCAGTCCAACGCAGGCCACCAGTGCGTTCCATGAACGCGATCGCGCCATGTCCATCCCCTTGTATGTTTCCGGGCAAGCCGCGACGCTATCCCACCCAAGCGCGTGTAACAAGGCCAGCCATGGCGCGCACCACGCACTCATCCATCGGATCGACATGACTGCATCGACACCTTCCCGTGGCGCCGTAATGGCACTGCTCGCCACCATCCTGATCTGGGCCTATAGCTGGGTAGTGATGAAGCAGGTGCTCACGCACGCCGGGCCGTTCGATTTCGCGGCGATCCGTTATGTGCTGGGCGCACTGGTGCTGTTCGGCGCGCTGCTGGTGTCGCGCCAGTCGCTACGTCCGCCGCCGTTGCTGCCCACGATGTTGATCGGCCTGTGCCAGACCACGGCGTTCCAGGGCCTGGGCCAGTTGGCGCTGGTGAGCGGTGGCGCCGGACGCGTGGCCCTGCTCGCCTACACCATGCCGTTCTGGGCGGTGCTGCTGGCCTGGGTCATCCTGGATGAGCGCCTTTCACCGCAGCGCTGGCTGGGCCTCGCGCTGGCCGCACTGGGCCTCACCTGCATTATCGAACCCTGGCACGGCCTGGGTAACCTCACCAGTACCTTGCTCGCCATCGGCGCGGGCGCGGCCTGGGCACTGGGTACGGTGCTGAGCAAGCGCGTGTTTCAACGCCATGCACCCACGCCGCTCAATCTCACCGCGTGGCAGATGCTGTTCGGCGCATTGGCGCTGGTGGTGGTGGCGCTATGCGTGCCACAGCGCTCGATCGATTGGACCTGGGGCTTTATCGGCGGCCTTGCCTACAGCGTGGTGATGGCCTCCAGCATCGCCTGGGGCCTGTGGCTGGTGGTCCTGCAACGCATGCCCACCGCTGTTGCCAGCCTGGCCAGCCTGGGCGTGCCCATCGTGAGCGTGCTGCTGGCGTGGTTGATCCTGCACGAGCAACCCAGCGGCATGGAGGTGCTGGGCATCGTGTTCATTCTGCTGGGTTTGCTGGCCGTGAGCGGCGTGCGCCTGCAGCGCCGCTAAGCACTGCGGCGCTACCATACGTACTTCATTCGTACGAGGAAGACGCTCTTGAACGTGAAGGACAGCAACGGCGCCGTGTTGGCCGATGGCGATTCGGTGCAGGTCATCAAGGACCTGAAGGTGAAGGGCTCGTCGCAGACGCTCAAGCGCGGCACCGTGTTCAAGTCGATCCGCGTCGATGAAGACAACCCCGAAGAGATCGAGTGCCGCGATGGACGCTCGACCCTGGTGCTGAAGACCTGCTTCATCAAGAAGGTCTGAGGCTACGCGCCGGCGGACGCCTCACGCAGCGGCATCCGACCAGGCCGCAACGCCTCGTTGCGGCCCAGGCCCCGGCGCCCGCTACCAGGGCAGTGCGTCGATATCCACATTGCCGCCGGTAAGGATCAAACCCACGCGCTGACCATGGAAGCGCTCGGGGCGCTTGAGCACGGCGGCCAGCACGGTGGCGCTGGAGCTTTCCACCACCAGCTTCAACTCGTTCCACAGCAGCTTCATCGCGGCGATGACTTCCTCGTCGCTGACCGTGGTGACTTCCACGCGATGCATGCGTAATGCCGCAAAATTGGGTTCGCCGATCAGCGTGCGCAAACCGTCGCAGATCGTGTCGGGTACGAACGGACCTACCCGCTGTCCGGCCGCCAGCGAACGCGCAGCGTCATCCGCGCCCATCGGCTCGGCGCCATGCACCATCAAGGTCGGCGATACGCCATGCGCGGCGATGGCCGTGCCCGCCATGAGGCCGCCGCCGCCCACCGGGGCGATCACCGCGTCCAGGCCCTCGGCCTGCTCCAGCAACTCCAGCACGGCCGTGCCCTGGCCGGCCATCACGCGCGCGTCGGCATAGGGATGGACCAGGTCAGCTCCCGTAGCGAGGCGCACTTCCTCCGCCTTGGCTTCACGCGCGGCCTGCGTGGCGGCGCAACGGTGCAGGATGGCGCCCGCGCGCTCGATCGCCTGCACCTTGGTGCGCACCGCACCCTCGGGCACGATCACATGCGCCGGAATCCCGCGCGTCGCGGCCGCCAACGCCAGGGCGTTGCCGTGATTGCCGGAGGAATGCGTTACCACGCCCTGCGCGGCTTGTTCATCCTCCATCGACCACACGGCATTGCAGGCGCCGCGAAACTTGAAGGCGCCGCCGCGCTGCAGGTTCTCGCATTTGAAGTAGAGATCCGCCCCGCTCAAGGCGTTCAGGGCGGCGCTGCGCAGCACCGGCGTACGCACCGCATAGAGCGCGATGCGCGCCGCAGCTTGCTGCACCTGGGCAAAGCTGGGCAGCGTAATCGGATGGTCGAATGCACTCATGGGCTGTGAATCTCCACGCCGCAGACGTAACGTCGCTCGGCGCCCGGTTCAAGACGAATGGCCGCCGCGCAGTCGGAGCGGTTGAATGCATCGGACCAGCTTTCCATCGGCTCCAGCGCCACCGAGCGACGCACATCGCGCGTCACGGTGTCGGCGGTGAACGCCAACATGACGCCGCTGCGCTGCCACAGCGCAATGCCCAAGCCGCTGGCGGGGTTGCGTAGATGCGTGCGGGCACGGCCGTCGGCATCCGGCTTGAGGTCGGCAAAGGCGTGGTTCAGCTCGCGAGCGCCGATGGCCTGCAGATGGCGAAAATCCAGCGCCGGCTGCTCCGCGATCGACGCGCGCGCGGCATCGCCCGCCAGCGGGATGTAGTCCGCATCGGTGCGCACCACGGTGGCGGCGGGAATCGCCAGCTCCCAGCTTTCGATCGGCTCGTCACCCACGCGGAAATACGGATGCCAGCCGAAGAAGCACGGCGCCGCGTGATCGCCGACGTTGCGCATGACCGCCTCCAGGGTAAGGCCCTCGGCATCCAGCGTGTAGCTCACCGACAGATCGATCGCATACGGATAGCCGGGATGCACGCCGGGCCGAATGGCCTGGGTGGAAAAGCGCACCCGCGCCGATTGCGCGTCGGCGGCCAGCGCTTCCAGGGTGAACTCCACGCCTCGCACAAAACCATGGCGCGCGGCACGGGAGGCGCCTTCCACCCCCGGCTGCAGATCGTGCGGCTCGCCGTCGAATACGTAGCGGGCATCGGCGATGCGGTTGGCGAACGGCACCATGATGGCGAAGCGCGAACTGGGGCGGGTATCGAGCTCGCCAGCGTCGCGGTAACCATCGGCAATGTCCACGCTGGCCTCGCCCACCGGCACCTCAAAGCTCAGCAGGGTGGCGCCGCGACGGGCAATGCGGATTCGGCGCCCACGCGCCGGATCGGCCAACAGCACGATATCGTGGGGGCCCAGGTGTCCAGGTTCTGCCTGATACTGCGTCATCGACTTGTCCTGCCGGGAAAGGGCCGCATGTTAGCCTGATCGGTCCCATACGCCTCCATGGTTCCCATGACCAGCCTTCGTGACGCCTCCCCCGCCGTGATCCGGCTCAGCGACTATCGCGCTCCCGCATGGCGGGTTTCGCATGTCGAGCTGACCTTCGACTTGGGCATCGACTCCACCGAAGTCACCGCCCGCCTGCAGTTGCAGCACGCGGCGGACCGCGCTGAACCGTTGCGACTGGATGGCGAGGGGCTGGAGCTGCTGGCCATCCACCTGGACGGCGAAGCGCTGCCCGAGAGCGCCTGGCGCTACGCCGACAGCGTGTTGGAAGTGGATGGCGCACGCGACGGCAGCGTGCTGGAAACGCGCGTGCGCGTGCAGCCGGCTGCCAATACCGCGCTGGAGGGGTTGTACCTGTCCGGGCCGCGCGAGCGTGGCTTCCTGCTGACCCAGTGCGAAGCCGAAGGCTTCCGCCATATCACCTTCTTCCCGGACCGCCCGGATGTGTTGGCCAGCTACACGGTGACCCTGCGCGCCGACCGCGCACGCTTCCCTGTACTGCTGGCCGGCGGCAACCCCGATGGCGCGGGCGAGCTGGACAACGGCCGCCATTGGGCGCGTTTCGTCGACCCCCACCCCAAGCCCAGTTACCTGTTCGCCCTGGTGGCAGGACGGCTGGAGAAAATCGAGCGCGCTTACGTCACCGCCAGCGGTCGCCCGGTGCAGTTGGTGATCTGGGCCGAAGCCGATGCCATCGGCCGTTGCGAATACGCCATGGACGCGCTGCAGCGCTCCATGCGCTGGGACGAGCAGAACTACGGCCGCGAGTACGACTTGGACGTGTTCCACGTCGTCGCCACGCATGACTTCAACATGGGCGCGATGGAGAACAAGGGCCTCAACATCTTCAACGCCAAGTACCTGTTGGCCGATGCCGACTCCAGCACCGACGACGAATATCGCGCGGTGGAAGCGGTGGTGGCGCACGAGTATTTCCACAACTGGAGCGGCAACCGCGTGACCTGTCGCGACTGGTTTCAACTGTCGCTGAAGGAAGGCCTCACCGTATTCCGCGAGCAGCAATTCTCGGCCGACATGAACTCCGCGCCACTCAAGCGCATCGAGGATGTCGCCCTGCTGCGCCGTGCCCAGTTCCCTGAGGACGCCGGCCCGCTGGCGCATCCCGTGCGCCCCGCGCAGTACAGCGAGATCAATAATTTCTACACCGCCACCGTGTACGAGAAAGGCTCGGAGCTGGTGCGCATGGTGGCGGGCCATCTCGGACACGAGGGCTTTCGTCGCGGCATGGACCTGTACTTCAGTCGCCACGATGGCCATGCCGCCACGCTGGAGGATTTCCTCGGCGCCCTGGGCGAAGCCAACGGCACTGATCTGCTGCCCTTCCTCAGCTGGTATGCCCAGGCCGGCACGCCACGGCTCACTGCAAGCGGCCACTACGACGCCGCGCAACGCACCTATACGCTCACCCTCGCCCAGCACACGCCAGCCACGCCGAATCAGCCGCACAAGCAGCCCCTGCCGATTCCGGTGAAGCTCGCCTTGTTCGATGACCACGGCCAGATGCTGCCGCTGCACGTGGCGGATGGTGACGGCGGCGCCGCTGGCGCTACCGAACGCGTGCTGGTGATGGAGAAATCCGAGCAGCGGTTCGTGTTCCAGCACGTGGATACGGTTCCGGTGCCGTCTTTGCTGCGTGGTTTCTCCGCGCCGGTCATCCTCGAGTGCGACTACGCACCGGCCGATCTGGCCCGGCTGCTGCGCCATGACCCGGATGGCTTCAACCGCTGGGAAGCCGGCCAGCAACTGGCTGCACGCGCCTTCGACAATCTGCGTGACGGCACTGCCACCGAAGCGCTCGATGCATGGTGCGATGCGCTGGCCGCCCTATTCAGCGACAGCGCGATCGACGCTGCCTTGCTGGCCGACCTGCTGACCCCGCCAGGTGAGATCGAGCTGTCCGAGCGCGAGCGACTGGTCAACCCCCAACATGTGCACGCCTTGCGCCAGCAACTGCAGGAAAGCCTGGCCCTGCGCATCGGACAAGCGGCGCTTATTCAGCGCTACGAAGCCCTGAATGCGCAGACCACGCTGGCGCTCGATGCCATCAGCCAGGGACAGCGGCGACTCAAGCGCCGCGTATTGGAGCTGCTCGCACGCATTGATCCGTGGACCGCGCATACGCTGGCGACGCTGCAGTACGACAACGCGCCAAGCATGACCGACCGTCTTGCCGCACTTTCGGTACTGGTGCGCGGCAATGCGCCCCAAGCACACGCCGCGTTGCTGCATTTCCGCGAGCGCTACGCCGACAACCCGCTGGCGATGGACAAGTGGTTCGCGGTGCAAACGCAGCTGCCGGGCGAGCTGGTGCTCGATCGCGTGCAGATGCTGGAAGCCGATGCGACCTTTACGCTGAAGAACCCCAACCGCGTGAATGCGCTATTCGGTTCCTGGGCGCGCAGCAACCCGGATGGCTTCCATCGGGCCGACGGCAGCGGCTACCGCCTGCTGGTGGAGCGCCTGCGCGAGCTGGACCGCCTGAACCCGCAGGTTTCCGCACGCCTGGCCACCGCGCTCAATGGCTGGCAGCGTTTGGAACCTCACCGTCGCACGGCGGCCAAGGCCGCGATCGCCTCGCTAGCCGAGCAGAACGGGCTGTCACGCAACCTCACCGAGATCGTGCAGAGCATGCTGCACAGCTAAGCGCCGGAGATATGCGCCCGAGTGCGTCCCGTCCAAGACGGGGCACCCGGGCGTAAGCCGACATTCGATGGAAGCCGTTTAGACGCGGGCTCCCGCGAGCGGTTTGATCGGTTATCGCCGCGTGGTGTGGCGAGGTTCGTTTGGACGTCCAAACTTTTTACCCGGCGTGAGCCGGACGCATCCGGCACTCAGGCTTCGAGTCGCTGCAGCTCGTCGCGCAAGCGATGCATGCGCGACAGCAGACGCGGACGCAACTCCCGGCGCTCGTTTTCGCTGCGCGCTTCGAGATGCTCCATGGCCATCTCTACGCGACCTAACTCGATCAGCAGATCGTGATGCTGGTATACCGGCTGGAAATCAACACTGAAGTCCATGACATGAGTCCCCCCAGAACAGTTGCCTTGACTGGCTGAGGAGGGAAAGCAATGGACGTGCCAGCCATGTGATGATGATCACGTTTTGTCGGTGCATGCATCACGGAATGACGCTGCGCGTCAGCAGGTGCCGCGACTCGGCACAAACGAGCGTTTTAGTCACTGCACGTTCACGCAGCAGGCGTAAATATCGCTCCCAGACGCACAGCGAAGTGGCTGTCAGCAAGCTATTCCAAGTTTCTGGCGCCCGGCAACACGGTCATCCTGGATTCCCCCTGTTCCTGAGACCGCCGGGCGCCAGATCTTCCATGGGTACCGATATAGCGCCTCCAGGCGCCGGCCCAAAAAAACGACGGCGCCCCAAGGGGCGCCGTCTTGCTTCCTCTCCCGGCACGCAATCGAACCCCTGTCGTTCGATCTCGGCGCGCGTTGTCGCGCAGCGTCTGCCCGTGAAAGTGCGTGGAAGTTGAAGCAGGAAGCATGCCAGGGCCTTGAGGCCCTTAGAGGCGCTACCATTAGCGTCGTATTTGGTCCATTCCTGCACATTCGGGGCAGTACGCCATGTTTCACCCGACACCCTATGACGTCATCGTGATCGGCGGCGGCCACGCCGGCACCGAGGCTGCCTTGGCTGCGGCCCGCACCGGCGCGCGCACGCTGCTGCTCAGCCACAACATCGAGACGATTGGCCAGATGAGCTGTAACCCGGCCATCGGTGGCATCGGCAAGGGCCACCTGGTCAAGGAAATCGACGCCCTCGGCGGCGCCATGGCGCGTGCGGCGGATCGCGCCGGCATCCAGTGGCGCACCTTGAACGCCTCCAAGGGACCGGCCGTGCGCGCCACGCGCTGCCAGGCCGACCGTGCGCTGTACAAGGCGGCGATTCGCCAGATGGTGGAAACCCAGCCCAACCTGGAACTGTTCCAGCAGGCCGTGGACGACCTGATTCTGGAAGGCGCCCGCGTCACCGGCGTGGTGACCCAGATGGGCCTGAAATTCCACGCACGCGCGGTGGTGCTCACCGCTGGCACCTTCCTCGCCGGCAAGATCCATATCGGCCCAGCGCAGTACGCGGGCGGCCGCGCCGGCGACCCCCCCGCCAGCACGCTGGCACAGAAGCTACGCGAGTTGCCGGTGGCCGCGGATCGACTCAAGACTGGCACACCGCCGCGTATCGACTTGCGGAGCATCGATTTCACCGGCCTGGAGGAACAGCCGGGCGACGATCCCGCCCCGGTGTTCTCCTATCTGGGCTCGCGCGCCGAACACCCGCGCCAGGTGAGCTGCTGGATTACCCACACCAGCGAACACACTCACGAACTGATCCGCAGCTCGCTCGATCGGTCGCCACTGTACAGCGGCCAGATCGAAGGCATCGGCCCGCGCTATTGCCCCTCGATCGAGGACAAGGTGGTGCGCTTCGCCGAGAAGAGTTCGCACCAGATTTTCATCGAGCCCGAAGGCCTGGACACCTTCGAGGTCTACCCCAACGGCATCTCCACCTCGCTGCCCTATGACGTGCAGCTCGCCCTGGTGCGCTCCATCAAGGGCTTCGAGAACGCGCACATCACGCGACCCGGCTACGCCATCGAATACGACTATTTCGATCCGCGCGGCCTGCATCCGTGGCTGGAAACCAAGACAATTGGCGGCTTGTACTTCGCCGGACAGATCAACGGCACCACCGGCTACGAAGAAGCCGGCGCGCAAGGCTTGATCGCCGGCCTCAACGCCGCGCTCGCGGTGAAGGGCGAGACGCCGTGGTATCCGCGGCGCGATGAGGCGTATATCGGCGTGCTGATCGACGACCTCACCAGCAACGGCACCATCGAGCCGTACCGCATGTTCACTTCGCGTGCCGAGTACCGCCTGCACCTGCGCGAAGACAACGCTGACCTGCGCCTCACCGAAACGGGTCACCGCCTCGGCGTGGTGCCGCAGGCACGCTACGACGCCCTGCGCACCAAGCGTGACGCCGTGGAGCGCGAAACGCAGCGCCTGGGTTCGCTATGGGCCGCGCCAGCCAATGCGCTGGGAGCGAAGGTTACGCAGCACCTTGGTATCACGCTCAGCCGCGAGACGAATGCGCTCGATCTGCTGCGTCGCCCCGAACTCGACTACGCCACCCTGACCACTGTGGAAGGCATCGGCCCGGCAGTGGACGATGCCGATGTCGCCGCGCAGGTCGAGGTACAGACCAAGTACGCCGGCTACCTGGAACGGCAGCGCGAGGAAATCGCGCGACAGCGGCGCCACGAACAGACCGCGATACCTGGCAGCTTCGACTACGACAAGGTACGCGGGCTATCGGCCGAGGTGCTGCTCAAACTCAAGCGCGCGCAGCCGGAAACCATTGGCCAGGCGGCGCGCATCAGCGGCGTCACGCCGGCGGCCATCTCGCTGCTGCTGGTGCACCTCAAGCGCCGCGACGCGGCGTGATATTCGAGCGGACCACGCGCCAAAGCCGCAGGTCCGCGTGGCATGATGGGCGCCGTTGAGTTCATCGCGGAGTGCCTCATGGAAGTCTGGATCGGTCGAGACGGCGAGCGACACGGCCCCTATAAGGAAGTGGACGTGCGCCAATGGCTGCGCAGCGGCCAGCTGAGCGTGGACGATCTGGGCTGGTATGAGGGCATGACCGACTGGCAGCCGCTATCGCGTCTGTTCCCCGATGAGCGCGGTGCCCAGCCACCGGCCTTCACGCCACCGACAGCCGACACGGTGCCGCCCACTTACACCAGGGAAACGCCCACGCTGACCAGCTACGCGGGCTTCTGGAAGCGCCTTGGCGCCTACATACTGGACGCCCTGGTGCTATGGATTCCCAACATGCTGCTGGGCAGCCTGCTCGGTGCGAATCAGGCGGCTGAGGTCTATCTGCAGGCCAAGCTCGCGGCCGGCAACGACCCTCAGCTGGCACTGCAGGCGCTCGATGCCTATTTCAGCGCGATGGGCCCGGCCCTGCTCGCCCAGACTGTGGTTGGCTGGCTCTATTTCGCCGCGTGCGAAAGCTCGCCCTGGCAAGCCACGCTGGGCAAGCTCGCGCTCGGTATTCGGGTGACCGACCTGCAGGGCCAACGCATTAGTTTCGTGCGTGCCACGGGCCGGTATTTCGGCAAGCTGCTCAGCGCCTTCATGCTGTGCATCGGTTTCCTGATGGTTGCGTGGACGCAGCGCAAACAGGGTCTTCACGACATGCTGGCGCAAACCCTGGTGCTCAACGGTCGCGCCAACGAAGCACCGACGACCACGCACGATCCGCAGGAACGCAACAGCTCCATCAATGCCTGATGCCATGGCCAGACGCGCATGCGCCACCACGCCGCGCGCGCCTGGCCATCCTCGCGTGATCCGCGTCGCGCCCTGACGCCGCCGCTCAGCGAAGCGTGTACCGCCGATGGTTACACGCAGCGGCGCGTGAGACATGCGACGCGTGAGGTATCGCGCACCGGCGAGAACGCGCGCCTTCCATACATGCGCCCGGCCCAGCCACGAGGTACATCGTGTTGAGACGAACATCGACTCAACATCCAGTTCACGTTGCGCTCGCGCCCATAGCACGCATGCATGATCCGAGCCGGTCAGTTCCTGCCGTCGCCGGTTTGGCCATCGAGCCGTCCACATGGATACGGCTCGCGCCGGCCCCATACGCCGCTTATGACCAATGGCGGATGCGCCTGCCGTGGGCATCGGAGCAAGCTTGCAAACCGCAGGGGGCTGCGAACCAGGCATCGTCATGGCCCAGTTTCAAGCGGATGGCGCATGGATCTATCACTGCGATGACCTGCTCGTAGAGCCGCGCTCGCATCGACTGGAGCGCGCCGGCACACCGCTATCGGTGGAGCCCAAGGCGTACACCGTGCTGATGGTGTTGCTTCAACA
Organism: Dyella sp. ASV21; assembly: GCF_016428975.1. Lineage (GTDB taxonomy): Bacteria > Pseudomonadota > Gammaproteobacteria > Xanthomonadales > Rhodanobacteraceae > Dyella. The sequence goes on from NZ_JAELTT010000011.1 coordinate 29,799, forward strand.
AGCCGGCGAAGTGGTAAGCAAGGATGAGCTGCTCGATGCGGCCTGGGGCCATCGGCACGTTACGCCAGGCGTGCTGACGCGGGCCGTTTCGCAATTACGCCACTCGCTCGGCGACTGCGCAACGTCTCCCCGCTACATCGCCACGGTGCATAGTCTCGGCTATCGCTTTATCGGCGAGGTGCATCGCATACCGGTGATGCCGCTGGCGCTCACTGACGAGGCACCCACAGCTACGACCAGCTTGACGGATACGCAGACCCCGCGTGGACACCTTCCGCCACCGCCCCCCATGCGTCCCGCGCCGCCCCTGCAATGGCTGGCGGCCCTGCTTACGGTGGCGGTGATCGTGGCCATGCTGGCGGCGGTGAGCCTGTGGCATGCGCCCAGCGATCGGCTGTCCTCGCCCCATGTGCTGCCGCGCCCCGCGCTGGTACTGATACCGATGGCCCACACCCTGAGCCAGCATGCGCGCCGCTGGCCACGCGCCCACCGCATGGCCTCTGATTACCCTGGCGATGGCTTGTCGGCGCATGCCGCCGGTTTCCTGCGCCTGCGTCCTGAACAGGCGCCGGCGGCACGCGACTGAGCCCACGCATCGACTTGCTATCATCGGGCGTCCGGCAGCTCGCTTTGGCGGCTTGCCGACTTGTCGAACGCACAGGAATCGCTTCAGCCTCATGCTCAGCATCGAACAACGTATTGCCCAGGACATCGCCGCCAAGTCGGACCAGGTGCGCGCCGCAGTGGATCTGCTCGACGGTGGCGCCACCGTGCCGTTCATCGCTCGCTACCGTAAGGAAGCGACTGGCGGACTCGACGACACGCAGCTGCGCATGCTGGAAGAACGCCTGCGCTATCTGCGCGAGCTGGAAGATCGCCGCGACGCGATCCTTGCCAGCATCGAGGAACAGGGCAAGCTCAGCGATGCGCTGAAGGGCGACATCCTCGCCGCCGACACCAAGGCGCGCCTGGAAGACCTTTACCTGCCGTACAAGCCCAAGCGCCGCACCAAAGCGCAGATTGCGCGGGAAGCTGGTCTGGAGCCGCTGGCCATCGGCCTGCGCGAGGACCCCACGCAATCCCCCGAGGTCGTTGCTGCCGCCTTCGTGGACGCCGAAAAGGGTGTGGCCGACGTACGCGCCGCACTGGACGGCGCCCGCGCGATCCTGATGGAAAGCATCGCCGAAGACGCCACCCTGCTGGGCGAACTGCGCGACTGGTTGTGGGACAAGGGACAGATCCGCGCCAAGGTGGTGCAAGGCAAGGAGAACGAAGGCGCCAAGTTCCGCGACTACTTCGACCACGTCGAGCCGATCGGCAAGATTCCCTCGCACCGCCTGCTGGCGTTGATGCGCGCGCGCAACGAGGGTGTGATCGAGCTGGAGCTGGCTCCCGCGCTGGACATGGAGCAGGGCCACCAGGAGGGCGAAGGTCGCGTGGCATCGCGCGCCGGCATCCTGGATCGCGGTCGCCCCGCCGATGCATGGTTGCGTGAAACGGTGCGCCTGACCTGGCGCGTGAAGCTGCACCTGCACCTTACGCTGGACCTGTTCGGCCGCGTGCGCGAAGGCGCCGAGGACGAAGCCATTCGCGTGTTCGGCGACAACCTCAAGGATTTGATGCTGGCCGCACCGGCCGGCGCCAAGACCGTGATGGGCCTGGACCCGGGTATCCGCACCGGCGTGAAAGTGGCCGTGGTCGACCCCACCGGCAAGCTGCTTGCCACCGACACCATTTATCCGCACGAGCCGCGCAATCAGTGGGATCAGTCGATCCAGCGCCTGGCCCTGCTCAGCAAGCAGCACGGCGTGAACCTGATTGCCATCGGCAACGGCACCGCCTCGCGTGAAACCGACAAGTTGGCCGGCGAAGTGATGAAGAAGCACGCCGACCTCAAGCTCTCCAAGATCGTGGTGAGCGAAGCGGGCGCATCGGTGTATTCGGCCTCCGAAACCGCGGCCAAGGAATTCCCGGAGCTGGACGTGAGTTTGCGTGGCGCGGTGTCCATCGCGCGCCGCCTGCAGGATCCGCTGGCCGAGCTGGTGAAGATCGAACCGAAGGCCATTGGCGTGGGTCAGTACCAGCACGACGTTAACCAGGTGAAGCTGGCGCGCGCACTGGATGCCAAGGTCGAGGACTGCGTGAATGCGGTGGGCGTGGATGTGAACACCGCTTCGGCCGCGCTGCTCTCGCGCGTGGCCGGCCTCTCGCCCAGCGTGGCCGAGAACGTGGTGAAGCATCGCGATGCCAACGGCCCGTTCGCCAACCGCAAGGCCCTGCTCAAGGTGCCGCGTCTGGGCGACAAGGCGTTCGAACAGTGCGCCGGCTTCCTGCGCGTACCCAATGGCGACAACCCGCTGGATGCCAGCGCGGTGCACCCGGAAGCCTATCCGGTGGTGGAGCGCATCATTGCCCAGTGCGGCCGCGAGGTGCGCAACATCATCGGCGACACTGGCTTCCTGCGCGGCCTGAAGGCCGAGCAGTTCACCGACGAAACGTTCGGCCTGCCGACCGTGCGCGACATCCTCAAGGAACTGGAGAAGCCGGGCCGTGATCCGCGCCCGGAGTTCGTCGCCCCCAGCTTCGCCGAAGGCGTGGAAGACCTGAAGGACCTGCGCCCCGGCATGGTGCTGGAAGGCCGCGTAACCAATGTGGCGGCGTTCGGCGCCTTCGTGGACATCGGCGTGCACCAGGATGGCCTGGTACACGTGTCGGCCCTCTCGCATACCTTCGTGAAGGATCCGCGCGATGCGGTGAAGGCGGGCGACATCGTGAAGGTCAAGGTGATGGAGGTGGACCTGCCGCGCCAGCGCATCGGCCTGTCCATGCGCCTGGACGACGAACCGGGCCAGCAGGCTCGCGGCGGCCGCCCGGCAGGCAGCAACGATGCCCGCGCTCCTCGCGACAACCGTGGCCCGCGACCGGGCGCCCAAGCCCCCAAGGCTGCTCCGGCACCGGCCAATAGCGCCTTTGCCGATGCCCTTTCGCGCGCCATGAAGCGCTAAGCCGCGCCTTCCGCCGTACTCACGGGGGCGACCGCCAGCCGGTCGCCCCCGTTTTGTTGCAGGTTCCTTCGATGCATCGCACGCTGGCGCGATGCGGCGCAGCATGCGCACACGTACGGGCTTGCATTACCGTAACAAGGGAATAACAAATGGCTACCCAGCCCAGGAGCGTTATCGTCATGCCTCGTCTTCGCCTACTCGCGGGCGCCGTCACCACGGCCCTGCTCTTCAGTTCCCATGCGTTCGCCGCCGACAACCGGTTCGACAACGTCGTGGTATTCGGCGACAGCTTGAGCGATGCCGGCAATATTTCGCTGAAGTATTTCCCGAACAACCAGCCGCCGACCCGCTTCACCACCAATCCGGGTTCCACCGCCGTCGAGAACGTCGCCAAGGCGCTTGGCTTTCCCATCGCGCCGTCGCAGGCCGGTGGTACGGATTACGCCTGGGGTGGTGCCGGCCTGATCAACAACGCCACCACGCTGGCCATCCAGAACATTCCGCAGCAGTTGCAGGCTTACCTGGCCAGCACCGGCGGCAAGGCGGATCCGCGCACGCTCTATCAGGTGTGGGGTGGTGCCAATGACATCTTCTACCTCACCGGTGCCTATACCGACAGCAACACCATTGCCGCGGGAACGGCAGCTGCCGCCGCGGCCGAAGTAAAGCTGCTGGGTAGCCTGCAGGCGGCTGGCGCCAAGTACGTGGTGGTGTACAACCTGCCCGATATTGGCAAGACGCCGGAGAGCATCGCGGGCGGCGCCGCCGCGCAGTCCGGCGGCACGCAGCTGTCACTGGTGTACAACGGCGTGCTCCAGGCCGGCATTACCCAGCTCAGCAACAACGGCCTCAACATCATCCCGGTCAACACCTTCGCGCTGATCAACGAAGTGGTGGCCAATCCGTCGGCGTTCGGCTTCACCAACGTCACCCAGCCGGCCTGCGGCGTGGGCTCCAGTTCGGTGGCGTGCGGTCCGCAGGGTTCGAACCTGCCGTTCCATTACCCGGCCGGCGCGGACCAGACCTATCTGTTCGCCGATGGCGTACACCCGAGCACGGCTGCTGACGCCATGCTGGGTCAGTACGTGATGTCGATCATCAACGCACCGGGCTACGCCTCGCTGCTGGCCGAAGCGCCGCTCGCGTCGATCTCGGCGCAGAACCGCGCGATCCGCAACCAGATGCTGGCCGATGGCCAGGGCAGCGACACCCGCGTGTTCGCCAGCGTCGATTATGGCGATCAGCGCTTTGACGGCAGCACCAGCTCGCCGCGCACCACCAGCAACAACGTCAACCTTACCGTTGGCGCGGATGTGCGCTTCAACGACAACCTGTCCGGCGGCGTGTCGATGAACATCGGCCAGCACAATGCCGACTTCACCGGTGGTGGCGGCTACAAGCTGCAGGATGTGTCGGGCCTGGGTTACCTCACCTATCACCAGGGCGGTGGCTACATCGGCGGCTATGTCGATTTCGGTCAGGACAATTTCTCCGACATCGAGCGCCGCATCGAGCTGGGCAATTACCAGCGCACCGAGTCCGCCAAGGCAGACGGCAACCACCTGGGTGGTGGCATCACCGGCGGCTGGTGGTTCGACGTGTCGAGCCTGCGCACGGGCCCGTTCGCCACGGTGGAATGGCAGACGGTCAAGGTCAATGGCTACAACGAAAGCGGTGACGACAGCAGCGCGATGTGGTTCGGCAGCCAGCAGCGCGATTCGTTGCTCTCCACGCTGGGCTGGCGCGTGCAGGGTCACTGGCAGGCCGGCAGCGTGATGCTGACGCCGTACGCCGAAGTGGCCTGGAACCATGACAGCAAGGCCGATCCGCGCATGATCACCGCGGGCCTCAACAGCATGCCGGGCAGCTTCAGCCTCGCCGGCTTCAGCCCGGACAAGACCTGGGGCACCGCCGACGTCGGCCTGGGCGCGCAGTTCAGCCAGTCCTTCACCGGCTGGCTGGGTTACAGCGGCCGCTTCAGCGACAGCAGCCAGAAGTACGACAGCGTGAACCTGGGCCTGAAGTACGCCTTCTAAGCCGCCCAGCTCATCGCAAGGCCCAAAAGGCCGTCCGCGCAAGCGGGCGGCCTTTTTCCTGGGCAACCCGCTTATCGGGGAAATCATGGGCAACAAAAAAGCCGCCTGCTTGCGCAAGCGGCTTTGATGGTGACGACCGAACCGGAGGGCTTACTTGCCCTTGCCGTTGGTCGCCAGGCTGAGGATCGACTGGGCCTGCTTCTGCAGGCTGCCCGCGTCGTCATCGCTCAGCGGAGAGGTCTTGCCGCCGGCTTCGGCGGTCTTGAGCACCAGCGTGCCGTCCTGGGCCCAGGCCGCGCGCTCGGTCGAGGTCGGCTTGGCGTCCTTGCTCGACTTCTTTTGCTGCACGACCACCCACGGCTTGCCGTCCTTGTAGGCGTAATCGGTGCTGGTGAAGCCCTTGTCGCCGTAGTCCACCTGCTCGCGGATGAACTTCACTTCGCCCGCCTCACGGAACACCTGCCAGCCACGCGACACCTTGTCGTCCAGCTTGGTGCCGCTGCTGATCTTCATGCCGCCGATCTGCTTCTGCACGGCGGTGAAGGCAGCCAGTTCCTTCTCGCCAGCGGTCTGCTCGCCCACCAGCTGGATGTTCACCTGCATCGGTGCACCCTTGGTCAGCACCTGGGTCTGCAGCGGCGGGGTGTAGTGACGGTCGCCATCGACCAGGTCGGCCTTGAGCACATACAGGCCAGCCGGGTTCACGTCCGCCGGATTGAATTCCAGTTCGAACGACAGCGGGAACGTGTTGGCGGAGTCCACCGACTTGGTGGCCAGCGGCTGCGCGTCCTGGGTGGACACGTCGATCAGGGTCAGCTGCAGCTTGGCGGCCGGCGACACCTGGGCGGCGTCACGCAGCGTCACCTGACCGGTGATCGCGTTGGCCTTGGCCGGAGCGGCCGCACCCGTGGAGCCGGACGGAGCGGTACCCGGAGCGGCGCCCTGGGAGGAATCGGAAGAATTGCCGCAACCGGCGAGAGCCAGTGCCGCAACCGACATCAGCGACCAAACCAACCTGCGCATGGGAAAACCTCTATCGACTGTCAGGGCTTACGCGAGAACCGACAGACGTCCAAATACGCCTCGACTCATCACGGGGGAAGCTCTGAGGATAGCCCAAAGGTAAGGGCTTGTAAAAGTTCACACCATGCGCTTGCGTATCCGCCTGGGCCGCCTGCCGGCCTGTCGGTTAACGCCTCACATGGCCGCCGTTTTTTTCATGCGCCGCAAGGTTTTGGCTTACACCCTTACCACCAAGGGCCGGCCTCACTGAAAGAAAGGCCCGCCCGGAAATAGCCGCTTTTCCGCTATCGCGCCGGTCAAGCCGCCTCGCAAAAGTCTCCGCCCCTTCGTAAGTTTATTGAAGGGTAACTTACGTTACATATGACACACGCGCCGAGCGATGTTCTCCGGGGCGGATGGGACGGAACCCCCTATGTCGCTGGCAGGAAAGGCTTACCGGTCTCAGATTCCTGTCTGGATGCTGAACAAAAGAGCGGAAGGTTGATTACCAATCGAGTGCCTTTGCGTTCTTGAAATCGGCAGAAGTTGCTCCGACGGGCAACAAATCCAATAAAACTTGCGAAACCTGTGGAAAGATAGTGCGGCAGTTACACGACCACGATGCATGCTTCACGCACTGAGCTCCACTTTCGGTTCACGCTCCATCACAACGAGTCGCCATCCGCCAGGAATCCGCGATGAATACGCATAAAATGACGAACATCGAATCTACGAGCACCTTTGCCGACCGTATCAAGGTGCTGATTCAGCGAGTGGGCAGCGTGACCGAGATTGCGCGCATGTGCGGCTTTTCCGAGGGCGTGGTGCGCAGCTGGCGCGACGGCAACACCGACCCCTCGCGCGCTCGTTGCGTAACACTGGCCAAGACCATGGGTATTTCCCTGGTGTGGCTGGTGGCCGGCGAAGGCCAGATCCAGGCCACCGACGCCATCGCGTCGGGCGAAGAGCTGCCCAACGCCGAGGCATCCACCAACCGCCATCGCTCCAAGCTGCGTACCGCGGCCGATACCCTGCACGCCAGCGGCATCGCCATGGACCCGCAGCGCCTGAATACGGCGCTGCGCATTCTGCAGTCGGAGCTGGACCTGGCCGAAAGCCGCCTCACCCTGGCCGACAACGCCGACATGCTGGCGGATCTTTACGAAATCCTTGGCCCGGGCGGCAACGACGTGGACGCCGGCGCCATGGTGTCGTTCAACCAGCGCTTGCATGAGCGCGTGAAGCGTGGCCGTCAGGCGCTCGCCTGAACCCTTGGCTTTTGCGTAAGGCATAAAAAAACGGCAGCCGCGAGGCTGCCGTTTTTGTTGGGCGCCGCGCCCGACGCTTACAGGCGGGCGATGTCGGCAATCGCACCGAACTGGGCCTTGAGCTGCCCCAACAGGGCCAGGCGATTGGCGCGCACGGCCGGATCGTCCGCATTGACCAGCACGCTATCGAAGAACGCATCGACCGGCGCCTGCAGCTGAGCCAAGCGGCTGAGCACCGCACCGTAATCGCCAGCCTGAAGGGGCGCCGCCGTATCGGCGCGCGCCGCATCCAGCGCTGAGGCCAGCGCACGCTCGGCGTCGGCCTCGAAATGCGTCGGGTCGACCGTGGTACCCACGGCAGGCGCACCCGCGTCCTCGGCCTGCTTGCGCAGGATGTTGGCCACGCGCTTGTTGGCGGCGGCAAGGCTCAACGCCTCCGGCCGACGACCGAATTCGCCCACCGCGCGCAGACGGCGGTCGAAGTCGACCAGGCTGGTCGGGGCCACGGCCAAGACCGCCTCGAACTGCTCGGCGGTAAAGCCCTGCTCGGCGTAATAGCCACGCAGGCGCTCCAGCACGAAATCGACCAGTTCGTCGGCCAGGGTGGCGCGGCGCTTACCGGCGTCCAGCACCGGTGCCTTGCCGTCCTTGCCCGGCTTGAGGCCGGCGGCGAGCGCGGCTTCGGGCAGCAGCTCCAATGCTTCGACAAAGCTGCCGCGCAGATCGAGCTCCAGGCCGCCCTCGACAAGAGTGCGGGCCAGGCCTAGCGCGGCACGGCGCAGGGCGAATGGATCCTTGTTGCCACTGGGCTTCATGCCGACGGCGAAGATGCCGGCCAGTGTGTCCAGGCGATCGGCCGCGGCGAGCACGCGACCTACCGAACCGGCGGCAATGGCGTCACCGGCGAACCGCGGCTGGTAGTGGCTGTCCAGCGCGTCGGCCACATCGGCGGACTCGCCATGATGGGTGGCGTAGTAACGGCCCATCACCCCCTGCAGCTCGGGGAATTCGCCGACCATGCGGGTAAGCAGATCGCATTTGCTCAGCGCGGCGGCACGCGTGGCGGCGCCGGCATCCACGCCGACGCGGCTGGCTACGATGCGTGCCAGCTCGGCGACGCGCACGCTCTTGTCCCAGAGGCTGCCCAGCGATTGCTGGTAGGTCACGTTCTTCAACGCGTCCTGGTAGCCGGCGAGCGGCGTCTTGAGGTCTTCATCCCAGAAGAACTTGGCATCCGCAAAACGCGGGCGGATCACGCGCTCGTAGCCCTTGCGGATTTCGCCTGGCTGCTTGCTGTCGATATTGGCGATACCGATGAAGTGCTCGGTGAGCTTGCCCTCGGCGTCGAACACCGGCACGAACTTCTGGTTGGTCTCCATGGTGGTAACCAGCGCTTCCGGCGGCACGGCGAGGAACGCACGCTCAAACTGGCACGCGATCGCCACCGGCCATTCGGTGAGGTTGGCGATTTCGTCCAGCAGGGCGTCATCCAGCTGCGGGACGCCACCGGTGTCCCTGGCCGCGCGGGCCACTTCGTCGCGGATCTTCTGGCGACGCTCGGCCGGGTCGGCCAGCACCTTGGCGGCACGCATGTGATCGAGCCAACTATCGGCATCGGCGATGTGCACCGGCTGCGGGTGCATGAAACGGTGGCCGCGCGACTGACGGCCGCTCTTGAGGCCCAGTACGCCGCCATCGACGATGTCCGCGCCATGCAGCATCACCAGCCAGTGCGCCGGGCGCACAAAGCTGTAATCGTGATCGCCCCAGCGCATGGGCTTGGGAATGGGCAGGCCCTTGAGGGCTTCGTCCACGATCTCCGGCAGCAGCGTCGCCACTGGCTGACCCGGCTTCACGGCGCGGAACACGAACCAGGCGCCCTTGTCGGTTTCCAGCTTTTCCAGCTGTTCCACCGTGACACCGCACGATTGCGCGAAGCCCTGCAGCGCCTTGCTCGGCTGGCCGCTGGCGTCCAACGCGGCATTCACCGCAGGGCCGCGACGCTCGACGCTCTGCTCGGGCTGATTCACCGCCACCTGCGGAATATAGACGGCCAAACGACGCGGCGATGCATAGCCCTTGGCCAGATCGAGCGCGGCGTCCACGCCGCGCTTGGCAAGCCCATCGCAGATGCCGCGCAGGAAGGCGCCGGCCAGCTCGTCCAGCGCCTTGGGCGGCAGTTCCTCGGTGCCCAGTTCGATCAACAGCGGCTTGTTTACGGCGCTCATGCGGCCTGCTCCTTCACGTTCTTCTTCAGGCCCGGAAAACCCAACTTCTCGCGCTGCGCCACATAGGTTTCGGCCACCGCGCGGGCCAGCGTTCGCACGCGAAGGATGTAGCGCTGGCGCTCGGTCACGCTGATGGCGCGACGGGCATCGAGCAGGTTGAAGGTGTGGCTGGCCTTCATCACCTGCTCGTAGGCAGGCAGCGGCAGACCGGCGGCGATCAGCTTATTGGCCTCGCCTTCGCACACGTCGAACCAGCGCAGCAATTCCGGCACATTGGCGTGCTCGAAGTTGTAGGTGCTCTGCTCCACCTCGTTCTGGTGGAACACGTCGCCGTAGGTGACCTTGCCATGCGGGCCTTCGGTCCACACCAGGTCATAGACGTTGTCCACGTTCTGCAGATACATCGCCAGGCGTTCGAGACCGTAGGTGATCTCACCGGTGACGGGACGGCACTCCAGGCCGCCGGCCTGCTGGAAGTAGGTGAACTGTGTCACCTCCATGCCATTCAGCCACACCTCCCAGCCCAGGCCCCAGGCGCCCAGCGTGGGCGATTCCCAGTTGTCCTCGACGAAGCGCAGGTCGTGTACCAAGGGGTCCAGGCCCAGCTCCTTCAGCGAGCCGATGTACAGATCCAGGATGTTGTCCGGATTGGGCTTCATCACCACCTGGTACTGGTAGTAATGCTGCAGGCGGTTCGGGTTTTCGCCGTAGCGTCCATCGGTGGGACGGCGCGAGGGCTGCACATAGGCCGCCGACCACGGCTCGGGACCGAGCGAGCGCAGAAAAGTCGCGGGGTGGAAGGTGCCGGCGCCGACCTCGGTGTCGAGGGGCTGCAGCAAGACACAACCCTGTGCCGCCCAGTAGCGGTTGAGGGTCTGGATCACATCCTGAAAAGTGCGCGCGGACATGGCTTCCCGTGGGCTTCGATAAAGCGGGTTAGTATAGCCGGGACCGCTTTCTCCGCTGGATTTTGTGGGAAGGCACCTGAGGGAGAGATCGCCGCATGGCCGCTTCACCGCAATCCGTTTCCCTGCTTGGCCGTCACTCCCGGCTGACCCTGGATGAACTGCTCGCCGCCCTGGTGGTGGATGGCTACGTACTGGCCGAGGATGCCAAGCAGGTACGCATGGGTAGCCGAAGCGGGCGCAGCACGGTGGAACTGCATCCGCTGGTGATCGTGGCCAACGCCAAGTTGCCCAACCAGCGTGATCCGGGCCGCCCGCTCAGCATGGAAGCGCTGACCGAATGGCTGGCCGGGCACGCCGCCCTGCCCTACCTCAAGATCGATCCGATGAAGATCAATGCGGCCGCGGTGACCCAGGTGGTCAGTCGCGCCTACGCTGAGCGCCATCGGATTCTGCCGGTGGCCGCCTCGCCGGGCGAGGTCACCTTTGCCACCTGCGAGCCGTTCGACAACGCCTGGGCCGCGGACCTGTCGCAGATGCTGCGGCGGGATATCAAGCGGGTGGTCTCCAACCCGCTGGACATCAATCGCTACTTGTTGGAGTTCTACGGTGTCCAGCGCTCGATTCAGCTGGCGCAGGATGCCAAGGGCAGCGGCTACGACTCCTCCGCCATTCTCAACTTCGAGCAATTGGTCGAGTTGGGCAAGAGCGGCGAAGTGGGCGCCGATGATCGCCATGTGGTGCATATCGTCGATTGGTTGCTGCAATACGCCTTCGAACAACGTGCCTCGGACATCCATCTGGAACCGCGCCGCGAGGCGGGGCAGATGCGCTTTCGCATCGACGGCGTGATGCACAAGGTGTTTGAGCTGCCCCCGCCGGTGATGACCGCGGTCACCGCACGCATCAAGATTCTTTCGCGCATGGACGTGGCCGAGAAGCGACGCCCGCAGGACGGCCGTATCAAGACCCGCTCCGGTGGCGGCCGCGAAGTGGAGCTGCGTATCTCCACCATGCCCACCGCCTTCGGCGAAAAGGTGGTGATGCGCATTTTCGATCCGGACATCGTCGCCAAGGATTTCTCCCAGTTGGGCTTCTCCGCGATGGAGGCGGAAGTGTGGCGCGCCATGGTGGAGCGTCCGCACGGCATCGTGCTGGTGACCGGCCCCACCGGTTCGGGCAAGACCACCACGCTGTATTCCACGCTCAAGCACCTGGCGACGCCGGAGCTCAATGTATGCACGGTGGAAGACCCGATCGAAATGGTCTCCCCCGAGTTCAACCAGATGCAGGTACAGCAAGCGATCGACCTAGATTTTGCCGCTGGCGTGCGCACGCTGCTGCGCCAGGACCCGGACATCATCATGGTGGGCGAAATCCGCGACCTGGAAACGGCGCAGATGGCGGTGCAAGCCTCGCTCACCGGTCATCTGGTGCTCTCGACCCTGCACACCAACGACGCGCCCAGCGCGGTCACCCGCCTGCTGGACCTCGGTGTACCGCACTATCTGACCCAGTCCACGCTCACCGGCGTGGTGGCACAACGCCTGGTGCGCACGCTATGTCCTCACTGCAAGGCGGTCGCCCGGCAAGACGAGCACGAATGGACCGCACTCACGCATGGTTGGTCGATGCCGCTGCCGGAGAAGGTCTATAAACCGGTGGGTTGCCTGGAATGCCGCAATACCGGCTTCATGGGGCGCACCGGCGTGTACGAGATGATGCAGTTATCGCCGCGCCTGCGCGGATTGATTTCGGCGCAATTGGATCTGGGACATTTCGGCCACGCCGCGTTGGCCGAAGGCATGCGTCCGCTACGCATTTCAGCGGCTGACCAGGTGGCACGGGGCCTGACGACCGTGCAGGAAGTACTCACGGTAATACCGCCGATCGAACACGGTTCAGCCTGAATCCGCATCATCTCCTTTTGACGTTTCCACAATTCCAGCACGCATGAAGCCTGTCCTGATTATCCGCACCGGTCGCGCACCCGCCCCCATCCGCGCACGCCATGGCGATTTTCCCCACTGGTTCCGCCTGGGTGCGCAGCTTTCGCCAGATCGGGTTCGAGTGGTGGATGTGGAAGCTGGCGAATCCCTTCCCGCACCTAACGAAGTCGCTGGTGCACTGATTACCGGTTCGGCGGCCATGGTGACCGAACGCGCCGCATGGAGCGAACGCACGGCCGGCTGGATCCGCGATGCCATGGATCTTGAGCTGCCGATGTTCGGCGTCTGCTACGGCCATCAACTGATGTCGCATGCGTTGGGCGGTCGAGTGGATTACCTGCCCGGCGGCAGGGAAATCGGAACGATGCCGATCGAGGTGCTGCCCACCGCGACCAATGATGTGCTGGCATCGCACCTGCCGTCGAGTTTCCGCGCCCACACCACGCACGAGCAAAGCGTGCTGGAACCACCCAAGGGTGCTACCGTGCTGGCCCGATCGGCGCGCGATGCCCACCATTTGCTTCGATATGGACCCAGCGCGTTGAGCGTACAGTTCCACCCGGAATTCAACGCGGACGTGATGCGCGCCTATATCCATCGCAAACGCGAGGCGATGCACAAGGAAGGCTTCGATCCTCATCACACTTTTCGCCAGGTGGCGCCGACCCCGTTGGCGCGCCGCCTGCTTCGTCAATTCGCACGACACCATGGGTTGGCAACGGGCTGATCCACCCCGCCTTGTCATGGGGCAAGCCTAGAATCCTCCCATGCGCGCGACGCTTCCCCGGGAGGCGTGCTGCCTTGGTATGGAGAACGTTTCATGGAAAAACGACAACCGCATGTTCACCGTGGTGCGGTTATCGCCATGCGTCTGGTGGACATCGCGGACACCATCGACCTGACGGCGGCGGAAGCCTTATGGGCGCGACATGCCCATACCGCCGCTGCGCGCGGTCGTTTACTCAGTGCCCCGCCCAAGGCCGTGAGTTTCGGCGTACCGCCGGTGGAACTGACGCTGGAGCCGCTGCAACTCGCCATCGATAGCGAAGCCATGACGGCAACCGTGGGTGTGCGGCTCTATGAATTCGGCGTCGCCGCTTTCTCCATCAAGGTCGCCACCGATGATTTGAGCTGGCCGCACTACACCGCTCGCGTCAACGCCGTGGACGCCACACTGGGACTGGGTTCGGGAACGCGCATATGGCATGACCTGGCGTCGCAGATCGTGGAGCTGATGCGCCCCGCCTTGATGCGGCCTAGCGTCGATCCGCTTCACGAGGACTATTTGCTCGGCCTGGTCCATGCGTTGGAAGGCGTCACCAGCACCGCTAGTCTGCACGAGGAAATCGATCTCGTACCACTGCTTTCCGGCGAAACGCGGGCACTCTCCGAATCTGCACGCCAGGACTTGCTGCGGCAGCGCTTCTCCTATTACACCGACGACCTGGCGGTGCTCACCTGGGATCGCGCCTTCATCTATGAGCCGCGCGACGACTCCGATGTGGTGGATATCCTTGAGGTCGCCAATGCGCAGTTGCTCGAGCTGCGCTACTACGACGAGCTGCTGGATGCCGAACTGCCGCGCATGTACGACCTGGTGGAGGCGACCCATCACGCAGCCAGCCCGCTCGCAGCGCGCCGTTATGCCGATCTGGCGCGCAAGCTCTATACCTTGGTGGCGGAAGTCACCGAGATCACCGAAAAAGTGGACAACGCACTGCAGGTTACCGAGGACGTCTATCTCGCGCGCGTCTACGCCTCGGCGCTGGAGCTGTTTCGCGTGCCGCATGTCAGCAAGGCCGTGGATCGCAAGCTGGCCATTATCCGCGACAGCTACTCCGCACTTTACGAGGAGGCCTCCAGCAAGCGAGGCGAACTATTGGAGCTGGCGATCATCCTGCTTATCGTGTTGGAAATCGTGATCGCCGTGGTACGCCACACTTAAGCGGCGGATCACCGACTGCGCGGTGGCATAGGGAACGGCGTGATCTTCTGACCATCGGTCGCGTCGCGAATAACCAGCGCGCCTTTCTGCTCCACTTCCTCAATGCGAACAACCGACTGCATCGGCAAATGCAGCACACGTGTGTCCTTGAACTCCTCGCGCAAGCGCTCTTCGGTGGGGTCCACCAACAGGCCTTCGCCCGCAGGCTCGAACACCAACTCACCCACTTCGGTAAAGCCCCACAGGGCGCTGGAAGCCACGTGCCGCGCATATAGCTCGTAGCACTTGCCCAGGTGAAGGAAGGTTACTTTGTAGAGTTTCTTGGTACGCATGCGTCTATTTTAGCCGCGCAAACGTCGCGCAATGGCATTGCGCGAAAGCAACGCAAACAGCACGCCGAACAGAAAACCGGCGATATGCGTCCACCAGACCACCGCACCATAACTGGGGCCTGCATAGCTAAAGAGCAGCTGTAGCAGTACCCAGATGCCGATCAACAAGAAGGCAGGTACGCGCACAAACTCCAGGTACAAGCCGAGCGGCAGCACCAGGCCGAGGTGTGCACGCGGGAACAGCGCGATGTACGTACCAAGCACGGCAGACACGGCACCGCTGCAACCGATGATCGGAGCGCGCACGCCAGCCAGCGAAAGAGCTCCGACCAGGTTCGCAATCACGCCGCCCAACAGAAAGAGCAATAGGAAACGCAACGAACCCAGCGTTCGTTCCGCGGGAATGCCAAAGATCACCAGGAACAGCAGGTTACCGAGCAAGTGTAGCCAAGCCAGATGGATGAAAAGCGCTGTGGCAAGGCGCAGCAGGGCAGGGTCGGCCAACTGATGCAGGATCGGTAACTTGGGGTCAAAGATATCGGCAGGTACCGTGCCCCATTGCAGCCACATAGACACTCGCTGTGGCGCTGGCATCAAAGCCAAACCCACAAAGCTGATCACGCACGTGACGACCAGCAGCACAGTGGCCCACTGCACGTGGTGACGTCGACGGGTTTCTACATGGACAAACACGAATAAAGCGCTCCGAACGAGTCAGGCAGGCTGGCTTTGCATCATAGCGATAAGGGGAATGCAGGACTGCGCCTCTGCGCAGATCCGCTATGGCAAGCACTTTTCTTTCGCGCAAAGACAAACGCCTTCCCCGATGGGAAGGCGTTTGCGGGTAAAAAGACCCTGGCGGTGACCTACTCTTGCATGAGGATTCACACTACCATCGGCGCAGCTGCGTTTCACTTCCGAGTTCGGGATGGGATCGGGTGGTACCACAGCGCTATAGCCGCCAGGGAGAGGGTGTGGAAGTCGCCGTGAGGCGCCATTCCAGCAAAGGGGTAAACGAGTGACAAGCGTCTGGTGAAATCGGGATGTTCGTTGAGACGGACCGTCTCGCGAAGCGTCTTGGGGTTATATGGTCAAGCCGCACGGCTCATTAGTACGCGTAAGCTCAATGCATTGCTGCACTTCCACACCGCGCCTATCAACCACCTAGTCTTGATGGTGCCTTAAGGAGTCTCTGGGACTCGGGAGATCTCATCTTGGGGCGCGCTTCCCGCTTAGATGCTTTCAGCGGTTATCGCTTCCGTTCATAGCTACCGGGCAATGCCATTGGCATGACAACCCGAACACCAGCGGAACGTCCACTCCGGTCCTCTCGTACTAGGAGCAGCCCCCCTCAAATCTCCAACGCCCACGACAGATAGGGACCGAACTGTCTCACGACGTTCTGAACCCAGCTCGCGTACCACTTTAAATGGCGAACAGCCATACCCTTGGGACCGGCTACAGCCCCAGGATGTGATGAGCCGACATCGAGGTGCCAAACACCGCCGTCGATATGAACTCTTGGGCGGTATCAGCCTGTTATCCCCGGAGTACC
Organism: Dyella sp. ASV21; assembly: GCF_016428975.1. GTDB lineage: Bacteria > Pseudomonadota > Gammaproteobacteria > Xanthomonadales > Rhodanobacteraceae > Dyella. The sequence continues at coordinate 46,024 of NZ_JAELTT010000011.1, forward strand.
TTTTATCCGTTGAGCGATGGCCCTTCCATACAGAACCACCGGATCACTAAGACCTACTTTCGTACCTGCTTGATCCGTCGATCTCGCAGTCAAGCACGCTTATGCCTTTGCACACAGTGCGCGATGTCCGACCGCGCTGAGCGTACCTTCGTGCTCCTCCGTTACTCTTTGGGAGGAGACCGCCCCAGTCAAACTACCCACCACACACGGTCCCTGATCCGGATTACGGACCTAGGTTAGAACGTCAAGCACTTCAGGGTGGTATTTCAAGGATGGCTCCACCGAAACTAGCGTCTCGGTTTCATAGCCTCCCACCTATCCTACACAGAAGAACTCAACGTTCAGTGTGAAGCTGTAGTAAAGGTTCACGGGGTCTTTCCGTCTTGCCGCGGGAACGCTGCATCTTCACAGCGATTTCAATTTCACTGAGTCTCGGGTGGAGACAGCGCCGCTGTCGTTACGCCATTCGTGCAGGTCGGAACTTACCCGACAAGGAATTTCGCTACCTTAGGACCGTTATAGTTACGGCCGCCGTTTACTGGGGCTTCGATCAAGAGCTTCGCCTTGCGGCTGACCCCATCAATTAACCTTCCAGCACCGGGCAGGCGTCACACCCTATACGTCCACTTTCGTGTTTGCAGAGTGCTGTGTTTTTGATAAACAGTCGCAGCGGCCAGGTTACTGCGACCCTCCAATGCTCAGTCACGCACGTGACCACATCGGAGGGCGCACCTTCTCCCGAAGTTACGGTGCCATTTTGCCTAGTTCCTTCACCCGAGTTCTCTCAAGCGCCTTGGGATTCTCACCCTGCCTACCAGTGTCGGTTTACGGTACGGTTTCTCTGTAGCTGAAGCTTAGTGGCTTTTCCTGGAAGCGTAGTATCAGTCACTTCGTCCAATAGGACTCGTCTCGGTGCTCGGCATAAAGAGGGCCGGATTTGCCTAACCCTCATGCCTACCGCCTTTCCCCGGGACAACCAACGCCCGGTAGACCTAACTTTCTCCGTCCCCACATCGCACTACAGACAAGTGCTGGAATATTAACCAGCTTCCCATCGACTACGCATTTCTGCCTCGCCTTAGGGGCCGACTCACCCTGCGCCGATGAACGTTGCGCGAGGAAACCTTGGGCTTTCGGCGTGGGGGCTTTTCACCCCCATTATCGTTACTCATGTCAGCATTCGCACTTCCGATACCTCCAGCAGACTTCTCAATCCACCTTCACAGGCTTACGGAACGCTCCTCTACCGCGCACACAAAGTGTGCACCCCGAGCTTCGGTGTATAGCTTAGCCCCGTTAAATCTTCCGCGCAGACCGACTCGACCAGTGAGCTATTACGCTTTCTTTAAAGGGTGGCTGCTTCTAAGCCAACCTCCTGGCTGTCTATGCCTTTCCACATCGTTTTCCACTTAGCTATAACTTTGGGACCTTAGCTGCGGGTCTGGGTTGTTTCCCTTTTCACGACGGACGTTAGCAC
>NZ_JAELTT010000011.1:52500-95922 GCF_016428975.1 Dyella sp. ASV21
TGACGCCGAACCGATCCGCTGGCACCGCGAGCGCTGGATGCTGGCCGGCACCGCCCTGTTGATCACCGCCGTTTCCGGCTTTCTGATTCCCGCCTGGGCCAGCGCGATGCGCCCGGACACCATCTCTACCGCGCATGCCGTGCTGCCGTTGGCGCTGCCCAAGGCCGCGCCGGAGGTCACTCACGCCCCCACGGTCGAGGACTGGCACATCGTGCAGGTACAACCCGGCCAGACGTTGTCGGATATTTTCCAGGGCCAGGGGCTCAGCCTCACCGATCTGCAGAACGTGGTGACCCAGGCCGGCGACAGCAAGGCGCTGCACAATATTCGACCGGGCCAGGAGTTCGATTTCCTGCTCGACAGCGATGGCAGCCTCAAGGGCATCCGTTTCGACAAGGACGAAGCCAGCCGCGCCATCATGCGCTTCGACGGCGATAAGGCCACGGTAACGGCGCAATCGCGTGAAGTGGAGCACCGCGAGCATGTGGCGCACGGCGTGATCGACAGTTCGCTGTTTGCCGCGGGCTCCAAGGCCGGCATGAGCAACCAGATGGTGCTCAAGCTCGCCGAGCTCTTCAAATACGACATCGACTTTGTGCAGGACCTGCGCGAAGGCGATAGCTTCACCGTTATCTATGACGATGTGTACCGCGATGGCGCCTACCTGCATGAGGGCGACATCGTGGCGGCGGAGTTCGTGAACCAGGGCGACCGCTACACGGCCTACCGCTTCAAGAAGGACGACGGCAGCTACGGCTGGTTCAGCGAGGACGGTCGACCGATCCAGAAGTCATTCCTGCGTATTCCGGTGGACTTCACCCGCATCTCTTCCCAGTTCAGCGCCGCGCGCATGCACCCCGTGCTGGGCCTGATGCGTGCACACAAGGGCGTGGACTACGCCGCCCCCACCGGCACGCCGATTCATGCGGCCGGTGATGGCGTGGTCAAGTTCAAGGGCTGGATGAATGGCTACGGCAACTTCGTCATCATCCAGCACAACGGCAGCATCAGCACCGCCTACGGCCATATGTCCAAGTTCGGCACGGAGAAGATCGGCCAGCGCGTGAGCCAGGGCGCCGTGATCGGCTACGTGGGCATGACGGGCTTGGCCACCGGCCCGCATCTGCATTACGAGTTCCGCGTCAACGACGTACAGCGCGACCCGATGTCGGTCACGCTGCCCAAGCCGGAGCCGCTCCCTGGCGCACAGCTGGCGAAGTTCCGCGCGCAGGTCGTGCAGCCGCAGCTGGCGCGCCTTAAGACCCTGGATGCGAACATCAAGCTGGCTCGCGCGAGCAGCCGTGGCCGCACCGACGACTGAGCCCTGCCCTCTCGAGTGAACGACGCAAACGCGCTTTACCTTGGCCTGATCTCCGGCACCAGCGCCGACGGCATCGATGCTGCGCTGGTACGTTTTGAGCACGACGTGCCACAACTGGTTGATGCCCTGGTCCATCCGTGGCCGGACGAGCTGCGCGCACGGATTCTCGCCGTGGCACAGGACGAAACCCGGCTGGACCTGGATGCCTACGGCCGGCTCGATGTCGCCATCGGCCAATGCTTTGCCGAGGCGGCCAACGCGCTGCTGGCCCGTAACGCGGGCGAACGCGCGGCGGTGCGCGCCATCGGCACGCACGGCCAGACGCTGCGCCACCGCCCGGCCGGCGACCATCCCTTTACCCTGCAGGTGGGTGACCCCTCGGTGATCGCCGAGCGCTGCGGCATTGATGTGGTGGCCGATTTCCGCCGCGCCGATGTCGCCGCCGGCGGCCAGGGTGCGCCGCTGCTGCCGGCGGTACACGCCATGCTGCTGTCGCGACCGGGCCGCACACGTGTGGTGCTGAACCTGGGCGGCATCGCCAACATCACCGTATTGGGTGCCGATGGTCGCGTGTCCGGTTTCGATACCGGCCCGGCCAACGGGCTGATGGATGCCTGGTGCCTGCGCCAGCGGGGTACCGCCTTCGATCGCGATGGCGCGTTTGCTGCTTCCGGCCAGGTGGACAAGGCCCTGCTGGACGCCCTGTTGAACGATGCGTACTTTGCGCTGCCACCGCCCAAGAGCACCGGGCGGGAGCACTTTCACCTGGCGTGGCTGGAAGCGCATCCGCGCATGGCGGGGCTGGCGCCGGCCGACGTACAGGCCACCTTGCTGGAGCTTTCCGCGCAAAGCATCGCCGAGGCCATCGTGCGCCACGCACCGGAAGCATCCGAGGTACTCGCCTGCGGCGGCGGCGTGCACAACCGCGCGCTGATGCGGCGGCTGGAGCAGTTGATCGCGCCTCGCGTACTCGGCACCACCGGCGCACACGGCGTCGACCCGGATTACCTGGAGGCCACCGCCTTCGCGTGGCTGGCGCGGCAGCGCCTGCTGGGCCTGCCGGGCAACCTGCCAGCGGTTACCGGCGCGCGCGGACCGCGCGTGCTGGGCGCCCTGTATCCCGCGCCGCGCTAAAGCTCGTCGTCACCCTGGAGCAGATTGCCTGGCGCCAGTTGGGTGGGGGGCGTGCGCGACAGGGCCTGCACCGCCTCCTGGAACACCGCTTTTTCCTTGGCGTCCCATTGGCCACCCAGCGTGGTCAGCTCTCCCGGGTCGAGCATGGTTTCGGCAAACAGGTTGGTCGAGGCCATGCCCAGGCCGTGACGCAGCGCATGCAGCACCACGTCATTGATCGACCACTGCCGCTCTTTGGCCAAAGCCTTGATGCGCTCGGCCATAAGGTTGTCGATATGGCGTATGACGAGGTCCGGCACGGACACTCCCTCCCACGATCACAGCCCCCTGTGAAAGTCATCTTGACACAGCGTGCACGGCGAGAATATCGACCGCTTGGCTGATTCTCAGGGGGAATTCAGTTGTCGGAGGCGGCTTCGGTGTCTGGGCGGTCACGGCCAAATCGTGGCCACAAGGCCACGAAGAGCAGCATGGCCGGAAGCATCGAGATCACGGTGATGGCGAAGTAGCCCCCATAGCCCATGACCGCGACAAGACCGCCCGCAAAGAACCCCAATACCTTACCGGGAAGATTCACCAGCGAGCTCAACAGCGCATATTGCGTGGCCGTGTGCTGTCGATTCACCAACAATGAAAGAAAGGCCACGGTCGGAGGCCCCAGCAAGCCTTCGGCAAAGTTCTGCCCGGAAATCGCCAAGGTCAATATCGCGAGGCTCCCACGCTGCTGCAGCAGCATGAGGTAAAGCAGATTGCTGCAGGCGCCCAACACAATCGCCACGCCCAACGTACGCCAGGCTCCCCAGCGCGCCACGGCCGCACCGCCGACGAACGCACCGGTAATACCTATCCAGACACCATAGATCTTGGTCACTGCGCCGATTTCGGTCTTGCTGAAACCCATGTCGCGCATGAATGGGTTGAAGATGGTACCGATGGACTGTTCAGGCAGCTTGAACAGCAGGATGAACAACAGCGTGAGCCCCGCGATGGGCCAACCGTAGCGACGGAAGAAATCGGCGAATGGATCGATCACGCTCTCGCGCATCGCCATGCGCCAGCTTGGCGGCGTCGACCGGATGACCACCGGCTCGCGCATGAGCAGCGTGGTGACAATCGGCACCACCATGGCGGCCGCCATGGCCACATAAATCCACGACCAGGCAATGTGGTCTGCCAGAATCAGTGCGACCGCACCGGAAAGCAGCAGACCCAACCGATAGCCGAGCGCATAAGTCGCCACCAAGGCACCCTGCGCCGAGGGGGGTGCGATTTCGATGCGATAGGCATCGATGGCGATGTCCTGGGTCGCCCCCATGAACGCCACCAGCAGCGTTGCCAGCACAAAGGGTTTCAGCTCTTGGGGCGTCAACGAAGCCATCAGCAGCAGGCCACAAAGCACGCCGATCTGCGCAAACAGCAGCCAGCCGCGCCGCAATCCCAAGCGCGTGAACAGCGGCAGCCGCCAATGGTCGAGCAGGGGCGCCCATAGAAACTTGAGCGCATAGCTCATGCCCGCACTGGCGATCATCGTGACGCTCTTCAGCGCGATGCCGTTTTCCTTCAGCCACAGTGACAACGTGACGGACACCAGCAGGAAGGGCAGCCCGGAGGAGAACCCCAGCAGACACATCGTCCATGCGGACGGCTCAGTGAACGAGCGCCAGACCGACGGCTTGCGCGTTGCCGGCACGCTCACCTCAGTCGGCATAGTCAACCGTATAGGGCGCGTGGTCAGAGAAGCGTTCGTCGCGATAGATGGAGCAGCGCTTCAGGCGCTCGCCCAGGGACGGCGTAACGATCTGGTAGTCGATACGCCAACCCACGTCGTTGGCGCGGGCGTTGCCGCGATTGGACCACCAAGTGTAGTCCTGGCCGGTGGGATGCAGCGTGCGGTAAGAGTCCACCCAGCCGTGCTTTTCCACCAGGTCGTTGAGCCAGCTGCGTTCTTCGGGGAGGCAGCCGGAATTCTTCTGGTTGGACTTCCAGTTTTTGATGTCCAACTCGCTGCGGACGATGTTCCAGTCGCCGCACAGCACGTAATCGCGCCCGCTCTTCATCCACTCATCGAAGATTGGGGCGATCCAGTCCATTACCTTGAACTTGAACTGCTGGCGTTCGTCGCCCGACGAGCCCGATGGCACATACAGCGACACCACGCTGAGCTTGCCAAAGCGCGCCTCGATGTAGCGGCCTTCGTTGTCGAAAGGGTCCCAGCCAAGGGCGGTGCGCACCTCGTCGGGCTCGCGCTTGGCGTAGATCGCCACGCCGCTGTAACCCTTCTTGCTGGTCGCATCGCGATAAAAGCAATGGTGTCCATCGGGACGGAACATGGCGTCGGTGAGTTGATCCTCCTGCGCCTTGGTCTCCTGCAGGCACACCACGTCAGCCTTCTGCTGGCGCAGCCAGTCGAACACGCCTTTGGTGGCGGCCGAACGAATTCCATTGGCGTTGAGGCTGATGATGCGCATGCGAACTCCCAGGTGATGCGCCATCATACCAACCATGTCAGACACCCCCGATATCCGCGTGTCGCCGGTGCAGCCGGCCTGGCTCAGCGCCCTGTTGGCCTTGCGTGTGGCGGACGAGCAGCGCGCTTTCGTCGGCGCCGTCGCCGATCAGCTGGCCGATATCGCGCACTGCCCCGGCAGCGAAGCCATGGCGATCTTGCGCCACGACGTGCCCATCGGCTTTTACCGCATCGAAACCCGAGCGGACAGCATCGCCGGCCGTGCCTTCGCCCAGCCTACGCTGGGCCTGAGGGCCTTCTTCATCGACCAGCGCTGGCAAGGGCAAGGGCTAGGCCAGCAGGCGCTGGCCGCCCTGTTGAGCGACCTGGCGACACGGCACCCGGTGGCACGCCAGGTGGCGCTCACGGTGAACGTACGCAATGTCGCGGCCATTGCGCTGTATCGCCGCGCAGGCTTCGTCGACACCGGCGAGCTGTACCATGGTGGGCCTGCCGGGCCGCAACACCTGCTGCTGTACGCCCTCCCCGCCTGACTTTAACTTTGTCCAAGAGAGCTTTGCCGTGCACGATTACCAGCGCGATTTCATCGAACTCACCCTGCAGCGCAACGTGCTGCGCTTTGGCGACTTCACGCTCAAGTCCGGCCGCCAGAGTCCGTATTTCTTCAACATGGGCCGCATCGATTCCGGCGCGGCCCTCGCCCAGCTCGGCCGCGCCTACGCAGCGGCGGTAGTGAACTCGGGCCTTGGCGTGGACATGCTGTTTGGCCCCGCCTACAAAGGCATCGCACTGGCCGCCGCCACCGCCATCGCGCTGGCTGACCAGCACCATCGCGACCTGCCGTGGGCGTACAACCGCAAGGAAGCAAAGGATCACGGCGAAGGCGGTGTGCTGGTCGGTGCCCCGTTGACCGGGCGCGTGCTGATCGTGGATGACGTGATGACCGCCGGTACCGCCGTGCGCGAGTCGCTGGCCCTGATCCGTGCGCAGGGCGCCACGCCGGCCGGCGTGCTCATCGCCCTGGACCGTCAGGAGCGCGGCCAGGGCGCGCTGTCGGCCGCACAGGAAGTGACCGCCGAGTTTGGTATTCCGGTGATCGCCATCACCAGCCTGGGCGATGTGCTGGCTTATGCGGGCGAGCGTCCGGAACTGGCCGCCGAACACGCACGCTTGCTGGCGTATCGGCAGCAGTACGGCGTGGATAGCTAAGCCCTCCCAGGGAGGCCTGCGGACTTGGCGATGCCGGTCACACTGGAGACATCCGCGTCGTGGCACCGTCGCGGGTGTCATCCATGCCTCCGGCTATACTCCGCCGACCAGGGGGAAATGCATGCGTAAAACAGTCTTAGCCATCGCGCTGCTCGCCATCGTGGCCAGCGCCCATGTGGAAGCACAGAAAAGCTCCGGCTACCGCTATCGCTGGAAAGATGCGTCCGGCCTGCCGCACTACAGCGACAGCCTGACCTCCGACGCGCTCAAGTACGGGTATGACTTGGTCAACGACAGTGGCATGGTGATCCAGCATGTCGACCGCCAGCTCACGCCGGAAGAGCGCGCCGCGGCAAAAAAGGTCGCCGATCAACAGGCTGCTCAGCAGCGCGCCCTGCAGGATCGCCAGCGCCAGGACAACCAGTTGCTGGCCGCGTACCCCACCGAAGACGCTTACCGCATCGCCTTGCAGCAGAGCCTGGACACCTTCGACCAGCAGATTCACACCACACGCATCAACCTGGCCAGCCAGGAGAAGGCACTGACCGACCTGCTGACCCGCGCTGGCGACATGGAGCGCGCGAAACAGACGGTGCCGAAGTTCCTCAATGACAGCATCGCGCAGCAACGCGACGTGGTGACGCATCAGCGTGCGCTGCTCGATCGGCAGCAGGCCGCCCGCGATGCAGCGGAGAAGAAGAACGTGGTGGATATGCAGCACTACCGGGAGCTGAAGGCCGCGCAGGCCAAGGGCCAGCCAGGCGCCTGACCCTCACCGCACGCCGTTGTTCAAGCAAAGGCCCCGGTCATGCCGGGGCCTTTGTCGTTCAAAACGGCAGCTTCAAGGACGGATCGACCGCCAGCAACTGTTCGCGGAACAGCGCCTGGATACGAGCCAAGGCGGCCGCGTTGTCCGCATCGAAGCGCAGCACCAGGATCGGCGTGGTGTTGGAAGGGCGCACGAGGCCCCAACCATCTGGCCAGTCCGCGCGTACGCCATCGATGGTCGTGAGGGTGGCATCGCCGAAGCTCGCCACCTGACGGAACTTCTCGATGAAGCGGTAGTGCGCGCCCTCGGCCATGTCCACCTTCAGCTCGGGCGTGGAGACGCCCTTGGGACAGGTGGCGAAGATTTCTTCCGGCGTGCGCTCTTCCGGATCGCTGGAGAGAATTTCCATCAGGCGGGCACCGGCATAGATGCCGTCGTCAAAGCCGTACCAACGCTCCTTGAAGAAGAAGTGGCCGCTCATCTCGCCCGCCAGCTCGGCACCGGTCTCGCGCATCTTCGCTTTAATCAGCGAGTGGCCGGTGCGCCACATCAGCGGGCTGCCGCCAGCATCGAGGATCTGACCTTTCAAATGCCCGGTGCACTTCACGTCGTAGATGATGGTGGCGCCCGGCTGGCGCGACAGCACATCACGCGCGAACAGCATCAGGGTGCGATCGGGGAAGATGATCTCGCCGTCCTTGGTCACCACGCCCAGGCGGTCGCCATCGCCATCGAAGGCCACGCCGAGATCGGCGCCGGTCTGCTTCACCGCGAAGATCAGGTCTTCCAGGTTATGCGGGTCGGACGGATCGGGGTGATGGTTGGGGAAGGTACCGTCCACATCGCAATAGAGCGGAATCACCTCGCAGCCGATGCCTTCCAGCACCTGCGGCGCCACCGCGCCAGGAATGCCGTTGCCGCAGTCGACCACCACCTTGAGGCGACGCTCGGCCTGCACATCGGAGGTGATGCGCTCGATATAGTCAGGCACCACGTCCACATGACGCAGATTGCCCTTGCCACCCTGTTCGAGCTGGTTGGAGGCGATGCGCTGGTAAAGATCCTGGATGGCACTTTCGGCCAGCGTTTCACCGCCCACCACGATCTTGAAGCCGTTGTAGTCGGGCGGATTGTGGCTACCGGTCACCGCGACACCGCAGCCGGTATTGAAGCGATAAGCGGCGTAGTACACCACCGGGGTCGGCACCGCGCCGAGATCGATCACATCGATGCCCGCCTCGCGCAGGCCATCGGCCAGTGCACCCGCCAGCTCCGGACCCGACAAGCGGCCATCGCGGCCCACCACGATCTCGGGCAGCCCCTTCTCGCGCATCACGCTGCCGATGGCCTGGCCGAGCAGGCGTGCCACTTCCTTGGTGAGCGACTTACCGACCACGCCGCGCACGTCATAGGCGCGGAAAATCGTGGGATCCACCGCGACCGGTGCTGGCGCGGGGGGCGGGGCGGGCGTGGCAAGGCGGGGAGCCGGCGCGGGCCGGGCCGGCGCAGGCGTGCTATCGATCAGGTCCGGTAAAGAGACGTCCTCAACTTCGCCAACACGCTTGCTGCGCGGATGACCACGCAGCCAGAACAAATAAAGCCCGCCGCCCAGGCACAACAGGCCGAACAAAGCCGTCAGCGGCCACACCTTGGGCAGCACGATGTAGGCCACCGGCTGCGCCGCCACCACATTGAGAGTAGTGCCAGGCACGGGAACACCCGTCATCTCGCTCATCGCCGATAGCGAGCCCTTGGCCAGCAGGCGCATGTCGCCGCGATCATCGCCTTGTCGCAACTCCAGGCGACCGCTGGCGGGATCGATCGACTCAAAACGCTGTTGTACCGGAGCGAAGGGCATGGCCACCCAGGCCCAGGCGCTGGGTCGCGTGACCGGGCCCACCGGCAACACCAGGCTGAGCACGCGTCCACCGTGACCGTCCGGCACGGTCTGTGCGGGCGGCTTGCCGTCGGCAGTCTGCGCTGCCATCAACTGGGCGGCCTTGCCGTAACCGAAGGTGCGGTAATTGGCGTGCAGCACCTCGTCGAGCGTGCCGCTATAGAACTCCACCGCTTGCGCATGCGGGAGCTGCTGACGCACGGTAGCGGCCGACTGCACCGGATCGGCGGCAATCTGCGCCGGATCGACGGCATTCAGCACCTTTTCGACGCCCCCGCGTTGCGTGGCTATTTCCGCCGCCAGCGCGTCCACCGCCTGCTTCTGGGCGGCGTGCACCCGGTCGATGGCGCTACTTTCGTCGGCAATCTGCCAGGTCTGCCACAGGCAGAACACCCCACCGAGCAGCAACAAGGTGCCTGCCGCCAAGGGCAACAGGCTACGCCACTCGATGCTCGTCGCGAGACGTCGCCCGCTCATGCCGTTCTTCGCCATGCCCTGTCCCCACACAGGTTGTGCGGCTGCGCACGCATCCGGGCAGCGTTTACGCCCGGCCGACGCACCTAGTTGACTCCCGTGGAACCGAACCCGCCCTCGCCCCTCTGCGACGGCGCGAACTCCTTCACCAGCTTCAGCCGCGCCTGCGCTACCGGTACCAGCAGCAACTGGGCGATGCGATCGCCTGCCGCGATGGTGTACGGTTGCGTGCCGCGGTTCCAGCACGAAATCATCAGCGGGCCTTGATAGTCCGCATCGATCACGCCCACCAGATTGCCCATCACCAGGCCATGTTTATGACCCAGGCCCGAGCGCGGCACGATCAGCGCGCACCAGCCCGGGTCACCAATATGTATGGCCATGCCGCTGGGCACCAGCACGCTCTCACCCGGCTGCAAGGTAAGCGGCGCCTCGATGGCGGCCCGCAGGTCCATGCCGGCACTGCCAGGCGTGGCCGCCTCCGGCAAGGGAATGCTGTCGCCCAGACGCGGATCGAGGATCTTCAGCTCGACATCGATCATCCACGCACCGTCCGGTAGCGCTCGGCCACCTTGGCGACCAACTGGTGCGCAAGATCGGTCTTGGAAGCGCGCGATAGATCCGCGACGCCATCGGCCCAATAAAGCGTAAGTGCATTGTCGGCAGCCTCGAACCCGAGGCCGCCGCCGACCTGGTTGGCGGCAATCATGTCTAATCCTTTGCGCTGGAGTTTGTCGCGCGCATAACGCTCCACATCATGCGTTTCCGCGGCAAAGCCGACCAGGAAAGGGCGCACGGTTTGCGCGGCGAGGGTGGCGAGAATGTCAGGGTTTTCGCTCAAACGCAGTTCCAGCGGCGCACCGGCCTGCTTCTTGAGCTTGTAGTCGGCCACCTCGGCAGGGCGATAGTCGCCCACCGCCGCCGCCGCAATATAGATGTCAGCCTGCGCGGCGGCATCCACTACCGCATCGCGCATCTGGGCGGCGCTGCGCACGTCCACCCGGCGGCGCACGCCCGGCGGCGTGGATAGGCTCACCGGACCGGCCACCAGCGTGACCTCGGCACCTGCCTGCGCGGCGGCTTCCGCCACTGCAAAGCCCATGCGACCGGAACTGCGATTACCGATGAAGCGCACCGGATCGATGTCTTCATAGGTGGGCCCGGCGCTTACTACCACCTTCAATCCGCGCAGCACCAAGTTGCCGAAGGAGGCCACCATGGCCTCGCGCAATTCCATCGGCTCCAGCATGCGTCCCGAACCGATGTCACCGCAGGCCTGATCGCCCGAGGCCGGCCCCAGCAAGTGCACGCCGCGCTGGCGCAAGGTATCGATGTTGGCCTGCACGGCCGGATGCGCCCACATCTGCTGATTCATGGCCGGCGCCAGGTACACCGGTGCGGCACTCGCCAGGCATACCGTGGTGAGCAGGTCGTTGGCAAAGCCATGGGCCAGGCGTGCGATGAGATCGGCACTGGCCGGCGCAATCAGGATGCGCTCGGCCCAGCGCGCCAGCTCGATATGCCCCATGGCCGCTTCGGCCTCGGCATCCCACAGACTCATCCGCACCGGCTGGCCGGATAGCGCCTGGAAGGTGGTGGCGCTGACGAAATGCGTCGCGCCCTCCGTCATCACCACGCGCACCTCGGCGCCCAGGTCGCGCAGACGGCGGACCAGCTCGCAGGATTTGTAGGCGGCGATGCCGCCGGACACACCCAGCAGGATGCGGCGTTGGGCAAGACTCATGGTGTTTTGGGGCCTGACAACCGGTTGGGCGCGTAGCTTACCGGAATCGCAAGGATGGCTTGGTGACGGCCCACGCCAGCGCGGGCACCCACGCCGGGCACCACTGCGACCCCACTTGCGCGCGGTGTTGGAACGGACGAAGCCGGTCGCCACCCACCGCTGGGCCGGCCGATACGGTTTCGTCAGCCTAGGGGCATGAGCATCCGTGAATGGCCCGAACTCGAACGCCCCCGCGAGAAGCTGCTCGCCCGGGGCTGCTCCGCCCTGTCCGACGCCGAGCTGATCGCCGTGCTGCTGGGCAGCGGCATCCCCGGCAAGGACGCCATCACGCTGGGGCGCGAGCTGCTGACCTCCAGCGGCGGCCTGCACGCCCTGCTCGCCGACCCGGCTCAATATACGCGCTTGCGCGGCATCGGCCCGGCCAAACGCGCCCGCCTTATCGCAGCCCTTGAGTTAGCCCGCCGCTCGCTGGGCGAGCAGTTGAGCGAACGGGCCACCCTGAGCAACCCACGCGACAGCGGCGCCTTTCTGCACGCTCGGCTGCGCCATCTACCTTACGAAGTGTTCGCTTGCCTGTTCCTTGATGCACGGCATCGCGTCATCACTTTCGAAGAACTGTTTCGCGGCTCTATCGACCAGGCCAGCATCCATCCCCGCGAGGTGGTGCGCGCCTGTCTCAAGCACAACGCCGCCGCGGTGATCCTGGCGCATAACCATCCCTCCGGCGTGACCGAACCCAGCCCCGCCGACCGCGACATCACCCACGAACTTCGCAGCGCGCTAAGCCTGGTGGATGTGCGTGTACTCGATCACTTGGTGATCGGCCATGGTGAACCGGTATCGATGGCGGCGTTGGGGATGCTGTAAACAGCCCGAGCCCCAAAAAACAACGGCGCGGGGGGAGGTCCGCGCCGTTTGGCCGTTTTGTGGGGAGAGAAAGAGAAACGGCGGTCTCCCGTCCCGACGGCGGGGAGGTGCCGGGGGAACGAGAGGAAGTGTGGCAGTGCGGCATGACAGCGGCATGACGTGAACGAGGCAGTTCGTGTTGGCGCCCGCCCACGCCGCACCCCTTCCTACTTATGCACATTCGGCCTGCGACGGCACTTTCCGGCCGACTGTTTCGCACGCTGTTACATGTGCCTCCCAATGCATTGATCTATTGGATGTTTTTCCTTTACACGCAAGTTTCACGGCCAAAACGGCGGACCCGCTGCCCGCGCCCTCCGATCTTCCCCACAGAGTTATCCACAGGCTTGTCCCCTGCAACGCAACACGCGGGAAGCCCTTGAAAAGACGGCCCCACGGGCGCCGGTCTGATAGGATTGGGGGTTCCATCGTCGCCCGACCCATACCGTGAAAGAACAGCTGCGCGAACTGCTGCTGCAGGCTATTCGTACCCTGCAGAACGACTCCACCCTGCCCGCCGACCTCGACGTGCCGAACTTCGTGGTCGAGCGCACGCGCAGCCGCGAGCACGGCGACTTCGCCGCCAACGCCGCCATGCTCCTGTCCAAGGCGGCCCGCGCCAAGCCGCGCGAGCTGGCTGACAAGTTGGTCGCCGCGTTGCCCGCCAACGGCCTCGTCGCCAAGGTAGAGATCGCCGGACCGGGCTTCATCAATTTCTTCCTGGCCTCGGGCGCCTACCACGCCGAAGTCGGCCGCATGCTGGGCGAAGGCGCCGGCTACGGCCGCAGCGCCAGCGGCAAGGGTGTAGTGGCAGGTGTCGAATTCGTCTCGGCCAACCCCACCGGCCCGCTGCACGTGGGCCACGGCCGCAACGCGGTGCTGGGCGATTGCCTGGCTCGCCTGCTCGATGCCACCGGCTGGAAGGTCAAGCGCGAGTTCTACTACAACGACGCCGGCGTGCAGATCCACAACCTGGCCATCTCGGTGCAGGCGCGCGCGCGCGGTCTCTCGCCCAACGATGCGGGCTGGCCGGAAGATGGCTATCGCGGCGACTACATCGCCGATGTGGCGCAGGCTTACCTCAACGGCGACAGCGTGGAGGTGGAAGGTCACCTGGTCACCGGCGCCAAGAACGTCGAGGACCTGGAATCCATCCGCCATTTCGCCGTGGCCTATCTGCGTCGCGAGCAGGATCTGGACCTGAAGGCCTTCGGCGTCGGCTTCGACACCTATTATCTTGAATCCTCGCTCTACACCGACGGCAAGGTGGAAGAGACCGTGCGCGAGCTGGTTGCCCACGGCCACACCTACGAGGAAGGCGGCGCGCTGTGGCTGCGCACCACCGATTTCGGTGACGACAAGGACCGCGTGATGCGCAAGTCCGACGGCACCTATACCTATTTCGTGCCAGACGTGGCTTATCACCTGTCCAAGTGGCAGCGCGGCTACGTCAACGCCGTCACCGTGCTGGGCTCCGATCACCACGGCTCGCTGGCTCGCGTAAAGGCCGGCCTGCAGGCGCTGGATACGGGCATTCCCAAGGGTTACCCGAACTACGTGCTGTACCAGATGGTGACGGTGATGCGCGGCGGCGAAGAGGTAAAACTCTCCAAGCGCGCCGGCAGCTACCTCACCCTGCGCGACCTCATCGAGGAAGCCGGCCGCGACGCCACGCGCTACTTCCTGATTGCCCGCAAGGCCGACTCGCAGCTGGTGTTCGACATCGACCTGGCCCGCTCGCAGAGCAACGACAACCCGGTCTACTACATCCAGTACGCCCACGCCCGCGTGTGCCGCGTGCTGGAGGAATTGGCCGAACGTGGCTTGCCGGCCGTGGATACCGCCGCTGGCGTAAACCAGCTGGGCCGCCTGGACAGCGAGCACGAACAAGCCCTGTTCACCGAGCTGTCGCGCTACCCGGAGGTGGTGGAAGCCGCCGCCAGCAATCTGGAACCGCACCTGATCGCCCAGTACCTGCGTGAGCTCGCCGGCGCGCTGCACAGCTACTATCACGAGCACAAGTGGATCGTGGACGACGCCGAACTGCGCAACGCGCGCATCACGCTCGCGCTCGCCACGCGCCAGGTCATTCGCAACGGTTTGGATTTGCTGGGACTCAGTGCCCCGGAGAAGATGTAAATGGCAGCACGCAAGGGCAAGGGTCGGCAGGCCGTCCGCAATAACAGCGGTGGCATGCCGGGTTGGGGTTGGGCGGTTATCGGCATCCTCATCGGCGCGCTGCTGATGTTCGGCATGCGTGGCCATCTGCCGATGGCGCCGCGCGCCACCGACGGCCCGCAACCGAACGCGCAGGCCACCGCACAGCGTGGCAGCGATGCCGGCGCCGCCGCCAATGAGTCCACCTCGGCTACCGATAGCGGCACGCCGGCACCGAAGAAGCCGCAGTACGACTTCTACTCCGTGCTTTCGGAGAAAGAAGTGCGCATCCCCGATGCGGTCATCAGCGCCCAGGCCAAGGCCGAGCAGCAGCAGAAACAGCAGGCCGCGCAGCAAGCGGCACAGGCCGCCGCCCAGCAGCAGGTGCAGCAACAGGCAGCCGCTGCGAAACCGACGCCGGCTCCGGCCGCCGTATCGGAAGCCGTGACGGCCGCACCGGAATCGGCGGTGAAGGCACCGGCACCGGCGGCGGCTACCGGCGGTGGCGGTTACCTGTTGCAGGTGGGTGCGTTCCCGAGTGCTGCCGATGCGGAGACGCTCAAGGCCAAGCTCGCCATGCAAGGTTTCGTAGCCAATGTGGCGCCGGTGAACGTCAACGGCCAGACCTACAACCGCGTGCGCCTGGGTCCGTTCCACTCGGCCACCGAACTGGAATCGGCGAAGCAACGCCTTGCCTCGGCCGGCATCAATGCCATTGCGCTGAAGGAAGGCAAGTAAGCACAACGCTTGCTCGTCATTTGTCCCAACAAAAAGCCCGTGTCGTGAGACACGGGCTTTTTGTTGGATGCCAATAAGGGCTTAGAACTGCCAGCGCATGCCCAGGTTGGCGCTCCAACCCTGTTGACCGGAGTTGCCAGCGCGGCCTTGATAGTCGGCTTGCCCGAACACCGATACCGCGGACGTGAGCGAACCAGTCACACCTGCACCTACCTGCCAGGCTTGTCCCCACGCGCCGGTGGCAAAGCTGTCGCTGATGCCGTAGCTACTCAGGGCTACGCGGCTACGCGTATCGGCGCTGCCCCTGTAATTCAACCGTAGCGACGGCGACCAATGCTGGTTCGTCGACGTCGTAAAGGTCCTGCCCATCATCAGGCCGACGCGCCCCAACCATGCGCCCGTATTTCCCGGGGCCACCTGCAGGTGATCCGCATCGCTGAAGCTATCGCTGCGCAGCGACTGATAGACCACCTGCGCCTGCGGCTCGATGCGAAGGCCATTGGCGAACTGGAACGGATAGCCGCTTTCCAACGCATACGTCCAACCATGCGTCTTCATGCGCGCCATTTCGCTACCGCGATAAGGCGTTTCCACACGCGTGTCGTAATAGCTGCGTGCCACCGTACCGTCCACATAGAAACCTGTCGCATGAACGTAGGTACCAGTGAGCGCACCGGTGCCTGCACGCACGCGCATGGCGCTGGCACCATCGATGGCACGCGGCGCCATGCGGGACGTGCCCGTGCCGGCGTAAAGCCCCAGGCGCCACGTCGCGCTATCGCTATCCTTGCGCAACCAGGTACCACCCAACTGGATGCCACGATCCTTCTGCTCGAAGCCGTAACCCAGATCCGCAAAACGCCGATCGCTGTGGTACTGATAGTTACCGCCAAACGTGCGTGCGAAGAACTCGTCGGCCACGGTAGCTTCGCCGGCATCGTCACCATGCAGCTCACCCAGGCGATCGTGCAAGCTTGCCACGCTGCGCAAGCCATACGACAACAGTGCTGTCGACGCGCTCAGATAGGACGGCACCTGGGGCACCACCGCATGGCGTATGGGTGCAGGTGGCGCGACATCCTCCGGCTCGCGATTTCCGGGCGCAGGTACCGGCGTCGGCTCAGGAGAGTCGGGGTTCTCTTGGTCCGGCGGCAGCACCGGTCCAGGAGGAATAATGGGTCCTTCCGGCAGCAAGGTAACCGGCTGCAGGCGGTAATCCCAATAGCCGTCGCCTCCCGCGACTGCACGGTTTTCCTGGGTACTCGCGCCGGGCTGATAGGCCACCAACTCGTAACGCCATGCCCCTGCCGCTAGATAACCACCCTCAAGAATAAATGACGACGCATTCGCGCCTCCTGCCACCTGCGCCAAGGACACACTGGAGGCCGGGGACGCATTTGCGACCGCACTAACTGCCAGGTGAGCAAACCAAGATACAGGCGTGACAACGAGTGCCGTGGTGCCCTCTGCATTGCCATCGACCAATACCCGATCGCTCCACAATCCATCTGTCGGACCGCCAAGCTGGGCATTGAGCGCGATCACGCCTCCATGGCTAACCAAATCGCCACGAACACGCAGCGTTCGCGGGCTCTCCAACGGGAAAGGCTCTGTGAATACCACATGCCCTCGCAAGTCCAGTCGCGATGGATCAGCTATGTCACCGCCGCTCGAGTACGCAACACCTGAGTCGCCAGTTACCTTCCACACACTACTTGAGTCGATGGTGACGTCACCGAGACCGTGTGCGGCACCCGTCCACTCTGAATTATTGGCGAGACTTATATCGATATGACCCGGATACGCAGAACGCGCATCACCCAACAAGGTGACATTGCCGTCTGCCGTTAGGCTGACCAGCGCAGCGTATGGGCTGATGACGGCTGGCTCTGCAACGTCCCCTTCGTACGTCCGCGTCATCACGACGTTATCGAGAAGTACGCCATTGCCACCAATAATCCTTGCCCCATTGCGTATGTCGAGCCGATTGACACCACCATCAACGTGAATCGCCGCACCGGCTATGGATGTTACGGAACCACCGGACATGCTGAAGGTATTGTTCTCGCTGGATGACGTTAGGTAGGGACCAAACGCAATGCCATAACGGGCACCGACGATATCCGTATCCCTGATCGTGGCATCGCTATTCCTGAGAACAAGGCCATCCGAGCCTTCGCCGCTCGCCTTGATCCAGGAACCCGTCGCGCGGATCGAGGCATTTTCCATACCCACCAAGACGCCAAATGCATGAATGGCGTGCTCGCCATCTCGACTCGTTTTCACCGTGTCGTTATCTAACACCAGACTCTGCCCACCTTGCACAGCCAGCGTGCTCGTATAGTCCGTCGCCCAAGCGGAAGACGGACTCGAGGCCAAGGCCAGCGCGATCACGGGCGATGACACCAACGCCGCGCGGCCATGGCTTTTGGCAAGTTCCGATGCGACCACCCAGGCCGATGTCACTCTGTTCCAGACAAGTCGAAAAACGCGATTCACTTGGCACTCTCCATGTAGTGGTCGCCATGTCCTTGCAGGCCAATCCACGCTGGGTGCAGCGCCGGCGACTGGAAGAACAAGATGCGAACAGGTAAATCGCAAATTGTTGCGGATGGAGGGCTATCGCGAACGACGGAATGCCCGTCAGCAAGCCGATTTACGCCAGGGCCTTCTTCGTCTATTTCTGTAAGTGACGGCTTCGCCTGTCCGAAAAAGACGAAGGCCGCACATAAAAGTGCGGCCTTTGTTTGAAGCAGCGGATATCACCCGGTAAGGATGGATCTGCTGAAGCCGTGGCCATCGCGACAACGGGGAGGCCGGTTCCGCATGACCACGTGAAGTCGCTGGATGACCAGCCATACGGCCGGGGAAAAACGCGCCCTGCTATTGCAGGAGGCATTGGAAATGACTTCTGAAGACCGTCCTTAGCCCTTGCGCTTGAGGCGGATCAAACCCGAGATATCGTCGTCGCCGTAGCCCTGGCTCATCAGTTCGGCGTAGTCGGCCAGCGAGCGTTCGATCACGCTGCGATTGGTGCCGGCGCTTTCGGCGATGCGGCGCACGATGCCAAGGTCCTTATGCAGCAGACCCAACTTGAAGCCCACGCTGAATTCATCGCGCAACATGGTGGCGCCGCGCTTTTCCAGGAACCAGTTACCGGCCGCGCCCGCGCCAAGCGTGGGCAGCAGACGCTCCGGATCCAATCCCAGCGCTTCGGCCAACGCGAGCCCTTCGCACACGCCCTGGGCAATACCCGCCACCAGCACCTGATTCACTGCCTTGGTGGCCTGGCCCGCGCCGACATCGCCGAGGTGGGTGACGCGCAGTGCATAGGCCTCCAGCACGGGGCGCGCGTATTCGAGCACGGCCGCATCGCCGCCTACCATCACGGAGAGCTTGCCGTTCTTGGCACCTTCCACGCCACCGGACACCGGTGCATCGAGGAAGTGCGCACCTGCGGTCTTCAAACGCGCTGCCGCCTGTTTGGCGGTGTCCGGCGCCACGGTGGAGTGGTCTACTACGACGGTGCCGGGTTTGAGATGCGGCAACAACGCATCGACCAAACCAAGCACGTCGGCATCGGCGGTAACGCACAGCGCGATCACGTCGCACTGTGCGGCGATATCCGCCAGCGCTGGCGCGGAGACGCCCAGTTCCCGCGCCACCGCATCGGCGTTGGCCTGAGTGCGGCTGCCCACCGCATGAAGCAGGCCACGGGCCTTGAGATGGCCGGCCATCGGCGTGCCCATGGCGCCGAGTCCGATGAATGCTGCCTTGAGACTCATGAGTTTTCCTGCTGTTTCAGTCTTCACAATGAATGTCGTGGGTGACGAAGGGATGCTCCGCGCTCGGCCGCTCGAACCATTGCGGCTCGGCCAGGGTGCACTGCACGTCGTCCATGCCGCTGTCCCAGTGCTGATGCATGCTGCCCAGACTGAACTCGTAATCCTTGTAATGCCCTTCGTACGGCTTGTTGCGATAAATCAGGTGGAACAGGTTCACCAGCGCGCCACCTGCGTAGATTTCCGCCTGGCGATAGGCCGGCTGCTGGCGTTGATTTTCCGGCACCAGCGCCATCAGCTCCTGCAGCATCCGCTGCTGGCGCTGACGCATGCTCATGTATTCGGTGATCAAGCGCGTACGGCTGGAGTACTGGATGTCTTTGGCCCGCGAAGTGACCTCGGCCAGATCACGCGGTACGTCGCCCCGCGCGCTCCATAAATCCACTTGGAAGATCAGCGAGTCGCGGCAGGTTGAATCCAGCAGCACCTTGTATAGCGGCGTGTTGGAAACCATGCCGCCGTCCCAATAGAACTCGCCGTCGATCTCGGTGGCCGGGAAGCCGGGCGGCAACGAGCCGGAGGCGATGAAGTGCTCCGCACGCAACGTACCTTCGGTATTGTCGAAGTAGACGAAGTTGCCGGTACGGATGTTCACCGCGCCTACCGACACCCGCATGGAGGTCTTGTGGTTGATGCGATCAAAATCGACCAGCCGCTCCAGCGTGCCTTTCAACGGCGAGGTGTCGTACCAGCTTGCCGTGGTGGGCGAGGCCCGCCACGGCAGCAGTGGAAACGGACGCGGAGTGAAAAAGCCCGGCTGCCCTTCGGTCAGCGCGCGCAGCGCCGCCCAGCCACTCAAGCCGTTCTGCCATGGCAGCTCCCAGGCGCCCGGATCGAGCGGGATAGTGGGCCACAGTGGCAGTAGCGGCGGACGGCAGATGGTTTGCCAGAATTCGCGCAGGCGCTCCACCCGGTGCTCGGGCGGATTGCCGGCGATGATCGCCGCGTTCAAGGCACCGATTGAAATGCCGGCCACCCAGTGGGGCCGTATGCCGGCCTCATCCAGGCCCTGGTACACGCCAGCCTGGTAAGCGCCCAACGCACCGCCGCCCTGCAATACCAGGGCGACCGTGCGGTAGTCACGCTTTACCGCCTCGGCCAGTTCCGCCTTGGAGGGAGCACGCTTGGCGACGTCCATGGCGGCTTACTGCATGTACCAGCCGTGGCTGACCACGATGGACTGGCCCGTGAGCGCCGCCGAGGGGAACGTGGCGAGGTAGAGCGCGGTCTGCGCGATGTCCTCCACCGTGGTGAATACGCCGTCCACGGTGTCCTTGAGCATCACGTTCTTGATCACGTCCGCTTCGCTGATGCCCAGCTCCTTGGCCTGTTCGGGAATCTGCTTCTCCACCAGCGGCGTGCGCACAAAGCCCGGGCAGATCACGTGCGAACGTACGTTGTGCGCGGCACCTTCCTTGGCCAGCGTGCGCGCCAGGCCGAGCAGGCCATGCTTGGCGGCTACATAGGCGGACTTGAGCTTGGAGGCTTCGTGGGAATGCACCGAGCCCATGTAGATCACGATGCCGCCGCGATCGTCCTTGTACATATGCTGCAGCGCGGCCTTGGTGGTGAGGAAGCCGCCATCCAGATGAATAGCGAGCATCTTCTTCCAGTCGGCGAAGGCGAACTGATCGATCGGGTTGATGATCTGCACGCCCGCGTTGGAAATGAGAATGTCCAGGTGACCGAAGGCCGCGACTACCTTGTCGGTACCCGCATTCACGGCGTTTTCGTCGGTGACGTCCATCGCGATGCCGATCGCCTTGCCGCCGGCCGCGTTGATCTCGGCGGCGGTCGCGTCGGCCGCCTGCTGATTGATATCGGCGATGGCCACTGCCGCGCCATGCTTGGCGTACAGCTCCGCGATCGCCTTGCCCAGGCCGCTAGCCGCGCCCGTGATGAGTGCCACCTTGCCGTCGAGACTTGCCATAACCACTCCTATCGATGGGGAACGGGGAAAGCAGAAACGGTGTCAGGTTATCGCCTGCGCCGTCGTTGACGACACAGGCTGTCATAGCTTGCGGTGTGGGGCCATGCGACGAATGGACCATTCAACCGCGGCTCCCTGCGCCGTCATTCCTGCGAAAGCGGGCAAGACGGCGAAGATGCACGGCATTCGCGCAGTTAGCGCACACCCTCGGAAAGGTAGGTATATCCCGTCAAACCTTCATTCAAGGTGACAAACAACTGCTCTGCCGCCTCGCCCTGCACGCCCGCCGCCGCGATGCGCTCGCGGTAGCTGCGGCGCAGTGCCTCCAGGTCGTAGCCCACATAGTCGAGCATCAAGTCGGTGGTGTCGCCGCGACGCTTGTGCGCGAATACGTAGGAGTCGCCGTCCACTCGCACGTTCACCGCGTCGGTGTCGCCGAACAGGTTGTGGATATCGCCCAGCGTTTCCTGGTACGCGCCAACCATGAAGATGCCCAGGCGATAGCTCTCTTCGTCCTTCAGCGCATGCAATGGCAGGCTCACGTCCACGCCTTCGGCATCCACGTAGTCGTCGATGCGGCCGTCGGAATCGCAGGTGAGGTCCACGATGACGCCACGGCGTGTGGGCTCCTCGTCCAGGCGGGCGATCGGGGCAATCGGGAAGATCTGATCGATGGCCCAGATATCCGGCACCGACTCGAACACGGAGAAGTTGACGAAGTACTTGTCCACCAACTTTTCGTCCAGCTCGTCCATCGCCTGGCGATGCGAGCGCTCGGCCGGCAGCAGGCGCGTACGCACGGCGTTGGCGATGGCGTAGTACATGTCGTCCAGGCGGGCGCGGTCTTCCAGGTTGAGCTGGCCGAGCGCATACAGCGTCTGGCCTTCAACCAAGTGGTGCTGGGCTTCGTGGAACAGCTCCAGCGCCGGGCGCTTGTCCAGTTCGTGCCAGGTTTCGCGCAAGCGGCGAAGCACCGCCGGCTCGTGCTCGTGGGCCGCGGGAATGTGGCCGTCGGGCACCGGTTCCACCTCGGTCACGTTCACCACCATCACCGCGTGATGCGCGGTCATGGCGCGGCCGGCCTCGGTGATGATGTGCGGGGCGGGCAGGTTTTCCTCCGCCACGGCCTCGGCCAGCGACTGCACGATGGTGGCCGCGTACTGCTCGATGGAGTAGTTGATGGAGTTGTGGCTGCGCGAGCGCGAGCCTTCGTAGTCCACGCCAAGGCCACCGCCCACGTCCACGATGTCCAGCGGCACGCCCATGCGCTTGAGTTCCACGAAGTAACGCGTGGCTTCGCGCATGCCATTGGCGATGTCGCGCACGTTGGAAATCTGCGAACCCATGTGAAAGTGCTGCAGCTTCAGCGTGTGCTTGAGGCCGGCCTGGTCCAGCCGCTCCACCAGGGTCAGTACCTGGCTGGGCGAGAGGCCGAACTTGCCCTTGTCGCCGCCGGTGTTCTGCCACTTGCCCGCGCCGATGGAGGCCAAGCGCACGCGCACACCGAGCAGCGGCTCCACGCCCAGCGCTTCGGCTTCGGTGAACACATGATCGAGCTCGGAGAGCTTCTCGATCACGATGTGCACGCGCAGGCCCAGCTTGCGGCCGATCAGGGCAAGGCGGATGTACTCGCGGTCCTTGTAGCCGTTGCAGATCACGATACTGCCGGGGCGGGCCATGGCCAGCACGGCCATCAGCTCGGGCTTGGAGCCCGCTTCCAGGCCGAAACCGTGTTCACCGGCGGCCACCAGCTCGCCGGCCACGCCGCGCTGCTGGTTCACCTTGATCGGGTAGACGGCGGTGTAGCCGCCCGCGTAGTTCCATTCGCCGATGGCCTTGGCGAAGGCGTCCTGAAGACGCTTCAGGCGATCGGCAAGGATATCGGGGAAGCGCACAAGCAGCGGCAGGCGCAGGCCTTCCGAACGGGCGCGATCCACGATGGCCGGCAGCGACAGCGCCGGGCCGGTGACGCCCTTGGGGCGCATCACGATGTGGCCGGCGTCGTTGACGTCCACGTAGCCATCGCCCCAGTGCGGGACAGCGTACGTATGGCGGGCAGCGTCGATGTTCCAGTGCTTCGACATGGAGGGTTCCTTAAAATGCAGCGGGCGTGACACACCCTGAACATGTCGTCGCAGCGGCGGAGCCTTGACGAAAGCAAAGTCAGCCGGCCGGAAGCCTCGCACGCCGCGGGGCCGGGTTGACCAGGCGGCCTGCGGCGACATCGCGCGGCAGTCCGGACGGCTATTGTAACGGTGTCTTGTGACAATGTGCCCACCGCCGTTCCAGTCGGTTCGGCGGATATCGGCGCCAGTTCGGCTACAATTGGCGTTCTTTGACCCCATCGTTTGTCAGGATCAACCCATGTCGCAGCACCCCACCTGGTTCACCGAAGCCCATCAGGCCTCCGGCTCCTCCATCGGTTATCGCGTGGAGAAGCTGCTGCATGCCGAGAAAACCCCGTTCCAGACCATCGAGATCTACCAGACCACCGACTGGGGCAATCTCATGGTGATCGACGGCTGCGTGATGCTCACCAGCCGCGACAATTTCCTCTATCACGAGATGATGACCCACCCGGCGCTGTTCACCCATGCGCGCGCCAAGCGCGTGGTGATCATCGGCGGCGGCGACTGCGGCACGCTGCGTGAGGTGCTCAAGCACGAGGAAGTGGAACACGCCGTGCAGGTGGAGATCGACGAGCGCGTCACCCGTCTGGCCGAGCAGTATTTCCCGGAACTGTGCGAATCCAACAACGACCCGCGCGCCGAGCTGCTGTTCATCGACGGCATCAAGTACATGGCCGAGGCGGAGCCGGAATCGCTGGACCTCATCATCGTGGACTCGACCGATCCGGTCGGCCCGGCCGAAGGCCTGTTCAACGCCGCCTTCTACGCCAGCTGCTACAAGGCCCTGCGCCACGGCGGCATCCTGGTGCAGCAGTCCGAGTCGCCGCTGGCCCACCTGGAGCTGATCAAGTCCATGCGTTCGGCCATGCGCACCGCCGGCTTCAGCGCGGTGAAGACGCTGCCGTTCCCGCAGCCGTGCTACCCCACCGGCTGGTGGAGCTGCACCATGGTGCGCAAGGGCGGCGACCTGGCCGGTTTCCGCGAGCGCGGCGCGCTGAGCAAGAATTTCCCGACCCGCTACTACAACGCCGATATGCACAAGGCGGCGCTGGCCCAGCCGGAATTCCTGCGCGAAGCACTGGGCGAGTAATTCCCCGCCCTCATGCAAGGCCCGCTGCCGGCAACGGCGGCGGGCTTTGTCGTTTTCAGAACAGGGTCTGGCGGGCCTTGGGCATCAGTACCAGCACCAGCGTGGCAAACGGGCCGAACACCAGCGACAGCAGAAACCACAACAGGCCGCTGCGATTCTTGCCCTGGGCCAACCCCGCATTGATAAGCGCCAGCGTGCCCCAGCCCACGAACCAAGGGGTCGCCCGGCCGTCGGCCAAGATGGAAAGCTCGTTCACTACCTGTCTCCTGTGCTGCGCGGGATGACGATCCACCCCGGGGCGTCGCCAAGCAGCCATGCTAGCAAGCCAGGACGCAATCTCCCGTCGCGCCCGTCCTGTGGATCAGGCGAGCTTAATGCGGGAGCGGTATGCTGGCCGCTTCGATGTCAGAAGGAATTTCCATGCGTGGATGGCGCCTGTTAACGCTCGGTCTGGTTTTCGCAACGCTCGCGGCCCCGGCCGTGGCCGCCAAGCCCCCTGCCAAAACCGCGACGCCACCGGTCGACAAGCCGGCCTCCACACGGAACCAGGCGCTGCTCGCGTTCCAGAAAGATCTGGTGAGCGTGATCGCCCCGCAGGCCGCCCCGCTGCCCCTGCTGGGCGGAGCCCTGCTGGCCCGTCCGCTGAAGGACCTGCCGGAATTCAACAGCTTCCACACCCTGATTTCGCGCGCCTCGCAAGCTGAAGGCGCGGGCCCCGAGATCAATTGGGTGCGCCTGAGCGATTGCGATGCCAAGGCCGACGGCTGCCCCAACGTGGACGCCATGAACGCGCTGGTCAAGCAAGCACCGGACAACGCCGCCGTGTGGCTGCTCAAGCTCGGCCAGGACTTGCGCGACGGCAAGAACGATGCAGCCCGCGAAGACGTCGCCAAGGCCGCTTCAGCCAAGCTGTACGACGATTACACCGGCACCAGCCTCAAGGCGCTGGCCACTACGGTCACCCTGCTGCCGCCGCCGCCGGCGGTCATCAACCCGCTGTCGGCCACCGGGGCCGTCGGGGTACAGGTGATGATGGTCTTCGGCCTGGCCGAGACCCAGCCGCAGCCGGGCCTGCAAGCCACCTCGCGCTTGTGCGAGGAGGGCAGCGGCGACGCCGCGCTCAAGGCCGACTGTCTCAAGCTGGGCAAGGTGCTGGAATGGAGCTCCAGCCCGTTGGCCCGCTCACTTGGCCTGCATCTGCGCGAAGTGCTGGCCGACGACCCGTCCCAGCAGGAGGACGCCCGCCATGCCCGCCGCAACCTCGTGTGGCAGGTGCAGAATTTCGCCCAGTTGTCCGCCCGTGCCCAGGGCGACGCCGCGCTGGCGCAGCACCTGTTGTCGCTGGCCCGCTCGGGCGGCACCGAGATGAGCCTGATGCTCACCGCGCTGCACGACTACAACATCAACGTCGACGCCCCGGCCGACTGGCAGCCGAACAAGGCCAGTTGATCCGCGCTTGCCTCGCTGCCCCAACCATCGTGTAGGCTTGGCCCAAGCTTGGACACAGGGGCAGCGAGATGCTGACGGTACTGGTAGCAAGCAGCAAAGGCGGTTGCGGCAAGAGCACGCTGGTCACCCAGCTGGCTTCGCATTGGGCGCAGGATGGCAAACGCACCGCCATCGTCGATGCGGACCGCCAACAATCGGGCTATCGCTGGGCCGCGCAACGACCGGACAACGTGCCCGGCGTGCTGGCGCTGGAAGGTGGTCGCAGGGCGCTGGACAAGCTCCCCGCCGACACCCAGCGCGTACTGATCGACACCCCCGCCGGTTCGCAGGAACGCGACCTGGAACCCTACCTCGAAAAGGCCGACGTGCTGCTGGTACCGGTGCTGCCGTCAACCTTCGATCTCGATGCCACGTTCGACTTCCTGCAGCACCTTTCGCAGATCAACCGCATCAAGCGCGGCAAGCTGCCGGTGGGCCTGGTGGGCAATCGCCTCAAGCCGTGGACCAACGCCAGCCAGGACGCGATGGCCCGTGTCGCCGAGCAGTCCCCCTTCCCAGTGGTGGCGCAGCTGCGCGATAGCCAGGCCTACGTGCTGTTGACCGCATTGGGCAAGGGAATTTTCGACTACGCATCCGAGAACGTTCGCAGTCACCAGGAGGATTGGAAACACCTCCTGCGCTGGATCAAGCGCCAGCAATGAATCACGCGGCCAACCACGGCCGATCTAGGAGCACATGTCATGCACGAACTCATCCTGTTGCGCCACGCCGAAGCCCAACCGGCCACTGCCGGAGGGGAGGACCCCCATCGGCGCCTGAGTGGGCGCGGCGAGCAGGAGGCGCGGGCAGCCGGCCAATGGCTTGCCTCGCACGGGGTCAAGCCGGACCGCGTCCTGTGCTCGCCCTCCGAACGCACGCGCGACACCGCCAAGCTGGCTCTGGCGTCGCTGCCGCACGCGCCCGCCCCGCAATTGTCCGACGACATCTACGACGCCACGCCCGGCGAACTGCTGGCGCTGCTCGACCAGCATGGCGATGCCGGCACTGTCATGTTGGTGGGCCACAATCCGGGCATCGAGCGCCTGGTGGCGCTGCTGGTGGAAGGTCGCTCCGACGAATTCCGCGGCATGCCGCCCGCCGGCCTCGCCGTGCTGCATCTCAATGGCCCGCTTGAGCCGGGCAACGCGCGACTGGACGCTTTCTGGTCACCCTGATCGGAAGCTCCGTGCGTGCTCTACATGCCGTCGATCTTTCCGTGGAACGGTCACCGGCTCGCCTGGATGGCCGTGGCGTTGGCAGGGCTGATCCTCAACGCCCTACCCGCCCATGCGGCCGACTACCGCATCAACCCCGCACGCTCGCATGCCGACTTCGGCGTCCGCCTGTTCTGGCTCAGCCAGATCGGCGGACGCTTTGAGGAAATCGACGGCGACGTCACCCTGAGCAGCCTGCACGACACCGCCGTGGTGGATGCGCGCATCACCGTGGACAGCATCCGCATGGGCTCCGAGCGGGTTCGCCGCTGGGTGTTGGCGCCAGAGTTCTTCGACGCCTCGCGCTACCCGTCGATCCATTTCGTGTCCGAGCCCATTGCGCTGGCCATGCTGGAAAAGGGCGGCGACCTGGATGGCACCCTCACTCTGCGCGGCATCACCCGGCCTGCGCGCTTTGAACTATTGCCATCGCGCTGCCCGCTGGAAACACCCCAGCAATGCGTGATCGCGGTACGCGGCACCATCCAGCGCAGCGACTTCGGCATGAACGGACACCGCACCGCGCTGTCGGACAACGTGGAACTTGGCCTGATGATCAGCCTGGATTACGCCAAGCGATAGCAAGCATCCGTATCATCGCCTCATGCGCCAACGCGGGATCGCCCTTTCCCTATTGCTTGTTGCGATCCTGCTCTCGGCGGGATGCAGCGTGGCGCCTTCGCGCGTGCGTCGCGCCGATGCCATCGTGGCGAACACGGTGGTGCGCACGCTGGACTGCCCGCGGGAGGACCACTGCGCCATCGATTCGCCACTGCTCGATGCCGCGCGCCAGGCCTTGGCGGACTCCACCGACGCCGAGCCGGTGCACGTGGTCACCCTGCTCAACGACAGCGAGGCGGCGATGGTCGCGCGGCTCAACCTGATCCGCGCCGCCCAGCACAGCATCGACGTACAGACCTATATCTGGGATCAGGACGACACCGGCCAACTGGTGCTCAACGAGCTGTTGCAGGCGGCACGTCGCGGGGTGAAGGTGCGCATCCTGGCCGACCAGCTGTTTTCCTTCGGCGACTCCGCCCTGCTCCAACGCCTGGCCAGCGCGCACGAAAATCTCGAAATACGCCTGTACAACCCCACCTTCCATGAGGCGCAAACCTCCGCCGTCGAGTTCGGCGCCGGCATCGTGTGCTGTTTCATGAAGTTCAACCAGCGCATGCACAACAAGCTGCTGCTGGTGGACGACACCATCGGCATCACCGGCGGACGCAATTACCAGGATCGCTATTTCGACTGGGACAACGAATTCGACTACGTCGACCGCGACGTGATGGTCGGCGGCCCCGCCGCCCGCGCCATGGCCAGCAGCTTCGATACCTTCTGGACGCACAAGCGTGCTGTTCCGCTCACGCAACTGCGCGACGTCAATCGCCGCATCCTCGATAGCGAACCCCCGGGTCCCTGGCCGGCGCCGCACTATGCGCATCCGCAACGCGTGGCGCGCGTGCAGGAGGAGGCAGAGGACGACGACTGGCTGGAAGACGCACTCGTCTCGGAAACCCTGCGCACCGGTCGCGTGGACTTCTTCAGCGACCTGCCGGCCAAGACCCAGGACCCGCAAAAGCGCAGCGCGCACGAATTCACCGCGCACGTGATGCGCATGGTCAACGCCGCCCAGCGCGAGGTCGTGCTGCAAACGCCCTACCTGGTGCTCAGCAAGCGCGCGCAGGACATCTTCAGCAAGCTGCACCAACGCGACACGCCACCACGCATCGTCGTGTCCACCAACTCGCTCGCGTCCACCGATGCGTTTGCGGTCTATGCGATCTCCTACAAGCACCGCAAACGCTACCTCAAGGATTACGGTTTCGAGATCTACGAGATGAAGCCGCACGCGGCCGGCCCCACCGACGACAACGCCGACGCCGCCGACGATGGCGGCCCCATGCCAACGTCCCCCGGCATGACCAAGGTACGTCGGCGCATCGGTACCGAGCGTGGCCTGCTCGGCAGCCACGGCAGCACCCGCCGCAACCGGCCCGCGCCGCTCACCAGCGAAGGGCGCCGCTTTGGCCTGCACGCCAAATCCATCGTGGTGGATGACGACTTCGCCATGGTCGGTTCGCACAATTTCGATCCGCGCTCGGACCACTACAACACCGAGGCCGGCGTGATCGTGTACGACGCCCGCTTCGCCAACGAGCTGCGCGAGAGCATCCTGCGCGACACCCAGCCGGAGAATGCCTGGGTGGTGGGACCGCGCCAGCAGAGCGAATTGAGCATGGCCATCGGTGACGTTTCCGCCAGCCTGCCCGTGTTCGACCTGTGGCCGTACCGCTACGCCACCAGCTACGAACTCAAGGCCGGCTGCACGCCAATGCGCCCCAGCGACCCGGGCTTTTTCGCCTGCTACACGCCGGTGGGCGATTTCCCGGAAGTGGCGGTGTCTCCCAAGCTGGTTTACACGCGCCTGATCACGGCGTTCGGGGGCGGTGTAAAGGGCATTCTCTAAGAACGCTCAAAGGCTCGCCGCACTGTCCTCGAAACGCATCACCAGACGGCCGCTCAATCCCTCCGGGTGATCCGCCGGCACCGCAAAACGCCAGCCAAGCACGGTGCGCACCGCGCGCGCATCCAAGCCTGCATCGCCACTACTGTGCGCCACGCTGGCCTGCTGCACGCGGCCGGTGCCGTCCACGCGCAGGCTGAGCTCGACCTTGCCCTCCCGCCAGACCTCACGCGTCCAGAGGCCAGCCGACAGCGACGGCATCTCCAGCGGGGTCAATTCGGGAACAGGCTCGGGGCGTGTCGCCGTGGCCGCCGGCGCGGACGTGTCCGCGGCATCCACGACTCGCGCACCGCGCGGGTGCCTTCGCAACAGCGTGCGCACCTTGCTCGCGTGCGCCTCGGCGTGGCCCGGTGGTCCGGCCCATGTATCGGTCAACGTGCTGAGCCAAGCCGTGCCTGCCACGCCCAGGATCAGGGCGAGCAAGCTCAGGCCAAACGTGGTGCGCAGTCGCAACATGCCCTTCCGCGATGCGCCCGACGACGAGCGCTCAGCGCTCGAGGATAGCGGTGACGCCCATGCCGCCCGCGGTGCAGATGGAAATCAGGCCACGGCCCGAACCCTTCTGTTCCAGCAACTTAGCCAGCGTGGCGATCACGCGCGCGCCCGTGGCGGCGAACGGATGACCAGCGGCGAGGCTGGAGCCGTTCACGTTGAGCTTGGCCGGGTCGATGGCGCCCAGCGGCTGGTCCAGCCCCAGGCGGTTCTTGCAGTAATCCGCGCTCTCCCATGCCCGCAGGGTGCACAGCACCTGGGCGGCAAAGGCCTCGTGGATCTCGTAGAAATCGAAGTCCTGCAGGGTCAGGCCATGGCGCGCCAGCATGCGCGGCACAGCGATGGTCGGCGCCATCAACAGGCCCTCGCCGTGGACGAAGTCCACCGCGGCCACTTCCGCATCGCGAAACCAGGCCTGCACCTTGAGGCCACGCTGGTTCGCCCACGCTTCGGTGCCCAGCAGCACGGCGGCGGCGCCATCGGACAGGCCGGTGGAATTGCCCGCCGTGAGCGTGCCGTGGCCGGAAGTCTTGTCGAACGCCGGCTTGAGCGTGGCCAACTTGTCCAAGGTGGAATCCGGACGCAGGAAACCGTCGCGCTTCAAGCCGCGGAACGGCACCACCAGGTCCTCGAAGAAGCCGGCGTCGTAGGCAGCCGCCAGCTTGTGGTGGCTATCCAGCGCCAACTGGTCCTGCGCCTGGCGGCTGATGTGCCATTCCTTGGCCATCTTCTCGCAGTGATCGCCCATGGACATGCCCGTACGCGGCTCGGCCACGCCCGGGAACGCCGGCTTGAACTCCTTGAAGGAAAAGCCCTGGGTGGCGGCGCGCAGCTTGTCCTGCCAAGACTTGGCGCGGTTCATCGCCAGCAGGCGCTTGCGCAGGCGCTCGCCCAGCACGATCGGTACGTCGCTGGTGGTGTCCGAACCGCCGGCAATACCGGCTTCGATCTGCCCGGTGGCGATCTTGTTGGCGATGATGATGGCGTTGTCCAGCGAGGTACCGCAGGCGCGCGCCGTGGTGATGGCCGGCGTGGTCGGGGCCAGGCCCGAAGAGAGCACCGCCTCGCGGGCCAGGTTCCACTCCGAGGAGTGCTTGATCACCGCGCCCATGGCCACTTCGCCCAGCTCTACGCCGTGCAAGCCATAGCGCTCCACGAGTGCCCCCAGCACCTTCACCGACATGCCGAAATTACCGACATCGGCGTAAGCGGTGTTGTTGCGGCAGAACGGAATACGTACGCCGCCGATCACACCGACGCGCTTGAGCGTGTTGTCCATGGCTGGAACAGTCCAAAAAAGCCGAGTCCACAAGGCTAACCCGCTCCGCCACGGCACGGAAGCCCAAAAACCCCCGAATGCTAGAATTTGGTTCTTTGCCGTTCGGGTTTGTCATCCGTGGAAGCTCAAACACTCGTCGCCCTGCCCGTCGTGCTGGCCCTGGAACTGTCCGCCGGCGATGCCCATGCGCGGCGCACGCTAAGTCGCGATGAAGCGGCCGAACTGGCCGCACTGATTGCCGCCGACCTGCACGGCCTGGTGCCCCAGGTAAGCGAAGCCCGCCTGGCCGTGGCCGGTGCGCTGTTCGATGCGGTGGAGTTGCTGCGTCCCGGCTTCCCGGTCTGGGCCACCCTGGACGAACTGGCCCGTCGCGTGCCCCGCGGGCATCTGGAGAACGTCGTGGCCTTTGGCACCCACGAAGGCCACATGCCGGCGCAGCCGCTGGAGCCCGAAGCCATCTACGCCGATGGCCCCATGCGCCTGCTGCCGATCTCGCTGTTGGCGCCCGAGGCACTGGTCGAAAGCCTGTCCGACCAACTGGAAGTGGAACTGGTGGGCCGAGGCGAAGCCGGCGCCCGTACCTCGGACTGGCTGATGCGCACGCTGGGCGTCCGCCTGGAGCACGCCCGCTATCTCAGCCGCAACGACCTGCTGGCGCTTACCTGCGTGCAGTACGAGCACGTGAACCTGGCGCCGCTGTGGACCTTGCTGGAGGCCGCCCTGCTGACCCCGTACCGCGACGAGGCCACCCTCAGCGCGCGCGGCCTTACCCTGCACTACCGCGAGGGCAAGGTGCAGGCGCAGTCGCCCGCCCACTGGCTGCGCCAGCAAAGCGGGCCGCTTGAACAGCGTGCGCACGACATGGCGGGCATCGTCTTCGAGCTGCGCCAATACGCCGCCCTGTTGGATGCCCACCATCTGCCGCTGGTGCTGACCGATGGCGTGCCCACGTCCGGCTATCTGCTGGAAGCCCTGGCCGACGCCGACCCGGCCTACGATGCCCCGGCCCTGTACGCCCACGAGGCCCCCGGCCTCGGCGTGGTGGCGGTTACCCTGGCCCAGCGCGGTGATGGCGGCCGCGCCCGCGTGCTGGCCCACGGCTACCCGCTGCACCCCAAGGCGCTGGGACCGCTGGTGGCGGCCCTGGCCGACCGCTTCGACGTGGCTCCGGACCTGCACGCGCTGGGCCGCATTCAACTGGACGCCGACGGCCAGCTCGGCGCCCCGGACACGCCGCTGCACTGAGCGGCAAGCGCGCGCCTCGTCACAAACAAACCGGGCCTGCGTCGCGTACCGGCTGCACAGCCGCCCGCACTTAGCGCATGATGCCCGGGCAGGGCGCGGGGGAGCGTCAACGGCGGACCATCGATGGTGCCAAACGACAGCGAGTTCGAACCCGCAGGTGGTGCGGCGCAATGGCCAGCCCATGTGCTGCAAGGCGCACCCGCGCTGATCACCTACATCGACCGCGAACGCCGCTTCCGCTTCGTCAACGACACGCACCAGACGTGGATGGGCATTGCGCCCAAGGACATGGTGGGGCGCACCGTGGAAGAGGTGCTCGACCGCTGGAGCCTGGAACACGCCGGCTACTGCCTCGACCAAGCCCTGACCGGCGAGCCGGCGGTTTACGAAGGCGAGCTGTTCGCCGGCGCCGCGCGCTCCTACGTGCACGGCAACTTCCAGCCCGATTTCGATGAACACGGCCAGGTTCGCGGCGTGTTCACCGTCTTCATCGACATCACCGCCCGCTACACGCTGGAGATGCAACTGCGCGAAAGCGAGCAACGCTTCTACGGCGCTTTCCAGCACGCTCCCATCGGCATGGCGCTGGTCACGCCGGATGCCCGCATGCTGCGCGTGAACGGCTCGCTGTGCCAGATGCTCGGCTACGGCGAGATGGAGCTGCTCTCACGCTCGCTACTCGATCTCACCCACGCCGACGACCTCGCCGTGTCGCAAGACATGGCCCGCTCGCTGATGGCCGGCGAATGCGAGTCCTATCAGCTGGAGAAGCGCTACATCCATGCCGACGGCCACGTGGTGCACGTGCTGGTCAGCGTATCGCTGGTGCGCAATGTCAAGGGCGACCCTTATCACGCAGTGGCGCAAATCCAGGACATCAGCCAGCGCAAAGCCTACGAAGAGGCCTTGTTCCGCGAACGCGAACTCGCCGAGGTGACCCTGCGCTCCATCGGCGACGCGGTGATTACCACCGACCTGCAGCACCGCGTGACGTCGCTCAACCCCATCGCCGAAGCGATGACCGGCTGGACCCACGCCGAAGCCGTCGGCAAACCCATGAGCGAGGTGTTCCGGCTGATCGATGCGCGCACCCGTGAGCCGCTCAGCAATCCGCTGCTGGACGCCATCGACCGCGACGCCATCGTCGAGCTCAAGGGCAACGCAGTGCTGCTTCATCGCAATGGCTTCGAAACGCCCATCGAGGACTCGGCCGCCTCCATCCACGACCATGCAGGCAGCGTGATCGGCGGCGTGCTGGTGTTTCACGATGTCAGCGAAACGCGCGCCCTGGCCCTGAAAATGGCCCACCTCGCGCAACACGACACGCTCACCGGCCTGCCCAACCGCAGCCTGTTGCAGTCGCGCCTGGAACAGGTGCTGGCCGCGGCCATGCGCCGTCACGACCAGGCAGCCCTGCTGCATATCGATCTGGACCACTTCAAGCAGATCAACGACACCCTCGGCCACGTGACCGGCGACGCGCTGCTGCGCAACTTCGCCAGCCACTTGCGCAGCACCCTGCGCAACGAAGACACCGTCAGCCGCATTGCCGGCGACGAGTTCGCCGTGCTGCTGTCGCATGTGGATGGCCGCATGGGCGCCCGCCAGCTGTGCGAAAAGCTGATGCGACTGTGGCAAAACTCCAGCGCCAGCAAGATGAATGACTTCAACGTCACCTTCAGCGTCGGCATCAGCGTGTATCCCGAGGATGCCGCCGATGCCGAAGCCATGCTGCGCAATGCCGACACCGCGCTCTACGAAGTGAAGGTGCACGGCCGCAACGGCTATCGCTTCTACACGCCATCCATGAGCGAGCGCCCCGCCGCGCGCCTGCGCATCGAACAGCAACTGCGCAAGGCGCTGCTGCGCGGCGACCTGCGCCTGCATTACCAACCCAAGGTAGATGCGCGCAACGGCAGCATCGTCGGCGCCGAAGCCTTGCTGCGCTGGCTGGTGGACGGCCACGAGGTATATGCCCCGGATCAGTTCATCCCCGTCGCCGAGGAAACCGGGCTGATCGTACCGCTGGGCGAATGGGTGATCCGCGAAGCCTGCCGACAAGCGGGCGAATGGTATCGGGCCGGTACCCCCATCGTGGTGGCAGTGAACGTGGCCGCACCGCAGTTCCATCACCCC
This sequence comes from Dyella sp. ASV21, assembly GCF_016428975.1. Classification (GTDB taxonomy): domain Bacteria; phylum Pseudomonadota; class Gammaproteobacteria; order Xanthomonadales; family Rhodanobacteraceae; genus Dyella. The sequence goes on from NZ_JAELTT010000011.1 coordinate 86,689, forward strand.
GAATTCCACGATGCGCTGAAATCCTCGCTCGAAGATGCGCAACTGCCGCCGTCGCTGATTGAACTGGAACTCACCGAGCGCATGGTGATGTCCGCCGGTGACCAAAGCCGCGCGCTCATGCAGCGCATCAAGGACCTGGGTGTCAGCCTGGCGCTGGATGACTTCGGCACGGGCTATTGCAGCCTTTCCTACCTCAAGTATTTCCCCATCGACGCGCTGAAGATCGATCGCACGTTCGTGCGCGATATCGCCAGCGACCCCGACAACGCCGCCATCACCGACGCCATCATCACCATGGCGCACGGACTGGACATGATCGTGGTGGCCGAAGGCGTGGAAACCTCCGCGCAGGCCGAACACCTGCGCCGCGCCGGTTGCTCACTGATGCAGGGCTTTCTGTTTGGCACGGCGCTGCCGCCGGACGAACTGAGCCTGCACCTGCAAACGGTATAAGCCGCGGACTCAGCCGGCGAATTCGGCTTCGTACATGTAGTAGTGGCAGCGCTCCATGCCCAGGCCGGCATAAGTGCGCTGCGCCCGCTCGTTCTCCGTTTCCACGTACAAGCGCAAACCCACGGCGCCGGCCTTGAGCGCGCGCTGCTGCACATCCTCGTACAGCCGGCGGAACACGCCTTCGCGGCGTGCCGCCTCCACCACGTACACGCTCTGCACCCACCAGAAATCGCCCGCGCGCCAATCGCTCCATTCATAGGTCACCAACAGGCAACCGCACGGCTCGCCGTTACGCTCGGCGAGCAGATAGAAGCCACGGCGCGGTTCGTCAAACACCGCGGCGACACCGCGCGCGAGCACGGCCGGGTCCAATGCCTTGGCCTCGGTTTCCCAGGCCATTGCGCGGTTCCACTCCGCGATATGGGCAGCGTCGGTGCGTTGGGCGAGGCGGATCAGGATGCTCATGGCGATTACTCAGGTTTGTTCGGGCGCCGCGTGCGCGACGCACCCAATTTGCGGGTCAAGGTATTGCGGCCAACGCCCAGCGCGGCGGCGGCATGTTGTCGGTGCCCCTCATGCGCGGCCAGCGCGGCTTGCAGCAAGGTATGGTCCAGTGCTTCGCGGGCGCGCGTGTGGATATCCAACTCGCCATCGGCAATGGCCTGGGCCGCCCACTCACGCAGCGCGTCCGTCCAACCGCCGGCGCCAGCCGTGGCCGGTGCGGCGCCCAGGTCCGAAGGCAGGATTTCCGCGCCTGGCGCGATCACCGCGAGACGACGGCACAGGTTTTCCAGCTCACGCACATTACCGGGGAAGTCGCGCTGCGCAATGGCCTTCAACGCGGCTTTGGAGAAGCGCTTGGGCGGCAGCTTCAGCTCCTGCGCCGCGCCGGCCAGGAAGTGCTGCGCCAGCAACGGGATATCGCCGCGCCGTTGCCGCAGCGGCGGTAACTCAATGCGCACCACATCCAGCCGATGCTTGAGGTCGGCGCGGAACTGGCCTGCGGCCACGCGCGCATCCAGGTCCTGGTGCGTCGCCGCGATAATGCGCACGTTGCCGCGAATCAACTCGCGACCACCCACGCGATAGAACTCGCCGCCGGCCAGCACGCGCAGCAAGCGCGTCTGCAAGGCGAGCGGCATGTCGCCAATCTCATCGAGAAACAACGAACCGCCCTCGGCCTGCTCGAAGCGGCCGGCATGACGGCGCGTGGCACCCGTGAACGCACCGGCTTCGTGGCCAAACAATTCGCTTTCCAGCAACTCGCTGGGAATGGCCGCTGTGTTGAGCGCGATATAAGGCTTGTCGCGGCGCGCACTCTCCTCGTGCAGCGCACGCGCCACCAGCTCCTTGCCGGTACCGGTTTCGCCGGTGATGAGTACATTGAGATCGCTCGCCGCCACGCGGCCGATCAAACGAAAAACTTCCCGCATCGCCGGACTTTCCCCAAGCAATGCATGCGTGGGTAGCGGTACCGACACCGGGGCGGCATGCGCCGTCGGCACATCGGCCAGGGCGCGCTGTACCGCAGCCACCGCCTGATCCAGATCGAATGGCTTGGCCAGGTAATCCACCGCACCCGCGCGATAAGCGGCGGCGGCGGTAGCCACGTCGGTATAAGCGCTCATCACGATCACCGGCCGCACACCTTGCGCCGTCAACGCTTCCAGCAACGCCAGGCCACTTTCGCCCGGCATGCGCACATCGGTCAGCAGCAAGGCCGGGCGCGCGTCGCGCAAGGCCGCGCGCACTTCGTCGCCGTCGCTGAATTCGCGCACCTGCAGCCCGGCATCGCGCAGCGCTTCGGCCAGCACAAAACGCACGGCCCGATCGTCGTCGGCGATCCAGATGTCATGGCGTGGCTCAGTCATGTGCGTGGCCCATAGGCAGATAGAGGGAAAACACCGTCTCGCCAGCACGGCTGACGTAACGCAACTCACCGCCGTGTTCGCGCGCGATCTCACGCGCCAGCGCCAAGCCGAGCCCACTGCCATCGGGGCGGCCAGAGACCAGCGGTTCGAACAACGTGTCGCGCAGGCTCGCGGGCACGCCCGGGCCGTCGTCGATCACATCCACCCGCAACGCCATGCGCACCACACGCTCACCCAGGCGCACGGCCGCCTCGGCACGCGTGCGAAAGCTGAGCGAGTGCGCGCCGGCTTCGATGGCGTTGCGCGCCAGATTGAGCAGCAGCTGCAGCAGGCGATCGGCATCGCCATAGACGTCGGGCAGACTCGGGTCGTAGTCATGGCGCAAGGTGGGCGCCAAGGGCTCGGCCAACAACAGATCGCCCAGCCGCTCCAATTGTTCGTGGATATTCACCGGACCCAACTGCGCCGCACCATCGTGGCGCAGCAGGCGATTGGCGAGCGCCCCCAAGCGGTCCGCCTCCGCAATCACCAGGCCCGCCAGTGCGCGCAGCTGGTCGTCATCCACCCGACGTTGCAACAACTGCGCCGCGCCACGTAGCCCCGCCAAGGGGTTCTTCACCTCGTGAGCGAAGCCGCGCAAGGTGGCGGACAGCGGCGTCTGCGTCGCTACTGGCGGCGCCAGCGCATGCACTTCCACCAGCAACTCGCCACTGGGCAGGCTCTGCATGGATACATCCATGCGCCCCGCGTCGCCACGCAGCGAAGGCACTTCGATGCCGCGCAACTGCAGCGGCGACGGCTCCTGCAGCGCACGCGCGGCCAGCGCCATCCAATCCGGATGGTGCAGCAATACCGCCAACGACTGGCCCACCGCACTACGCGGCCCAATCGCCAACAGTTCCGCCAACGCCGGGTTCACCCACAACAGGCGCAACTGCCCATCCACCAGCGCCACCCCAGTCGCCAGCGGCTCAGCCCACTTCCGGCTCACCGTCTCATTCATTGCACCATCATGGACAATGCGCCGGCGTGGTGCAATGTAAAAAGGGGAGGAGCGCCGAGCTGTGGCGGGCTAATGTTCCTAGCGGCAAAGTCTGTACGGATCTAGCGCCCATAGTCTGTGCACCGGAGCAGCCATAAGCACAGACCTTGTATTGGAAATCTGAGCCATAGTCTGATCATCCTCCTGTTATCGGCTACTTACGTTGGGACTGCTCCGGGCGGGACTGATGAAATTGCGAGCAAAGTCTGTGCTCCAAAGGACGGCAGTTGACCGGCACGGCTTCAGGCCAAACCTGTGTGGTGACGGAGATCGCTGGCGACGAACACGAGCCGATGTTTGCCACGCGACGCGCGCTGCTGGAGCCCTTGTCGATGGCGATCGTCGGGGCGCTGGAGTCGATCGGTGGTCCGAGCCGCCCACCGCCATTAACGGCCGGGTCCCCGGTGCCGGCCGGCGTCCTACGCGTCGAGGAAGTGCCTTGCACGCGCTGCGGCATCCAGGTTGCCTTGCTGGTCTTTGCTGAAGGCGCCACGGATCGCGGCCAGTTCGAGGATGTGGCGCGGCTGATGTACCCGCGTTTCGCTGCCACGACGGTCCCGACCCACCTGATTGGCTCGGCGTTGGGTCCTTCGCCCGAGACCTATCGCGCGGCCATCATGCAGGTGTGGCCGCAGCGTGCACCCGTCGAGACGTTAACGCCGGCGCAGTTCTGGCGGCGCATTCACGCGCTTATCCGGGGGCACTTTCCATAGCTTGCGCGGTACCAGGTGCAGCGGACCGCATCCCCGCTAACGAGACCCCGGGCTTTCCGATCCAGACGATTCGCCTGGAAGGCGACGCGCGTCGCCTTTTCCGTGGGCGCTGAAAGAGGCTGTAAGCCGGACCGGCGGAACATTCCGCCCCGGTTCCAACTCCGCCACGAGCGCATTCAAGTCGATTATCCTGCCGTCGCTTTGGAGGCAGGTGTACAACCTGCCTGACGCAGCCCTGGAGTATCAGGTGCTGGATCGGTCGAGCTTCCAGCATCTTGCAGGACGGGAACCAAGCGACCGGGTGCCGGATACCAAAACGCTGTGGGCATCGCGTGAGCGGGTGAGGTAGCAGGGACAGATCGGCGGCCTCAGCGAGGCCGTGAGCCGGCAACTGCCGAAAGCAGGCTTCATCGCAAGGGGTGCAGATATCCTGACGCGACCATCGCGTCGGTACCGATCCAGCGCAACCCGCGGGTGGGGAACGAGGCGATCGGGCGGGGCGAAAGTGCCCGAGGACTGAGCCCGGACGACCGCTGCAAAACGGCTTCGTCGGACGTTTCAACGGCAGCTACCGCCTGGGTGTGCTCGACATGTATGCGTTCCGGACGCTGACCGAGGGACGGGGGTGGACCGAGCGATGGCTGGCCGACGACAACCAGGAAATTCCTCCCGCCCGCCGTGTTTTGACTTCAGAACGAGCTCGCTTTGACACATCACTTTCGCGGGTTCGTGGGTGCTTGTGCGGGGGCGCTGAGCGAGCATGAGGCCCCGCCGGCCGCCCTCCTCAATGGATCGATCGCCCCTGGGTCGCAATATATTGCGACGTGGCTAAGTTTTGTGAGAAGGTGTTTTTACCCCTGGGGAGGGGACGGTGAGGCGCGCGGTAGGGCTGGCATCAAAGTCGGCGCGGCCGCCTAGCTTGATGGATCCTAAGCAAGAAATCGGGTTGCCCGTGATCTTCTGAGGGTCGTGCTTGCTCAATTCTCTATGTACTGGTCTGCGTTCGACCAGGATGATCGAGTGTCTAAGGGGCCAAGGATGATTGCTCGCCGCATAGCGTTGATGGCTTGCTGGTTTGTTTTGCTCGGGTGCTTGATGCCGCCTGTCTACGCATATTCGCCGGCCGCTTCCAGTGGTTGGCCGGTGCCTGCAGCAACCAGTGCAAATGCGACAGGCTTTGTTAGTGGGCCCATCAATACTGCTTTTAGTAGCTTGGTCGCGGCTAACGAAAGCGTCTTTTATGGTCCTCCATACAGTTATTCGCTGGGATGCACGGGTGGCGGCCGTGGTTTTGAGACCGTTGGTGCGGCCATCAACGCGTGGTGGGACGCCTATCGTGGCTGCTATGCCCGCTTCTTTCCCTGTTATTACACCCTGTACAACGACCCAACGGGCCCTACCAGTGGGCACTTCGCTTATATGCCGCTAGGCGGCAACTGCGGGGGCGGCGATTCGGTCTACGGCACTGCTTATAGCTTTAAAGCTGAGAAAACGTTGGGCAAGCCGTGCAACTGCGTCGGTGACGCTATCGACTTTGGTACCGGCAACGAGTATCGAGATGATGCCGATATCAGCCTCGGATCGCTTAGCTTCCATCGCTTCTACAATAGTCACCAGGCTGTGGCGTCGACGTCGGTGGGGGCGCATTGGCGGCACACATTTGATCGAAGCGTCGAATACCTTACCGATGTGTCGAGCAGCATTGCCACCGTCTTTAGGCCAGATGGTCGACAGTTAAGATTTGTTCTCCAGTCGGGTGCCTGGGTGGCAGACTCCGATGTGGCAGACACGCTATCACCTGTGTATAGCGCTAACACCAATGCATTGGCAGGTTGGTTCTACATCGACGCCGAGACCCTTGCATTGGAAAGCTATGACGCCCAGGGGCGATTGCAGTCCATTGCTGATGCCAACAGGCAGCGGACTACTTTTGCATATAGTGACGCATCGACCCCGGCAAGCATTGCGCCGGTAGCAGGCTTGCTGCTGGCGGTCACGGATCCGTTGGGGCGAAAGCTTTCATTTACCTACAATGATCAGAGTAGGGTTGCGACTATTACGCAACCGGATGGCAGTGCGATCAGCTACAGCTACGACGCCATCGGCAATCTGATCAAAGTGGCCTATCCCGACTCAACCTATAGGCAGTACATCTATAACGAGAGCGCCCTGACGGCAAACACAAATCTTCCCCATGCCCTGACAGGCGAGATCGATGAGAAAGGTGTCCGTCTCACGGATATCGGGTATGACAGCCAAGGTCGAGCCGTCCTCTCGCGGGCCGCTGGCGGCGTCGATGTTACCCAGGTCAGTTATGGCAGCAATAAGACCAGCACGGTGACGTATCCAAGCGGCGTGCAGGTTACCTACGGGTTTAGTACGCCGAGTGGAACCCTGCGCGCCAGTTCAGCGAGCGGGCCTTGTGGTCCCAGCTGCGGCCAGGGCTTTGCCTCGCAGGCTTTTGATGCCAATGGCTACGCCACACAGGCTGTCGACTTTAACGGTCACATCACCCGGACGTCCTATAGCCCCCTAGGGCTTCTGCTCTCGAAAACGGAAGCCTATGGCGAAAGCACGCAACGTACGACAACCAGTTCCTGGGATACCGCAAATCGGGTGCCGCTGACACGTACGGTGACGGATGCCGGCGGCAGTGTCAAAGCGCGTACCGGATGGGCATACAACGCGCGAGCTCAAGTGGTCGCCTACTGTCACATGGATTCCGCCCTGGCTGACAGCTATGTCTGTGCTCCAGGCGGGTCGGTGCCGACGGGGGTGCGTCGTTGGGTCTATACCTACTGCGACGCGGTAGACAACACACAGTGCCCTCTGGCGGGTCTGTTGCTTAGCGTGGACGGTCCGCGCCTCGACGCGCTCGATGTCACCAGGTACAGCTACTATTCGTCGACGGATGAATCAGGTTGTGGCGCATGGGGCGGTGCGTGTCATCGCGCAGGCGATCTCTATCAGGTGGTCAATGCGGCGGGGCAGGCTACGCGCTTCCTGGCCTACGACACGAATGGTCGCGTGGTGCGCCAATCCGACGCCAATGGTGTGATCACGGATTTCACCTACTCGCCGCGAGGCTGGCTAGTTAAGCGTGTCGTGCGCGCCAGTGTGGATGGCTCGCCGTCTTCCAGCGACGCGATCACGGAAATTGACTACGATGCTACGGGTAACGTCGTCAAAGTAACGGATCCGGACGGCGTCTTTTTTGGTTATACCTATGATGGAGCCCATCGACTTACCGATATAACCGATGCACTTGGTCATCGAATCCACTACACACTGGATAGTGCAGGCCATAAGACAAAGGAGCAGATCGTCGATGCCCTTGGCACGGTGCGTAGCTCGATTTCTCGATCGTTCAATGCGTTGGGTCAGTTGACCAAGATCACCGACGGCCTCAGTCATCCGGTATTCAACGCCACGTACAGTGATAGCTATGATCCGGAGGGCAACCTGATCCATGTGGCCGATGCGCTCGGCATCCAACGCAAGTATGTCTATGATGGGCTAAAACGCCTCGTAAGTTCGATCGACAACTACAACGGTGTCGATACCGCCACCAAGGATGCTCAAGTTGTCTTCGCCTATGACACGATGGATCGTTTACAAGGCATTAGCGATCCTGATGGCCTGAACACCATTTACGGTTACGACGGTCTGGGGCAACTTATCACTTTACAAAGTCCAGACACGGGCTCATCCCTTTATGTTGGTGATGCCGCCGGTAATGTAATTCAGAGCACCAATGCCAAGGGCGACGTGAAAAGTAACGCGTACGATGTGTTGAATCGTCGTACGGCCACCGCTTACGCCGATAGCTCGTTGAATGCCGCCTTGTTCTATGACGAACCCAGCAATGTCACGGGTTGTCCGGTGTCTTACCCCGTTGGTCGACTGACACGTATGGTCGAAACCAACGCCACGACAACCTACTGTTATGACGCCCATGGCAACGTCATCCGTAAAAGTCAGGTCCAGGGTGCGTCAGTCGATGTAACAACGTACAGCTATACGACCGGTGATCGCCTCGCTAGCATCTCGAGCCCAAGTGGCACCTCGGTGCAATACACCCGGGATGCTGTCGGTCGCATCAGCGGCGTCACCGTCCTGCCGCCTGGCGCAAGTGGAGCCGGCGCCGGCAATGTGGTCACCGCGATTAGTTACATGCCCTTCGGCCCTGTGGCCAGCTATACGCTGGGCAATGGACAGACGATTACGCGTACCTACGATGCTAACTATGCGCTGACCGATTTGGTGAGTCCTTCATTCAATTTGCACTTTGAGCGTGACGCAGGGGGGAGTATCGCCGCGCTGGGCAATGCGCCGGGAGCCAATCCCTCCAGTGAGGCCTATGCCTACGACCCCCTCTATCGCCTCACGACCGTAGCTAGTGCTGGCGTGACCCTGGAAAGCTATACCTATAACAAGACGGGTGATCGCCTCAGCAAGACGTCGTCAGGCTTGGGTGGTGGCGTGTATAGCTACAAGAACGGCACACACCAACTCACGAGCGTGGGAAATGCACAGCGCGTCAGTGACGCCAACGGAAACACCACGGCAAGCGTGGTAGGCGGTGAGGCATTTGGATTCGGCTATAACGGGCGTAATCGCCTGAGCGTGACACAGCGCAACGGGCAAACCGTAGGCACATATACCTACAATGCGCTTGGGCAGCGTATCAAGAAGATGGCAGCCCTTCCGCAGGCCAGCGCTACACGCTACGTCTATGACGAGACGGATCACCTCATTGGGGAATATGGTGTCACTCGACGCGACTATGTTTGGCTGGGCGATATTCCGGTGGCAGTGGTCGACGCGGCAGGAGAGATAGCTGGCCCCGGGGTGGCGGTTACTCCGCTGCAGAACGGCGTTGCGGTGAAGTTATCGGGCCAGGCGGGAAGCACCACGTCATTTGGCATGGCCGTTCCAGCGGGCGCGCGGGCGCTCGTGCTCCGCACATTTGGTGGTACGGGTGACGTCACCCTTTACGTGAAGTACGGCACGCCAGCAAGTGCAACAATCTACGACTTCGTCTCCAAGCATGTCGGCAACAGTGAGTCGGTTACGGTAGCTAGGCCGCTGGCGGGAATCTACTACCTGGCCCTTGTCGGCGAGTCGCCCGGCTATGCCAACGTCAGCGTGCAGG
>NZ_JAELTT010000120.1 GCF_016428975.1 Dyella sp. ASV21
TTCGCCATGCACGCCGGCTTCGCCCCGGGCAGCGACTCGCTATTCGCGCAGCACGTCGCCGGCTGGGCCACCGAATGGCAGGGCGTCGAGTCGGGTCTCGCTGGGGTGATTGAAGACGCGTTGTGGAAGCGCAGCTTCGAAGACTTTGCGGCCGACAAGCTGGCCGAGGTCAGGCACCTGTGCAACCCGTGACGCAGACGCGGCGGGTAGGGGTGATAGCCCCGGCCGTGGGAACCCTATTCGCCTTTCGCGGCAGACAGTACCGCGTGACGGCCTGGGCGTGCACGTCGGCGCGACCTCAACGCGACCCCTCCGACCCGGATTCGTGGCTCGACGTTCTCCTGCATGACGTTGCGACCGAGCGGGAGGGAAAGCGCCATCGCTTCTGCCTGAGACCTGAGGCGACCCATGTCATCGGCGCCGGAGTCGCCGGGTGTCTCGCTGCGATCCGCGAGATTAAGGTCGTGGGCATGGCTGACTGGTCTGTGCGCCAACTGCAAGGCGCGACGCGCGCAGCTGAGGAGCGCGGCCGCGCCGGTCGCCTGATTCTGTAGCGGGGAAACCCGCCAACGTAACCCGGGCCTTTCCGCCGGCGGCTGGTACGGCCGAGACGGACACTTTGCCGCGAACCGACCACACGTCGATTGCCGTGCGCGGAAACTTTCTATTCAACAGGGACGGAACCATGACAGACCACGCGTTGACCTCAGCCGACCAAGCGCCGGTGGCGAAGCGCATTCGCTATGGCGAGCTCCTCATCCTGAAGGCGATCCTGGCAGTCGCGCTGGGTGTCTTCTTCTCCTTCATTGCTGTCGATCATTTCGATCCGGCCTTCCGCCTCGCCAAGGGCCTCTCGCAGACGGGCATGCGCGGCGTGGCGGCGTCGTACAGTCTGGACCGGACCGCTAGCGGGTCAGCTGACCTGGTCGCGAGGATGATGTGGTTGGACTCGTCCCCGGACGATGACGGTAGCCGAGAGCTGCTTGTGCGCCGTTACCACATCGAGCACCTCTCGGACGCGAGCGTGGTAGACGCGACCGTACAGCGCGTCGCCGCCGACCTCCGCCACACGCCGCAAGGGTGCACTGGGGCACCGGGAAGCTGCGATCGCTTGACGGGTCGACTGGGAGACGTGTTGGGTACTGCGGCGGTCAATTCGATCATCTTTGAGTTCTACACGACGGGGCTTTCGCACATCCTCGTGGGCATCCTGACGCTGATCATTCTTGGCATGCTCGTGCTGCTGCCGTCTAGTAAGGACGCTCTGCATAAGGACCCGGTAAGTCGCTCCGCCACCAAGGCCGGTATTGCGCTGTCGGGGATGCTTGTTCTGTTCTCGATCGCGCACCACTCCCTGGCGTCCCTGTTCTTCTCGTGATGGTGGTTCCACGTGCGCAAGCGGCGTGTTCTTTGCGTCGTATCCGCGAGCCCGAAAGTGGTTGCACAACCTTCGCGGAGATGACCCCATGAACCTGTTCGCCCCGATTCGCCGTCGCGCAATCGTCGCTTTCGCCGTTGCAGCGGCGGTGGCGCTCGCTCACACGCCCGCGTTGGCATCGGATGGGCGTATCACCTTCGTCGGCAGCGTCGTCAATCCGACATGCGGCCCGGTGCAGGCGGCCGATGCGGATCAGGGTCGGCCCCTGTGCGTGGCGTCCGACGGCACGCCGGTAGGTGGCCACGTGACCGCGACGGCCGTCACCGGGGCGGAATCCAAGCTCACGGCGTACCTCTGGCAGTGGGCGGCGGGCACGCCGCGGATGGTAGTGGTGACGTACGATTGAATGAGCGACAGGGATAGTCGATCAAAGGTAAGGACACCGAGATGATCACAGCGATAGCCCACGTCTTGCTGGCCGCAGCAGTCCTATCCGCTCCGGTGTACCACGATGCGCCGGAGTTCAGGGTTGCTGAGCGCGAGCGGTCTGCAGCACCCACTCAAGCAAACGAGTCCAAGCCTGGCACCCAGGGCCAGTCGCGCTGTCGTGCTTTCTCCGCGGCGCGGCACCATCGCGAAGATGTGAATCGCGATGCGTCAGCAGCTCGGAAGGCGGGCGTCGATAGCGGACACTGCGATTGAATCGGGGCAGCTGAGCACAGCGGTGAAAGTGCGTCGAACTTTGGAAGCCCGCCGCTTTGTAGATCCTGGAAGCGATTCCACGACCTACCGGAGCACTCCATGGCCGACGGCTCTTTCGCATCGAGCAGCGCACTCAGGACCCAAGTTCGCCGTGCCCTGAAGCCGGACACGCAGAGCGGGTTCCTGGATTTCGGTCAGGAGCTCGTCGTCGATCTGTTCGCCGGTGGCGGCGGTGCGTCACTCGGATTGAAGGCCGCGTATCGCGACCCGGACATCGCGGTGAACCACAATCCGATTGCGGTAGCAGTGCACCGCGCCAATCATCCGAACACGAAGCACTTCACGTGTGACGTCTTCGAAGTGGACCCCCTGGTTGCTACAGGTGGACGCCCAGTAGCCGTATTGTGGGCCTCGCCTGACTGCAGATCGTTTTCCCGTGCAAAGGGCTCGGCTCCACGAAGCAAGCGAGTCCGTGCGTTGGCATGGGTCGTCATCAAGTGGGCGAAGGCGTGCAAGCCGCGCATCATCCACTTGGAGAACGTGGTCGAGTTCCAGGACTGGGGCAAATTGAACCGGGATGGGAGTCCGTCGAAGGAGCACAAGGGCAAGACCTTCAAGCGCTGGGTGAAGCAGCTCGAGAACCTCGGGTATGTCGTTGAGTACCGCGAGATAGTCGCTGCCGATTTCGACACGCCCACCATCCGAAAGCGTCTTTACCTGATCGCGCGCTGTGATGGCGCACCCATTGTCTGGCCCGAAGCAACCCACTCGAAGGCAGGGGCCGCCGCACAGCGCTGGCGCCCAGCGCACGAGTGCATCGACTTTTCCATTCCGGCGAAGAGCATCTTTGGCCGGAAGAAGGAACTGGCTCACAACAGCCGTCGGCGTGTCGCCAAGGGTGTTTGGAGGTTCATCCTCAACACGCCGAACCCGTTTATCGTTCCCCTCCGAGGGACAAGCAGCGCGCACACGTCCACGCATTCCACGCGAGAGCCGCTCTCCACGATCACCGGCGGTGGAACTCACCACGCACTCGCGCAACCCGTGGTGGTTCCTATGGCGAATGTGGGGGGCGGTGGACTGAGTCGCGCGTACATCGCGAAGTGGCGGTTCGACTCAGCAGGCTCCGACTTGCACAGTCCTCTGCCCACCGTGACGGCTGGCGGAGACATGGCGCGACCCGCAGGTGCGGCCCACGCCATGGGCCTGGTCGAAGCTCGGTTTGCTCCCGAGCCCGTCGAAGCGTGCTACCTGGCACAAGCGAGCGGTGGACCGCAGGGCAACCAGAGCGTGGGGCACTCGCTGCGATCCCCTGTGAGCACGATCACCGGTACCGGTAGCCATCAGCAGCTGGTGACCGCGTGCCTGGTGAAGTACTACGGTGAGGGCGGTCAGTGGCAGGCCATGCACGACGCCATGCACACGGTTCCCACGAAGGATCGGATGGGATTGGTCAGCGTTGTGCAGGTTCCTTCCGACCTCCTTGCACCGGAGCACCGGGAGCGCGCGCGCTTATGTGCGGAGCTGCTGCACGAGTTCCTGCCGGAGCAGTTTCCGACCGCTGCCGACATGATCATCGTCGGCGACCACGTGCTTGTGGACATCACGCTTCGAATGCTGGTGCCTCGCGAGCTTGCCGCGGCCAACGGGTTTCCTGTCGACAGCTACATCCTTGATCGTGGTCTCTTCGAGAACCCCGATACCGGTGAGCTCTACTGGAAGGCCATCAGCAAGACTGACCAAGTGAAGCTGATCGGTAACAGCGTGTGCTGGAAGGTGGCGAAGGCCTTGGCCCAGGCCAACACCGTGGATCTGCGCGCGCTCTACGACCGCATGGCCGCATAGCGGCGCGGCCATCAACAGCTATTGTTGGTGAAGCTGTGGATAAGTGCCAATGTGTCCCGCAGCGGCGCGGGCCGGGACGGAGTGGCGACATTTTGATCACTCTTCGCCCGTAGCAGGGCCAAACCGGTCCGCACGGGACGCCAACGTCTGGAAACACCGCGATGACATGGCGGCGTTTCCCCATTCGGCCACCGGCCACGGGTCATACCGTGGCCAGGTCGCAATGGAGAGCGCAATGAGCCTTACACCCATCTACAGGCCGGGCAGGGAGCTTCTGGTCGCGGACCCGTCTGGCAGCCAGTTCGCACTGGCCGAAATCCGCGTCATCGGCTGGCACGGCAAGTGCCGCTCCATCCTCCGCTACAGCGTTGGATTCCGCGCGCGCAGTGTCGAGCAGAAGGTAGTGGACATCAGGAAGGTGCCCGAGCTGCGCGGGATCACCGATGGCATGCCCTATCGCACGAGGGAGCGGCTGCAGCACATCGCCAGCGCGGTATTGGAAGCCGTGGGGCGCGGCAAAGACGCGATAACCAGCATGGCGCAGGTGGGCGATCCCCTCGACGAGGCCGAGCGGCTACCCGCGCTGGCTGGCCAGGGCGGAGTGACGTCCCAGGGTGAGCAAGAACAGTGGATTCTCGCGCGGATGCCAGCTGCTCCGGTCATGCTTTCGATGGAGAGCCCGTGATGGGCACACTCATGGGCGAAATGCCGTTTCGCTTCACCGCTGGCGACGCGCGTCTGGTGGCCAGCGCGTCGATTGCCGCAAGTAGCGCAGTGCTGCCCCTCGCGCTCGGCGCGGCTGTGGCCCTGGTGGGAGTCACCTGGGGTGTTATCGAGCTTCGGCGCCGTCGGCGCGCGGACCAGGTAGCGGGGGCTATCCATCAGGTCGAGCACTTCATAGGCGGCCGCCGCTATGACGGTGCACAGTCATTGGTCGCGGCAACCCGCATGGTTGACGTGACCTGGAGCCGACGGCAGGTGCTGGAGCAGCTTTGCCGTGACGTATCTGGCGAGTGGTATGTGATCACCGTGGTGGTGGACATCCTCGGCGGCGCGCGCGTGAACGATTTGCTCCCGCTCACCTCCGAGATGGCCGCGGAGTGGCTCAAGCCATACCCCCATGCCTATGAGCACTTCTTCGGTCGGCGCGCGCCGCGCTAAGTCCTGGCACGGCTACTCTTCGACCGCCTACCATCCGACATCGTGTCCTGTGTCGACATTGGAACCACATGTTCAAGATCAAAGCCAAGGCCCTGCTGCCCTTTCTCCTGGGCCTCCTCGCCATCGGCGCGGTGACCGCGTATCAGGTCGATAACTCGATGAAGCATCCCGTCTTCGTCAAGTTGCAGGACAGCGCCTGCAAGGAAATTCACGACGCGAAGCCATTGGATGGAAAGCCGACGGCGCCGGCCCCGTGCAGCTTTCAGGCTTACATGTTCCGCTCCGAGATCGGGTGGGTAGGGTATGGCTACAGCCCCAACATCAAAGATCAGTGCGTGATGTTCGCCTACGAGATCGTGGATACCGACTCGTTCAAGGTCGATATGGACGCACCGAGGGTCGACGCGCTCCCGGCGAAGTGCCAAGCGGAATGGGCCCAGTTCCATCCGAAGATCGGGTTGTTCTGATGCGTTGGTGATGGACGCGGCGCGAAATCGCGTCGATGTTGGACCCACGCAATCCGGCCCAGAGGATGGACTGACCTACACGACGGGATCAGTCCATGTCCTCGTTCCTAACGACTTTCTCATTCCTTCTCGAACTGGTCCTCGCATCCACGGCCTGGTATCGCGCCACGACGGTCCGGGTTGCGCCCAACGGCCTGCCGCGGGCGATCTGGTTCGTACTGCTGGTCCTATTCGCCGCGCCGTTGGGCAGCGGTGTTGCCGAGCTGGTGGCGT
>NZ_JAELTT010000121.1 GCF_016428975.1 Dyella sp. ASV21
GGCGTTCGCATGCTGGTGGTACCGGGCTCCGAAGCGGTGCGCCGCGACGCGGAGAACGAAGGCTTGCACCACGTATTCACCGCCGCCGGCGCGGAGTGGCGCGTGCCGGGCTGCTCCATGTGCATCGCCATGAACGGCGACCTGGCGCAGCCGGGCCAACTGGTGGTGAGCACCTCCAACCGCAACTTCGAAGGCCGCCAGGGCAAAGGCGCCCGCACCGTGTTGGCCAGCCCGGCAACCGCCGCCGCATCGGCGCTGGCCGGCCGCATCGCCGATCCGCGTGACTACCTGCAGGAGGCCGCCGCATGAAACCCATCACCCGCATCCACTCGCGCACCGCCGTGCTGGCGGACGAGAACATCGATACCGACCGCATCATCCCCGCGCGCTTTCTCACCACCACCCAGCGCGCCGGCCTGGGCAAGCTGTGCTTCAACGATTGGCGCTACCAGGCCGATGGCAGCGATAACCCGGCCTTCCCGCTCAACCAGCCGCAGGCGAAGGGTTGCCACATTCTCGTCGCGGGCCGCAATTTCGGTTGCGGTTCGTCGCGCGAACACGCGCCGTGGGCGCTGCTGGACTACGGCGTACAGGCCGTGCTGTGCAGCGAGATCGCCGACATCTTCCGCAACAACGCGCTGAAGAACGGCCTGCTCGCCATCGTGCTCGACGAGGCCGAACACCGCTGGTTGCTGGAACATCCGGGCGTCGAACTGTCCATCGACGTACGCGAGCAATACATCGCCCTGCCCGATGGCGGCCGCATCCGCTTCCAGCTCGAGCCCTTCGCCCGCCACTGCCTGCTCAACGGCGTCGATCAGCTGGGTTACCTCCAGCAACACCAGGACGCCATCACCGCTTACGAACAACGCGTGGAGAAAGCCGCATGAGAGCGCATATCGTCACCCTGCCCGGCGATGGCGTCGGCCCCGAAGTCACCGCCGCGGCCGCGGCCGTGCTCGATGCGGTTGCCGCGCATTACGACCATCACTTCCATTTCGAAGAACAGTTGATCGGCGGCTGCGCCATCGATGCCAGCGGCGAACCGCTGCCAGCCGCGTCGCTGGAAGCCTGCAAGGCGGCCGATGCAGTGTTGCTCGGTGCGGTGGGTGGCCCCAAGTGGTCCGACCCCAATGCGCCGGTGCGCCCCGAGCAAGGCCTGCTGGCACTGCGCGCGGCCCTGGGCGTGTATGCCAACCTGCGTCCGCTGCAAGTGCATCCGGCACTGGCCGAACTGTCGCCGCTGAAAAACGAAAAGCTCAAGCACGTCGATGTGCTGTTCGTGCGCGAACTCACCGGCGGCGCCTACTTCGGCGCCAAGACACGCACCATCGACACCGCCATCGACGAGTGCAAGTACACCGTCGCCGAAGTGGAGCGCGTGGTGCGCCGCGCCTTTAACCTGGCACGCGGACGCCGCAAGCACGTCACCTCGGTGGACAAGGCCAACGTGCTGGAGACATCGCGCCTGTGGCGCAGCACCGTGCAGCGCATCGCCACCGAGTTTCCCGACGTGAAGCTGGAACACCAGCTGGTCGATTCGATGGCCATGCTGTTGCTCACGCAGCCGTCCCGCTACGACGTGGTGGTCACCGAGAACCTGTTCGGTGACATCCTCACCGACGAAGCGGCCGCCTTGGCCGGCTCGCTGGGCCTGTTGCCTTCCGCCTCGCTGGGCGAAGGCAAGGGCGGCCTGTACGAACCCATTCATGGTTCGGCACCGGACATCGCCGGCCAGGGCGTGGCCAACCCCACCGGCGCCATGCTTTCCGCAGCCATGCTGCTGCGCCATTCGCTGGGCCTGGAAGAAGAGGCCGTCGCGGTGGAAAGCGCCGTGGCGCACGTGATCGAACACGGCCCGCATACCCCCGATATCGGCGGCCATGCCAGCACCCAGGACGTGGTGGACGCCGTGCTGGCCGCGCTGGACGAACACGCCTGCAACGCCGCGGCGTTCCTGCGCTGGGGACGCGCATGCGGTTGATGCCTTCCCATGTTCGGAACGACACCTCTACACCGTCATTCCCGCCCGGGCGGGAGACGCGCTTCAACCGCCGAAGGGCGGATCCCAGGGTGTTTCGCCACGACCCGCCGCTGGCAGCGCCACTGACTCCCACCCGACATTCGACACCGGAATCCACGCATGCGCAGTGACTTGATCAAGACCGGCCCCGACCGCGCACCCGCGCGCGCCATGTTGCGCGCCACCGGCCTGGACGACGCGGCCATCGCCAAACCGCTGGTGGCCGTCGTGCACACCTGGTCCAACGTAAGCCCGTGCAACCTCAACCTGCGCGAGCTGGCCGAGCACGTCGCCGAAGGCATCCGCGCGGCGGGTGGCACGCCGGTGGAGTTCAACACCATCGCGGTCACCGACGGCATCGCCATGGGCACACCCGGCATGCGCGCCTCGCTGATCAGCCGCGAAGTGATCACCGACTCCATTGAGCTGGCCGTGGACGGCCACTGCCTGGACGCCATGGTGGTGCTGTGCGGCTGCGACAAGACCATCCCCGCCGCCGCCATGGCGATGGCGCGCCTGAACATTCCCAGCGTGGCGCTGTACGGCGGCACCATCGCGCACGGCACGCACGACAATCACCCGATCACCATCCAGCAGGTGTTCGAGGCGGTGGGCGCGCACGGCGCGGGCAAGATCGATACGGCCGAGCTCACCTCGGTCGAACGCGATGCCTGCCCCGGCGCGGGCGCCTGCGGTGGCCAGTTCACCGCCAACACCATGGCGATGGTGCTCACCACGCTCGGCCTGTCACCGATGGGCTTCAACGATATTCCCGCGACCCACCCGGCCAAGACCGCCGCCGCACACCGCTGCGGCGAGCTGGTGATGGAATGCCTGAAGGAAGGCCGCACGCCGCGCGAACTGCTCACCGAAACCGCGTTCCGCAATGCCGCGCGCATGGTCGCCGCCACCGCCGGCTCCACTAACGCCGTGCTGCATCTGCTGGCCATCGCGCGCGAAGCGGGTACGCCGTGGACGCTGGAAGATTTCGAACCCGCTTCCAAGCACACGCCGGTGATCGCCGACCTGTTGCCCGGCGGCCGCTACACCGCCGTGGAAATGTTCGGCGCCGGTGGCAGCGCGCGCGTGGCGCAGGAACTGATCGCCGCCGGCATGCTGGATGACGCCCCCACCGTTACCGGTCGCAGCCTGTTCGAGGAAACCGCGCTGGCGCCGCGCGCCGAGCAGCAGGATGTGGTGCATCCGGTGTCGCAGCCGCTCAAGCCACGCGGCGGCTACTCCATTCTCTACGGCAACCTCGCACCGGAAGGCTGCATCCTCAAGCTCGCCGGCAAGGGCGCCAACCATTTCGACGGTCGCGCACGCGTCTTCGAAAGCGAGGAGCAGGCCTTTGCCGCCGTGCAGGGCGGCCTGATCGAAAAGGGCGACGTCATCGTCATCCGCAACGAAGGGCCGGCCGGCGGCCCCGGCATGCGCGAGATGCTGGGCGTCACCGCCGCCCTGGTCGGTCGCGGCCTGGGCGACGATGTGGCACTGATTACCGATGGCCGCTTCTCCGGCGCCACGCACGGCTACATGGTGGGCCACATCGCACCGGAAGCCGCGCGCGGCGGCCCCATCGCGCTGCTGCGCGAAGGCGACCGCATTCGCATCGACGCCGACACGCGCCAGATCAGCACCACCGCCGACCTCGCCGCGCGTCGCGCCAGCTGGCAACCGCCCGCCCCCAAGGTCACCCGCGGCGCGCTCGCCAAATACGCACACCTGGTCGGCTCCGCCTCCGACGGCGCCACCACGCATCCCTCCGCCACACGCAGTACGTCCGCTTCCACCCCTTCCCACCACGTCCACGAAGACACGACCGCAGGAGTTACCGCATGAGCAGCAACACCACCAACGACACGCTGGCCAAGGCCCGCATCGCCGTCCTCGGCTACGGCAGCCAGGGCCGTGCCCACGCCCTCAACCTGCGCGACTCCGGTCTCGACGTGGTGGTAGGCCTGCGCAAGGGCGGCCCCTCGTGGGAGAAGGCCCGCGCCGAAGGTTTCAACGTGGCCGAGCCGGGCGACGCCGTGAAGGGCGCCGACCTGGTGGCCGTGCTCACCCCCGACATGGTGCAGCCGACCCTGTACAAGGAGCACATCGAGCCCCACATCAAGCCGGGCGCCGCGCTGTTGTTCGCGCATGGCTTCAACGTGCACTTCAAGCAGATCGAGCCGCGCACCGATATCGACGTGATCCTGGTGGCGCCGAAGGGCCCGGGCGCGCTGGTGCGGCGCGAGTATGAAATCGGCCGTGGCGTGCCCAGCATCTGGGCCATCCACCAGGACGTCAGCGGCCACGCCGAAGCCAAGGCCAAGGCGTATGCCGACGGCATCGGCGGCGGTCGCGCGCTGCTGATCAAGACCGATTTCAAGGAAGAGACCGAAACCGATCTGTTCGGCGAGCAGGCCGTGCTGTGCGGCGGCGCCAGCTCGCTGGTTCAGGCCGGCTTCGAAACCCTGGTGGAAGCCGGATATCAGCCGGAAATCGCCTATTACGAAGTGCTGCACGAACTGAAGCTGATCGTGGACCTGTTCTACGAAGGCGGCATCGCGCGCATGCTGGAGTTCGTCTCCGAAACCGCGCAGTACGGCGACTACGTGAGCGGCCCGCGCGTGATCGACGCCGGCACCAAGGCGCGCATGAAGGACGTGCTCAAGGACATCCAGGACGGCACCTTCGCGCGCAACTGGATCGCCGAGTACAACGCCGGCCTGCCGAACTACAAGAAGTTCAAGCAGGCCGATCTTGAGCATCCGGTGGAACAGGTGGGCGCCAAGCTGCGTGCGCGCATGTCGTGGCTGCAAGCCGGCGCGTCCAAGCCGGCCTCCGAGCCGCTCAAGAAGGTGGGTTAACAGGCCAGATCTGCTCGTCATCCCCGCCAAAGCGGGGAACCGGCGACTTTCAACGTGCCGAAGCGCTTCAAGGCCATTCGCACGTTCGTTGTTCCACTTAAGAGGGCGGCTTTTCCCGCAAGCACGCATTGCCTCTCACAGACCCTCCCCTGATTTTCAGGGGAGGCGTTTTTCCACCACGTATTCGAACCGCCGAACCATCGGCGCATTGGGAACCCCGATCACCGTGAACATGCCACTGCAGCGCGCCGTCCCAGAGCACGACCTGACCACCTCCGTGGCGAGCCACCCGCTCGCCGGCCAGACCATGAGCGGTGCGGAAGTCGTGGTGCAGGTATTGGCCGACGAAGGCGTCGACGTGCTGTTCGGCTATTCCGGCGGCGCGATCCTGCCGGTGTACGACGCCGTGTTCCGCTACAACGCCACGCATCTTTCCCCCAACGGCGGTGAACCGATGCCGCTGATCGTGCCCGCCAACGAACAGGGCGCAGGCTTCATGGCCGCCGGTTACGCGCGGGCCTCGGGCAAGGTGGGCGTGGCCATCGTCACCTCCGGACCCGGCGCCACCAACATGGTCACACCGGTGCGCGACGCCATGTCCGATTCCGTGCCCATGGTCGTGATCTGCGGCCAGGTGCCCACCGCCGCGCTGGGCAGCGACGCGTTCCAGGAAGCACCGATCAGCAACATCATGAGCCCTTGCGCCAAACACGTGTTCCTGGTCACCGACCCGTCGCGCCTGGAAGCGACCTTGCGCACCGCCTTCGAGATCGCCCGCAGCGGCCGCCCTGGCCCGGTGGTGGTCGATATTCCCAAAGATGTACAGAACACCCCGCTCAACTTTGCCGGCCATGGCACCCTGCCCATCCTGGGCTATCGTGCGCGCCAGCACGCCATCGACCATGCACGCCTGGACGATGCGCAG
>NZ_JAELTT010000122.1 GCF_016428975.1 Dyella sp. ASV21
AGTGGCAGCGACGGCTCCTCCCGGTTCACGAGCCCGAGCATGGTGTCCACGTGCGCCGGCGTGACACGACTGTCGTGACCGGCCGATGCGACGCGTATGCGCTCGACGTGCGCGAGGATCACTTCCTCGGCGGTCGCGGCGGGATCGGCAAACACGCGATCGATGAGCGTGGTGGCGCGCGCCGGATCGCCTTGCAGTGTGAAGGCGCTGGCCAGAATGAGGGCCGCTCGGTGGTTGTCGGTCCAGCGTCCGATCAACGCCTCGGGCGGCAGGGGTACGCCTTCGATGGCCGACAAGGCGCAACGGTAGAGCCACAGCGAGGCCGGCGCGTCGGGATACGCGAGCGCTTCTTCCCAGGCCGCCGCGGCGGGCGCGAACTCGCCGAGGGCGCGCTTGGCGTGACCCAGGTTCACCAGCATCGGCAGCCGTAGCCCCGGGCTTTGGATGGCAGGATCGGCCAGCAGCACCTCCAGCTGCGCCGCGCATCCGCGCAACGCGTCGGTGACCGTGGCGCCGGACTCTTCCGCGCGGATGAGCTGCCACAGCCGCGCCCCCAGTTCATTGGCGCGCGCGCCCGGCGGCCAGTCCGGTTGGCGGCTCCTGGCTCGGCTGTACCAGGTGATGGCGGCCTCCAGCTCACCGAACTGGAACGCGGCGTCCGCCAACGCCAGGGCGATCGGCAGGGGGTCCCCCAGCACCTCGGTCGCGAAGGCCTCGAGCGTTGCAAACGACGCGTCCTCGCGAAGCGCATGCACGCGCACGTACGAACCCACCACCTGTGGCTTCGTGGCGGCGGTGGTCGCTGCCAGCGCCCGGGTTAACCACGCGTCGGCCAAGGCCGCGTCGCCCGAGAGCTGGGCAGCATGCGCGCCAAAGGCAATTACCGACGCGTTCGGCGACGGGACCAGCAACTCGCCGCGCACCGTCTCGATGACCGTGTCGAACTGCCCCAGCGCAAAGCGAGCGCGCACTTCCACGAGCAACCGCTCGCTACGGTCCGCAGACCCGGTGTAGCGCGACAGCTCGTCCAGCGTGCGCTGCGGATCGCCCGCGTCGGTCCATGAGCCGATGGCGCGCAGCGCCACATCACTGCTAGCTGGGCCGACATCGGGTGCACTGGTGGCCAGTGCTTGGCCGGGCCGAAACGTGAACGCCTGATGCAGCGCGTCCAGATACCCCGGCGACAGGTGCGCGAGGACGCCCTGAGCCAACTTCGGTCGTCGCGCTGTCTCTTCTGCGAGGTCCTGGCGCGCGAGCACCGTGACGTTCGCGCGCTCGTGGATCGTCGCGGCACGCGCGTGGGCCTGGACGACCGCATCCCGATCGTTGAGGGTGCAGACGATGTAGTGGGTGAGCGGCGGCGTAAACGCGTGTGCCGCCGTAACCTCCACGTCGAACTTCGCCGGCGTGAGCTTGGTGCGGGTGTAGGCCTTGGCCTGGACACCGATCCATTCGCCGGCCGGCGTGCGAAAAAACACATCGACACCGGCCTGCGCCTGCCCCGAGCGGCCATTCCGCTGGGGCGGAAGGGGCAAGCCATACAGTTCCTGGAAGTACAGGCACAGCCACTCTTCGAACGCGTCGTCGTCCAAGGACGCCAGGTGCTGGGACCAGACCGCCGTACTCATTCCGTGGCACTCCGGCCGCGATGGGAACCGTTCATTCGGTCTCCTTGCGACCGCCGGCCGCGCGCTGCTTAGCGCGCAGCTCCGCCACCGCATTCGCGCCCGCCTGCGAGCGCCGCGTGTAGATCGCGACCATCTCTGCGCTCCGCCATCCGCCCGCATCCATGATCTGCGCAATGGTGGCGCCGCCGTTGATCAAGTCGTTCGCGGTGCCCACCCGCGTCGAGTGGCCAGAGATGCTCCACGCGTGCGCCAGTCCCGCCTGAACGGCGCGCCGGCGGAAAATGCGTGCCACTTCTTTGGCGCCCAGCGCGACGATGGGCGGCTCCCGACCCTCAGCAACGGCCGCCTGCACCCGTCGCTTTGGGCGACCACCCACCGGGAGGAACAGCAGTCCCGTCTCGATGCCCGCCGCCGCCTGCCAGGCGCGCACGCGGGCGATGGTCTCCTCCGAGACGTGCCGGTAGTCCTTTCGCTCGCCGGTTTGATTGCTCTTGCTGCGCGGTAGCCACAACGACCAGCTGCGCTTGGCTCGATTCTGATGCAGATGTTCGACGCGGACACCCACCAGTTCGGACTCGCGCGCGAGCGTGTCGGACGCCAAGGCGAGCATGGCGGCATCACGCAAGTCGCGAGGATGTTCGCCAAGCGTGGCCAGGATCTTCGCGATGTCGTCCGTCAGCAGCTCGCCGGCCTGTCGGGTCAAATTGCCGTTGTCGGGTTCGCCGTCAGCGCCGGTTCGTTCAACGAGCGTTTTCCTGATCGCCCCCCACTTGCGTTTCCAGCGAGCATCCTTGGCCGGACTGGCCAATCCGGCCGCCTCGTGGATCAGCCCCACGGTGTAGACGTAGCGCTTGAGCGTTGAAAGCTTGCGCCCGCGAATCAGCGCGTTGTTGATGAACGCGGCCAGCTGATCCACGTCCGCCGGCAACGGCGTGCGGTGCTGGGCCTCGCACCACTCGATGTACTGTTGCCAGTCCGCGCGGACGGCAGCCACGGTGGCGCGGGCTTGGCCGGCGAGAAAGTCGGCCTCCCAGGCGCGCAAACGCTCCAGCAGCGCCGGCGCCGACGGCACCGCGACGACCGGCTCGAACGCGGTCGACGCGACCGCCGCCACCTCCTGAAGGTCCTGCAAGCTGTCGACCACAAGCAGTTCGTTCATGGATCGATGTCCGGATCCGGCGCGGGCTCGTCCTCCCACTGATAGCCGGGCGCTTCGACGGCATCCTTGATCAGGGCGATGCCGGCGGCACTCGTGAGGTCGATGTCTTCGATGATTTCCCAGTCGTCCGGGTCGAAGGGCGGGGCGTACAGCACATAGACCAGATCGTCCGGGTACTGCTTCGAACGCCAGCCCAGGGCCGCGTGTTGGAAGCGCAGTTGCGTCAGGAAGCGCTCGACCCCGGCGGCCATGCCGTGGGAGATCGCGTGCACACTGTGGGTGCAGGCCATCTCCCAGGCCATGTCCTCGGGCGTGTCCGCGTCCACGAAGCGCAGTCGATGGGGACGGTCCACGCGGATCACGGCCTCAATGTCGCGCTTGGCGCGCAAGCGCACCAGGCGGCGGCCCGCATAGAGGGCCGCTGGCACCGACACCTGGTTATCGGCGTTCGGCGACACGGTGCGCAGAATGATCTCCCACAGGGCGCCGCGGTGGCCGGTCGCCACGTAATACGCCGGGCGCAGGTTTGGCTGGCCCGGCGGGCCCATGAGGGCGTAACGCGTGTCGCAGAACGGGTTCGGCGACCGCGCATCGAAGACTGCACGATAGGTGTGCGCCACGACGTCGCCTGCTCGAATGCTTTGGGTCTGGAACGGCCACTTCGTGATGACGTCAGTCACGGGCGACCTCGGCCGGTGCCAAGTCCTTGGCCAAGGCGATCACCGCGTCGGGCGCTTCCCCGAACACCTCCGCCGGTGTGCGCGGCTGATCGCTCAGGAAGTTCAACGTCAACGCCCCGGTGACCGGATCGCTCATGTCGATCCCGGGCGCGGCCAACGCCGCCTGAGACAGCGCGGTGTTGGGCTGATAGAGCCAGTACGCACGCTTCCAGCCGCCCTTGTCCTGCTCGTTCGTGTCGGCCCAACCGATGCGCGTCCGTAGGGTCTGGAACAACGCCTTGCGATGCGCGTCGGTCAGCCCGTCGGCACACTGGAAGTCCGGGTGCACGTACGTGCGGTCGCGCGCCGACCAGACGCCGAACAGTTCATCGGCACGGCGCTTGCGGCTGGCCCACGACGTCGCGTCCTCGGCGCGGGCATTGAGGCGGCGGGCCACCTCGGCTGCCGAGAGGCAGTGCTCGGCCAAAATGCGTTCCTTGGGGGAACGCGGGGCAGGGGCCTCCTCGGCCTCGGCGGCTGGCGCCGGCGTCGTGGCGGTCAGACGCTCGACCAGGCTGGCCCACTCGGTGTCGTCGCCACCGCCGCGCTTGGGCGAGAGCTCCACCAGCAGGCGGATCGGCTCGTCCAGATCGAGCGCGCCCGAGTGCGCAGCATCAAAGAGCGCGTGATCGTGGACCCGGAAGGCTTTGGTTAAGTACTCGCGACTGAGACCCGTCCGCGCGGGACGGACCGCAAAGGTGTGATCCTGCGCCTCGAGCAGCGCCCACGCGTTCTCAAACTGGTTGGTGCCCGACCACAGCCGCTTGAGGGTCTCGGCGGCCACCGTGCTCCGACGGAACACCTGCGCCACCGTCGCCTTGATCAAGCTGATCGCATCTTCCGGAATGTCTTCCTCGCGGGCGCCCAACGGGGCCATCAGATAGAACGCGAGTCCCGGCGCGACGGCGCGCTCGTTGGAGCCGCGCTTCAGATCCAGCTCGCCCAGCGAGACGCGCCCCACGGACGAGGTCACGCGGCGATGCGCGGCGTCGAGGCGCAGGCCCAGCTTCACCACATTCACGGGGGCATGAGCGACGTGGACGGTCATAGCGTTCTCCAAGGGCGCGATTTGCCGAACTTGAGGCTACGCCGGTCCGGCCCATTTTGCAATCCTGCAAGCCTAGTCGCATTGGTTAATAAATGGAATTATTGCCCATCCGACGATATTAAGGCTATGCTCTATGTAGCCTTCTTTATGTATTGTTCCAAACTGGCAAAATGCGGTATAACGGCGCCCACGCACCTGCCGAGAATCGCCGTGGCCAGTTCCTCCAACCCCTCGACTGAACGCTGGAACGCCGCCGTTACGGCTGCCACGTCGGCGCACGTCGCCGGGAAAGAGCTGTCGTGGGAGACCCTGCCGAGCTTGCGACAGACCGTGGAGCAGCTGATCGCCACGGGACGCTGCGTGGCCTGGTTCCGCGACGCCAACACCCCGGGCGGGTTCGCGCGCGTACCGATCGAGACAATGCAGCTCAGCTCGCAGATCTCGCCGATTCGCAACGCGGGCCGGCGCACCGCGGACCCCACCAAGCCGACGGACCACGCGATGGCGCTGTCCAGCGCGACTCGGACACTCGTGCTCTCGCCGGCGCGGCTGACCTACCTGCCGGGGCGAACCCCAGCACGAAGCGCATTTCACCTGCGGACCGCTAAGGTGGCCCTGGGCGCCTTCCCCCAGTCCACGAACCCCTTGAACTTCGGGGAGGCGCAAGGACTCCTGCTTACCGACGCTGAGTTCGATTTGCCCACCGCGTTGCGCCACGGGGGCGACCCCGCCGACCTGGACGCCATGCTGGTGGCGTTCGCGGGGACATCCCGCGCCAGTTATCAACCGCTGCAGGAACGCATCGCTCAGGAAGAGGCCGTTGAGCGCATCCGGACCCGCTACGTCGAAGCCCGGGACCCCGATGCGGGGCCGATCAGCCAGGCCGACATCGACGTGATCGTTGAGGCGGCGCTAGACCTCGGACAGGTGCCCAGCCTCAAACTGGTGCACGCCGTCACACAGGGCCGCGGCTCACCGAACGCGGTATACCCGAAGATCGCGGAGGCGATGGGACGCCTGTCGCCCGCGCGCCGCGCCAAGCCCCCTGAGGTCCACAAAGGCTTCTGGGATGCCTGGCAAGCGCTCAAAGGCGCCGCCACGGAGACAGGCCAGCGAGCGCTCGAAGAGCAGCAGCAGGCACTCGACGCCGAGCGTAACCAACTGCAGGAGGC
>NZ_JAELTT010000123.1 GCF_016428975.1 Dyella sp. ASV21
CGTCACGCGTCAGAACCGGGATGAAGCGCAGGCGCAGGCGCTCAGCGCCGCCGAGCAGCAAAAGGCCGCGCGGGCGCAGTACGACCAGGCGCTGGCCGGCACGCGCCCCGAGGACAAGGCGGCGGCCGTGGCCCAGGTATCCCAGGCCGAAGGCGCCGTAGCCGAAGTGCAGGCTGCCGAGGACGAGGTACAGGGGCGTGCACCGGCGGCGGGCGAAGTGGGCAAGCGCCTGGTGACGGTGGGGGAACTGGTGCCTGCCGGCTATCCGGTATTCGCGCTCACCGACATCGATCATCCGTGGGTTGCTTTCAACCTGCGTGAGGATCAGTTCGCGGCATTGAAGATGGGTGATCGTTTGCGCGGCCGCATCCCCGCGCTTGGCGTGGACGATGCGCAGTTCGAGGTCTACTTCATCAACCCGGCCGGCGATTTCGCCACCTGGCGCGCCACCCGCCAGTCGTCAGGCTATGACGTCAAGAGTTTCGAGGTGCGGGTGCGCCCCGTGCAGGTCATCCAAGGCCTGCGTCCTGGCATGAGCGTGCTGTTTCCATGGCCACCACGCTGAGCGGCGAGCGGTGTTCTTCGCTGCAGGCATTTCTGCAGTCGGCGCGGCGCGAGTGTGAGCATCTTTGGCGGGACCGCTGGGATCGGGCACTCGTCACCTGGATGCCCCTGCTTGCCTTGGCGATGTTCGCCTGGTTCTTTAGCGCCGGTGTGCCGCGCAAACTGCCGATCGTAGTGGTGGACGAGGATCGCAGCGCGCTCAGTCGCGAACTGATCCGCATGCTCGATGAGAACCCGGGCTTGCATGTGGCCTATCAACGCGATGCACTGCTGCAAGCCTGGCCGCTGGTGCGTGCGGGCAAGAGTTACGCGGTGGTGCTGGTGGGCGCTGAGAGCAGCCGAGACATGCTGGTGCGCAATGGCGGCACGGTGATGAGTTGGTATAACGCCAGCTATCTCACGGCAGGGCAGGCGGCCTCACGCGAGATTGCCGCGACCGTGCAGGCGTTCAATCAGCGCGTCGCGATCGAGCAGACGGCGGCCATTCGTGGGCCGGCCAAGGTGCGAGGCGCGCCTATCAGCGTGCAGGTATCGGTGTTGGGCAACGCCTCGCGCAGCTACGAGCATTTCCTGCTGAGTCTGTTGTTTCCCGCGATGCTCCATTTGGCCGCCACGCTGGCGCTGGCGGCGGCGTTTGGTCGCGAGTTGCGCGACGCGAGCGTGCAGACGTGGATGGCCTCTTGCGGCTGGCGAGTGCTACCTGCCGTGCTGGGCAAGGCGGCGCCTTATCTCGTGCTGTTCTTGCTGTACGCGGTGCTCGGATTGGCCTGGCTCGTGGGTATACGAGGCGCGGGTGTGCAAGGCAACATCGCGCTACTTATGCTGGGTTATGGCCTGATGTTTGTCGCCTATGCCGCCATTGCGCTGCTGTTGGTGGCAGCGACACGCAACATGGGCACGGCGTTGTCCCTGGTCGGCATTTACGCGGGTACATCGCTGGCATTTTCCGCGGGCACCTTTCCGGTCATCGGCGCCAATGCGTTTGTCAAAGCGTGGAATACCGCGTTGCCCTATACCCATTACCTGCATCTTCAATCGCAACAGCTCGATGCGCATGCTGCGCTGGCCGATGCGGCGGGGCCGCTAGGCGCGTTGGTGTCGTTTGTGCTCATCGCCGGTAGCATGGGTGCGTGGCTCTATGCGCGCGCGGCGCGCGACCCCGCGGCGTGGGGTTTGCGATGAGCCGCTTCCTCGTTGCCTACAGGGAAACCTTCGCCGCACTGTTTCGTGACCGCTATGCCGTGGTCACCATGATTCTCGCGGTGATCATCTATTCGTTCTTCTACCCAAGTGCTTATCGGCATCAGGTCGCTTCGGATTTTCCGGTGGTGGTGGTCGATCAGGACCACAGCCCGATGAGCCGCTCACTTAGTCGCCGCGTCGATGCCCTGAACGCGGTCTATGTCGCGGCGATGGTGAGTTCGGTCACGGAAGGCGAGGCGCTACTGGCGCGCGGCGCGGCCGAGGGCATGCTGGTGATACCCGAAGGCTTTGAGCACGACGTGCTGCGCGGCGGCAGCGGCGGTGTATCGCTGTTTGGTCGCGGGGCTTATCTGGGGCGGGCCAGCCAGGTGTTGCAGGGGGTGGCCGATGCCGCCACGGCATTTGCGCGTGCCGCTGCCACGGCTCAGGCGCGGTTTACCGGCGCCCCGGCGTCGCCGCCTGTGCAACTCGTGCAGCGCCCGCTATTCAACACGCGCGAGGGTTATGGCAGCGCCGTGGTGCCTGGCGTGGCGCAGCTCATCGTGCAGCAGACCTTGTTGATCGGCCTGCTGGTGATGGCCGGGACGCGACGTGAACGCATGGGGCGGCTGGCGTTCTCGCGGGCAGGGCTGGCGGGTATCGCGGCAGCGTTTGGCACGGTGGGTTTGTGCTCGATGCTCTATTACAACGGCTTCGTGCTCTGGTTTCAGGATTATCCGCGCGGCGGCAACCTGTGGGGATTGCTGCTGGCGTCGGTGCTTTACGTGGCCGCGGTGGTGGCTTTTGCGCTGTTCCTTGGCAGCTTCTTTCGCACGCGGGAGCGGCCCTTCCAGCTCATTACGTTTCTCTCATTGCCGATGTTCTTTCTGGCAAATCTGTCCTGGCCGGCCGAGGCCACACCCTGGCCGCTGGTATGGCTGGCCAAGCTGTTGCCGACCACGCCCGGCATCAACGCGGTGGTGCGACTCAACCAGATGGGGGCCAGCGTGAGTGAGGTTGCACCGCAACTGCTCAATCTCGCGTTGCTTGGCGTGCTGTACGGCGTGCTTGCGGTGTGGCGGTTCGGAAGGCAGCCACAGGGAGGCGGGGCGCAGAGCGCTGCGGAGCGCGCCCCGGATCGTGCCGGTCGGTAGCCCCGGGGCCGTTGGGGTATCTGCCCGTGCGATGGTTTTTCCCCTGGGGCTTGGCGTGATGATGCCTAACGGGTAGAACCGTCGTTTCCCCAAGCCGTGGAGCTTCCCCATGACCGTGTCCTTCCCCTCCGACGCCGAGCTTAGGCAACTGGCCGAGCAGGTGGCCGAGCTTGCCTTGCAGAAGCGGCTGATGATGGTCACGGCCGAATCCTGCACGGGCGGCTGGATTGCCAAGGCGCTGACGGATTTGCCGGGCAGCTCCGCCTGGTTCGATGCGGGCGTGGTCACCTACAGCTATGGGGCCAAGGAGGCGTTGCTGGGCGTCAACCCGGGCACGCTCGAGCGTACGGGCGCGGTCAGCGAGGAGACGGCGCTGGAAATGGTGTCGGGTGCGCTGGCCCGGTTTGGTGCGGGCATGGCAGTAGCCGTGACCGGCATTGCCGGCCCCAGCGGCGGCACCCCGGACAAGCCGGTGGGCACCGTCTGGATCGGCTGGAAGCGGCGCGGTGGCTATGCCACGGCCCGTTTGTTCCAGTTCGACGGCGACCGTGAGGCGGTGCGCAGGCAAACCGTGGCGGCGGCGCTCAAAGGGGTGCTGCACAGCCTGACCGACTGACCCGGCGGCGCCACTCCGGCGCGGCTTGACGGGTATGGGATACTGGCCGTTCCGAGATCGCAGCCCGTGAGACTAAGCGCGGGCATCATGCCTTTCATTCACTGCCACTCCGGGATTCAAGACGATGGATGACAACAAGCGCCGTGCGCTCACCTCCGCCCTCGGCCAGATCGAGAAGCAATTCGGCAAGGGTGCTGTCATGCGCCTGGGCGACCGTACCGACGACGTGATCGATACCGTGTCCACCGGCTCGCTGGGCCTGGACATCGCGCTCGGCGTCGGCGGCCTGCCGCGTGGCCGTGTTGTCGAGATCTACGGTCCGGAATCCTCGGGCAAGACCACGCTCACCCTGCAGGTCATCGCCAATTGCCAGAAGAACGGCGGCACCGCGGCCTTCGTGGACGCCGAGCACGCCCTGGACCCGAGCTACGCGGCCAAGCTGGGCGTCAACGTGGACGACCTGCTGGTCTCCCAGCCGGATACCGGTGAACAGGCGCTGGAAATCGCCGACATGCTGGTGCGCTCGGGCGCCGTGGACGTGGTGGTGGTCGACTCCGTCGCCGCGCTCACGCCCAAGGCCGAAATCGAAGGCGAAATGGGCGACTCGCACGTGGGTCTGCACGCCCGCCTGATGAGCCAGGCGCTGCGCAAGCTCACCGCCAACATCAAGAAGTCCAATTGCCTGGTCATCTTCATCAACCAGATCCGCATGAAGATCGGCGTGATGTTCGGCAGCCCCGAAACCACCACCGGCGGCAATGCGCTGAAGTTCTACGCCTCGGTGCGCCTGGATATCCGCCGCATCGGCGCGGTGAAGAAGGGCGAGGAAGTCATCGGTTCGGAGACCCGCGTCAAGGTGGTCAAGAACAAGGTGGCGCCGCCGTTCCGCCAGGCGGAGTTCGAGATTCTCTACGGCGAAGGCACCTCGCGTGAGGGCGAGATCATCGAGCTGGGCGTGGCGCAGAACCTGATCGATAAGTCCGGCGCCTGGTACAGCTACAAGGGCGACCGTATCGGCCAGGGCAAGGAAAACGTGCGCCAGTTCCTGCGCGACAATCCGGCCGTGGCCAATGAAGTCGATGCCGAATTGCGTGCCCGCCTGCTGACCACCGGCAGCAAGGGCGCGGCGGTGTCCGAAGAGGCGGTGGAAGAAGCCTGAGCGTTTGCTCCAGTCCCGATAGTGCCGGACCGCTATGAAGCGTCGCCCTGACGCCGACGGTGACAAGAAGGCCAAACCCAGCGCCTACAGCAAGGCGCTGGGTTTGCTTGCGCGCCGCGAGCACTCCCGGCGCGAGCTCAAGCTCAAACTGCGCCAGGGCGGCTACGAAGGCCAGGAGGCCGGCGAGGCGCTGGACCGCCTGGGTTCCCAGCACTACCAGGACGACGATCGCTTTGCCGAGGTGCTGGTGCGCACCCGGGTAGCCCAAGGCTATGGCCCCATGCGCCTGCGGGCAGAGCTGAAGAGCCACGGCTTGCCCGACGCGCGGATCAGGGCCGTGCTCGAAGAGGCCGAGGTAGATTGGGCCAAGAGCGCCGCAGACCAGTTACGGCGCCGATTTGGCGGCAAAGCGGCCGCCGACATGACGGAAAGGGCTCGTCGGGCGCAATTTCTCTTGCGTCGGGGCTTTCCCGCCGCCACAGTACGGAATCTGTCTCTTATACACATCTGACGCTGCCGACGACAACGTTCAAAAAAAGGGGGGGTGGGGGGGGGGGGGGGGGGGGGGGGGGGGGGGGGGGGGGGGGGGGGGGGGGGGGGGGGGGGGGGGGGGGGGGGGGGGGGGGGGGGGGGGGGGGGGGGGGGGGGGGGGGGGGGGG
>NZ_JAELTT010000124.1 GCF_016428975.1 Dyella sp. ASV21
TCCACAACGCGTCTTCAATCACCCCAGCGAGACCCGACTCGACGCCCTGCCATTCGGTGGCCCAGCCGGCGACGTGCTGCGCGAATAGCGAGTCGCTGCCCGGGGCGAAGCCGGCGTGCATGGCGAACTGCGTGAGGCACACGACGGCGCGCACATCCAGTGGGGCCGAGTGGGAGAGCGAAGAAGTTGCGAGCTGCATGAGGGCCTCCTGTCACATGCACGCATCGTCCGTCAGGGGCGTGCCCGATAAAGTCAGCTCATGTTCCGCGCGGGAGGCTCACGCGGGCAGGCGCATGCAGCGAAAGACGGCTCGGTCGTCACCGGTGAACCGGATGCCGAATGCACCAGGCACCTCCGCCGATGGCACCGTCGCCACGCCCATCTGTGTGACAAGGCATTGCACGCGCAGTCGGCGGCTTCGGCACGTGAAGAACTTCACGGCGGCCAGGTCGCCCTGCCCCATTCGGCGCATGTCCTTTGCATTGAGCCGGCGCAGCACCTGCAGCGGATAGAAGCGGCGCTCCTTGAGCATGTTCTTTCCCTTCCCTGAATTCGTGACGTGTGCCGACTGCGACTTTGCGATCAGGCGCGAAGGGCCTGTTCCACCTTGTCGGCGTGCATGCGCTCCTCGGCCGCTTCGACGCGGCGTCGAATCGCGCAGTAATCGCGCTCGCGGATGATCTTGCCCTGCGCCAGCCAGGAAGTGACCGTATGGCTCACCTGGTAGTGCCGCTCGTACTGGTCGAGGATCCATTCTTTCTGCTGGGGGCTTGCCTCGCGTAGGTCGCGATCGACGGACAAGCTCTCCCTGTCCCACTCTCGATCCCGGCCTTCCTCTCGCACCATCAGCACGAAGAAGACGGCGGCCAAAGATGCAAAGACGCCGGCGAGCGCCCAGTCTACGACGGGAAGTCCGATCAGGGTGCCGATCACGCAGATGAGAGTTACCACGGCAAGGCCACCGGCGAGCTTCCGGAACAGTGCAGAGATGCGTTCGCCGTCCATGCAACGGGGGCGCGGGATCGCCTGCATCTGCTCCCGCTTGAACTCGGCCAACTCTTCCTCGAACAGGCAGTTGTGCGTGCTGAAATCCATGTGGGCTCCTGGAGAGGGTCGAAGTGGGAAGAGGTCAGCCGCGCGCCAGCGCGCGGTCGAGGTGCTGGATCTGACGGGCTGGCTCGACGCGAAGCAGATACGCGCGAATCGCGCATACGTCACGGTTGCGAAGCACTTTTCCCTCCTTCAGCCACTGACGGACGGCGCTGCGCACCTCGTAGTGGTTTTCATAGACCGAGACCACCCACTCTTTCTCGAGGACCGTGGCTTCGCGGACGAGATCCTCCGCGTCTTGCTCGCGCCTGATGATGTCGCTGTTGCGGAAGCGCTCCACCAGGTAGGAGAGGTACACGACACCCGTAGCGACGGCGAGCACGAGTGCCGTCCAATGGTGACCACCACGGATGTCAGCGTCGTCCGTTAGGGAAGCCGCCAGGATCATGAGTCCGGTGAGGACGCCGAGGGACAAGGCCGCCCATCCCAGCCAGGACGCCACAAGCGCGCCGTTCCAGTACCGGATGTCGGGGACGCCTTCGAGCTGGTTGATCTTGAATGCCTGGACCTCGCCGTGGGCAAGGCAATGGTGCTGGAAGCTCATGCTGGAGTGCTCCGGGGGTGGGGGCCACAAGGCCCGCGCCGGCGGCGGGGCCTGTGTGGTGTATCGGCAAAGGCCGCAAGAACTTGATTGCAGGGAAGAAAGGTCGTTAGGCGACCGGCTTGCGCACGCGGCGCCGACGCGGACGGTGAATGACCGTGCCACGCCAGGTCAGCTGGACGCCGCGTGAGAAAGCGCCCACCGGGGCACCCTTACGGGTTTTGCTGATCAGCCAGCGGCGTCCGCGTGGCACGGGCGTGGGGTCAACGACTCGGGCTTCCCATCCCGGAAACCACCGCTCCAGCTTCTCGATGACGTAGGCGTGGTCCTCGAGCATCTCCTCAGTGATGTCCTGGGAGATCAGGTCGATAGCCGACACCCCTGCGCCCCTGAGCGTTGGCCCGTACGCCTGTAAGAACCTCGCGACGGGCAGCGCACTGTTCTGGGTATCGCGCAGAGAGCGACTGATCGACCCTGCCGCCCCCTTCGGACGGACATGGACACTCACGTGTCCCTTCCCTTCGGTTCGCACGCTCACCTCATCGAGGTCGAACCAGGCCTTCGGTTGAAGCTCCAGCAGAAAAAGGAGGACCGGAATCGGGAGCAGCGCCATGGCGAGGATGCCCCCGACCACAGCGAGCCAAAAGTGCTCAGTAAAGAGCAGCGGATGATTCGCGGGGGTCGGCAACAGCCAACACATCAGAAGCACCCACGCGAGCGCGACCAAGCCTCCCATCCAGCGCTCCACCCAGTAGAAGCGCGCTGCCCAGCGGATACGCCGCGCGACACCCTTCTCGCTCGGGCGCTTGAAGAAAATCAACCAGACCACGGATACCGCTATCGGGGAAACCAATGCGGCGGTCAGGAGGTAGGAGGTGATGTCGGTCCAGGTTGCCGGCGTGATCATGCTGCCTCCCCCGAGATCACGGCGCGCTCGCTCGGCTTGTGGGGCACACCACCGAAGGCCAAGCGATCATAGAGCTCGCGAAGTTCCGCCTCCTCAGCATCCGGGCGGACTTCGATGCTCGGGAAAGTCACACGCAGGAACCGGCGACGCTTGTCCGCCAGCGACAAGCTCGCATAGGTGAACCCGTCGAAGATCGACAGCTCACCGGCCACGAAGTCGCGAAGCGCCGTAAATCGCTGCTGACCCTCGAGCAGAAGTCCAGCACCTGCGGTGCGCACCGCGCCCCGATCCCAGTCGAACTGGGTGTGGACGTAATAGCCGGTACCGAGGCCCAGAAAGATGCCTTCGATAAAGCGACGCTTGCGCTCGACGTCCCAGCACTCCGCGCGCTGCCAGCTCGGGAGCACCATGCCGAACAGCGCGCGCTCGCCGTCCCGGAGGTGGGTGGCGGGCTGCATGGCCACGATGTGTTCGATGCTGTAGCTACGATCGCAGCCGTAGAGAAGCGGTGCCGGGAGATTGGTGTCGATCTTAATCATGCTTGTGCCTTATGCAGGTCGAGGTCGATGGAATAGCCGACACAGCGTGGCGGCTCCATCACCCATACAACCGGTCGAGATTGACGCAAGAGAGGGCCTTCCGGCGCCACTCCGTCCCTGAAGGACAAGATGAAGTCCATCGTGAACACGCTGCTCTTCGCCTGCCATTTCCTTCCGTCCATCCCAGACAATCCCGCCATCGCCTCGTGTTGAAGGCAATGTCGCACGCGGCGCGACGCGACAAAGACCGGATCAATTCTGCGCGCCCGATCCCCGCCCCAGCATGCGTTCCACCGCGTCCAGCCGGCCGTTGTCGAACATGTTCATCATGGACAGCAAATAGATCGCGGTTCCTGGCCACTGATTGATCGCCCAGTAGGAGCGCAGAGCGCGCGCCACATCGGCCGGATAGCTGGCCAGCTTGGCGCGGGCCCGGCGCCAGTCCGAGGCATCGCGAGCGCGCCCCTCCCGTTCAGCCCGATCCCAGGACTTCGCTCGCGCCGCCATGATGTCGTCAGCGGACGCCTGCTCTGCAGCCACCTGAGCCGCGAACAGCGGCAGGGCCTCGCGTTCGTTTCGCTGCTTGCGCTCCAGCGCCGCTCGCTTGCGAGGTGTGTCATTGAACGGGCAGCGGTCGCGCCGCTTAAACCGCATTGGCGACCTCAACTTCCTCCGCGATGAAGGACAGCGCAATGGCGTGGCGCCGGCGTGCCAGCAGCAGGCGCTTGAGCGAGCGCGATACCGCATCGTCGAGTCGGTCGTATTCCTGCTCGGCGGCCTGGTAGGACAGGTCGGGCTGTACAACCATGTCCACGAGTGAGCGCGACGCGCGGCCCATCGCAGCCCCGAGCTGGTCGTGCTCGCGCTGCGCGGAGTCCAGCTCGCGGCTAGCGAAGATTAGCTCCCGCGCGGCGCCGAGCACGTCGAGCAGCTCGTTGGCGGCCGCGTTGCGCTTCTCCGCGCGGCAGTCACGGGAGGCCAGCTTGATGCCCCCGATCACATCTACAGTCCGATGCGTCGTCGTCTCGGGCTCGTTCATCACTGCAAGGGCACCGCCCGGGCGATACTGGTCTCGGGCGCAGGCGTTGGCTGCCACCGCGCGGCACTCGACTTGACGCGGCCCATCGAAGCGACCGCAGTCAGGGTGGGCGCACGAACGGCAGCCATGCGGGTCGGGAAGGGTCTGCTGGACTGTGCTGCTCGCTTCGGTCATGGTTCCCTCGTCATGTTGCGATGTGCGCGTGGCTACGTGGCCACATTGCAGGGACGACGGGCCGGGAGAAGATCCCACCGCTTCTGCAAATGACGTTGCCCTCAGGGCACTTCCGCCACACCGGCGCTCGCGGATTCAGCCAGGCGCTGCAGCAGCTCGTCGATCAGGCGATCCGCGTCGTCAGCGGACTCGGCGTCCTGGCGCCGCAACGCGTCGAAGATGCGGGGGCGCATCTCCACAAGCACGTCCGCCTCCCCGCCAGCCAGTTGCGCGAGCGCGCGTGACGCGCCCTCGTGCGCATCGTTCAGCGCAGTGACGTCCATCGGCTGCTGCCACGCATTGAACAATCCATTGGATACGCAATGCATAAATAGGCCTTCGTGGGCGGCCTCGTAGGCAAATACCGCCTTTACCAACGTGTGAATGAGGCCCTTCGATGCCGCGCCGTCTGCGATCAGTACGTCCATACGTCTCTCCAACTCCCTCTGGTTCAGTCCCACTCTTCGACGTGCAACGCCTTCTTCGATTCTTGCTTGATGCGGACATTCTCCATCACCTCCGGCTGTGAGATGCGCGCCAGCTCGGTCTCGCCCGCCGCGTCCATGTCGAGACCCGCTACCGTAGCGAATGCGGCCAGCGTCACCATGACGCCACCCAACTCCTGGACAGGCTCTCCGACCGGGCGGCCGTAGACGTACTGCACCAGAGTCGCCACGCGCTGCTTGTCGTAGCCGTGTGCCTGCAGGAGCTCAAGCACCTCTTCCAGCAACCGGTCGCCACGCTCGACCATGTTCCGGTACTGCGAAGGGTGGAAGCACTTGGCCAGCCAGTCCGCAACGCGCGTCTGGTAAGTCCGCAACGCCGGGCGGATGCCCACGCTAAGGAACTGCGCGAGCACGCTGAGGAACCTGCCCTCCTCCGACCGATCATCCTCACGCACGTCGCACTCGGTGTTGTCCGGGCCGCTGAGGTGGAACATCGTGGGGTCACTGACCCATCGTGACGCGGTCCACCAC
>NZ_JAELTT010000125.1 GCF_016428975.1 Dyella sp. ASV21
CTGGGAACTCACCGTGGCAGGCCGCAGCGCGCTCGACGCCGGCAGCCGCCGCGGTGGCAGCCGGGCCTTGCTGGAAGCACTCGCGCGCGGCCCCCAGACCGCCGAGCTACTGCATGAACTACTGCCCGGTTGGCGCGACGCCGCGCGCCGCCTGGACGACGCCGGGCTGATCGCCCGCTGCGAACGGCACGCCGACGCGCCCGCGCCCGTAACCACCGCACCGGCGCTCAGCGTCGAGCAACAACAAGCCGTGGAAGCCATCGGCGAAACGCTGGGACGCTTCCAGCCGTTCCTGCTCGATGGGGTCACCGGCAGCGGCAAGACCGAGGTCTACCTCGCCCTGATCGAGCAGGTCATCGCCCAGGGCAAACAAGCCCTGCTGCTGGTGCCGGAAATCGGCCTGGCCCCGCAAACCGTGCGGCGGCTGCGCGAGCGGCTCGGCGTGACGGTGCAGGTGCTGCATTCCAACCTGGCCGAAGGCGATCGCGCCCGTGCGTGGCTGCGCGCCCGCAGCGGAGAGGCCAAAGTGATCCTGGGCACGCGCTCGGCGGTATTCACTCCGCTGCCGCATGCCGGCCTGATCGTGGTCGACGAAGAACACGACAGCGCCTACAAGCAACAGGAGGGCTTCCGCTACCACGCTCGCGACCTGGCCCTGCTGCGGGGCCGCGCGCTCGGCGTGCCGGTGGTGCTGGGGTCGGCCACGCCCTCGCTGGAAACGCTCGCCAACGTCCAGGCGGGCCGATATCGCTCGCTGCGTCTGCGCGCGCGACCGGGCGCCGTCCGCGCGCCGCAGGTGCAGATCGTGGACATGCGCGCGCAGCGCCTGGAACACGGCCTGTCGCCCGCGTTGCTCGCCGCCGTAGGCGACACCGTGGCGCGCGGCGAACAGGTGCTAGTGTTTCGCAATCGCCGCGGCTATGCGCCGGTGCTGCTGTGCTACAGCTGCGGTTGGCACGCCGAATGCCCGCGCTGCGAACACCCGATGACCCTGCACGCCAGCCGGCGACAACTGATCTGTCATCACTGCGACTATCGCGCACAGGTACCGCAGGCCTGCCCCGCCTGCACCGCGCCCCAACTCAAGCCGCAGGGCCAGGGCACCGAACGCCTGGAAGAAGCGCTCGCCGCGCTCTTTCCGGAGGTGCCGGTGCTGCGCATCGATCGCGAAACCACGCGCCGACGCGACGCCTTCGAACAACTGTTGGAAGGCCTGCACCAGGACCGACCCGCCATCCTCGTCGGCACGCAGATGCTGGCCAAGGGCCACGACCTGCCCAACCTCACCCTGGTCGCCATCGTGGGTGTGGACGAAGGCCTGCACAGCGTGGATTTCCGCGCCAGCGAACGGCTCGCCCAGCTCGTGGTGCAGGTCGCCGGTCGCGCCGGCCGCGCGGCCAAGCCTGGCCGCGTGCTGCTGCAAACCCATCATCCGGAACATCCGCTGCTGCGTCAGCTGTTGGCACAAGGCTATGGCGCTGCCGCACAAACCCTGCTGGAAGAACGCCGCAGCGTGGAGCTGCCGCCGTTCGGTCATCAGGTGCTGCTGCGCGCCGACGCCCATCAACGCGAACACGTGGATGGGTTTCTGCACGAGGCCCGCGCCGCGCTCGCCGACGCGCCCCTGCAGATCGCCGGCCCGATGCCCGCGCCGATGCCACTGCGCGCCGGTCGTCATCGCGGCCAATTACTGATCGAAGCCAGCACGCGCAGCGCGCTGCATCAAACCATACGACCCTGGTATCGCCTGCTCGCCACGCTGCCCACGGCGCGGCGAGTACGCTGGTCGCTCGACGTCGATCCCATCGATCTGTACTGACACGGGATCACGGCGACAGCGGCTCCTCTTACGATTTCCCCATCTGAAAGAGGCATCAACATGGATAGTCATGACGCTCGAACGCCCGATCCCCGCCACCACGTCGTGATCCTCGGCGGCGGCTTTGGCGGCCTCGCCGTGGCACGCGGCCTGGCCGACAGCCAGGCCCGCATCACCCTGGTCGATCGACGCAATCATCATCTGTTCCAGCCGCTGCTCTACCAGGTCGCCACCGCCGGCCTGTCGGCGCCCTCCATTGCCGCACCGCTGCGCCAGATCCTGCGCAAGCAGGCCAACGCGACGGTGCTGATGGACGAGGCGCTCGGCGTCGATCTTGCTGCCCGGCGCGTGCAACTCGCCCAGGGTGAATTGCGCTACGACACGCTCGTCGTCGCCACCGGTTCCACCCACGCGTACTTCGGCCATGACGAGTGGGAACGCTATGCCCCCGGCCTGAAGACGCTCGACGACGCCTTTACCATCCGCCGCCGCGTACTGACCGCCTTCGAACGCGCCGAACGCGAGGACGACCCAGCGCAACGCCAGGCATGGCTCAACTTTGTCGTGGTCGGCGGCGGCGCCACCGGCGTGGAACTGGCCGGCACGCTGGCCGAGATCTCCCGCCACACGCTGCCGCGCGAGTTTCGCCGCGCCGACCCTCGCAAGGCCAACGTACTGCTGGTGGAAGCCGGCCCGCGCCTGCTGCCCGCGTTCGATCCCTCGCTATCGGACAAGGCGCGCCGCCAACTGGAAAAGCTGGGTGTGGAAGTGCGCCTGGGCACCGCGGTCACCGCCATTGGCGCGGACGGCGTCACCCTGGGCGACACGCCTTACCCCGCACGCACCGTGTTATGGGGCGCCGGTGTCGCTGCCTCGCCGCTGGGCAAACACCTGGCGGCCCCCGTGGATCGCGCCGGGCGCGTGCAGGTCACGGCTGATCTCAGCCTGCCCGATCACCCCGAGGTCTTCGTGATAGGCGACCTCGCCTGCGTGCCCCTGCCAGACGGCAAACTGGTGCCGGGCGTGGCGCCCGCCGCCAAACAGATGGGCCGCTACGTGGCCACCCTTATCAAGGCACGCTGGCGCGGCGCGACGCTCCCGCCCTTCCGCTACCGTGACGACGGCGCACTCGCCACCATCGGCCGCATGGCCGCCGTGGCGCAATTTGGCCGTCTCAAACTCTCCGGCCTGCTCGCCTGGTGGGTCTGGCTGGTCGCCCATATCGCCTTCCTGATCGGCTTTCGCAACCGTCTCGTGGTGATGCTGGACTGGGCCTGGGCCTATTGGACCTACCAGCGCCACGCCCGCATCGTCACCGGCAGCGATACACCCATCGCCAAGCCTTTGCCGTCGGAGGCCGAGCATGGACAATAGCCCTTTCGCTCTCTCGGAAGTCGCCGTGTCCTCCCAACTTGAACAGCTCCGCCAGTACACCACCGTGGTCGCCGACACCGGCGACATCGAAGCGATCGCTCGCTATCGCCCGGTGGATGCCACCACCAACCCATCCTTGCTGCTCAAGGCGACGGAGCTGCCCGCTTACGCGCCGCTGATCGATGAAGCAGTGAGCTGGGCCAAGGGCAAGAGCGCCTCGCGCGAGCAACAGCTGGTGGACGCCGGCGATCACCTCGCCGTGGCCGTGGGCCGCAAGATCGTCGAGCTGGTGCCGGGCCGCGTGTCCACCGAAGTGGATGCGCGCCTCTCGTTCGACACCCAAGCCACCATCGCCAAGGCCGAGCGCCTGGTCGATCTGTACGAGCAGGCTGGCGTAAAGCGCGATCGCATCCTCATCAAGATCGCCTCCACCTGGGAAGGCATCCGCGCCGCCGAAGTGCTGGAGAAGCGCGGCATCCAGTGCAACCTCACCCTGCTGTTCTCGTTTGAGCAGGCGGTGGCGTGCGCCGAAGCCGGCGTGTTCCTGATCTCGCCCTTCGTGGGCCGCATCATGGACTGGTACGTGGCCAACACCGCCACCAAGAGCTACGCGCCGGACGAAGACCCGGGCGTGAAGTCGGTGCGACGCATCTACGCCTGGTACAAGCAGCACAGCTTCGACACCGTGGTGATGGGCGCAAGCTTCCGCAACATCGGTCAGATCCAGGCGCTGGCAGGCTGCGATCGCCTCACCATCAGCCCCGACCTGCTGGAGAAGCTGGAGCAAGATCAGTCGCCGCTGCCGCGCATGCTCAGCGACAACGGCGCACGCGAAGCGCGTCCGGCCCCCCTCAGCGAAGCCGCCTTCCGCTGGGGCCACAACGAAGACGCCATGGCTACCGACAAGCTGGCCGATGGCATCCGCAAGTTCGCCGTGGACCAGCGCAAGCTGGAAACGCTGCTCGCCGCCAAGCTCTAAACACGGCCCTGCGATCTGCGCACGGCCCGTGCGCAGATCGTCAAAGACCAGCTACTGGATCCACCGAGGCGCGACATCCTGCGCAAGTCGAGCCTGCAGCACCGTTCCATACAACGCCGTGCCGCCCATAGGCATACGCCGCGTCAGCCGTATCCGACTCATGCCTGGCTCTGCCTGCTGTACGCGCACGCCCAAACACGCCAGCGCATGCGCAGCGACGTGTGTCCGTAAACAGCTGATTACGCCGTCAGTCATCGCCAGGTGCGGCACACCGGCACCCACCTCCCGGTAAGCCGCGGGGCGATCAACGGACGGGTCAGGCGCTGGCGCGCCGTGCCATACGGCGAGCCCATGCCGATACCGTGGCGCTCACTGTCAGCCAACGTGTAAGTAGGCGCAGGCGTACGGCTCCGCCAACACTGACAGCGCGTGCGGCCTTTTCCGGATGGGCCACGCTGCCCGCTAGCCTCATCGTAGTGCGTTCCTGCCAGCCACCCAGGGACCGCCGATGGCACCCCCATCCGATCTGCGTTTCATCTTTCCGCCGGGTCGGCACATCGGCTTGATGCCGGAGCTATCCCAAGGAGAGAAGGGTTTTCTTCGACCCCCATCCCCGGCTTCCGCCAGACGCTGCGCCCCACGCCGCCGGACTCTCCGACTAGCCATGCCATCAAGGACGACAGGATGTTGATCAGCCTTCCGTTTCTCTCCGGCACCCAGCCCGACCAGGACACCAGCGGCACCACCCTGGGCGAATCGTCCGGGCAAGGCGCGTTTCCGCTGGGGCGCGACATGAACTGGCATGGCGGCCTGCACTTCACGGCGCCGGGTGGCACGCGCAACCCCGAACACGTACGCGCCATCGCCGATGGCGTGGTGGTGTACGCGCGCGACAGCAACGCCATCCCCGCACACGATACCGACCCCGCCATCATGGCGGCCCATCCCTTGCTCTACTACAAGGGCTGGACCAGCAACGGCGTGGTGATTCTTCGGCACGACACCGAGATCG
>NZ_JAELTT010000126.1 GCF_016428975.1 Dyella sp. ASV21
GGCCCAGGACGACGTGAAGAACGGCTTCATTCTCGACGGCTACCCGCGCAACCTGGCCCAGGCCGATGCGCTGGATCATCTGCTGGCCAAGATCGGCCAGCCGCTGGACGCAGTGGTGAAGCTGGACGTGCCGAACGAGGTGATCATCGGTCGCTGCGAGATCCGCTTCGCCGCCGAACACCGCAAGGACGACGATCCGGCGGTGGTGCGCGATCGCCTCAAGGTCTACGCCGAGCAGACCGCACCGGTGGCGGAGTTCTTCGCCCGCCGCGGCAAGCTGCAGGTGGTGGATGGCGTGGGCGAACTCAACGAGGTCACCGAGCGCGTCAAGCGTGCCTTGGCCAGCGAAACGGCAGCCGCCAACGGCTGACTCTCCGGGCCGCCGCAAGGCGGCCCGATGGTTTTAGGCGGGCGCGCTTGAGCGCGCTTGCCGCTCCAGCGAACGGAACCTACATGCGTCTGCATATCCTCGGCATCTGCGGCACCTTCATGGGCGGCGTCGCCGCGCTGGCGCGTGAGCTCGGTCTCACCGTCGAAGGTTCCGACGCCAACGTCTATCCGCCGATGAGCACCCAGCTGGAGTCGCTCGGCATTCGCCTGATGGACGGCTACAAGGCCTCCTACCTGCAACCGGCGCCGGACTTGGTCGTGGTCGGCAACGCCATGGTGCGCGGCAACCCCGCCGTGGAATATATGCTCGATGCCCAATTGCGCTACATCTCCGGCCCGCAATGGCTGGGCGATACGCTGTTGCAGGGGCGTGAGGTGCTGGCCGTAGCCGGCACGCACGGCAAGACCACCACCACCAGCCTGCTGGCGCACCTGCTCGAAAGCGTCGGCCTGGCACCGGGCTTTTTGATTGGCGGCGTGCCGGGCAACTTCGATGTGTCGGCGCGCGTGGGCAGCGGCAAACCCTTTGTGATCGAGGCGGACGAGTACGACAGCGCGTTTTTCGACAAGCGCTCCAAGTTCGTGCATTACCGTCCGCGCATCGCCCTCCTCAACAATCTGGAATACGACCACGCGGATATCTTTCCGGATGTCGCGGCGATCCAGCGTCAGTTCCATCACCTGGTGCGCACGGTGCCGGGCAATGGCCGCTTGATCGTCAATGCGCACGACAAGCATCTGGAAGAAGTGCTGGCGATGGGCTGCTGGACACCGGTGGAAACCTTCGGCATCGGTCGG
The DNA here is from genome assembly GCF_016428975.1 of Dyella sp. ASV21. Lineage (GTDB taxonomy): Bacteria > Pseudomonadota > Gammaproteobacteria > Xanthomonadales > Rhodanobacteraceae > Dyella. The sequence continues at coordinate 1,189 of NZ_JAELTT010000126.1, forward strand.
GGTGACTGGCAGGCGCAGTTGCTCGCGGCGGATGGTTCTTCGTTCACCGTGCATCATCAGGGCGAACGCATCGGCGATATCCACTGGTCGTTGATGGGCGACCACAGCGTAATGAATGCGCTGGCCGCATTGGCTGCGGCCACAGCCGCAGGCGCCGATCCGCGCGCCTTGCTGCCGGCCTTCGCCAGCTTCCGTAGCGTCAAGCGTCGCATGGAAGTGGTGGGCGAGGCGGCGGGTGTGCGTGTGTATGACGACTTTGCGCATCACCCCACCGCCATTGCCACTACGCTGGCGGGCCTGCGTGCCAAGGTGGGGCCGGCGCGCATCGTGGTGGCGTTGGAGCCGCGTTCGAATTCGATGCGTCTGGGAGCACATGCGGAGGCGCTGGCGCCGTCGTTGTCCGACGCCGATGCGGTGGTATTCCTGCATCGCCCCGAGTTGTCCTGGGACGCCGGTCGCGTTACGGGCGCGCTGCATGGTCGTGGCAGCACCGTGCCCACGGTCGATGCGCTGATCGAGGCGCTGCGTCGCGATGTGCGTGCCGGCGACCACGTGGTCTTCATGTCCAACGGTGGCTTCGAGGGTGCCCCGCGGCGTTTTGCCGAGGCCCTCAAGGGCTGAGCTACTGGTCCACCAGCTACACTCGGCGACATGGCCGCTCAGTCTCCCTTTCGCGACTTGCCGCTGTTCCCGCTGGGTACCGTGTTGTATCCCGGTGGCCAGTTGCCGCTGCGCATCTTCGAGCCGCGTTACCTGGATATGGTGCGCGAATGCGCGCGCACGGCCAAACCGTTCGGCGTATGCCTGATCCTTGCCGGCAACGAGGTCGGCGTGCCTGCCACGCCGGCCGCCGTGGGCACGCTGGCGCACATCGTGGATTTCCATAATCGCGACGACGGCCTGCTCGGCATTCTTGCGGAGGGCGGAGCGCGTTTTCGCGTGGCTCGTACTCGCGTGCGCTCGGATGGATTGATGCGCGGCGATGTGGAAACCTGGCCCGAGGAGTCACCGATGCAGGTGCCGGTGGAGTTCGCCTTGTTGCAAACCATCCTGGAGCGCCTGATCGAATCCATGGCGCCGCATTGGCGCCAAGCACCACGGCATCTGTACGACGATGCGAGCTGGCTGGGTTTCCGCCTGGCGGAGTTGCTTCCGCTGCATGACGACGAGCGGCAACGTATGCTGGAAGTGACCGATCCGGTGCGGCGGCTGGCCGAAGTCAGGGACATCTTGCCCCGCTTCCAGCGCGCTTGAGGCCCACCCGCGCGGACAGGCTTTCCGTGCAACAGGCTCGCTCCTACACTGAGAGTTCTTTGATCACGGCAGACCCTCCATGAGCAGCCTCGCAGGCAAGACCTTGTTCATCACCGGCGCCTCGCGCGGCATCGGTCTGGCGATCGCGCTGCGTGCCGCGCGTGATGGCGCCAACATCGCCATCGTGGCCAAGAGCAGTGTGCCCAACCCGAAATTGCCGGGCACCATTCATAGCGCCGCGGCGGACATCGAGGCGGCCGGCGGCAAAGCACTGCCAATCAAGTGCGACATCCGTGAAGAAGATGAGGTGAAAGCCGCCGTCGCCGCGACGGTGGAAGCTTTTGGCGGCATCGACATCCTGGTGAACAACGCCAGCGCCATCTGGTTGGCCGGCGCGCTTGATACGCCGATGAAACGCTTCGACCTGATGCAGCAAGTGAACGCGCGAGGCAGCTTTCTGTGCGCGCAGGTATGCCTGCCGCATCTGCTGAAAGCGGAGAATCCGCACATCCTTACGCTGGCGCCGCCGCCGTCGCTGGATACCAAATGGTGGGCAGCGCACACCGGCTATACGCTGGCCAAGATGGGCATGAGTTTCGTCACGCTGGGCCTGGCGGGTGAGTTCGGTCGGCAGGGCGTGGCGGTGAACGCGTTGTGGCCGCGTACCATCATTGCCACGGATGCGCTCAACATGATTCCGGGCGTGCCGTTGGAGCGCTGCCGCAAGCCGGCCATCGTGGCCGATGCGGCGCATGCCGTGTTGACGCGCTCCGCCAAGGGTTTTGCGGGCCAGTTCCTGATCGACGAAGAGGTGCTGCGTGAGGCGGGCGTTTCCGACTTTGCGCCGTACGCCATGGACGCCTCGCAGTCGCTGTTGCCCGATCTGTTTCTTGATTGATGCGCGTTGATTGCCCCTTCTGTGCCATCGTGGCCGGTCGACAGCCGGCCAGCGTGATAGCGCAGAACGAGCAGGCGCTGGCATTTCTCGATCTGCGGCAGGCCGTGCCGGGGCACGTGCTGGTAGTGCCACGCGTGCATGTGGAAACCCTCTACGACCTCGACGAGGTGAGTGCCGCAGCGGTCATGCAGTTGGGCGTGCGGGTGGCGCGCGCCTTGCGCGTCGCCTTCGATCCGGAGGGGCTCAATCTGTGGCAGTCCAACGGCGCGGCCGGTGGCCAGGAAGTGCCGCACCTTCACCTGCATGTACAGCCGCGCCGGATGGCGGATGGCTTGCTGCGCGTCTATCCCCATGGCGCGCCGACGCCGACCTCGCGCGATGAGCTTGAGCGGTTGGCCGAGCGTGTGCGCCCTTTGCTATGGGCGTGAGGCGCTGAGCCTCGCGTCGTGGAGACCTCGATGAAATACCTGCACACCATGATCCGCATCCGCGATATCGACGCCAACCTGCGTTTCTTCTGCGAAGGGTTGGGCTTGCAGGAAAAGCGCCGCATGGAGCATGCCGCGGGCAAGTTCACCCTGATTTTTCTGGCCGCGCCGCAATCGCCCGAAGCGGAATTGGAGTTGACCTACAACTGGGGCTCCACCGAGGACTATGGCAGCGCCCGCAACTTTGGCCATCTGGCCTTCCGCGTGGACGACATCTACGCCACCTGTGCGCGCTTGCAGGCCATGGGCTACACCATCAACCGGCCGCCACGCGATGGACATATGGCTTTTGTACGCTCGCCTGACCTGATTTCGGTCGAACTGCTGCAGGATGGTCATCTGCCACCGCAGGAGCCATGGGCGTCGATGCCCAATACCGGGGTCTGGTGACGGGCCAGCGGCGTGGGTCGCTAGCCTTGCGTGTGACTTGCGTAGACCTTGGTGGCGAGCATTCCTAGGCCATAGGGGCTAGCCATTTGCCAGATATGCGGCTTTTGCCGGTTGCACATGCATCCTTTGTCGAGTGACTGTCACGCGCAGAGTTGTATATTGTGTGAGCTACATCACACTTTTACGGTGGTCGCGGCGTAGCTTGCGCGACGGGCGTGGTGACCAGGGGTGGCCAAGGGCTTGGCTACGTCCGACCGAAACCTGTGACCCTTAACAGGGGAGGGGGAGGGGAGCCATGGCGGTTTTGAGGGAGGAAGCCAGACGCTGCGTCGTCTGGTTTGGGCAGCCCGACGACACGGAACGTGCGGAGCTGGCAAAGGCGGGGTGGATCGTGCGCGTGGCCGATGCCGGGGCCCAGGCGGGTGTGGGCATGCGCAACAACGACACGGTGGTGGCACTGGCCGATCTGCGTCTGGGCGACCCGGCGTCGCCGTTGATCATGGCCCAACTGATGGAGGATCACCCATGGCTGCCCTGGGTGGCCTTGGTGTCGCCTGACATGCCGGCCCAGGACCCGCTGATCGATCGCATCCTGGAAGCAAGCATTGAATATGTCACCGCTCCGGTCGATCTGGAACGGCTGATCGAAACGCTGGCACGCATCGGTGGCGATCGGCCGGCCGAACCGCCCGAGCCGGGCGATATCGGCGTGACCGGGCACAGCATGGCGATCCGCAATGTGGTGGCGAGCATCCGCAAGTACGCGCCGGTGGAACTGCCAGTGCTGATTACCGGCGAAACCGGTACCGGCAAGGAAGTGGCCGCGCGCGCCCTGCACGGGCTGTCGGCCCGCGCTGATCGTCCC
>NZ_JAELTT010000127.1 GCF_016428975.1 Dyella sp. ASV21
GAACGTTGTCGTCGGCAGCGTCAGATGTGTATAAGAGACAGGCCCCGGGAGCAGCCCGGGAGATCATTCGCGACGACGCCGTGCGAAGATAGATATGTGAGGATGCCCTCACATAGGAGTTTATGAGGATGGCCTCACGTAATTCAAGCCAGAACGGTCGCGCACCGCAGCGTCGGCGCGGTCACGAACGCGTGGCGACCCTGCTCTCCGCCGCGTCCGACTGCTTCGTCGCAAAAGGTTACGACGCCACCACCATGACCGAGATCGCCGCCAAGGCGGAGGCCTCGATCGGCTCGCTGTATCAGTTCTTCCCCACCAAGGAAGCGTTGGCCGAGGCACTGCTGCACCAGCATGCCGAGGCGCTGTATGCGCGAATGGAACGACTGCTGGCGCAGACGCCGGGCTGGACCACCGAGGAATTGGCCACGCGGCTATTGCGCACGTTCGCCGACTACCGCCGCCAGCAACCCGCCTATGTCGTGCTGGTGGAGGCCGCCCAGACGCTGCCCTCCATGCTGGGGCGCACCATACGTCAGCGCATGCGCGATTACCTGTGTCAGATCTTGGCGATTCACGCGCCAGATATCGCTGCCGGTGATCTCCGACCTGCCGCTACGGTAGTGCAGCAATTGATGAAGTCCGCCGTGGCGCTGCACGGGGAGCAACCCGTAGCGCTGCGACAAGCCGCGCAAACCCAGCTGCAGCGCGCCCTGACGCTGTACTTGCACGATCTTGCGGGTACGCGCGAGAGCACGCGCACGTACGCGTGAGGCGATGAAGGAAAAACCGTACGGCCATCTGGACGTCCGAACGTGCGTCGCGACACGCCGCCCAGAAAATTTCACAAGAAACTGTTGACAACCCGCAACGGCCGCCGTTAGGGTCGATTGCATGTCGCAGCGCAACAGCCACGATCGCATTGCCGAACCGATCCGTCTCCCGACGGTCGCGGGCCTGCTGCGACTCCGTAACAACCTCCTTCTTGCCCTTGTACTCGTACTCCTCATTACCAACGGAGGTGCGGGCTGAGGGCGTGTGTCCAGGTAAAGCAGAAATAACCTGAATACGACCAAAGAACCCCGCACCCGGTAACGGATGCGGGGTTTTTTGTTGCCCAACGGTGCGTGCCAGCGGAGCCAAAAATGACACCCCAGGATCAACCCAGCAGCGAGAGCAGCGACGTGACTCACGTAGCCGCCGAACGCGTGCGTATTTTCGACACCACCCTGCGCGACGGCGAGCAGGCGCCCGGTTTCTCCATGGACCGTCGCGCCAAGCTCCGCATGGCGCACGCGCTGGAGGCACTCGGCGTGGACGTGATCGAAGCGGGCTTCCCCATCGCCTCGCCCGATGACTTCGGCTCGGTGGCGGAGATCGCCCGCGTGCTGCGCGGCCCCACCGTGTGCGGCCTGGCACGCTGCCACGACAAGGACATCGAGGCCGCCGGCCGCGCGCTGGAAGCGGCCCGCCATGCCCGCATCCACCTGTTCCTGTCCACCAGCCCGCTGCATCGCGAGCACAAGCTCAACATGAGCCAGCAGCAGGTCATCGACACCGCCAGCGCGGCCATCGAGCGCGCCAAGACGCTGTGCCACGAGGTGGAGTTTTCCGCCGAGGACGCCACCCGCACCGAACCGGAGTACCTGGTCGACGTGTTCAGCGCCGCCGTGGCGGCTGGTGCCACCACGCTCAACGTGCCCGACACCGTGGGCTACACCACGCCCGTTGAAATGGCTGAACTGATTACCTACCTGCGCCAGCATGTGCGCGGCGCCGAGCGTGTGATCTTTTCCACCCATTGCCACGATGACCTGGGCATGGGCGTCGCCAACAGCCTGGCCGGCGTGGCCGCCGGCGCGCGCCAGGTGGAGTGCACCATCAACGGCATCGGCGAGCGCGCCGGCAACGCCTCGATGGAGGAGATCGTGATGGCGCTGCGCGTGCGCGGCGCGTTCTACGGCGTCGACACCGGCATCGACACGCGCAAGCTGTATCCCACCTCGCGCCTGCTCACCCAGCTCACCGGCCAGGGCGTACCGCGCAACAAGGCCGTGGTCGGCGAAAACGCCTTCGCGCACGAGTCGGGCATCCATCAGCACGGCATGCTCAAACACCGCGGCACCTACGAAATCATGCGCCCGCAGGACGTGGGCATGGGCGAGACACGCCTGGTGCTGGGCAAGCATTCCGGGCGCCACGCCCTGCGCCAGCGCCTGCAGACGCTGGGCCACACCCCCGACGAAGCCTCGATGGACAACATCTTCACGCGCTTCAAGGCACTGGCCGACAAGAAGCGCGAAGTGCACGACGAAGACCTGGAAGCCATCGCGCTGGGCATGGACCCGGAAGCCACGGGCCCCTGGCGCCTGGTGCACCTCAACACCAACTCGCACCTGGGCGGCAGTGCATCCGCCTCGGTGCGCCTGGCGCACGACGAAGGCCAGGACGTGGGCGAAGCCGCCATTGGCGACGGCCCGGTGGACGCCGTGCTGCGCGCCATCGAACGCGCCACCGGCACCACGCTGGACGTCACCCACTTCCAAGTGCGCGCGGTGAGCGAAGGCGGCGACGCGCAGGGCCAGGCCCAGCTGATCGCCCGTCACGACGAGCGCGACTGGCGTGGCGCTGGCGTCAGCACCGACATCATCGAGGCGACCGCACTGGCCGCCCTCGCCATCGTCAACCGCATCGAGCGACAGGCACCGGCCCAGCCGGCCGCTGCCGTCGCGCATCTGTAAACCCAAGGAGCTAGCGATGACCACGCCATTCCTGTGGCACAACGGCCAAATCAAACCCTGGACCGAGGCCACGGTCCACGTCAGCACCCATGCACTGCACTACGGCTCCTCCGTGTTCGAAGGCGAGCGCGTGTACGCCACACCGCAGGGTCCCGCCTATTTCCGCCTCGCCGATCACACCCGCCGCCTGTTCGAATCGGCCCGCGTGTACGAGATCGAGATCGGCTACAGCGAGGAAGAGATCAACGCGGCCTGTCACGAAGTGATCCGTGCCAACCGCATGAAGTCCGCCTATGTGCGCCCCATCGTGTTCCGCGGCGCGGGCGGCCTGGGCGTGCTGCCCAAGGGCGATTCGCCGGTGGACGTGGCCATCATGGCGCTGGAATGGGGTGCCTACCTGGGCGATGCGATCGAGCATGGCGCGGATGTGTGCGTGTCCTCCTGGCATCGTCCCGCCCCCAATACCTTGCCGAGCTGGGCCAAGGCTGGCGGCAACTACCTCTCGAGCCAGTTGATCGCACTGGAAGCGCGCCGTGGCGGCTACGCCGAAGGCATCGCGCTGGGCCATAACGGCCTGTTGAGCGAAGGCGCGGGCGAGAACCTGTTCCTGGTCAAGAACGGCAAGTTGCTCACGCCGCCCACCAGCGCGGGCATCCTGGCCGGCATCACGCGCGAATCGGTCATCACCCTGGCCAGTGAACTGGGCATCGCGGTGGAAGAGCGCGACCTGCCGCGCGAAGCGCTGTACACCGCCGACGAAATCTTCATGACCGGCACGGCCGCCGAGATCACGCCGGTGCGTTCGGTGGATCGCAAGACGGTGGGCAAGGGCCGCCCGGGCGACATCACCCGCGCGCTGCAAAAGGCTTTCTTCGGTCTGTTCGACGGCAGCACCGAGGACAAATGGGGCTGGTTGACCGCCGTATCCGGCGTGAGCGCTCCCGACCAGCAGGACCAGGAGGCAGCTATCCACGGCCACGCTGCGCAGCCGCAGCGCGCCTCGATGGGGGCCGTTGCATGAGCGCCAGGACCCTGTTCGAGAAGGTGTGGGACACGCATGTGGTCGCGGCGGAAACGCCGGACACGCCCGCGATCCTCTACATCGACCTGCATCTGGTGCACGAAGTCACGTCGCCGCAGGCTTTCAGCGAACTGCGCGAGCGCGGCCTGAAGCTGCGTCGCCCCGATCGCATGCTGGCCACGCTGGACCACTCCACCCCCACCCTGCCCGCCGACGCGAACGGCGCCCGCCCCTACACCAATGCCGAAGCCGAGGCGCAGGTGGCACAGCTGGAAACCAACTGCCGCGAATTCGGTGTGGAACTGCACGGCTGGGATAGCGCGGATCGCGGCATCGTGCACGTCATCGGCCCCGAACTGGGCGCGACCCAGCCCGGCATGACCATCGTGTGCGGCGACAGCCACACCTCCACCCACGGTGCCTTCGGCGCGCTGGCGTTCGGTATCGGCACCACCGAAGTCGGCCACGTGATGGCGACGCAGTGCCTGTTGCAGCGCAAGCCCAAGACGCTGGCCATCCATGTGGACGGCCAGTTGTCGGCCGGCGTGGGCGCCAAGGATCTGATCCTGCACATCATCGGCGAGATCGGCGTGGACGGTGGCACCGGCTACGTCATCGAGTACCGCGGCGAAGCCATCGAGGCGATGTCGATGGACGAACGCATGACCGTGTGCAACATGTCCATCGAAGCGGGCGCGCGCGCCGGCTTGATTGCGCCCGATGCCACCACCTTCGCCTGGCTCAAGGGTCGTCCGCGCGTGCCGCAAGGCGCTGCGTGGGATGCGGCGGTGACACGCTGGCAAGCACTGCGCACCGACGCGGGCGCCACCTACGACCGCGAAGTACGCATCGACGCGCGCCAGGTGCGCCCCACCGTCACTTACGGCACGCATCCGGGCATGGCCATTGCCATGGACACGCCAGTGCCGGCCGCCCGCAACGCGCAGGAGAAGCGCGCACTCGACTACATGCGCAGCGAAGCCGGCAAGCCCATGCAGGGCATGCCAGTGGACGTGGTGTTCGTCGGCAGCTGCACCAATTCGCGCCTGTCCGACCTGCGTGAAGCGGCCCAGGTGCTGCGCGGTCGTCGCGTGGCCGAGGGCGTTCGCATGCTGGTGGTACCGGGCTCCGAAGCGGTGCGCCGCGACGCGGAGAACGAAGGCTTGCACCACGTATTCACCGCCGCCGGCGCGGAGTGGCGCGTGCCGGGCTGCTCCATGTGCATCG
>NZ_JAELTT010000128.1 GCF_016428975.1 Dyella sp. ASV21
ACGCCACCACGCCGCCCTCAGTTTCTGGGAAGACGCCCAGGCCGACGGGCTCACGCTGGACAAGACCCACTACCACTTCCATCCCGCAGTGTTCGTGGAGGTGTTTAGGAAGTGTGGGTGGTTGAGCAAAGACGAGCTAGCGCGCATCTATCCCAACAAACTCTATTCGTCGCGCGAAACACCCGACCCTGATGCACTGAGAGAACGCTACCGCATTCCGCTAAATCAAGTCATGCGCGAGTACTCGATTAACGCCCCGGCGCGAATGAGTCATTTCCTCGGCCAAGGTGCGGTGGAATCCTTCATGTTTGCACGCATGATGGAGGCCTCGCGAACGCATTTTTCTCAGAGCCTGGAATCGGAAGAAAATGGGTTCTACAAAAATAGTCAGGACAAGTACTTTGAATACCTAGATGGCATATTGGGCAACAGTGACTCCGGAGATGGCATCAAATATCGCGGCCGAGGATTCAAGCAACTCACAGGTCGAGCGAACTATGCAAGTTACTGGATCTATCGAGGCTGGTTGAGATCGAATTCGTTTGACAACTACTGGTGGACAAGAAATTCGCTTCGCAGGCCGATCATCGAAAACCCTCAGCAGATAAGCACCGATGCTTATAACTGTATAGATTCTGGCGGCTGGTTCTGGGCGACTGGCGGAAATCCACAGAAATCCAGGCCAATAAATAGATTGATAAGTGACAGCGAAATGTCGCAGTCAACAGTGAGGGACGTATCTGCCGCCATCAATGGCATTGATTCGAGGACAGGCCAACCGAATGCGCTCGCGGAGCGAACCAAGAATTCAGCTCGAATTGCACTGATTCTATTAAATGAGGCATCCAAATGACCATCCGCTTGGCCCTGATCGCCACACTGATCGTTACGCCACCGTGCGCAGCCACCGGAGTGGATATTGATATTGGTAATGGCGTGAAGGTGGTCGCTCCAAAATTCAAGGAAAAATGGAGCATCGACGATTCACTTAGCGGCAACAAGCAAATTAAGTTCACCTGCGTGGAGTATGCAAGCCCTTACAAGCTCACCGCCTGTTTTACCGCGAACGAATTTTATGCTTCGATCGAAGGTTTTTATTTTTTGCGCTACGGTTCTTTACCGGATAGCAAAAGGGCTAATTATGACGAGCACGATGATGCGTCTTTAGTGTACGAAGGGGGCACCCCTCCTTGGCATTATGAAACAACAGCAGTCAACGTCGGCTCCTTTGGCGTACACGAAGCCCCCAGGACACTCTGTCGAACCGAAGATAACCGGGGTGGCAATTGTTACGTTGCCGCAATACAAAGCCTTCAAACAGGAGCGCCAGCATTTGCGGCAATCGTAACGTCAGAAATAAAGAACAGATCCAATCTCAATGAGCAGGTAGCATGGATTCATCGTTTTCTGAATAACCTTAAAGTTGAGACTCGCTCAAATGCCAAACAATGAATATTCCGCCGCAATAGATTATTCCGGAATCACTGGCGGAGACCATCAGACTCATGGGCGAACGTGTTAACCGATTGAGCAAAGAAAAAGCCCGGGTTTCCCCGGGCTTTCTCTTTGCTCACCGCAATGCCGATTACTTTTTCTTTTTCGGCATGTACAGATCGGTGATGGTGCCTTCGTAGGCTTCGGCTGCCATGCCGACCGACTCGCTGAGGGTCGGATGCGGGTGGATGGTGAGGCCGATATCGGCCGCTTCCGCGCCCATCTCGATCGCCAGCGCAACCTCGGAGATGAGATCGCCCGCGTGTGGACCGACGATACCGCCGCCAACCACGCGGTGGCTTTCCTCGTCGAAGATCAGCTTGGTGAAGCCTTCGGTGCGATCGATGCCGATGGCGCGACCGCTGGCCGCCCACGGGAACTTGCCCACGCCGATCTTGAGACCCTTTTCCTTGGCCTCGCGCTCGGTCACGCCGACCCAGGCGATCTCCGGGTCGGTATAAGCCACCGACGGGATCACGCGTGCGTCGAAGTGGCTCTTCATGCCGGACACTACTTCCGCCGCCACGCGAGCTTCGTGCGTGGCCTTGTGCGCGAGCATGGGCTGGCCCACCAGGTCGCCGATGGCGAAGATGTGCTTCACATTGGTGCGCATCTGCGTGTCGACATGGATAAAGCCGCGATCGGTCACCGCCACGCCGGCTTTGTCCGCGCCGATCTTGTTGCCGTTGGGCGAGCGGCCCACGGCGACCAGCACGCGGTCGAACAGCGAGGTTTCGGGAATGCTCTCGCCTTCGTAGCTGACCTCGATGCCCTTCTTGGTGGCCTTGGCGTTCACCACCTTGGTCTTGAGGTGCACGCCCTTGAGCTTTTTGCCCAGGCGCTGCGCCAGCGGCTTGATGAGGTCGGTGTCCGCGCCCGGGATGATCTGGTCCATGAACTCGACCACGGTCACTTCACTGCCCAGGGCCGAGTACACGGTGGCCATTTCCAGGCCGATGATGCCGCCGCCGACCACCAGGAGCTTCTTCGGCACGTCCTGGAGTTCGAGCGCGCCGGTGGAATCCATGATGCGCTCGTCGTCCCATGGGAAGGCGGGCAGGCGCACGGCCTGCGAACCGGCGGCAATGATGGCGTATTCGAAGCGGATGAGCTTGGTGCCATCGGCCGTCTGGACTTCCATTTCGTTCGGCGACACAAAGGTGCCTACGCCCTGCACGGTGCGCACCTTGCGCTGCTTGGCCATGCCAGCCAGGCCACCGGTGAGCTTGCCGACCACCTTGCCCTTGAAGTCGCGCAGCTTGTCGATGTCGATCTTGGGCGCACCGAAGCTGACGCCATGCGCGGCCATGGCCTCGGCTTCGTCGATCACGGCGGCTGCATGCAGCAGGGCCTTGGAGGGAATGCAGCCTACGTTGAGGCAGACGCCGCCGAGCGAGGCATAACGCTCGACCAGCACGGTGTCCACGTCCAGATCGGCGGCGCGGAAGGCTGCGGTATAGCCGCCGGGGCCGGAGCCGAGCACGACCAGCTTGCATTCGATATCGGGCGTGCGGCCCGAAGCACCAGCGGCCTTAGGGGCAGGCGCGGCGGCGGGAGCCGGCGCGGCAGCCGGCGCAGGTGCCGCGGCCTTGGGCGTTTCAACCTTGGCAGCGCCATCGGTGGCTTCCAGCACGGCGATCACCGCGCCTTCGGACACTTCGTCACCCACCTTGACCTTGAGTTCCTTGATCACGCCGGCGGCGCTGGAGGGAATCTCCATGGTCGCCTTGTCCGATTCGAGCGTAACCAGGCTCTGTTCCTTGGCGACCGTGTCGCCAACCTTCACCAGCACCTCGATCACCGGCACGTTGTCGTGACCGCCGATGTCGGGGACCTTGATTTCGATGGTGCTTGCCATGGGGGAATCCTTGAATTTCTTTTCGCTACGCAGTGAGGGCGGCGCTGGGCCTGCCTCTCACCCCAGCCCTCTCCCCGTTGGGGGAGAGGGAGTTGTCGGCGAGGCGTCAGAGCAGCAGGCGGCGGATGTCGCCCAGTTGCTGCGCGAGGAAGGAAGCGAAGCGAGCGGCCAGCGCGCCGTCGATCACGCGATGGTCGTAGGAAAGCGACAGCGGCAGCACCAGGCGCGGCGCAAATTCCTTGCCGTTCCACACCGGCTTCATGGCGGCCTTGGACACGCCAAGGATGGCCACTTCCGGCGCGTTGACGATGGGCGTGAACGCCGTGCCGCCGATGCCACCCAGCGAGGAGATGGAGAAGCAGCCGCCGGACATGTCGTTGGGGCCGAGCTTCTTGTCGCGTGCCTTCTTGGAGATCTCGCCCAGTTCGGCGGCCAGATGCAGCAGGCCCTTCTTGTCGCAATCGCGGATCACCGGCACCACCAGGCCATCGGGCGTATCCACCGCGATGCCGATGTGGAAGTACTTCTTGAGGATCAGCTTTTCGCCGGTTTCATCCAGCGAGGCGTTGAACTGCGGGAATTTCTTCAGCGCCGCCACCACCGCCTTGATCTGGAACACCAGCGGGGTGACCTTGAGGTCCTTGTTCTCTTCGCCGAGCTTCTTGCGGAAGGCTTCCAGCTCGGTGATGTCGGCATCTTCGTGCTGGGTGACGTGGGGGATCATTGCCCAGTTGCGCGCCAGGTTGGCGCCGGAGATCTTCTGGATGCGCGACAGCGGCTTCTCTTCGATCTCGCCGAACTTGCTGAAGTCGACCTTGGGCCACGGCAGCAGGTTGAGGCCACCGCCAGCCGCCACGGGGGCACCACTGGGGCGCGCGCCGGAGGCCAAGGCGTGCTTCACGTAGCTGGTCACGTCCTCGCGCTGGATGCGACCGCTACGGCCGCTGCCCTTCACCTGGCGAATATCCACGCCCAGCTCGCGCGCGAAGGCGCGAATGGCCGGGCTGGCATAGGGGGCATCGCCCGGCATGACGATGCGCGAGTCGAACGGCGCGCGCGCAGTGGGGGCCACGTCGCCTTCCGGCGCGTTGCCAGGCAGCACGCTGCGGCCGCCCTGCGGGGCGGGCTTTTCTTCGACCTTGGGGGCTTCGACCTTGGCCGGAGCGGCCTGCGGGGCCGGGGCCGCGGCCGGGGCGCCACCCGCCGCTTCGATCAGGGCGATCACGCTGCCTTCGGACAACTCATCGCCGAGCTTGACCTTGATTTCCTTGACCACGCCGGCGAACGGGGCCGGCACTTCCATGGTGGCCTTGTCCGATTCCAGCGTGATCAGGCCCTGATCCTTGGCAACGGTGTCGCCCACCTTCACCAGGATTTCGATGACCGGCACATCGCTGCTGCCGATATCGGGCACGCGCGCTTCCTGCACGCCGCCGGAACTGGCAGCGGCGGCCGGCGCGGGCGCCGGAGCGGCAGCGGACTTGGCGGGCGCCTCGGCCTCTGTCTCTTATACACATCTCCGAGCCCACGAGACCCGTGACCGAATCTCGGGTGGGGGGGGGGGGGGGTGAAGGGGGGGGGGGGGGGGGGGGGGGGGGGGGGGGGGGGGGGGGGGGGGGGGGGGGGGGGGGGGGGGGGGGGGGGGGGGGGGGGGGGGGGGGGGGGG
>NZ_JAELTT010000129.1 GCF_016428975.1 Dyella sp. ASV21
CGAGCAGCGACCGCACAGCTCGCATGGCTATAAGCCGCCGGCCACCATCCGGCGAAACTGGTCCCAACCCGATATCATCCCCGCTGAACTCACTGCCTGATTGGACACAAAGTTCGTACGCAGGTCATCACCGTTGCTTGCCGTCACACTTGGGCAGCAAAACACTCGCGAGTGACGAAGATGTTCGCATACCTCTTGCGAGGATAGCTTTCCTAAGAACCTGATGGCAGACGTGGATTGGCCGGCGAGAGTTCGTAGTTCTGCTTCCTCGGGGCCGGTACCGCCGATGAGTAGCTCTGCATCTGGCAGGTGCGGGGCCACGCGCTGGAACGCTTCCAGCAGGTACTTGGCACCTTTTTTCTCAACCAGTCGCGCAACGAATAGGGCGCGTCGTGGTCGGTCGGTTGTGCGGGCGACAAGAGGGCGGAATGCATCTGTATTGACGCCAATATGTCGAACGACTATTCGTTCAGGCGGGATGCCAAATGCGAGTGCGCAATCGCGAATCGATTCGGAAACGGCTATGAACGACACCCCTGGTTGATGCGCCAGTCGCAGTAGCTTCGTGGGATAGCTTCGTCGTCGAGGGCCGCCGTGACCAGCCTCCCACCATTGTCGATGTACGTTGATGTCAAAACCATGCAGCGTTATCACTATTGGAATTTGCAGGTGGCGAAGTAATGGCCAATAGTCGACGGCGGCAGTTCCGAAGTGCACGTGGACGATGGATGCATCAAGGCGCCGTAAAGCACGCAAGCTGATTGGATCAGTGAAACCCAGACGCGAACTGATGGCATAGGCAAGACGGCGAACGATGTTCGCCGTCGATGGGCAGAAGACCTGGTGTGGTAGTTGATCAATTGGCAGCCCATCGGGGGCGATGCGCTCTCCTACAAGGATGGGCTGCCACTGCTGCATTGCCAACACTTGTTCGCGAATGAACGTCTCCGACCAGGGGAGTAGCGTGGGAGCCATCACGATCACGCGTTTTCTTTGGATCGTTTGGAATGGCATCGTCATAGCGAGAAGGTGATGTTCGCTGTTGGGCTTGGCAAGCTAGCCGGGCAGCTAGTGATTGGAATTGAGTGCTTGAAGGCGGGTGATGCTGTCGTTCAAGCTTCCGCCAATATTCTGAGTTTCCAGTTCACCAATACCGATATTGGCTTCGGCATTTCGACCTAGAGCAAATAGCATTCGTACACGTGTGACCCTGTAGGCGGACTCATGAGGGGCCGCGGCTATAGCCTCGTTGATCATGCGTAGGCCAAGCTCGTGTTCACCAAGTGCATTCCATGCATAGTTACTGTACATGGCGAGTAGCCGTGCACTGGGATAGTCGTGCGTGAGGGCCGCCAGATAGGCTGCGGTGAGGTGTGGTAGTGATAGGTCGCATTTACCTTCTTGCTGGCATTGCGTAAGAGCATCAAGCGAGCTTTCGTCCTGCACTCCAGGGCGGTGAGCCTTGAGTTTTCCGATCATGCTCTGCCACCACGCGTCCTTGAGGGGAAGATGCATGCGCGAGTTCATAAAGATCAGCGCCTGCTCGGCGAGGATGGATGACTTGGGTAGTGCGGCTGATCGCTCCAGCGGTGCATAGGCAAGCCGGGTGAACGGCGAGCTGGGGTCGTAGTTCGAGAGAATGACGTAGGTGCGGCCGAGTTCGTATTGCGCGCGAGGCGAAGTAGGGCCTCGGGCGGCTAGTTCTTCCGCAAGGCTGAGAGGGCTGCTCCAAGCCAGCGCGGTCATCAGCGTTTGTCCGGCCCATAGCACCAGCAGTCCGGCGACAAGCACCTTTCCTGGGAGCACCAGTGGCGCAAGGCTCTTGGGGATGGTGGCTAGTGCGGGGATCAAGGCCAGCAGGAGGCCAAAACTTGCGAAATAGTTGCGGTGCTCGTAGACCAGTTCGAGGGGGAGGATGGTGGCCGTCAGTA
Source organism: Dyella sp. ASV21 (assembly GCF_016428975.1). Taxonomy (GTDB): domain Bacteria; phylum Pseudomonadota; class Gammaproteobacteria; order Xanthomonadales; family Rhodanobacteraceae; genus Dyella. The sequence goes on from NZ_JAELTT010000129.1 coordinate 1,932, forward strand.
GATGGGCTCCCAGGAACCACAAGAGTCCCAGGCTCACCAGCGGCATACGTCGGCGAAGCAGGCAAGCCACCAGGATCAATGCACAGAGCGCGACGATGCACGCGAGCGTCGATGCGGGAGAAAACACGCTTTGCGAAACCAGGAAGTCGTCGTGATAGAAGCTGAGCGCGTGCGGAGTGGGCACCAACGTCCATGCGATGTAGTCGCAGACGATGCGTGCTTCGCTTAATAGTCTGGTCTGGAGAGTGAAGTCCCGCGTCGACCAGGCACCCGGCTGAAGCAGGCCTGGTAGAAGCCAGGCGAGTCCAGCAATTAGCGGAAGGACGAGAGTGATGAGGTAGAAGGCGATTATTCGGCCGTCCAGACGCCCATCGCTACGACGGAAACCAAACAGAACCCACTCGGCAGTCGCTGCATAGAGCGGTAGCATGATGGCCGTTTCCTTGGCCAAAAGCCCCGTGCCAGTGCACAGCAGTAGGCTGAGGGCGCTCAGAATCGCTGCCCGATTGCCGGTATCGGATGCTTGTAGCATCCGCTCTCGCCCGGTTAGATAACCAAGCAATCCCAATAGCACGAACACATTGGCCAAGCTCTCCATGCGTTGGACGACATAGAGCACGGCGGTGAGGTTTATCGGCAGAAGCATCCACCCAGCGCCGATCAGCGCAGCCAATACGTTGTCGGCGCTGAATGTGTTCTCCTTGGGCTCCCCGCGCCGCTCGCGCACGACGCGCAAGGTCAAGCGGGCAAGCAGAAATACAAGGATGCCATTGAACAGATGGATGACCAGGTTGGTCATCTTCATGCTGAACGGATCGAGGCCGCTGATCAGGTAGTTGATGGCAAAGGTCAGCGAGGCCAGTGGGCGCTTGAATTCACTGGACGGCGATGAGAGGGCGGCGCGCACCAGTGAAGGAATGCTTGCATCCGCCGGCTGCACGCCGCGGTTATCGACGATATTGGGGTAGTCGTCGAACAGATATCCGCCGCGAAGGCCGGGGGCATAGATCACAATTACGGCCAAAAGCGAGGCCAGCAAAAGCCACCAGCCCAACCGCCCGGATTGAAGTGCCGTTTTCATGAATGAGTTTGAGCCTGTCGTTCAGCGTCTTCGCGCAGTGTAGCCTGCAGGCGCGCTAGCTCCCGGTCCCAGTAGTGCTGGCGGTCTAGCACCCATTGATGCAGGGCGGGCATGCCCGAGTTTGGGCGGTATTCGCTATTGCGCTTGTTCTCGTAATAAGCCAAGTGGGCCAACGCTTGCCTCGGATAGCCGTCGTTACCGAGCAACGCGGCCTGTTGGAAGGCGGTTGTCGCACGAACTTGCTGGTCCAGTGCGCGATTGAAGTATGCAAGCGCCTCGTCCGGGACGTGGTCTGCCAGCGCAATCTGGCCTTTCATGGAGTAGAGATCCTGAAGTCTGCCGGGCGCATCTTGAGCTCTTGGATTTGAGAGTGCTGCCTCTACCAGGGCGTCCACGCCGGCAAGATTCAGTTGCGGGCAGCGGGGGTGTTGGGATTGGACGATAGCCCGTCCAAACCAGTTGCTAAGCAGGGTGCCGGAGTCGCGTGCGTGGGCGAGCGCTTGTTTTGCGGCCTCTAGATGTTCCGCGGGAACGTCGCCCATCTGGCATTCGGCAGCCACCAAGTTGATCGCCAACTGGACGTCTTGAGGTGTTTTGGTCAACGCGCTGGTCAGACGTATTGCGGCCAAGTCCGGGCGTCCCGCTTGCATCTCAACTTGTGCCGCACTGGCCTGCGCGCGCGGGGATGTTGGGTTCATGGCCGCCCACAGTAATGCCTGTTCGCGGCCGTTGCCCCAAAGATCTGCCGCAGCGTGTGTCATGCAGGCCAGGCCTATGACCAGAGCGCCGGCGAGGATTCCCTTAGCTAGGCGTATATCGGTCGATGGCTTGTTAATCGGGCGAGATTCGGCTGATGGATGTTGCACACTGCATAGCCAGAGTGCCAGCGGCCAAAACATCAGCATCGCGGGCAAATAGTTGCGGTGCTCGAAATACAGTTCAAGCGCGATCGTGCTCGACTCCAGCAACTGGCCCACCAGATAAAACAAGATTGCCACGGCAAGTGCAGGATGCCTGCAGCGCATCAGCCAACCGGCGACGCCGAGCCCCAGTAGCGCAAGTAACGATGGCAGCGTGCTCCAGGGCGCTATCAGTGAAGTCGAGGCCTGGATGTGATCATTGAACAACCCGCGGGAATAGGGGCGAGGTACCCATAGCTGAGCCAGATAGTCGATCAGGACCCTAGGCTCGGTGAGCAGTCGCTGCCCCAGCGTCCACGGACGCACCGCAGAGATGCCGTGCGCCATGCCTCGCCACCCTTCATAACCGAGATAGGCGATGAGGCCCAGCGATGGCAATACGGACACCAGGATCATGAGGCGGCGATATGCGCGCGGCGGTTCACCTTCTTGTCGTTGAGTGGGACGAAGCAGCGCGTATTCAATGGTCAGCGCAAGCGCTGGAAGCAGAATGCCATTGGCTTTGCTAAGGGTGCCTAAGATCGTGCAGCCACCCAGGCCCAGTGCGACCCAAGCCAGGCCCGACCAGATGGCTTGCTGGCGGCACAGGTGCCGGCCGTGCAGCCATGCCAACAAACCGAGCAGGACGAAAAAGGTAGATAGCATGGCCTCGCGCTGCACGATGTACAGTGTCGTCGATGCCAGTAGCGGATGCAGCGCCCACAGGGCGGCGGCGAGCACGCCGGCAACGAGTGGCCGGCGATCCTTCACGTTCGCTTGTCGCACGTAGCACTGGCCTAGCCTCGCCAACAGGCAGGCAAGCAGCAGCGCGTTGCTGATGTGAAGCTGTCTCTTATACACATCTCCGAGCCCACGAGACCCGTGACCGAATCTCGGTTTGCGTCTTCGGGGTGGAAAGGGGGGGGGGGGGGGGGGGGGGGGGGGGGGGGGGGGGGGGGGGGGGGGGGGGGGGGGGGGGGGGGGGGGGGGGGGGGGGGGGGGGGGGGGGGGGGGGGGGGGGGGGGGGGGGGGGGGGGG
>NZ_JAELTT010000012.1 GCF_016428975.1 Dyella sp. ASV21
GATGGAGGCCATGCTCAGCGAGCGGCCGTGGTGCGCGAGCAAGAGATCCAAGCACTTCTGCACGCACGTCAGCATGCCGAGCGCGAGGCAGTCGACCTTGAGGAGGCCCATCGTGTCGAGATCATCCTTGTCCCACTGGATGATCGTGCGGTCCGGCATGGCTGCGTTCTCCACGGGCACCAGCTGGGAGAGAGGAAGATCCGAGATGACGAAGCCACCCACGTGCTGGGAGAGATGCCGTGGGAAGTCGAGCAGCTCCTGAGTCAGGTACAGAACCCGTCTCATTAGGGGCGTTTCAGGGTCAAAACCGCGCTCGCGCAGCCTGTCGTCCAGGCGCTCTTCACCATCCCACCAGGCGAATGCCTTGGACAGCAGATCAATCTGATCCGTGGGAAGCCCCAGGACGCGCGCGACATCGCGGACGGCTGACTTAGCGCGGTAGCAGATGACCGTGGCAGCGAGTGCGGCGCGATCTCGCCCATACTTGTGGTAGATGTGCTGGAAGACTTCCTCGCGACGCTCGTGCTCGAAGTCGATGTCGATGTCGGGTGGTTCGTTCCTCTCAACACTCATAAAGCGCTCGACCAGCAGGTGGTTGGTCTGTGGATCTACCTCAGTGATCCCCAGAGCGAAGCACACTGCCGAGTTGGCCGCTGAGCCACGGCCTTGGCAGAGGATGCCGCGACTCCGTGCGAAGTCGACGATTTCGTGTACGGTCAGAAAGTAGGGTACGTATTCGAGCTGGGCGATCAGGTCATATTCGTGGTCGATCTGCGCGCGCACCTTTGCGGACATTCCCTCTGGCCACCGGCGCTTTGCGCCCTCCTCCGTGAGCTCCTTCAGCCATGACATCGGCGTATGGCCCTCGGGAACCAACTCCGACGGGTACTGGTACTTGAGCTCCTCGAGGGAGAAGGTGCATTGCTCAGCGACGCTCACCGATTCAGCGATCAGCTCGGGCGGGTACACGTTGGCCAGTGCGTCGCGTCGGCGGAGGTGACGCTCGCCGTTGGGGAACAGGAATGCCCCTGCCTCCGGTACCGTGCAGTGAACGCGAATCGCGGTGAGGACGTCCTGCAGAGCGCGTCGGCGCCGGACGTGCATGTGGACGTCGCCGGCGGCTACGAGGGGAATCTGCAGGGCGTGGCCAGCCTCTCCGAGGGCGCGAAGGCGGCGTGCGTCGTCTGGACCCATGTGGAGCTCAACGGCCAGGCGCAGGCGATCGCCGAAGGTTGCCTTGAGCCATCTCCCCTCTTCTTCATTGATCTCCTGTCCGGGCACCCACAGGGCGATTGTCCCGGGCAATCCGCCGGCGAGGTCATGCCGGTGCAACAGATACTCGCCCTTCTCCGCCGCGCGGCGGCCGCGCGTGATCAGTGCGCAGAGGCCGACGTAGCCCTCTTTCGTTGCGCAGAGCAGGACGACCTTCGGGCCTTCCTCGAGCTGGAACTCAGCGCCGACGATGAGCGCCACACCGGTCTTCCGCGAGGCCTCTAGGGCGCGCACGATGCCGGCAAGGGAGCATTCGTCGGTGATGGCCAGCGCGCGGTAGCCGCATTGTTTCGCGCGCTCGAACAGCTCCAGTGCGCTGGAGGCGCCTCTCTGAAAACTGAAATTCGACAGGCAGTGAAGTTCGGCGTACTCGGGTACCACGGCGCATACACCTTCGACCGAGGTGTCCCGCTGCGGTCTAGGCCGCCCGGCGGGCCGCCGTAAGGTCAGCTTGAGTTTTGGGTCAGGGGGCAAACTCTACCCCCGAGGTGGTCTCACCGCCTGAGATACGCGGCGTTCTTGCCCTATGCTGGGATTGGCTGCGCGTCTGGCGCTGCCCTCGCTTGGCGTCGGTATCTTTGGGCCGCGCTGGCCAAGCACGGCCGTACGACTCGATCAGCGCTTCGTAGTCCGGGCGCTCGCAGAGCGTGCGTGCGGATTCCGGTCGATCTGAACACCCATTCCGGCCAGCGTTGAACACACCGCTGGTGCCGGCGATGTTGTTGAGTGGTGGGTCAGTTGGTAGAAACACTCGAACGCGGCGTTGACACCATAGGCACATGTGCCTATGGTTTGAGTTGTAGGCACGTGTGCCTCTTTCTCAACCACCAGGGTTTGACCTATGACCGCAACTGTTGCTCGCGTAGAAGTGAACGGCATCGAAGTCGGCTCGCTGCCGGTCGATCTATATAACGGCATCGTCCAAGAGGTGCGCAGCGACAAGAGTCTCTATCTCAAAGAACTGCGGACGGCCTTCGTCGCTGTGGGCCGCTTGATCGCTTTTCTGCCGGTGATGATTGTGATGGCGGGAATGGCACTCATCGTGTTTCAGCCCGAGACGGTGGCTGACGCCTTGGCCGCCCTTATGAAAGCGACTCCGCAGCAAATCGCCCATGCCTTGCGCATGGTCGTGATCGTCATGTCGGTCGTTTCTGCGCTGGCTTATGTGCTTGCCTTGGGACTTGTTTCGCTACGCTCGCGGGCCTTTAAGACGAATGGCAGGCAACTTCCAGCGGTGTTTGATCGAGAGATCAATCGGCGCATACGGGCCCTTCTGGAAGTTCCCGCAGAAGGCGATATGACCGTCACCATTGCGCCATCAGCAGCGCACGCGTAGTCCAATGGACAATCGCGAAGCCTTTCAGGCGCTGCTTCACAAACACAGCCTCACCCAAGCAAAAAGTGCGGCGCTCATCTGTGCCTTTACTAGGCGTCCATGCTCGGTACGCACTGTCCGGTCGTGGCTCAATGATCCCGACAAACCCAGTTCTAGGACTTGTCCCGAGTGGGCTGTCACTGCCTTGCAAGAGGCGTTACAAAGCAGCAGCGAGACGCGGTGACAATCTAGTGGAAAAGTTGAAGGGCGGCCCATTCGCGACCGCCCTTCTTGGTTGCCCAGCGTGAGCAATCAATCTATCGGCTGCAACGCACTATTCTTGACCGTGGCCGCGTTCACACCAAGATACGCTCCGTTCTACTTGCGCTTACGGACGACGCGCTTAGCGCCCTTCCGCACCGCTTTCTTCGCGGCTGCCGCGCGCTTCGTGGGTGCCGCCGGCGCGGAGCCGCCATCGATGAGCAGCTTTTCAGCCGTGACGCCGCGGCGCTTCAGCGCCTTCTTGAACCACTCCGGCGCCCTGCCGCGGCCGGACCAGGTGATACTCGGATCCTCGGGGCTACGGTACTTCGGTGCGACCGCCCCGCTCTTCCCCGCGCCCGCTCCGACAACCGCCTTCTTGCCACGGGTTGGATACACGTCGTGGATCGAGAGGTTGTTTGCCTCCAGCAAGGCGTCGATCTTCTGCCTGGCCGCCTTGATGACGGCGGTGCGAGCCGCGCCGAGCTGGGCGCTCGCATTGGCGATGAGGGTTTCCAATTCCTTCGGAGAGAAGTTCTTCAGATCAATTGCCATGTTTGGTCCTGTGTGTGGCTCCCCGGCGTAGTGTAGGCCATTGAGCATCTAGGCCCGGCACGTCGCGAACTCGGTCCAGTCAGGTTTCGCCCACCGGTGGTGCCCAAGGCTCGTCGGTGTCCACGCGATCGCCATCGGTTGCTAGGAGCCAGATCCAGCGGGCGCGGCAGGCCTCCGGTTGGGTGAGCGCCTGGTCGATCATGCGGCGCGGCGCGCGCGGGTCTCGCATCGAGACCTCCTCGTCGAACCTATCCCACGCGTGGTTGTAGTGCTCCCGCATGATGGCGCGTCCCAACGACGCCAGCTCCTCGCTGACCCCGTGCTCAAGGGCGGCACGCTCCCAGTGATCCCATGGGTACTGGCGCGGCGCAAGGCTGGCCATCGAATAGATGTCCAGCTCGGCTCCCTTGGGCGCGCGACCGATGGGCACGGGGAAAGCGTTCGGCATGTTGCCGGAGCGCAGTAGCGTCAAGAGTTCGGTCCATCCACCGTAGCCGAGCAAGCGGGTGTTCTCGAAGGCGACGCGATCAAGGGCTTCATTGAGCGGAATGCCCTGGGCCTTGGCCAAAGCCTTGGCGTCCTGCCGGGCACGCGCCACGGAGCGCCCAGAGGGAAATACGAGAGAGTCGTCAGAGGACTTCACGGCGATGATTCCATGAGCTGCAGAGCCCGCCATCCGCAGCCACGGCAACCCGTTTGGCTGAGAAGAAATCTGCTGGCCGTGAAGGGGCCTTCGCCCAGTGGCGGGCGATTGCAGGGCCGCAGACAGCCCTGCGACCACTATAGCAGGGCGGGACTATCTCTGGCTTTGGTCCGGTCCCGCTACCGCTTGCGCCGTGGGTGGGTCCGGCGTGTCCTTGCTTCTACGATGCCGATAGTAGAGGTAACCAGCCACAACCGTTGCCACGGAACAGATCACGATCGCTGCAGCCACGAACAGCCCTTTGACAGGGTTGTTCCCGTAGTAGGCGACCAGTGTGGCTATAGCCGTTAGGTAGTAAGCGACGAAAGTGGGGATAGTCCGAGTGCTGTTCCTCGCGACTAGCAGTCCGATCATGTTGACCAGAGCCAGCGCGCCTCCTACGAATAGAAAATGTTCGGCAGTGCAGATCGCCCGGCTCGCGGCGGGCTCGACCACATCAGGTTGCGCAGCATAGATCGCAGTCGCGGCGCTAAAAGTGAGGCAGAACTGGGCGCCCACCCCGCCGATGTCAATCAGGATGTCCAGCTTCTCTCGCTTGGTCAGCCTTGTGCCCATTCCCTGGTCCTCTTCGTTCTATCGGTGGCCCTATGCTGCCCTATCGGCCCGGACTTCAGCGTCTTGAGCCTGGCCCCGTTTGCCTTGGAGGGCAAAGTCCTTTGTGCTACTTCTATGGATGGCCGTCTGTCGCCTGCCGCGCTCGCCCCTAAGGGATGGTGAAGACAGATATCTGAGTCCTGACACTCTTCCACGGTGCAGAGATCGACAACGCGAGCCGCTCGATTGGATGCCTTGCCGAGGAAATTGCTATGTCAACGAAGGACTCTCAGAAGGCGCGGGTGCGTCGGCTACAAAAGCACGTTCGTGATGTGCACGGCCTCAACCTGACGTTGTCGGCTTCGTACGAGGCGCTTGCGGTAATAGAAGGATTTCGCGATTGGAATACTTACTCGGCCCACCTGCGAGCCGCGAGCGGGGGCGGGCCACTGTCAGAGGGCGTGGTCACTGTTGCGGACACGCGAGTAGCACGCTTGCCGCTGATCGGAACCACACAGGTCGGAGCGACGAAGCTCGCCATGATGCCAGTCGAGGATCGGATCACTATTCTCACGGGTGACGGTGTTCGCGTATTCCCTGAACCCGACCGATCAGAGCCGCGGAGCTCCTTTGACTTGCGCACTTCATCCAGCCGAAGAGCCGGTATGTCGGTGCTGGCCAACGTGCTCGATTTCGACGGCGCGACGGCACCGGAGCATGAATAGTTCAGCGGGCCGCAGGCGGTTGGAAGCAGCGTTGGCGGGACATCACGGGACAAGCTTCAGGAAGACAGCAATGCCTTTTGCATCACAATTCTCTCGCTTTGCCCCGGCGATTGCCGCCTTACCGGCGCGCTTCGAAAGCGCTCCAACACTGCCCACCGTGCTCCGCATGGCGAGTGATGAGAGGGACGCTGTGTATTACGCTCCCTTTGACCACGTGGTGGCCACTGCGCGACTGGTGCTTGTCGGCATAACCCCGGGCAAGGAGCAGGCTGATGTGGCCATCGCCACGGCGCGCAGCGCGCTCCTGCGCGGGCAGTCGGAGGCAGAGGCCTGCGAGATCGCAAAGTCGACAGCAAGCTTCGCCGGCGCCACGCGGGCCAACCTGATCAAGCTGCTTGACCACGTCGGCCTGGCCGAGCGGATGGGCATCGAGTCGACGAGCGTCCTTTGGACGACGCGTACGGACCTCGTGCACTTCACGTCCTCGCTCCGGTACCCGGTTTTCCGGAACGGCGAGAACTTCGGTGGCTCTGGGATCACGCGATCGCCGCTGCTCAGGGCAGAGATCGAGCGTTGGTTCGCGACTGAGTGCCGTGGGCTGACGCGCGCCCTGTTCTTGCCATTGGGCGCTGCCGCGATGGAGGCCTGCGAATTCATGGCGCGCGCTGGCCACCTGCGTCAGGAACAGATCCTGTCCGGACTGCCGCACCCCGCGGGCTCGAACGGAGAAAGGATCGCGTACTTCCTGCGCCGAAAGGCGAAGGAAGACCTGTCGAAGAAGACGAACGCGGAAGTGATAGATCGCGGCCGCGACGAAGTGCTGCGCCACGTGGCGGCATGGCGCGGGTGACCGAGGCGATCAGTCGCGCTTGAGCTGTCCGAGGAAGGACTCGAGGTGCTTGCGGTCGTCGGTCGTCCACGTGTCCCGCTGCAGAGCTTCCCGAAGAAGCTCGCGCAGCAGGGCCGCCGTGGGTGGTGTTACCGTTGCTCGGCGGCCGCCATTTGCCGTTTGCCGCGCGCGGTATAAGGCAGCCCTCGTTCTGTCTGACATGGGCGCGGTCCGTTGGGCCTTCCCGCCGCCCGTGTCGACACTCGTACCTGCAGGCCCGTTAGGACCCGAGGGATCGTGCGGTGCCTGATCGGTGACGGACACCACGGAATAGGGCTCAGGCGTTGTCATGGCGTAGACGCCACCACGACCAGCGTGCCAACAGGATGACGGTGGTGTGATAGACGAAGGCCCAACACGGCAGCGTTAGCGCAGTCACGACCAGGGCGCTGATCGCTCCAACGGCCGCAGAGTTCCCTTCGAGACTTCCCTTAGGGAAGCCCAGCGTGAGCGCGAGAGCTACGAGGATGCCAGCCACCGTCACTGGCACCGTGCGCTTGACCAATCCGCGCAGCTCCCTGACATGAGCAGACGCCTGCTCTTTGAGTGGGCGCACCGCGACGCAGTAAAGAAGAACTACAGCTAGTGCGAAGGGAAGCACGTCACCCACCGTGAGCGGCGATAGCAACATGTCACCAAGATAGGCCAGCGCAAAGCCAATGACGAACACCAGCACCGACGCAGTGGCGAGATGGGCTCGGCCAAATCTGATGGAGCGGAACGCGGGTTCAGTGGTCGGTTGGGTCATCATGGTTTCCTGGCATTCTGCAGTAGTGATTGCACGGCAGGATCTCGCGTCGCGCAGTACACCACGGCCTTAGCCGGCGTACACGGGATGGCGTGGTCACCGACCACAAGCTGCAGGTCATGCACTCCACCATTGCCGTCGATATTGCCGTGAAGCGTGACCGCAGCACGGAGGTACTCTGGCCGGGCCGGGTTGAACAGCACCATGCCAAGCCCGACGAACATCGCGATGCCAGCAACGCAGAGCGAAAGCCCCTTGACGTTTCGCATCAGGCTTGCGCCTTGCGCGACGCAAGGTATTCCATAGCGCTCGCAACGCGGCCTCCCATCGTCTTGCGAAGCCGCACGGTCACGAGGGTTGCGCTGAGCAGCCCAATGAGCCACAGGAGCGCAGAGGACGAGGCAGCACTCAGGCGATCGCGCGTGCGCTGAACCTGAGCGAGTTTCGCGGTGGCCATCAAGGATTTCGCTTCCTTGAATGCGCTGCGCTCCATGATGATGAGACGCGACGCGTCGACCCCGGATACGCCTGACACCCTGCCCGGCCAGGCGGAAAGCACACCTTTGAGAGCCCCGTTGCGCGACAGGTACGCGACCTGCGCAGCGACGTAACGGCCAGCGTCGGTGCTGGCCTCTTTCGGATGATCCTTCAGCCACGCTTGCCATTCAGCCGGATTCTCGGGAACTGACACAGCTGCCGCCGATCCGTGGTCACCACCGTCCCTGGCGAACACGGCACCGAGGAGCTGCGGGCCGAAGAACATCGCGAATGCGAGGGCACCTGCGGAAATCAGAGGGGCCAGTGTTCCTCGGACGAAGGCCAGGGCGATGCCACACGTGAGCGCGAGCGTCGCCAGGACCAGCGGGACCGGCCCGTTGAACACTAGGGACGCCACGGAGTCGAACGGGCTTCCGCCGAGAACGCTCGCGGTACTTGCCGATTCTCGCGCGGCCTCGACAATGCTCGACGGGACGTCGATTGAGCTAAACGACGCGGACGGGCCCGCGAAGTACTGCCAGATGGCCATGATGCCCAACGAGACCAAGACGCCGACGGTCCCTCCGGAGAGGAGCCTGGAAAGGAGCTTCACTTTCCTGTGGCGCTCGGAGAGCTGGATGGCGTCGTTGGCGATGTCGCCGGCCATGTCGATGAGCGCGGACTTGCCAGTTTTGCCTGAAGAGATAACGGGATTGAGCCGAGATACGTGTAATTTTGATAAGTAGAATGCCAATTCATTTTATAGATCAATAACTTGCCGGTCTTTTAGTGAGTTCGCCGCCCTTCCGTCAGGCGGCCAAAGCCAGGTCGCCCTCGTACGGGTCCGGGATGGCATCCATGTCGATGAGATAGTCACCGAAGCGCTTGATGTGCGCCGTTACGTAGGGGCTCAAGGCTGCAACATCCTCTGCCGTGATTTTCCAGCCATCCCGCATCAAGGACTTAATGATGCGGGTCTGCTCCACGACGTTATGGAAGATCACTGCGTTGGCGACCAGGTCGTTGTACTTGACGGCCTTTTCTTGCTCGACGGGATCATTGTCGGCAATAACCCCTTCCCCGCCGAAGAAGAAGTGCTTCGAGAAGCCGTTGTAGGCCTCAACCTTGTTGGTCGACGCGGTGATCTGCTCGCGCAGGTCCTGATCGGAAATGTACTGAAGCAGAAACAATGTCCGCACCGCGGACCCCAGCGCGCGAAAAGCGTGATATAGCCGGTTCTTGCGGCTGTTGTTGCCCAGCCGCCGCAGCAAGGTTGATGCGGCGATCTTGCCTGCCTTGATCGACAGAACGACCCGCATGAGATCCTTCCAATGGGTTTCGATGAGGTCCCAGTCGACGCTATCGCGGAACAACGCGTCGATATGCTCATAGGTCACATCGGCTTCTGGTCGGAAGAACCGATAGTCCTGCCAGTTGCGAATACGCGGCATGAGCTGGATGCCCAGCAAATGGGACAACCCAAACACGGGCAATGACTGGCCCTGCGTATCGGCATGCACGATGTCTGGCTGGATATCGGACGTGTTCTTCAGTAGCCCGTCGATGATGTAGACCGCTTCCCAGACGCCACACGGGATGAAGTGACTGAAGAGCGCCACATATGTGTCAGAGACGTGGTGGTAGGCAATACCGCCATAGCCGCCGTAGCGAATGTGATACGACGCCAGCGTGTTCTGATCGTACATCTCGTACTTTGTGCCGTCCGCCGCCGCGCGCTTGCCATCGCCCCAATGCTTGGGGAGCTGCAGGTTTGCGTAGCTATTGATGATGTCCCGGCAGGCAGCTGACAACTTATTGGCATCGATATGCCGGCGATTGACGAACGAGAGCATGTGCGCCGATACCGCGCCCCGGAAATGCCGGGCGGCCTGGTTCGGGCCCAGGTTGCATCCGTAGGTAAAGGCCGTCAGCACATAGCGTTCGGCCGGCTGGTCGATCTTAGGATCGGAGCCCGACAAGGGTCCGAAGTGACGGTGCCAGTTGGTCCAGTGCCCGACGTCGCACAACACATCAATGACACTGCGTTCTTTCAGGCGCTCATGGATGGCTGTTTCAAGGGCACGTGCGCTGCCCGTCATTTCCTTGGCCTTGTTGCGCTTCAGGACGGGCATGCCTTGATCGTCGATCACGACCTGGCCGTTGTCGACATACTCCTGATCGGTCTGCTCGGCCATTGCCATCAGGCGCGATTGCAGTGCATTGACGAACGCAACCGGGTTCGACGGCAGATCAAGTGTGCGGCAGTAGTCCTCCACTTGTGGCTCGCATTCTTCCCAGGTCAGCAGTTGCTCGCCCTGATCTGCATAGGCTTCCGAGCCGCGAACAGCCACGTCGCCTGACTTCAGCTCGTTGGCCAGCGATGAAAACACGCAGACCTCAAAATGGCGTCGATGGATCCGTTCCTCCCCCGATTCCATGCGGTGAATCAGTGTTTTCCGCCAAAGGTGTGTGGTGAACGAAAGGTCCACGGGCTCATCCAGCCATTCGCTGCGACTGCGCTCTTGGGCAAGCACGAGCTCCATCGCATCAATCAGCGATTGATCCTCTGTGGTCGACTTCATATCCAGCAGCCGCACCATGCGAAGAATGGTGGCGCGATGAGACTTGTAGTACGGCCACAGCAGCGGCAGATAGTTGTCGCCGCTGTGGGCTGCGATCGCGTTGCAGTCCTGCTGAAAGGTCTCGATGCTCCCGCGCGCCGTCACCAGACGCCGTATCTCGCGCCCGGCTGTGGTGTCGCTGTGATGTTCGCTCAGTACACGGATGACATCGGACATGGTGGCCACTAGCGTCTCTGCCTTTTCACGGTAGCGGATACGCAGACGCTCCAATTCTTCCTTGCCGTGGTTGTGGATCTTGCCGATCCGCTTGATGAACATGTCGGCGAGATCATCGCGCGCTTGGACGCGAGCACGATGGATTAGGCACAGCAGCAACGCGCGGCGTTTGGCGGGTCGAAAGTCCCTTAGCTCCGCCGCATCCAAGACTCGTGCTTCTGCGGCGAAATGCTTGCGTTTGAGTTCAGGAATGCCGGCCAGCGGCTGCTCCGTGGCAACGAGCTCGTCGAGCTTCGCCATGTGGTCGAGCAACTCTTGGAAGTGCTTGAGGGAGGATCGCTTGGGTAGCCGCTTCACCTCGTGGAGCGGGCTTTTGGCCGCCGATCCTTTCGACTGAACAAGCGCATCCAGGCGCTCTTTCTCTTCCGTGGTCAGGCGCCGTTCCATCTCGGCAAAGAAGCGACCGTTGACCAGGGTGCGAATGCGACGGCTAAGGCGGTCGAGTGTGCTGAACGCGGGAAGCTCGAAACGATCCTTGACCAGTTGTTCGATGCCGACGTTGATCAGGTCGGGCGGATTGTCCATGACCGCTGCGGCGTCTTGGATGGCGCGGGCGGCGACATCTAACCCGCCATGCTCGAACGCCTGAAACTGCAGATTTTTACGAACGAGCTGGTGATAGCGGTAGAGCGTGACGGTGCTGGGAGTCGCCGGCTTGATCTGCATCCTGAATTTCAAGGATGCCCGGATGTGGCGAATCACGGCGAGGGGTACATCATCCAACGCAGGAAAATATTTCAGGCGTTGAAAGCTTTTGAGCAAGATGGCCAGCGTTAGGCGGCTGGGCGCTTGTCGGGCATGTTGCGTGACGAACGCGAGCTCGGTATCAGAGAGCGTATAGAACGCGACGAGCTCGCGAACTACAGGATTGCGTTTGAATTGCGGGTACGCCGTCCGGTCAATCGAAGCCATGCCATTCCTCGATGTTGACTGCTAGGTTGTAGTGCGGCAGAACGGCACAGCGCGCGTGGCCAATGTTCTTGCGACCGGCACCGCCGCCCACGGGGCCGACGATCGCGTCGAGCCCCACCGCCTTAAAGCGTCGGATCTTAAAACAGGAAGTGGCGCATGGTGGTGACAGAACGACCATCCGCCGGCGCCTCGCTATCGGACGCGCTGCCCCTGGGCATCGATCACCACTTCGCCATCCTCTTTGGTGAAGGGACGCGTGACCGGCGGCAAGATGTCCAGTACCACCTCGGACGGGCGGCATAGCCGCGTCCCCATCGGCGTCACCACGAAGGGCCGATTGATGAGGATGGGATGCGCAAGCATGGCGTCGATAATCATCTCATCGGTGACGCCAGGCTCGCCCAGGCCAAGCGCCGCGAACGGGGTCCCCTTTTCACGCACCGCTTCGCGCGGTCGCAGCATGGCTTCGTCGATCAGCTGGATCAACCGTTCGCGCGTGGGCGGGTGCTGCAGGTACTCAATAATGGTGGGCTCGATGCCTGCATGGCGGATCAATGCCAGTGTGTTGCGCGAGGTACCACAGTCAGGGTTGTGGTAGATGGTGACCGGCACAGGCGTGGACGTCATGAACAGGCCTCCGTGGTATTGCTGCAGCAGGCCGGACGCGCGGAAGGCGTGCGCGCTGTTGCGGAATCCGTCGCCGGCAACGGTGCGGGCGTGGGGGCAACGATCACCTCCGTGACTCCCGCAGCGGCGGAAAGCGCGAGGGCCTCGGCCGCACCCTTGCGCTCACTGTAGCGGTCCACGAGATAGTCGCTGCGATCGCGCACCATCAGCGTGAACTTGAACAGTTCCTCCATCACGTCCACGACGCGATCGTAAAACGCCGACGGCTTCATGCGACCTTGGTCATCGAACTCCTGCCAGGCCTTTGCCACCGACGACTGGTTCGGGATGGTCACCATGCGCATCCAGCGACCGAGCACGCGCAGCGCATTGACCACGTTGAAGGACTGCGAGCCACCACTGACTTGCATCACGGCCAAGGTTCGTCCCTGGGTGGGGCGCACGCTGCCATCTTCCAGCGGTAGCCAGTCGATCTGATTCTTGAACACCCCGGTCACCGAGCCATGACGTTCCGGGCTCACCCAGACCTGGCCTTCCGACCACAGGGACAGTGCGCGCAGCTCCTGCACCTTGGGGTGGCTCGCGGGCACGCTGTCGAGCATCGGTAGCTCATGAGGATCGAACACCCGGGTTTCGGCGCCAAACTGCTGAAGAATCCGCTCGGCCTCCAGAGCCAACTTTCGGCTGAACGACTGCGGGCGCAACGAACCGTACAGGATCAAGATCCTCGGCGGATGAGTGGAACCCGCTGGCAGGGCCAGCTTGTCCAGGCTGGGTTTGTCGAGCACATCAGCGGTGATGTGGGGTAAGTCATGCAGCGTCATGGCAAGGGTCCGGACCGGTTGCGTTGATGTCATGATTCTATCATTATGGAAATATAGAATTACAACCATCGCAGCCAGCCCTGGATCCACGGCGCCATGCACCCTTGTCGCGTTCTCTTTATCTGTACGGGCAATTCGGCCCGCAGCATCCTGTCCGAAGCCACCCTCAACCACCTGGGTCAAGGCCGATTCGAGGCCTACAGCGCCGGCAGCAAACCGACCGGCCACGTTAACCCCTATGCCATGGAAGAGCTTGCGACGGCAGGCATTCCCATCGATGGGTTGAGCAGCAAGTCGTGGGACCGCTTTGTCGGCGAAGGCGCGCCGCCGCTGGACATCGTGGTGACCGTTTGCGACAGCGCCGCCAATGAGCCGTGTCCGGTGCTTTTTGGCGACTTCGTACGCACCCACTGGGGCCTGCCGGATCCGGCGGCGGTCAAGGGCAGTCCCGTCGCCATCAACGAAGCCTTCCGCAAGGCGCACATGCTGATCACTTACCGACTCATGGCGTTGTTAAACCTGCCTGTCGAGACGATGAGTCAGGACGACCTCAAGTGGGCGCTCGATGGTATCGGCGCGCTTAGTGGTGAAGACGACAACGAGGATGCGGCATGAACCAGGCCACGACCACCATCGACGCGACGCCACCATCCAAGGTAGCCCGCATCGGATTCTTCGAACGCTATCTCACCGTGTGGGTGCTGCTCTGCATCGTGGCCGGCACCTTGCTCGGCCATCTACTGCCCGGATCGTTCGAAGCCTTGGGTCACATGCAGGTCGCACAGGTCAATCTACCGGTGGCGGTGCTGATCTGGTTGATGATCATTCCCATGCTGCTGAAGATCGACTTCGGGGCGATGGCGGGTGTGCGCCATCAGTGGAAAGGCATCGGTGTCACGCTCTTCATCAACTGGGCGGTCAAACCCTTCTCGATGGCGTTGCTGGGGTGGATCTTCATCCGCCATGTGTTCGCGGCCTGGTTGCCGGCCGATCAGCTCGATTCCTATGTGGCCGGCCTGATCCTGCTTGCGGCAGCCCCATGCACGGCCATGGTCTTCGTATGGAGCAACCTGTGCGGCGGCGAGCCCAACTTCACCCTGAGTCAGGTCGCCGTGAACGACGCGATCATGGTGGTTGCCTTTGCGCCGATCGTCGGGTTGTTGCTGGGCATCTCGGCCATCACCGTCCCGTGGAACACGCTGATTCTCTCAGTCGTGCTTTATATCGTCGTCCCGGTGCTCATCAGCGTCGTCCTGCGCCGGGTCGTGCTGGCTCATGGTGGTCAGGATGCACTCCAGCGCCTCCTGACTCGGCTCGGACCGATCTCGCTGGGCGCCTTGCTGCTGACCTTGGTGCTGCTGTTCGGCTTCCAGGGACAGCAGATCCTTGCGCAACCCCTGATCATCGCGATGCTCGCGGTACCCATCCTGATCCAGGTCTACTTCAACTCCGGCCTGGCCTACCTCCTCAATCTGAAGCTCGGTGTGCCGCATTGTGTTGCGGCGCCGTCGGCACTGATCGGAGCGAGCAACTTCTTCGAGTTGGCGGTGGCCACGGCCGTGGGACTGTTCGGCGTGCACTCGGGGGCCGCCCTGGCCACCGTTGTAGGCGTCCTGATCGAGGTGCCGGTGATGCTGTCAGTGGTTCGCATCGTCACGGTAAGTAAGCACTGGTACGAAGCACGCACAGCCTGAGCGGAGACTGCCATGCAGGGGCATTACAACGTCTTGTTCGTTTGCACCGGAAACTCGGCCCGTAGCATCCTGGCCGAGGCGATCACCAACCACTTTGGTAAGGGCCAGTTTCACGGCTTCAGTGCGGGCAGTCAGCCCAAGGGGTTCATCTACCCGCAAACCTTTGAGGTATTGCGAGCGGTTGATCTACCGACGGAGACACTGCGAAGCAAAAGCTGGGAAGAATTTACCCGTCCTGGTGCGCCAGAGATGGATTTCGTGATCACCGTGTGCGATCAGGTCGCGGGCGAAGTCTGTCCTGCATGGCCGGGGGCACCCATCACAGCGCACTGGAGCATTCCTGATCCAGCCAAAGCGACGGGCGACGACGAGGTCATCTACAAGGCGTTTCTGCTCGCACAAAGTCTGCTCCAGCAACGCATTAGCTTATTGATGAACTTGCGCATTGAGGCACTGGACCGCCTGGCACTCTCTAGCCGGCTTGCTGCAATCGGGCAGATCTCAGAAGCATCTGGTCAGTCTTAACCGCCGCGACCACGGCATTCTTCCTACACTGCGTGTGTTCTCTACGAAGTCTCCGGTTCCTCCTATGCCAATGCAGACCAAACAAGCCATTACCGTCCTATCCGCTCTCGCCCAAGAGTCGCGATTGGCCGTATATCGCCTGCTTGTGGAGCACGCTCCCGATGGCTTAGCGGCTAGCGTGATCGCCGAACGGCTAGGGCTAGCCAATGCCACTCTCTCCTTCCACCTGAAGGAACTCGTTCATGCTGGGCTGATCACCAGCCGACAAGAAAGCCGATTCATCTATTACTCGCCCATCCTTGAGGTCATGAATGAATTGGTGGGCTACCTAACTGAGAATTGCTGCTGCGCGACCGGTCAGTCCTGCACACCGGCTTCCGCGCCCAAGTCCGTAGCAAATACCGCGCGTCCTCGGAAGCGCACAGCCTAGGGCGCAACACGGCTAGACCTCGACGCACGAAGGCGGAAGCCAAACATCTGCCCGTCTAGCAAATCATGATGATTTGCCCGTTCGGTCGCCATTGCTGATTGGCGCTCAGGACGGCGCGGTTTCATTTCCCGGCGCGGGCAAAGGTGACCCCGTGGAAGGTGCCCCAATAACGATCCTCGGGAAAAACCACAAGATTCTTCCCGCCAGGGTGCACGGCACTCGGATAGATCAGGCCGCCGAGCTTGGTGCCCGGTGCCGGTTCAAAGACCTGGGCCAAGTATTCGCAAACGACTTGGGAGGGCACATAGTCGATGTGCTCATGACCGTCCTTCATCACCGGCTTGCTGAGGGTGTCGACAAACGCCCGAATGAATAAGGCCTGCTCGCGCGCCTCTTTGTTGGCCACGTCAAAGAGCGACGGCATAGGCGGCAACTGGGTCAGGTCGATGACTTCTAGCGGCTTCGACAACGTGAAGGTGGCCGTGAATACGGTGTGGCTCGTCCGACCGGTGATTCCGATTTCGCGACGAGCCGTTGGTTTGTCGAAAGCGGTATAGAGGTAAGGAATGCCCGCCGGGTTCATCCGGCCCGCCGACGTTTTGTCTTTCGGAGGCGGCCCCAACTCCTTTGCACCGGGCAACCAGGCCTGACCACGGGAACGCACCCGTGAGCGATAGACGTCAGTCCCCGCCGGGAGGGTGCGAATCAACGGGCGAAGGCGCTGCGCGATGGCGGGCAAGACGTCGGCCACGTCGATTTCGTAAGGCGACGTGGATTCGGATCGCGGTGCGTCCGCAAAATGGAAGCGCGTCTCGTGCTTCACCGTATGCGTGAACAAGCTCCATGCTGACGAAAGCACTTCGTGCGGATGGCTACCTGCCCAATGCCCGTTAGCAGCGGGGACGAAGGCGTCCCCATTGACTTCGGCATCGACGACCGCCTCGACAAAATCTGCATGCCCATCGAAGCCCAGATTGTCCAGGACCTCTTGCACATCGATCGGCGGCACGACAAAGCCGCCGTCATAGGGCACGCCGCCTGCCGCTGGTTCACAGTAGTACGTATGGACCGTGTCGTAGACAGCCTCCATCACGACATGGGATTCGGCCGCAATGTCCACCACGTCGCTTCGGCCACAGTAATCGCAGGTGTCAGCACAGGCGGCGCGCTTGATCAGATCTTTGAGATGCGGGTCGTCGACACAGTCGGCGCACACGAAGGTGTCCGGTGCCGACCAACCTCGCTCCTGGGCTTCCATCCATTCGCTCTTGACCAGTCCCATCATGCCTCCGATCGTTGTTGCCGCTCCGTTGTCGTTGCATGCCTGGCATCGTCTTCCGCATGCAGATAGATCGACGTGGTAGCAATGGAGCTGTGGCGTAGGTTTTGTTGGATGTGGTGAATGGGATTGCCGTCATCCGCCTGGTGCGAGGCAGCGGTGTGGCGAAGCCAGTGGGTCGACACGCGTCGGAGCCGTGCGGCGCGTGCCGGGTCTTCAGCTTCCCAGTCGTCAGCGATCCGGGCGAAGGTGTCTTTGACGATGAGGTAGACCGCCGTCGGCGTGAGTGCGTCCTCGCGCCCTGCAATACCCAGAATGAGTGGGCGCCGGCTGCCGACCTCTGGCGTGGGCGATAGCTCAAGAAAGGAGCGGTAGCGCGCGAACTCTCGCATCAAGGTGTCGCTCAACGGAACCCGGCCTTCGACACCGCCTTTGCCAATGACGCGAAGCCACCACCGGCCGCGGACCAGTTGCAGATCCGCTTCCTGCGCCTGCGCGGCTTCCGACACGCGCAGCGCAGTTTCGTACAACAAGCGAAGTACCCAGCGTGAGCGTTCATAGCGCTGATGCTCGCGCGACGTCAGACAGGGCCAGCGGTCCAGCTGAGCCAAGGCATCCGTCCACAGGGGGCGATCCAGAAAGCGCTCGACCTGGGGAGATGCCTTACGCCCACGGCGACGACGCGGTTGCAGTGCGAATGGAGATCCTGCCAGGTAGCCCGCACGTACCAGGTAATTGAACAGGCCAGCCAGAATGCCGAGGGCTTGGCGCCGGCTTCGATCAGATAGCGGCCCGGCAAACAGGCGACGGTGGTCGCCGCGACGCGCCAATGCGTCATCGCACCAATCAGCGGGCGGATTGGCCAGGAAAGCCTCATAAGCCAGCACGTCCTCACGGGCCAGGCTAGAGATCGCCTTGCCACGCACCTGAGTCGCCCAAGCCAGCAGCCGTTCGGCTTCCTTGCGGTAGCTACGGAACGTGTGGGGCGAGTCCATGTATTCGGCCAACCACACGCTTATGGCAGCGACGTCGGTGTCTGCGGCGATCTGGCGAGGCACGCCGGATGGGGCGCGATTGGCTCCATGGGCGCCCGATAACGGCGGCGGCAACGTCACGTCGGCAGCGATTGTCACGGTCATGTCGGCCATCGAGCTTTCCTCACTGCCAGGCGGTCACCTCGCACAGCGTACAGGGCAAAGACTTTTGATTATAGCGATTATCGTAAATTTCCTGGTCATATCGTTATACATATAACGTAATACTGTGATATACGGCAAACCACACCGTTCAAATCTGCTTGTGAGCGACTGGAGCCGTTATGAGCCGCGTCAGCGACACCCGTCAACGCACCCGCGAAGCAGCCGCCAATCTGGTGGCCAGCGGTAAACACCCGCACGAACTCACCGTCGACCTGATCTATGCCGCCATACAGCAAGGCAGCCGCACCACGATCAACGACGAGCTGAAACAGTGGAAAAATGAAAAGGCCAAGGCCGATGCGCTCGGCGCCGATCTGCCACCGGCGATTGCTGACACGATGCGCTCGCTATGGGTGGCCGCCGTCGAACAAGGCGAGCGGGTCTTTAGCGAGCACCGCCAAGCGCTGGAGTCGGACCTGGCGGTATTGCAGCAAGCCCATGATGAGCTCATCAGCGAGCGGGACGCGGCGTTGACCGCCGTCGATCAGCTAAGGCACGAGGTGAGCCGACTGCACGAGCAACGCGCCGAACTGCAGCAGCAGCTCGCTAGCGAAACCGAAGCCAAGCGCGATGCGCTCGGACAAGTCCAGGCCCTGCAACAGGAAGTGACGGCTGTCCGTGCCGACATGGCTCAGCAACTGGAAGCCGCGCGGCAAAACCACGACCGGTTGACGACTGAATTCCAGGCCACCGTCGCGGCCCGTGATGCCGCTTTTCAAGTGGAGCGCGACAAGGCGAACGACCGCGTGGAGGCCGCTCAGGCCCGCATGCTGCAGGAAACGGACGCAGCACGCGAAGGGCTCAGGCAAGCCGAGCAACAGCTGGCCAAGCTGCGGCAGCGAAGCGAAGAGCAGCAGACAAGCCTCACCGAGCTGCGCCTGGAAATTGCCCGTCATCGCCGCGAGTTGGCTGACAACGAGACACGCCTGGCGACGCTCGCCAGCATGACTGTCGAGCGCGATCAATTGGCCCTTGAGTTGGCCACCGCACGAGGCCAGACGGCCGGACTGACTGCCGCGCTTCAATCGGCGGAAGCGCGGGCGGTGACAGCGGAAACCCAAATGGCCGCAGGACGTAAACGTAGGCGATCTGAGTGAGGGTCGCCCCAGCCTTATGGTCGGGGGTGGTGATTCCGCGTGGCCCGCAGCCGGGGCAGCGAAGCGGCTCACATGTCGAGACCGAGGCTGGCTATGCTTTAACGGAGGAAACGCAGCTATCACCGGAGGGGCCGTGAAGCACGCAGATTTTCATATTGGCCTGGAATTCGTGGGGAGCGCAGGTTTTCGGTGGCGCTGCACGGACGTCGGCACGCGAACCATTCTGGCTATCCCGCTCGATTGCAAGGACCCGCTTTGGTATCAAGGGCCGCCGTACATCGCCAAGGAAAAGGTATTCGATGAGCATGAGATCAAGCGCTGCCACTTGACCGAGACGGATGCGCTCACCGCCGCGGTGCGCGAGCATAAAACCTCAGGTCATCCAGGCTATCCCAATGAGGTTGTCGCGCATATGCTGAAGGCGCGTCACCAGGACAAGGGAGGCCGCTATCCGCATGAAGGCGTGCTGCGTTTCGATCGGTGTCGGCCGGATGGCGAAATCCTCCACCCCTACGCGGGTCGGAAGGAAGGAGATGCCTGGGTGGTTGAGTTGTACTTGCCGTTCCTCAACACCTATGACGAGATGGCAGAGCTAGATTTTATTGCTCTCCCGATCGCCTCGGCGAACGATATCCGTGTTCGGGCAGACTTGCGATAGATAAGGTCGAATCGTGAAGATAAGAAGAATCAGTATTCAGAACTTTAGGGGCATCAAAGATCTGGAATGGAATCTTCCTGACCAGCGGGTATTTTGCCTAATTGGCAAGGGCGATTCCGCCAAAACGACGATCCTTGAGGCAATCCGCTGTGCTTTCAATCCACAGTGGAATCTCGCATTTAATGACTCTGATTTTCATCTTTGCAAGACCGACGTCCCGATAAAAATTGAGATCGTGATCGGTGATCTGCCCGACGAGTTCTGCGCCGAGCAAAAATACGGTGCGCATCTGCGTGGATGGGACAAGGCCACATTCAGCCTTCATGACGAGCCCGAAGACGGTGACGAAATCGTACTGAGCGTCCGCCTCACCGTGGGAAAAGAGCTGGAACCCAAATGGCAGGTTATTACTGCCCGAAATGCCGATGGTGTCGACTTTCGGTCAGCTGATCGTGCACGAGCAAACGTAGGCCTGATTGGCTCCTATAGCGAAAAGCAGCTGACTTGGGCGGCCGGAACCGCGCTCGCCAGGATCACGGAATCTGACAATCTAAGCGAGTCGCTTGTGGACGCGACGCGGGCAGCGCGCAGCTCACTCGATGGGCAGCGCGCAACTGCTTTAAAGAGTTTCGACACGGCAGCGGCGAAGTCGGAAGCGGTGGCAAAGAAGCTTGGCGTTCCGGTCGACGATTCGTTCAAAGCCCACCTTGACCTCGCATCCATCAGCATCAGGCTGGGCGGTCTGACGTTGCACGACGGGGAAATACCGTTGCGACAGCTCGGGCTGGGGTCGCGAAGAATGCTTTTGTGTGGCATCCAGAAGGAAGGTCTCGACGAGCAGCACATCACGCTGTTCGATGAGGTAGAGCTTGGCTTGGAGCCTCATCGGATCGCGCGCCTGATGCGACATATCAAAGAGGATCCAGCGGGGCAGTATTTCCTGACGACTCACTCGCCCTCAGTCTTGCGTGAGCTGACGGTTGATGAACTTCATGTCGTGCACAAATTGGAAGGCGGCGTAGAGGTGGTCGCAACCACCGGAAAAGACTTGGACGGACTCAATGTTCAAGGTCACATCCGGTCCAGCGCGGAAGCGTTTCTATCGATGAAAGTCATCGTTTGCGAGGGCGCGACCGAGGTTGGTTTTCTACGTGGCCTGGATAATTTCTGGGTGGCGGAAGGCCTCAATCCATTGTCCTACGCGGGTGCCACTCTGCTGGATGCGCACGGTGCGAGCAAGATCAAACCCCTCGCTGCGGGATTCAAAGCCCTTCACTACGACGTCTTTGCGGTGGCCGATGGGGATGCCCCGCAACAGTTCTCGCCTAACGATGCGGAAGATCTAACAAAACAAGCGATCGAAGTGCTTATTTGGTCCGATCAGCTTGCTCTTGAACAGCGGGCCATGCTCGATTTGCCGTGGAGCAGCGTTCTTGCATCTGTCAAGTTAGGGCAGGATCTTGGGCATCCAGTCCACGACAACGTCCGCTCAAAATTGGACGTAGCCCTAGATGCCGACGTCATGAAATGGCCCGAGTCTCCGGAGCTTCGAAAAGCGATCGGTGATGCAGCAAAGTCCAAGTCGTCCCCGTGGTTCAAATCCATTTCCGATGCGCAGGCGTGGTTTGAAGTGGTTGCTCCCGCCTTCGCGGATCCGGATTTCAAACAGCGTGAGCTGGCCAGCAAACTGAGTCGGCTCCGCACATGGGTGGACCATGGATGAGGACCTGGCTCGCACGCTCGCCCAGTTCGTCGGCAAAGGCTATGTCATCGCGCCCGCGGGCTATGGTAAGACGCACCTGATCGCATCGGCTGTCAAGGCCGCATCGAAACGGCAATTGGTCCTGACACATACCTATGCCGGCGTCCACGCGATCAAGAAAAAAATGCAGTCCCTGGCAGTTCCTAGTTCGAACTACCAAATAGACACGATAGCGAGCTGGGCGCTTAGGTTGTGCCTGTATTTCCCGAAGACGTCGAAGTGGACGAAGGAATACCCAGAAGCCAAAGATTGGGGAAGGCTCTACGAAGCGTGTGCCGGCTTGCTTGAAAGGCCGTTTGTTGAACGACTCGTGCGATGTTCCTATGCCGGCATCTATGTCGACGAGTACCAAGACTGCTCCACACAGCAGCATCTGCTGATCAGTGCGTTGGCAAATCTACTTCCTTGTCGTCTATTGGGCGACCCTATGCAAGCCATCTTCGACTTTGATGACCAACCAATAAATTGGGAACAGCAGATATACCCGCACTACAAGCTGCTGGGTGAGCTCACGAAACCATGGCGCTGGCATATAGCGGGAGCCACGGAACTGGGGGACTGGCTTGATGATGTCGGCAAACGTCTTCGTGCGGGCCAACAAATTTCCCTCGCCGCTCCATTGCCCAAAGGCATCAAGCGGGTTTCTGTCGATTTGACAGACTTCACGAACATGAAACGCCTGAACTTCTTCTATCCCTTTTTGGATCATGACGAAGCAGTAATCGCCATTCACGCCGGCGATCAAAAGTCCAAGAACAAGACCCACAAGCTCGCGCAGTCCCTTGGTGGTAAGTTTTCCAGTATTGAAGAGGTCGAAGGCAAGGACCTCTTCAATTTCATCAAGAAGCTCGAAGCGGCAAAAGAGGCAGGCCAAAGACTCTGCCTTGTGATCGAGTTCTGTAAGAAGTGTTGTAACGGTGTCGGTGAAATTCTGAGCGCGGCGACAAAGCGAGGCGAGTTGGCGAAAGCCACTCGGGCGACTAAATATCCAGATGTCTTGCATGCTGCGAACCAATACCTGGCATGCGACTCAACGCCGAATTTGGTGCGTTTGATTAATGCCATTCAAGGCAACCCTCAGACTTCGATCTACAGGCGCGACCTTCTGTATCGGCTTCTGAGCGTCCTTCGCGTGCATCAAGCTAACGAAGGGCTGAGCCTGTCCGAAAGCGCTCATCGGTATCAACGCGATTTTCGGCACTCCGGGCGACCAATTCGACATAACAAGCTCATCGGGACTACTTTGCTCGTGAAGGGGCTTGAATACCCACACGCGATCGTCCTGGAGGCGGATGCGATGTCTCCAAAGGACTTGTACGTCGCACTGACGCGTGGCGCGAAGACGGTCACGATCGTAAGCCTAAAAACGGTATTGCCTGGCTGATATCGCCGGGTGACGGCGCGATCTCCGGCGCCGAGTAGGGAGCGGGGAGCGGTGCGGGGACCGCTCATTCGCGCCCGGGCAGGCGGAGAGCCTCGGCACCTTGATTTCCTTGTAACGCATTGAAAGTAGGAGTGAATCGGCTTCCTACTTATCAAAATTACACGTATCTCGGCTCAACCCCATAACCGTCATGATCTCACCACTTCCTTATGCGTAATGCCTGCTCAAAATGGATAGAAATGGAGGCTGTCACGCCGCGCCGGCGCGATCGCTACCGATGCGGTGGGACGCAGCGGCGTCCAACGGTCGCGCGAGCTGGGCCTGCACGTTCTGCTTGAGGAGGCGCACCTTTTCCTCAACCTGCGCGCGTGTGCGTTGGCCCTCATCCTGGATGCGGCGCACGTCGTCGTAGGTCTTGACCAAGTCTTCTTGCACCGCCTGCAGGGTGTCCACGTCGATGGCGAGCCGCTGGTTCGCCTCGGCCGCACGCACCGTGTTCTTCTGGAGAAGCTTCGCGTTCTCGCGAAGGAGCTGGTTGTTGGTCGCGTCGATGCGTTCCGCGAAATCAACGGCGCGCTTCTGGTCTTCGAGGGCAACTCGCAGGACGAACTGACGCTTGAAGTTTGGAATCGTGATGGTCTTCGCGCTGCTGAATTTATCCAGCAACTGCGTGTCGTTGTCCTGCAGCATGCGGATCATGGGTAGCTGCTGAAGGTTCGAGTGCTGCAGAACGATCATGTCGGCGATGCGCTTATCGAGCACCTGAATGACGGTCTTCTTCTCGCTCTGCGCCATCGCCTCTTCCGGGTTTGCGGCGTCGGGCATTGCGTCGTATTCGCTCTGCAGCTCGGCGAGCTTCTGCTTGCCCGCCAGGATGTGTTGGCCGATCAGGCGATACTCGTCGCGCACGGAGATGGCCATCGCGTCCATGTCCCTGATGCGGAGGCTCAGCGTCCGCTCTGTTGTTTCGACCTGCGCCGCGAGCTTGCTGACCTGCTCTTCGACGGTGTTGAAGCGCGCGATCGCCTTTTCCTTGGCATTCGTGATGCGGTCAATCAAGGGGCCGATCACCGGAACGCCCGAGCGGTTCCCGTTCAGCGCGGTCAGGTTCGCCTTTCCGGCTGCCGCCGCGAGGTCGTTAAGCAGTTCGCCGGCGTTGTCGAGGTCCTTAGATCGGACCTGAGCGAGGATGTTGTCCGTGAAGCTGCTGGTGTGTTTGCCGATCTCGAGACCAAAGGCAGAGATCGTTGCCGGAGAGGAGGCATCGATGGAAGCTTTCAGCTGCTGCACGGCGGGCAGATCCTCCTCGCGCAGACCGAGGTTGCGCAGTTCCTTGGAGTCGGCAGCGATGGCGACGTTGTTCATAGGTGCTCCGATAGAAGATTGATGGAAAGTCAGCGCAGGCAAGGGTTGGATCAGTGACGCGTGCTGTTGGTGGAGCCCTGGGCTGCTCCGGCGACAACGGCGAAGGTGTGATGGTCAAAAAGGGGAAGAAGCGTGCCGCGGGCTTCTTCAAAGCGCGCGATGAGGTGGTCGGAATTGCTGATGGCCAGACGCATCTGTTCGACGGTCAGGCCAAGGGAAATAATGTAGGTGTCCAGATTGGCGAGTCGGCGCAGGTGTCGGTCACGTTCCTCGGAGGGGACGGAAGCGGTTTCACGGCGACCTTCTTCCACCAAGTCCATCTGCCGCTGGCGTTCAAGCTCGGCTTGGACGATGGCTTCTTGGAGGACACCTTTAAGGTGACGAACGCGCTCGCATGCGTCGGCCGCTTCCGCTGCGAGGCCGGGGAGCGCCTCGCGGGAGCGGACGTACTCCAGGCGCTGCTGCAGGTGAGCACCCGTGAAGCGAGCCCAGAACGTCGGCTTGACCTGCAATGGGCGCGGGTCGGCGGCTTTCACGCCCTGCATGAGGCGCTCCAGTGCGTCCGACAGCGTCGCGGTGGGCGCTGCAGCCATTTCCTCGTTCGCGCCCTTGATCATCTCGTTGACGTCAGGCGTGGCCTGATCTGGACGGTCGGCAATCGCCTCGCCGGCGGCGGAGTCCTTTCCCATGCGTATCCTCTGCTTCGTAGTGAGCGCGCCGATGGCCGGCGCACCGTGGTTCCCGGGCAAAATTCTAGGAATCGGCCGGCGCTCGGCCCCGGAGAAAGGAGGTCAATTGAGGTGCCTCTTTCCGGGATTGCTTGACTTTTCCGTGGAAGGCTGAGTTAAAAGCTCGCCTCAAACGTGTCGCCGGCGTAGTTCTGGAACGACGTGTACTTGCCCAGGAAGGTGAGCTTGATGGTGTCCGTCGGCCCATTTCGTTGCTTGCCGACAATGATTTCGGCCAGCCCCCTATCGGGCGAATCCTTGTGATAGTAGTCATCGCGATAAATGAACATGATCACGTCCGCGTCTTGCTCAATCGCTCCGGACTCACGCAGATCCGAGAGCAGCGGACGCTTGTCGGCGCGGCTCTCTAGTGATCGGTTCAGCTGCGATAGGGCGATGACGGGAATATCCAGCTCCTTGGCGAGTGCCTTGAGGCTGCGCGAGATCTCAGAAATCTCCGTTGCGCGGTTCTCTTGGTTGCCAGGCACCTGCATGAGCTGAAGGTAGTCCACGACAATGAGGGCGAGACCACCGGATTCACGGTGTATACGGCGCGCGCGGGCACGAAGGTCGGCTGGCGAGAGCGCCGGCGTGTCGTCGATGTAGATCTTTGTTTCGGTGAGGACCGTTGTTGCGTGGGTAATGCGTGGCCAATCCTCTTCTTGGATGTCGCCGTTACGGAGGTGCTGTTGGTCCACGCGGCCGATGGATGACACGAGGCGCAAGCCGAGCTGCGCGGCCGACATTTCCATTGAGAAGACAACTACGGCCTTCTTCGTGCTGATCGCGGCGGATTCAGCCAGGTTCACTGAGAACGCCGTTTTGCCCATCGACGGACGTGCCGCGACGATGATCAGGTCGCTGGGCTGCAGGCCGGCGGTGAGCTTGTCGAGATCCGTGAAGCCAGTGGACACCCCGGTAAGCTTGCCGCGGTTGTCGAAACGGCTGGAGATGATGCCGAAGGCCTGCCGAGCGACGTCGCGCGAGTTGTAGAAATCCTTCCGATTCCCTTTGCCGGACTCGGCAATGCGAAAGATCGATTGTTCGGCCTGCTCGATCACGTCTTTGGCGGACCCCGCGTGCGGGTTCAGCGTCATCTCAGTGATGCCCACGCTTGCCTCGAGGAGCTTACGAAGTGTCGCCTTCTCGCGCACGATTTCGGCGTAGGCAGCGATGTTGGCTGCGCTCGGCGTTGTGTTGGCCAGGTGGATGACGTACGACGGCTCGATTGGGACGACGCGCTTGTTGCTGTCGACCCAGTCCGAGATTGTCACGGCGTCGTATGGACGGCCTTGCTCAACCAGCTCGCAGATAGCCTCGTAGAGGACTTGGTGACGCTTCGAGTAGAAGTGCTCAGGAAGGAGCGAACCGGCGACCAGATCGAATGCCTCAGAAGAGAGCATGAGGCCGCCGAGAACGGCCTGCTCTGCTGACTCCGAGTGCGGCGGAACACGTGTAGAGGGTTCCCCCTCCCAGCGAATGGGAAGCTCTGCGAGGCGTGCATTCATTGCTTGAGGCTCCATGGACCACGTACTGGAGCCAGTGTCAGGCGCGATTTGAGTGAGTCCAAATCGCCCCGCGCGGGATCAGGACCGGCCCTATGAGTCGCCGCGACGGATCAGGAAGCCCTTCCGCGCCATGCGCGCGAAGATCTCCAGCGAGTAGCGGCGCTTAGTTGTGCTAGACCCTGCCTCGTTCTGGAGATGCGCAGCAACGTGGACGGTATTTCCCTGTCGGGTGAGGACGTGCATCGTTCGGCCGTCTGCAAAACCGTGCACGTCGTCAGTAAGTGGCTCTTGGTAGGGATCGCGCGCGCGATTTCGTGCCGCGGTCGCAGCCGCAGCGCGTTGCTTGGGTGACATGACAATCCTTGTCGAGTTGAATCAGGCGTTATCGATGAACTTCACACCGCTGATGCATTCGGTGATGACGTCTTGGATCACTTGCCAGACGTCGGGTGCAAACAGTATGTCAATACGATCGCGGTGCAGCGTCATGCGCGCCGCGAGGCCCACGACGTGTTGGTCGCCGCTTTTGTACTGAGTGGTCGACTGGCGCAAGCGTTGGACTATGGACTCGCCGCGCTCCGTGATCTGTACGGCCTCTGCAGCCATGCCGGCGATGGCACATACGGCTGCCAGTGCGACGAACATCTTGTCGATGGCGATTAGGTGTGCGGGTGTGAGGTGCCACGGCATCTGACCTTCGTCTCTGCCCAGCCGCATGCTCGCAATAGTGCCGGCGTCGGTCCTGGCGTAGCGGACGACGTGCGCGTTTGGAAGTGCCACGCCGATGCACCCGACCAGGTCGAAAGCCGCAAGGCTCTTGGCGTGGTCCGGAACCGCTTCGGGTGTAAGTCGAATGACGACGCGCTGGAAGAAGTCGCGCAGCGACTTGGACCTCGCATAGTCGATCTTCTGCAGTCCGTGCTGAAGGTGAGAGAGATTGTGCCGTGGCGGCTCGCCGGACCAGTCGATCAAGTCTTCGACACGCACCCGTGATCGCTGGCCAAAGGGGTCGAGGACGGGACGAGCTCGCGTGACCAGGATGTCTGCCAGCTGCCGGAATGCGTCCTGTGGTGACATCGCCCGCTCAGGCACGATGCTCAGCCCGTCGAGCCGACTGACCGTCAGCTTCATATCTGAGAGCCGGTCGGTCACCGCGAGCGCGTGGCGCGTGAAAGCCTCTAAGCCGTCCAGGGCACCCTGATAGAGGGTGTCCAGAGACGCGATAATCGGGTCAAGTTCGGGGTGCTGCTGAACGTCCATGGTCCTTGGCCCAGATCGGCGTGAAGTGAGTGCGCAGGCGCGACACCAGTGGTTATCGGCGCCGACGAGGCATTCCTTAGTGGAGGCGTTCGCCGGCCTGACGCTCAGTACCGCAGGCGGTCGCGACAGGACGTGTGAAAGGGATGGAGTAAGGGACTCGAACGCTCTCCCCGTCCAGGAGAACTCGCGCGTTGCGCAGCGCTGGCACGTTCGCGTCGAGTTCGATGCTGCAGATGTGCACCGCGACCGCGCCGGACGGTTCGTGCAGGTGGAAAATCAGATGCGGGGCAGCTTCGGTTCCGCCAGCGCGGAGAGGCACCGCACTGACCACGACGAACGGACCCTGCGCTGCATAGGGAACTCCTGACAGAAGCCGCTCGACCGACCCGTCGATGCCGCCCGTTTGTACGATGGCGACGGCGCCGGCCTGTCTCGTGAGGATCACGAAGTGGAGGTTGTCGAGCGCATTCACCGGCGTGTCGAGCACTTCGGCCCATGTGCGGGCAACCCTGCGCGCCTTCGAAAGGAGCTCGTCGCCGGCCGCGGTGGTCGGCGACGAGGGAATGGTGATGATTGAGCTTGGCATACGCGTCCTACGTGATGGTGGCCGTCCTGGCCGTGAAGTGTGGTTGATCAGCCGTTTGCGTAGCGCCGGTGGCCATCCTGCTGCTGATGTTGACGACCGCCCTGCTGCTGGGGTGGGCGAGAGCCTCCCTGTCCTTGCCCTTGGCCACCGTTGTTGCCGCCCTTCGCGGCCTGTGCGTCGGTGTATGCCTGGGCAACCTGCCGAACGATTCGCTCGACCAAGACCGGGTCCTGCTTGAGAAGGCTCGCAGTCTGACGCACGAAAAGGGAGTGCACCTCGCCAAGGTCCGTGTAGCTCACCTGCACTGTGCGCGGCTGATTATCGGCGCTCTTGCCCTTGCCCATCGAGAACTTGATCGTGCCGGCGTACTGGCCCTGCTGACGTTCGGCACTCAGCCACTTATCGTTGTGGCCGGAAAGGAAGATCTTGTTGATGTGGCCATAGAGGAGCGAGCAAACGAGCTGGAGCTCGCTGGTCGTGAGCTGGAAGATCAGTTTGTCCTTCCACTTGTAAACCTTGTTCTGGCCCGGAGCAGCCTCGATCTGCACGGTCGGAGAGCCGGCCTGCGTGGTCGTCGCTTCGAAGCACAGGGCGGCGCGGCCGCCGTAAACATGCTTGGATTCGTAGACTCGTGGCTGGTCGCCGGCAGACGGGTTGCGATCGCGAGCATCGTCGCGGTCGCGCGAGGGTTCAGGCTCACGGCGCTGGGTGAAGGGCTGCTCCGTCGCCTGGCTGCGCTGATGCGCGCGCTGCGCGCCGGTCCCCGCGTCGTTGGGGCGCTGGCCATGCCCCTGCGTGGCGCGCTGAGGTGCGCGGCCGCCTTGTCCGTGATCACCGCCATCCTGTCGGGCGGCTGCTTGGTGAGCGCTGGCTACTCGCTCCTGCGTGCGCGGCGTCGGCGAGCGGGGTGCTGCGCCCTCGTCCGCGCGCCGAGCCTGGCCGGTCGGTGCGCCCGGCGGAGGCATGGAGCGGTTATGGCTCGACAGCACGGGCGTGGATTGGGTGCGCTGATCGCTCTGCCCCTGCGGCGAGTTGCCGGCATTTGTCGGGATCCAGGGCTGATCGGTGCCGCTGGCAGCGTCGAGGAGCCATTGGGTGATGTCGCGCTTGGCCGTGCCGTCGTTGCGCATGGCCATGGTGGTGACATCGCGGACGCGGTCCGGGCCCTGCGCAATCAGGGTGCGAAATGCCTGCTCAAAGGTCGCGCGGTCAAAGCCGATCTTGTGCAAGGCCTCGAGGAAGCGCGTAGCGGTCACATAGCGCGACAGCCACTTCGAACCCTGCTCGCCACCATTGCAGGCTACCTTCACCACATCCGCCAGGTGATCGCCGACGGCGCGACGCAGCGCCCGGAATCCGTTGTCGGTTCCGATAGGCTGCAGGCCGCAGGCGGTGGCAGCGTTGTTAAACGTGATGAGATTGATCGAATCCATGCAGGCCTCGCCCGTTTTACCGTGTCTCAGAGTCGCAGCAGGCTGTCTCAACATATGCGACTGATGAGCCTGCTATCCCTATCCGGTATATCAGGCAGATTGGACGAGTCCAAACGACGGCTCGATTTGCGCTTCCGCCGGCTTGGGTGGGATCGTCCACTCACTGCCGTGCTGCAACACCTCCGTGAAGATCTCTCCGGTGTCCAGGCGGCGCAGCATGCAGATGGGGTTGCTCAGGACTGACGTTACGACGCAGCTCCCGTGGTCGGGGTGGAAGTACTCGCCCCCGACCTTGGGCCGGTGACCTGGCTCGATGACACCGTGCAGCAGCGCCGTGGAGGCGCGCTTCTGCAGGGCGTGGGCGACCGGTGTGAGTTCGATCGACACGCGAGCGCCCGTGGTGGCCATGTACTCAGCCATCGCGCGATCGTGGCGCATCGTAATCGTTCCTACGGCGTCGGCCTCGATCAGTTTGCGCGCGTGGATCACGGGGGCAATGTCCGAGTCATAGAGGTAGGGGCTGGCCGAACGGACGTCGTTGACGCCCGGGTGCCACTCCGGTTCGCGGATCGTGCGCTCCAGTGTCTCGTCCTGAGGGTGGAACAGGACCAGGCGCTGCATGGCGCGCGTGATGCCCACGAAATACAGGCGGCGCTCTTCCTCCTCGTCGCTATCGGGCTGCCCGGACGGAAACACTCCGCGCGTGAGTCCGACAATCATCACCAGCGGCCATTCCAGGCCCTTGCTCCGATGCAGAGTGGTCAGCATGGCGTGGTCACCCTCCGGTGGCTTCTCCTCTTTGAGGGCGGCCATGGGAGTCAGGATCTCCATGAAGGCGTCGACCGAACCGGCGCGCTCCGCGAGCTTCACAAAAGCATCGAGGTTGCCTAGCGATTCCTGTGCCTGCTCGGGTGTTGCGGCCGACCGCTCGATGACTTCGCGCATGCGCGTGTGAGCGACGTACGCCTTGACGATGGTCGCCACTGGGGTGCTGGCCAGCGCGCCACCGGTGAGGAGGCGTAGCACGTCAGCGCGCTCGTCGAGGGCTCTGGCACCGCGCTGGTTCTCCGCTCGCATCGCGTTGGCGGCCTTGGCCAGAATCTGCGGCAGCCGGCCTCGCTCTGGACCTTCGAGGTACGGCTCCATCTCCTCCGCGATCTCGGCGAGCAGATCGAAGGGGACAAACGGGCTAGGCGTGGTCAGCAGCGAGAAGATGAAGTGCCCGCGATCATCTGGCGCGATAATCCAGTAGTTCGCCACCAAGCTCACCGCGCAAACGAGTGCGGCAATCTCGGGGAGGAACAGAAGCCCGATGCGGCCGTAGACGTGGTAGGGGATGCCGGCTTCGGCCAGCTCGATTTCATAGGGAACAAGGTGGCTGAAGTTGCGCGCCAGCATGGCTGTTTCACGCAGCCGGCCGGCGGCGGCGTAGGCCGAGAGCAGGTCCACAAGTCCCGAGTCGCTGCCAGGCTTCAGGGGCATGCGCTCAACGCGCGATTGCGGATTCTCGTTGTGCGCAATCACCAGGCCATCGCCGCGCTCCTTGTTGAGCGTGATGGCGTTATTGGCCAAGAGCGCCACTTCGTGCCCGAAACGAAACGTGCGATTCATCGGATACTTCGTGCATGGCGTGAATTGCTTGGCAAACTCCTTGGTCATGAGCGTGACCTTGGATCCACGAAATTTGTAGATTGATTGGTTGGCGTCACCGCAGGCCAGCGTTGACGCCCGAGTGCCGGCAAGCCCCTTCACCATGTAGAAGCTGATCGCGTTGATGTCTTGGAACTCGTCGACGAGGATCTCGTCGTAGCGGTTCGCGAACATGTGCCATAGATCGGGGTGCGCCTCGAGAAAGCACATGGGCCGATAGATGAGGTCGTCAAAGAAAATGACGCCGCGCTTCTCCTGCTCTCGCACGAGAGCGTAGAACGCCTGCACGTAGGGGCGGCAGTCGTGGTTGAAATCGCTCTCATCGAAAACCGTGTCGGCGCTCTCGAGCTGGGCTTTTACAAGCGTGATGAACTGCTTGAAGCCTTGGAATTCCGCTGGCGTGAAGTAGGCGCCCTTACCCGCCTGTAGCCATGCGGCCTTGAGAGCCTTACGCGCAAACCCGTCCTCCGTCTTGCCCGAAGTGACAAGCTTCTCTCGCGGGAGCGCTCCGCTAGAGACCAGCTGCTTAAGAATTCGATAGCCGACTGAGTGAAGTGTCTTGACTTCGGGAATCGCGCTGGCGTCGCCGAGGGCGCGCTGCAGGCGCGCTTCAAAGCTGAGCTGGGCGCTCTTGTTGAACATGAGCGCAAGCATGGCGGACGGATTGGCCCCCATTTTGATCATGCGCCGCATCCTGGCCACCAGGACGGTGGTCTTTCCTGAGCCCGGTCCCGCTGAGATGAGCGCGTGGCCGGACTGGTGCCGCACCACTGCCTTTTGCTCTTCTGTCAGTTCCCTTTTTCCGCCACTGCTCACCGGCGTGTACTCCATGCATAGAAAAACGCCCGGTCGCGCGTAAGTGCGCCGGACGCGAAGGTCGAAAGGATTCTTTACCGTGCCTGCGAGACGTAAAAATTAGGCCGCGTTGTGTCGCGGCCTGAGACGTCAATGGACGGAAGTGTTGCCGTGGGACTTGTACCGGGTACCGGTGTATGTCTCCGGCGGAAGCTCAGCGATGAATCCGAGAACAGGGATTCATTGATCAGCGCCCGCGTGGGCATTCCTGCCTGTACGAGATGACGGCCGTGGGTCGCCGCTTGCGCGGCGCCCACGGGGTCAAGGGTAGTTGGTTAGTGAGGCAGTTTGGCTGCCGAGAGGGCAACCTGGTTGAACTTCTGCCGGACAACCTGTGTGGTGTCCAACCCCGCATCGGACAAATTCAGTCCGGTGGGGATGGGGGCCCGTTCGGAACTCGAAACTGCGGGGCCACGGGATGAACGAGGAAGGAGCAACGGCGCATCGCCGTACCGCTTATCCTGCTCAATCATGGCGTGCACCCCCATTTTGAGGGTTTTCCACACTGTTCTGAGTTCCATGTCCTACCTCGGGTAGCTTCCAGAGCTGCATCCATACGATCCGGCTGCCTCGAATGAACACGCCATCCGACGCCGGTTGCAGCTTGATATTACCCGACTCGTCGTAGGTTCCAAGCTGGGCGAGGTAGATATCGGGGTATCGATCGCTACGACTCGTCGCTGCTCGGCCGTCATAGAGCCCGGTGATGGTGGTGCCATCCTCCAGCCCCACGATGACGATACGCCTCATTCCAGAGTTGAGCTTGAGCCATGCAGCAGCCCAGGCCTCCACGAAGCTCGGCAACGGCTGGAGCCGCTGCAGATCCCACGTGCCCTTGCTGATGCGTCGTGCGAGCACGCCGATCAGCCGGAAAGGAAGGGAGACGAGGTTGTAGCGGATACTGACCGCCGACACGAAACCAGCGACAGCAGGAATCACGAAGATAGTCAGACCCCACGTCACCGGCGAACTCAGCAACGCAAGCGCCAACTCAGCCGAAGACTTAGTCTTCAGCAGTGCCGAAGGGTCAAGTCCCGCCCACGAAAGTAACACCCAGCTAAGTGCGACCATGATGAGACTGTGGACGAGCCACTGCACCACTGCGTTGTTAATGTCCTTCGGGTCGTCGACGACGCTAAAACGGCGACGGCAGCGCCCGAATACGTAGCCTGGGGTGATGGTCAAGATGACCACCAAAAGGCCCTTCAGGGTGGTAAGGAACTCCATAGGTTTCTGTCTCCAATGCCGGCATGCCGGCGGTTTAGAAACCCACGAGCGCACCTTCCCCTCACGGGGAAAGCGCTCCCCGTGGGGTGGTGGTGTAGGCGCAGCGGATGCCGTGCCCGTTAATGACGCGCTAGGCGCCGTTGGTGAGTCCGCGCCGGAATGCGGCGCTGTCTCGTTCTCGTTGTTGGCACACTCGCTCGAACGCCGCTTCGAAGGCCTCCTTGTAGGGGCCAACGACGGCAAGCTTCAGGCACCGATTTGGGCCCGTGTACAGGCGACCCATAAATCGCAGCTGCTGCTCACGCTCTGCCTTCAGCCACGCCAGGTATTCACGACGTTCACCAGCGAAGTTCGCCGGGGGCGAGAACATTGCGTTCTCGCCCTCGGCGCCCGGTGCTGTGTCGATTCGCGAATAGTCCCGAATCATTACGCAGCCATCCGTTCAAGTGCTTCGATCGGCTGCCCCATTTCCCGAAGGACTTGGCGCAGCTTCATCTTCCACTGCAGGTAAATGGGAAGTCGCTTTGCAGCTTCCAGTCCCATGACGCGCACGACATCGTCCCAGTCGATGGACTTCGCCTCTTCGGGGATAGCAAACGGCGGGAGCAAACCCGTCGCGCGCCGCCCTTCCTTGCGAGCCCGTTCAACCAGCTCGTACGTTGCCACCTGCCCTGCCATGCCGCGGTCTCGGTCGCCAAACACAATAATGACCTTGGCCCAGTCGGGTAGAACAACGTGTCGCATAAGGCCGGCGTCTAGTGTCGACCACAAGGGAATACCAAGCTCACGGATCATGGCCCGTGCTGCGTAGGACGACTCTAGGCCCTCTCCGATTCCCAAGACGGGAAACTGAAAAGTATCCAGACGAACGGCGCAGCCAGCGGGTGCACGATCCGAGACATGGGTCTCCTGCTTACGTGCCTTGGGTACATCGGCCTTCCCTCGCCCATCGGGCTTAAGGTAGGTGCGATGGAGGGTTACCGGCCGACCGTCGATGTCTTCCAGCAGTGCAACCTGAGCTGGAAACTTACCGAGGTCGCCCACGGGCTTCGGATCCACATAGCGAAGGCTTGGGTGGAAACGAACGTTCTTGATGTCCGAGCAGTCAGGAAGACCACGCGATTCGATCCAGTTGCGCATCGGTTCGGAGCGTGGGTGGTTCGGGTCGAACGTCCCTTCCCACATCCACTTCAACCTATCGCGGATCTTTGCGTCTGCCCGTGCGATCTCTTCAGGGCTCGGCTCAGGTCGGACCACCTTCTTGACGTGATCCGCGATGAGCGAACCACCGAGAAAGTCGATGACCTTTTGCTTCGCCTCCATGAACGTGCAGCCGTAGTACACCATGATGACGCGAAAGCCGTTGGCCATCGTGTTGTCACAGGTGCAGATGCAGTGCCCAGTGTCCTCGAAGTCCTTGCCGATGCGGAAATCGGGTTCGGACTTTTTGACAATCACGCGGCCGTCGGGCAGTACCTTCTTGGTTGGCCTGCCATCACCATGATGATTGATGGGGCATTTGACCTTCTTGCGCGGACCAGCGCTGATGGCGTCCTGCATGCCGGGGATGATCCCCCCCAATACAGCACCCCATCGACCCTTGAGGTTCCTCAACAGCTCCTCAGTGATCTGCTTCTCTCGGTTGTAGTTCTCTTCACGCTTGCGACGAATAGCCTCTTCGCTCTGGTACATAGATTTTCCTAGTGAGCCGCGCGCGAGGTTGCGTGCGCAAAGTGAGCCGTCTGTACAGCCTGGTGAACCGCAGCGCGGCGCAGACCATTGGCATACCGGAAAGACGGGGAATCCGGATCGAGATGGATGGTGAGACCTTCGCAGCGAACCTCTGAGAGAGGCTCGCCGAGGGGATCGCGTACGCTTACGACCATGTCGCAGAACACTGTGTCAGCGGAAGCGAGTGCTTCCAACTGCTGCAATGCGGCTCCCGAGCTTGCCCCGTGGAGGGGATCGCTCAGGCTGCTGACATATGCAACCTCAATCACGTGCCCGTCGCGGGAAGCCCTACGGGCGACCTGACAGCGGTTGATCTTGAGATGGCTGGCCAAGCGGTGAAGCAAAATTTCAGCTTGGCTGTGCGCCTCGTTGAAAATGCTGGCTGCCGCTGCCTTGATGGCTTCGACCTTGGCGGGATGATTGGCCGGGTGGCCAGGCATCGCGTCGCTGCAGACACCCTCGATCTCGATATCGCCGCACCAGTACTGGACGCGGGAGTTGCGAAGGAGCGATACGGCAGTGAAGCAACCCATCGTGGCCAATTGCTTGGCCAGGTGGAGCCGGGAGAACGAAGCGGTGGTGAAGCTGAGGCGGAACGGCGAACGCGACGGATCGACGGTCAGGCTGTCGAGATGAATACCAAAGGCATCAAACAGCCGCAGTAGTGCGTCAGTCAGGGACTGATGGGACATGGGGAACTCCTAGGAGGAGCGGACCAATGCCCGGACGGGCGATATGGCCCGCAGAGGGTGAGCGCCGGTGGGCGCGAGTTGGGAATGGATCCGGCGTCGCCAGATCGGATGTTGCGATTCGGACTGTGAGGTTCCGACTACCTTCTCGTGGCATGCCACGTAAAGAACATGAGGAAGGGGCTGCCCTTCCCGATGCGCTCTAGGCCCATCATAAGAGCGAGTGCCGCTCCCCGGTAGTCTGGGGAGCGGCCTTCGCAATCAGGCAGCGTGAAGCAAGCGCTGTCTGAGTAGTTGCATCAGTGTATTTGGCAATTCGCTCACGTCCGTGATCGAGAGCCAGTGGTTAAAGAGCCCCTTTCCTGCGTCGGTGCCGATACCGAGGCCGTAGACCTCGACGCCGTCATTTTCTGCAGTCTCGATAGCCATCTGCGTGAGCTGGCGTGAGTCCGGTTCGCCGTCGGTGTTAACGATCAACACCATGCGGTCGCGGCCGGTTTTCAGGAGCATGCGGTGTGCGAGCGTGATGCCCTCATGCATCGGGGTTGAGTACCCGGGCGCTGCAAGGTTGAACTGGTCCATGCAATGTCGGGCCTTCTTCCCGAAAGGCTTGAGGATCTGGTTGCCAGGAAAGGTGATCGCTCCACAATCGACGCCATCAATCCCGTCCAGGGCAACGCAACTCGCGTAAAGCGCCTGCGAGCTGAGGACGATACGCTGCTGGGTTCGCATTGAACTGGAGATGTCCTCAGCAAACGCAACTGCGGTGTTGACCTCAATGACCTCCGAAAGGTGCTTGAAGATCCTTCCATCCCCTGATCCCACACGGGCCAGGTGTCGGTTGGAGATCTTGCGACCCTTGGAGTGGATGCTCGCGTTGCGGTGCGCGTTCGCCTGCATTTCGGCAGTAAGCTTCATGCGGAGCGGACCCGTCACTGCGAGCGCCTGACCCATGTCATACGGTTCAGCGGCGAGCTCGATGCCGTCCGTGGAGGACGTGACATCGACCGTGAGCGCTTGGCCAGTCATCGGCAGCATGTCGCAGTCGCCGTCCCCATCGTCCTTTACCTCAGCGATGATCTGCTTCAGCGCGGCACGGATGAGGTCGCCCTTGTCGCCATATGCCTGGTCGATGTCCTGACCCTGCAGTACGGCTTCCATTGCAGCAATCTGGTCTGCCAGATCATCACCGTTGGTCGGCTCCTGATCGTGGCCACCTTGCTGCTGGGCGTCACCGTCGTCCTGATCGGCCTCAGGAGAGCTGCCACCGTCGCCATCGGACGAAGGTTGCTGGTCACCCTGACCCTGGTCATCGCCAGCGTTCCCGGCCTGGCCGGATTGACCGGCTTGCTGGGACTGCTGCTGCTTTGCCTGTTCGATTTCCTCGACGAGAAGGTCACGGATCTGCCCCGAAAGGGCATAGGCGTCTTCCGTGTCGATGAGCGATCCCACACGAGGCAGGATCGCGTCGAGACGGGTGAGGAGTGTGGCAGGGAACATTCCTTTCACCACTTCCTCTGCAGCCATGGCTGAACTCGCCAGGGAATGGGTTCCCCGATGGTCGCACCATGCACGATGAGCCAGGTAGCTCGTGAACGCGGTGATGGGCGCGTCCGTGGGCGTGGAGTCGGCGTAGTGCCCGGTAACGAACATGGCGTGGTTCAGCGCATCGAGGTATTTGCGAGCACCGCCGTGTTTGCGGATGTGCTCGTTCTCCTCGCGGACGTCCTCAATGATGCCAAGGATCCGAAAGGTGAGCGGATCGCCCTTCTGAGCCCTGCCGACGACTTCAAAATCGGAATCCTCGACGTGTCCCAGCTCGTGGTGGAGAAGGCCATAGGCCAACGCCAGCATGAGTACGAACGTGTCGACGTCTGTTTCGTCAGTCGGAACCGGAAGGTCCATAAGGTAGATCGTGCTTCCATCCGTCGCGCCCAGCTGGTGCCCGTGCTGGATGCGCACGGCCTTGCCAAGGTCGCCCATCAGAGCATTGGCAAGGATGGGTAGCGAGCCGAGAACGGCGCGACAGGAGCGCTTCATGTCCTCGGGCCGCAGAGCGGCACCGAGGAACACGTCACGCAGATACTGCTTGTGGTCTTGGATCTGCATGATTTGGGTCTCCTTACATGGTCATGGTCAGGCCACGGCGGCGAGCCGGTGCGGACACTACGGGGGTGGTGGGAGCCGGGTCGGCGACAGTGGTGTCGTCGGTGGCCGGAATCGACAGCTCGGGTTGCACGAAGAGATCTTCCGCTTGCTGCAGGTGATCCTCGAGGGCTGCCTTGCCGTTGGCGAGCAGCTGGTGAGGGTTGGCCAACTGTTCCAGGACCGTGACGCAGAGAAGCGTGTTGGCCATGTTGAGCGTGCCTTGTACCGGCAGCTTGGTAAGCATCGAATCCAGCGCATTCGCGGCAGGAGCGATGTCCTCGTGCAGGAAGCCAAAGGCTTTCAACTTCTTGACGAGGCGACGGACGTTGTCGAGCTGGGACTGCAACATGCGGGACTTGCCGCGAACCTTTTCCAACAGCTTGTCCGCCCCGCTACTGATCGACTTGAGCATTTCCGGTAGAGCCTGGCCCAGCATGTCCTGGTAGTACGCGTTACCTGCGCTACTGGGGTTCTGAGGGTCAGGCGGTGCAAGCTGGAAGATGCCAAGGCCGAATTTGCAGCGGTTGCGGATCTGCGTGTCGGTCGGTCGGGACTGAGCGAGCATGAAGGCCCAATCGGGGTACTTGTCTTCCTGAGCCTGATAGGCATCGGGGAGGCGCTTGATCAGGGTTTCTAGTGCATCCTTAAAGTCTTGTTCGAACTCGGGGGACTTGGCCATGAAGGCCTCATACCGCTCGTGCGTAACAGCAATGCCGCCGGCGCCGCGGAAGGAAAAGCCCTCCTCTTTCAAGAATCGCTCGATCGCCTTACGGACGCTCTCCATGGCGGCGAGCTCTTTCGGATCGATGAGGACCTTGCGGCCGTCGGATACCAGGGTCTTGGGCGGCAACTTGTCTTTGTCAACGTCGGGCAGGTCCTGCTCGCGTTGAACTTTGACGGTACCGCTCCAGATCTGGAGGTTGCTGTTGATGATGACGAGGTGGTTGGAAGGGATGCTCTGGTGTGTGGTTGCGTTGATCATGGTGTTGAACCTCTGGGATGCGCTTCCCTAGAAGAAATTGCATCCGGATGCGCGAGCCGGATGTGCCGGTCTCGGGACGAGGTTCTCCCTTATCGGGAGGAACGACTCGTCCCGATGAGGGCAAAGGTGAAATGCAGGCTGTGACCTCCTGCGTAGGTTTCTGCAAGCGACGCTTGCGAAAATCGGTCCCGCCACTGCTTGACGGTGCGCGCCACCCGGGTGCGCACTGCGAAGGAGTGAAAAGGTGGACAAA
This sequence comes from Dyella sp. ASV21, assembly GCF_016428975.1. Lineage (GTDB taxonomy): Bacteria > Pseudomonadota > Gammaproteobacteria > Xanthomonadales > Rhodanobacteraceae > Dyella. The sequence continues at coordinate 39,144 of NZ_JAELTT010000012.1, forward strand.
GGTGCCCGAAGGCACCTCTGTCGCGTGGGTTAAAGCGTCATGCGAAGACCAGGACGACGGGCGGGTCCCCTGCCGCTGCCTACACGCATCGGCCGCTTGAGGGCGCGAGTCGTGTAGAGGCGTTCGAGGATGTCGTCTGTCAGCAGCGTGACGGCGGTCGGTGCTGCGAGGAGATCCCCGATCGTCACGCGGGAGTTGGTCCCGTCGACTATGGTGGGGGTCGTTCCCGCCGTAAGGCCGAAGAGGATGGCCACGGAGTCGGCGAACCGGCGAGGAGCCAGGCAAGTCAGCTTATGCCGTTGTGGCGTGTTGCTGTAGTTGACCATGACACCACCAACGATCCATTTCGAGTCGGTCGCGTCCCTGTTACCGGTTGTCGCCGCGTCGTGACCAAGGAGAGCCAGGCTCTCCCAGATCGCTTCGCGGTAATCGCCGGCGGCCGGGTCATTGACCGGATCGGACCCCGTCAAAGAGAACGAGATCTGATCCTGCGGCTGGTCGTTGGTGTTGTTCACGTAGAAACCGCGGTCCAGGAGTTCCTGGACCTTGGTTTGTACGAACTCCGCCTCCGAGCCGGTGACCAGCGAGGGTGGTGTCGTCTGGATGCGCATCTTGGTGAGGGTCGAACCCTCTCCAACACTGACGCTTCCATCGGGCTCCACCACAACGCGGGCAACGATCGGCTTGGAACCGCCTTCGTGTCGAAGTTCGATCATGTCGTCCCCTTAGGCCGTTGCGAGGTCAAACAGCGCCTTCACGGTTTGCTGTTCGGCATCGGCGAGGACCGCAGAGTAGACAGGCTTCAGTGCATACATCGGCACGTTGAAGCCGGGCTTCTCCAGGTAGGACATCATCTCGACCATTTCCAGCCAGTCGATCAGGTTGCGACGACCGAAGTCGAGCGTCAGCCTGTGCGTCTTGCTGTTGGTCTTGTCGACGAAGCCACTATCCCCTTTCGCCTTTCGGAGGTGATCGACGAACTTCGCATACTGCTTAGCCACGTCGGGGTCGGTGTCAGGAAACATCGTGAGGATGAAGTCCGTCTCGCGTTCCGGTGTCGCATGTTCCATCACATGCTTGTAGAAACGGTCGAGTACCGACACGTTCTGCTGACGCGTGCCGGCGTGGCCACCATCCCGATCCTCGATGAAGCGCGAGTTGCACGTCGCGAAGACGCAGAATCCACGCTTGGCAACGACGACATCACCCGATTCCGGAATGGTGTAGGTGCCGTTGTCGATAAGTTCGTTCAGCGCAGCCAGTTCACCGGGCTGGGACAGATCGATCTCTTCGATACACACCGGGTAACCACCTTCGGCAGCCATCCAAAGCGTGCCGGGCTCGGTGACGATGTCACCGTCGATCAGTGTGCGCTGATAGATGGCGTCACCAGCGGTCATGCTCGGACCCCAGCTGATCTTGGGACAGGGAATGCCCTGACGCGCAAGACGCTGCTGGATGTACGTCGTCTTGCCGACGCCCTTGGGACCCATGAGAAGGATTCCACGGCGCGGCTGGGACGGCAGACGCTCCCACTCCCGGTTCATCACGATGCTGATGAGCCGATCAAGCTCAAGATCATCGAAGACGTAGCGGTCGTTGATGGGGCTGAGGTGCTTGTGACCCTTCGTGCCGGCGTAAACGTAGCAGCCTTGGTCGGCGTACTGTGCGATCCCCAGGGTACCGAGGTCACTCGTGGTGATCTGGTAGGGGCGGCCTTCGGAGTTGGCGGCGAACAGCTCGGGAAGGTCTTGCTGCTGAGCCTTGATTGCCGCGTCAGTGAGGGTGAGGGTGGCAAGGGCGGGGTTGTACATGGTTCTCTCCAGGAATTTAGAAAGGAGAGATCACGCCCTGGTGGGGAGTAATCTCCCCGTTGGGGTTGTCAGGCAGCAAGAACTGCCCGGGATGAATGACCGAACACGCGGTCGATGATGCGTTGGATGCCCGCGTCGAGCGGGTCGACGTTGAGCTCGGGTTGAGGCAAGCGGATCTCGGTGCGTGCGTTTTCAGGGTCGAAGCCAAGAGCATCGGCACATTCAACGTACGACAGCGGAGTCTGCTGATCGGACAGGATCCATTCGATTGCGTCGTGGTCACCGGATTCGGCAGCCAGGATGGCTTCGCGGAGCACCTGGGCATGCGGCAGTGCTGCACCGTATGCGTTGGCGATCCAGCGCTTGGCCATGCTTCGAAGGATGTCCGGGTCCTGCTGGCCAACGTCGATGAGTTCGCCCGAATCAGGGTCCTTCATCTCCATGTTGAACAGCCGGCAGCACTCCTCAAACGAGAACGTGGCACCCGGTTCGTCGCGGAACATCCAGGCGATAATTTCAGCAGCGCGAGTGGACTTCTTCTCACACATTGCCTTGAGCGATTCCATCGATTCCTTAAGAAGGATCGAATGGAGGCGGTACATGCCCTGCTCACTCCAGTCGTGCGCGTTGCTGGATTCTTCCTTGGTCGCGTGCGGACGGTAGGCGATCTTCCGAGGCTTGGCGCGGCACTTCAACTTCAGGCTGTACTGCTTGCCTTTGATGCGACGCTGCTTCGGAGCTGCCTTGCGTTGACGCTTCTGCTTGCCGCCTTCGCTGGCGAACAGCAGGAGCTGATGGACTTCGATACGGTGCTGCTCGGTCGGGGTTTCTTCCAGACGGTGGGCAGCAACGATGCGGCGGGCACGGACCAGAACGGGCGTGCGAAGCCGCGCAACCACGTGGGTCGCGAACTTGAACATGGGTGGATCTCCTCTGGCTGCAAGAACGGCCGAGAGGAGTCCCGGAGCGGGAACTCAGCCCGGCCGGGTGGGGTTACGTTGAAAAGGCTTCCAACGTGCTGACTATGACCCTCAGCGTGGGTATCACCTGCTAGGCAGGTAGAAATCGAACCGAAGCAGCCAGAGGAGGGTTGCTCGGTGGCCAAATTATTACCACATAGGCGGCGCCTGGGCAATGCATCACGCGTCCCGTTTAGGTGGCGCGGCACCGGCCGTTATCCTCGCCTGATGCAGTTCAAGGAGAAGGCCACAACATGCCGCGTCAAGTAACAGTCCCTGCGCCCGATGGGTTCCCTCACTTTGGCTGGACGGAAGAGAAGGTCAAGGCGTACGTCATCGAGAAGCCTCTCGCGGTCGGTGACCACATGACCGTGGTCAATACCCACGGTGGAATAACGACATACCTCTTTGCTCAAGTCGAGGCGGTCAATGTCGGCAAGCAGCGGCGCGTTGTGCTCTCGCGCGCTGGCTTCAGCGGTGGGACGGCGTTTCACCGGTCGGGCAAAAACTGTTTCATGCCCACCGGGCAATCGAGGATGCTTCCGCCCCTTGCGGAGTTGCCCGAGCTGTCTGCGGATCAGGATGTCGTCTTAGACGCGCTGTACGGCATTCCAGGGCGCACGCGCGCACCAGGGCTGGAATAAGGGCCCGGCGGAAGAACCATCGAGCTGGCCCCGGACAGAGGCCAGCTCGACGATAGGTGAATCAGGTGAGTGTCCTGCGCCGTAGATACGGCGCGGTACGTGGGGTGAATGGTCAGGCGGCCCGACGGAAATACTTGGACAGAAAGTGATCCAAGTAGCCCAGACCTTCGAAGCCAACCCAGATCTTCGGGTTGTCCTTCCAGAGCTGGTAGGCCATGGCCAGGTGACGAAGAATGGAAACGCATTCATCGTCCTGAGGCGTCAGACGGATGCTGTACCCGCCGTACGCGCACGCGGTGAGAGCGCCTTCCCGCTTGAGCGCGGAGAAGTACTCCGAACCCGCAATGGCTTCCTCCGCCCCGTAGAGCGTCAGCAGCGAGTGCATCAGCGGCACAAGGGCGTCGTAGTGACCCACGGGTCGCTGCAAAGTGCGCCGATATTTTCTGATGTATGACTCAGCCGAAACGCAACCGCTGCTGCCCATATTGCCGATGGCGATCATCATCCCCTCCGCGTCCGCAGACGCCTTGGCGATGTGCTCGATGATGTCGTCTTCGCTGCCGAAGGCACGGAGGCCCCAGGAGCGTGAGCGAACCTCGCGAGTGCGACCGTCGCTACCCCGCTGCAAAGTCGTGCAGTTGCTGTCTCCACTTTCACACAGCACCAGCAGCAGCTGGTCTTTGATCGCCGGCGGGACGGAGCAGTCGTTGAGGTTCTGGAGTGCTGCCATGTTCAAAGACAGGGCAAGGTGCTTGTACTCGATGTGCGTGCTCATGGTGCTGGTTCCTTTGCGAGAAATCCGCGCGCACACCCCCTTTGCGGGAGTTGGTGCCCGCAGAGGGTGGGTTGAGTTACAGGTGTTTTAGAACAACTGAGCCATCGTAGGCGACGCGGTCGCCTCGTCCAAACGAGCAGCGAAGCTCGGGAGCACGTTAGCCGAGAAGTCCTGATAGCTGGCCAGTTCAACGATGCCGAAGACGTCCGCGAAAAGCTCGTAGCGGTCGTCGCTCAGATTGCCGAGTTGTGCCGTCCAGGTGTGTTTCTTGAGTTCGTGAGCGACTGGAGCGGCGCCACGGTGGTTGAGCCACGCGTGAGTCAGTTCCGGAGCGTAGATGAACTCGTCGCGAAACGACACGGCGAGCGCCAGGCCACGGACCAAGTCCATTGCGGCCTGCCCTTCGATGGCATCCGAGATGCTCTTGCGATGCGAGGAGATGTAGTCCTCCGGTTGGATGACCTCGCCGGACTCGGAGAGGCCCACACGGAGATTCCCGCGCACGGTTTCAGCACTGCGGTTGCATGCACGGCGCATCAGCAGGTAGGCCCTGCCAAATTCGCCACACTCCCATCGCGCCACACCGTTCTGCTCGATCTTTGAGAAAGTCAGGTAGACCACGTTGTCGCCATAGCCAATGGAATCGGCGCGGCCTGGCCAGTACTTCGCAACAGTCGATTGAGCAGGTAGCAGGTCGAACTTCAGGATTGCGGTTTTACGTTCGATGGAAATCAAGGTTACGTCCTCAGGTTGGTCACCGTTGGACTTCGCGCTGGAAGGCGTGAAGCCCTCGGGCGCGTGGGTAAACCCGGCTGTGAGCCCCGGATATGGCTACCTGCGTGGCAGGCGGTGAAAGGTCTTTCTGGCGGGCCCGACATGCAGACCAGCGAGGAAGACCTCTCGTGGCGAGAGGTGTGCCAAAAAGGCAATTGGAAATGACCAAGTCAATCGAAAACAGGCATTTTTTCGGGAATACCGGCCTGCTCATCGTAGAAGGCCATCCAGTTGTGAATGGCGGCTTCTGCATGTTGCAGCGCTTCGGTGGGTCCGCTGTACGGACCATGCGTGTAAGCCGGGGCGAACGGCGGGCGCCCCTTTTCGCGGGCAACCACGGCCATGAAGGTAGCCAGCGCGTCGCCGCTATTCGGCAAGGGCTTCAGAGTGGTCTCGGTGGTGACTTCCCATTTGCCGTCACTGGTGGGGACCCAGTCGCCGTGGTGGTAGTTGGTGTGCATCTCAGGTGCTCCTGTGCGCGCGCCGGACGACCTTTGGTCGACACTGGACGACGCTTGTGGGAAGGTGATGCGGCGGGTAGGCTCCTCTGCCCTGCATGGAGGCAAGAAACCTTGGAACGTCTTAGTAACGGACGCATTCACCTCGACGATGCCGAATGGCAGGTCGTGAAGGCGTTCGCTCGGCCATGGATTGGCCAGGCAACCACCGCGCTCGAACTCAACGAATGCTTGGTGGACGCCCGCAGCAGGCTTTCGCCTGAGCTGCGGGTCGACCACGCAATTGCACTCGGTCTACTCGAACAGTTCGTCTCCGAAGCCAACGAGTCAGTGCTGTCTGGAACTTGCTAGGCCCGGTTGACACTGGGCTTTGCACTTCTCGTACAGCTCTGGGCATGCCTCCATGATCATCGGCGTGCCTTCCATAATCAGCATGACGCGCTTGGCCATGCGGATGTCGGTGGTAACCACGTCAACCAAGATCTGGATACCCTTCTTGACGTCGTTGTGATCTCCGAAGATCACCTTGAGTAGCGCCTCCGCCAACTGGCGAGATATGGCGCCGTCGTCCCACAGTTCGTGCTGATGCACGGGACGCTTGTTGATGTCTTTCATGGTGCGTTCCTTTAGGCGACGGTCCCTCCCCAACGGGAAGGGATTCCCGTCAGGGTGGTGGTGGTCGCCTATCAGCCCGCGGTGGGCATCGAGGAACGGATTCGCTTGGTACGCAGTTCGAACTTGCCGTAGGCAGCTCGGCGGACGAGCTCCTGCTCGGCCTTGTCGAGGAGGAAGTTCGCGTCGCGGTACGACGGTGTTTCACCGCGCAAGACGGTGATCACTTCCTCCAGGCACGCGTGGCGCTGGAGCAAGTCGTCCTGGTCCATGGATTGGAACGAAGCGAGGTCGAAGTCGAGATTGATGGACATGTGTGCGTTTCCATCCCGATGTGCCGGTCGGGTGCAAGAAGAACGCTCCCCGTGGCACGGCGGGGAGGTGTGACACCCGCCGGAAAACGAACACGACCAACCCCATCGGGAAGGCGTATGCGTTCCCGGTGGGAGAAAGGTTGAGAAGTCCGGCGCGTGGCCAGACTGCTTAGGTGTGATCAGAGATCACTGAGAGAGGATCGAATGGGAAACCATTCTGAGGATCTGTCTCGAAGACAGGAGCGGCCGTTTAGGCGGGCCTCGTCACCTTGAGTGGTGCGAACACACACTCGAAAAATCTTCGGCGCTGTGGCCGTGCATGGAACCGTAGCGACAGCGCCATATCGTGTCAACTAGATCGCACCACCCTGCCCACGGCAGCCGTGAGCACTTTGCGCAACTGGTTCGGATCATCGTTCGGGTGGTGCTCCACCAGGCCGACAACGCCCGGTAGTGACTTCATACGCGGGTGGGTGATCGCCTTGGACGCGAGATAGTCGGGATCTTTGTCGAGCCCCATAGTTTCCACGATCAGGCGCTTCCCACCAGGGAGCCAGAGGACGAAGTCCGGATGGCAACTGGTGCCGTCGGCAAGGACCTCGGGGAACAGCGGCGTCTGCAGCTGCACTTCTACGTTGAGGGAATCGGGCTTGGCCCAGTACGTCATGAGCGACAGCAGGTTCTCGGCCGTCTCCCTCTCAAGTCCGCTATCGACTGCCAACAACACCGACTTGCTCAGACACGGATGCGCGTATGCGTTAACCAAGCTGAAGGCCTTCTCGCCGCGCGGCTGGGCAATCTGCGCAATCACCCAGAAGGGGCCGGCATTCCCTTTCGTGTACCCCGGCCGCTTCACAGCGCCTCGGACATTGACCACGGCGACGCGGTCCTCGCTGGTGCCCCGCCATACAAGCTGAGTCTCGTTCGGACTCACCTTGGCGATCTCGTGCACGATGCCGACGAACAGGCCTTGCGGGCGTGTGCCTGCCGGGAAGCGGGATGCGATCGCCGGCATGTTCTGCAGCAGTTTCGGCAGTCCCGGCAGGAAGGTGCAGCCAACATCGCGTAGCTTGAGACCGGGCGCCACGGGCTGATCGAGCAATACGTCCAGGCCGGCATAGGCGTTCTTGGATTTGCTGAGCGCGTTGTGGCCCTTACGCGTGATCACGTCGGACGGAAGCACCGTCGTGTAACCCACGTCCGTCAGCGCCGTGAAGAGAAGGCGCGCAATTGCGGGCACGTTGGAGCTTGGAGTGCGGGGAGCCTGGGAGGGTGCTGCAGGTGCGCTCTGTGAGATGTCCTGCGCTACCTGATTGAGTAGCAGCCATCGGCCTTGCCAAGGCTTCATGACGCCATCTACGCCTTCGGTTGCCGCGCGCTCGGACTCGAGTACCTCAACCCAGAAGGGACAGGTGTCGGCATGCGGTGTCGCTCCGTGCCGCCAGATGTGAATCTGCCCCTCGCGCAGGCGTGGCGCCATAAGTGGTGGCGGGTCGATGTCTGCTGGGCGGCAGCCGCATGCCAGCCAGCGCTGTTGATCACGCAGATCCATTAACCCTTTGGTCGCACGCTGTCGATCCGCCTCGCTGGGAGCCGGATGATTGCCGAAGCAACGGACCAGAGAAGCCGATAATGCAGGCTCCACTTCGCCGAGAACATTGGAACGGTCGTGTAAGCGCAACTTGGTCATGAAGACCTCGTCAAATGGCCTGGTTCGAAGACGCGCATCAAGCATGCCCTCGAAAAAGGCCACTCAAAAGAGAGTGGCGAAAGGAACGATATAGCTGGTTGTATGGTGCGTGGATCAGGTATCCAGCCTTTTAGGCTCTTTATTCCCACCTTTTGGGCGCGGAATTCAAGCTTTTAGGCTGTGCGGGAACGCGGGGGCCGGACATGCAGGCCATCGCGAATCTGCTTGGAACACCAGAGATGGAAATCGCACATGGTTGTGCACGGAGTGCAATATGAGTCCAGGCTGCGACGAGCGAACCGCTTCCGGCGAATGTCGTCGGCGATCCACAGGCGAGACTGAACATACTCCTCCACCTGCTCCGGCGTACGTGCCGGAACGAGATGCATCGGTGCAACAACCGGACCTTCAGCGTCCTTCTTCTGGGGCACCGGCCGCTTGACGGCGTTGAGGAACCCGACCTTGTCGATGCTCGTAATCCCCAAGGATTCCTTGTGGGCGTCGAGCACCAACTGCTGACCGGTGAGCTGGCCAGAGTTCAGGGCGAACAACTCCGTGGAGTCCTGGGAAGGAGTCTTCACGTCGAGGATCACCACTTCACCGTCGGGCGTCATTACAACGAGATCGAGGATCGAGCTGTAGATGACATTCCGTGGAAGGCGAACGCGCAGCTCACGCTGCACGATCGGCATGCCTTGAAGGTCAACCATCACTTTGAGGCCAGAGGCCTTCCACCATTCAACGAAACGAGAGAGCAATAGCTCTCCCGTCGCGAGAATGTCGTCGTGACCCTTCCAGCGCGTGCTGAAGTCGACCACGCGAGTGGCCGCCCATTCCTTGTAGGCATTGACGAAGACCGCGTTGACGTCGACGGACAAGCCGTAGAGGTCTGCGATGACGAAGGCGGAGACCGCCTGGTCGAACGCGGAGCCGAAGCCAAGGTTCACGGAACTCGTCACGGATTCGAGACGGTCACGGTAACGGTAGGCGTATGCGGCGCCGCACTTCTCCATCAGAGTCGATGAGGAGTGGGACAGGTAGACATCGTATTCAGCCGAGACAGGTGGCCGAACCGACGCTACCGATGCTTGCGAAACAACGGCGGTAGTCATGGTTAGCTCCTTATCAGGCTGCGGCAGATGCCTGGGTGTTGGTGCAGAGTTGCTTGTAGAAGTTTCGGAGGTGAAGTGCGGAATCGAACACGTCCGGCACGGGCACGCCCTTTGCCTGGGCGCGGTTGCGGGCTTGACGCAGCAGATTCGCATTCAGCTCCTCGCCATTGGCGGCCTTCGGCGCAGACGGAACGCCTTGGATGGCGGCCGGTACGGCGGAGGCTACCGTCGGTGTCGGAGCTTGCGTCGGGGTTCCATCGACAACCACTTCAGCCTCGGACGCTGCGGTGACGTCGACCTTGGCGCTACCGCCCTGGTCGACCGCTTCGTTCGTTGCGTCGGTGGTCGCCGGCGTCGCAGGGTCCTTCGCGGTGCCCTTGCCTGACTTGGCGGGGGCTGCGTTGGAACGGCTCTGCTTGGCAACCGTCAATGCGGTCTCGTCGGCCTTCGGAGCTTCAGCGACTTCGAATGCAGCGGTGTCGCTGCCGTCCCCTGTTGCTTCCTTAGCCTCGGTAACAACCTGAGCGTCACTCTGTGCCTGTGCGGTTGCAGCCTGCGCGCCTGCCTGCTTTGCCTGCTCGAGAAGAGCTTGCGCCTCAGCGGGCAGCTTGTTGCGGCTGCCTTCGGCCGGCGTCGAGATGGCCGAAACGCCATTGACGTGAGCATTGCCGACAACCGGAGCCGGTGCCTGCTTCTGCTCGCCGCGCGGTGCGTCTTCACCCAACGTGGAACCCGGAAGACCGAGTGCCTCATAGAGCTTGCCGCGCACTTGCGAGTGGCCCTCGGAGAACGACGAGGCTGAGTTGATGATCTTCAAGAACTCCGCGGTTGCGATCAGACGCTGCTCGGGGTCCCGGAGGAACGCCTTGAACAGGACCGTCGGCTGGATGGCCATGCGCTGACCGCCATTGCCATCGTCCACGTAGGTATCCGGATCGGGCAATTCGATCTTGCCCATCTCGGAAGTCACTTCCACTGCGAAACCCTTGAGAGGGTCGAACACATCGAGGAAGCGCTGGGTGCGGTGATGAACCCCGAAGATGTGGACGGGAACGCCGTCACGCACGATCTGGACACCAAGTCGGTCCGTCATCGGACGCAGTTCATCTTCGGTGGGTTCGACGTCCTTGAAGGGACCAAAGGCGATTTTCATGGGTGTACTCCTCAGTCGGGTCCGGCCAAAGGCGCGGTGTCCTGTCCCGACGTGATGCAAGAAACCCCGGACGGGGGATTAGAGGTGGATTACCAGTTGCGAGCGGTAAAGTGGGTTTCGAAGGCGTTTTCGGGCATGTGCTTGTGACGATTCTTCGTCGCGGAATCGTCCTTGGCGTCTGCAAACGACGGTGCGGAGGTTTTCAACGGCTGTTCCGGACCCTGCGCACTTTGACGTGGCGGGGGCGGCATGCGCTGCTGCGGTTCCTTCTGCACGGGAGCGTGCTGGACAGGCTGTTGGCTCTGCTGAGCCGGTTCCTGCTGGGCCGGTTCCTGGGTGCCCTCACCTGCGGTCACCGACGCCTCGACGAGAACGTTGATGGTGGTTGCGCGGATGAAGTGCCAGTAGCGACGACCAGCCGGGCCGTCGTCCTCGTCGACGAGTTGCTCGCCCGACACGAGGATGCGTGCGTCCTTCTTGAGCTTGTCCCTGTAGTAGGGAAAGCCGTCAGCCGGGACCTCGAACTTGATGTTGAACCAGGTCATGCGACTGCGAAGGTCGTTGCCACGGCGGTACAACTTGCGACTGCCAATGCGAAGCCTGAAGCGATAGGAGGTTGGAGTGGCCGAACCTTCGGGAAATCCCTTGAACTGGGCGTCTTCCCAAACGGTGCCGGAAACGGTGTGGATGTTGGTGTCTTGAATCACGCTCATGGAGTCTTGCTCCGCGATGGTTCCATGGTGACCCGACGATTGATTTGGATTTATCGGCAGGCTTGGGCTCTGCTCCGTCCCAGTTGAACAGCTCTGGTGGCGAAGAGAAGTTGATGGGGGAATTGAAGGCTCCCTCTGACCCCTTTTGTGGCGATTGCCACGAAAACCTGTCGATTCGTGCATGGGTGTTCTTCGTACAGAGCCTGCCGATCAGGCTCTCCAGGAAGAACACCCGGTGGCGTCCCACCGGGTGATTGGGTCAAGCGGTGCGCCTTGCGTCATGCGGCCGGCGCGATCACTGCGGGTTCGCGGAGGTGATCCATGAATCCCGCGTGGCGCGCCCAGCGCATCACGACGCCCGGTTCAATGCTCTCTTCCGAAGTGCGGATCAGCTCTTCAGCACTTTGGCGAGCAAACTCTTCACGGCGCGGGGAATTCTGCGAAGTGACCATCATCATTTGGAATCTCCATCGTTAACGGGGCCAGGTCCCCACCAAAGGAGCCGCGAGCAGCTGCTTTGGTGGGAACCTGGTCGTCACCGTGGAGGTGTCGGTGAGCGCGGCTCCGGGCGAATGGATTCCATTCACCACGGAGCGGGCTGACTGCTATCAGTCGTTCGAGCAAGTTGCAGCTTCCACCGGGACGTTACCGGTAGCGGCCGCTTCGACGACTGCGTCGATCTTGTTGGTCTGGCCAGAGGCATAGGCAACAAGACCCGAAACGCTGCAATTCCTGGTTGCGGCGGATTCGGCAGAGTGATGCGAGTGAATCAGCACCTTGGCGGCGCCGACGACGAGCAGAACGGTGAGAACGAACACCCAGAGAGCCGGGCTGGTCCACAGGCTGGAGCCTGCAGCAGTACGAGCGTGAGCGTTGGTGTCAGCGATCCAGAACGAACCATTGTTACGACGCATGGGAAAACTCCAATCCCGCCGTGCCGAGCGGGTAGAAGAAAAGGCAACTCCCCGTGGCACTTCGGGAAGGAATGAGCTTCCCGGGCATGCATGCGTCATCCGTGAGGATGGCAAAGCATCCCCAGGAGGAATGGAATCTGCGCAGACGTCGCCGCGAGGGCGCGCTGTCCGAAGACAAAATCTGCGGAGGTGAATCTCGCGCGTGGGCGACCGGCGACCAGAGGTCACGTCGGGCTCGCAAACGGGAGAAATCACCTAGACCAACGCAACACTTGGCCGGAGCTGTCCGGGGTGCGCAGGTCGATGTCATACGTCGGGGGCAGCGTCATTCCCGTGGGAATGGGCGCACGCTCGCACACGTATGGCCGGCAGAGAGCCGGGCTTAAGGGCAGCAAAGCTGCACGGTCGTCACGCGACAAGGCGAAGCGACGAGAGGGATTGATCCGATGGATCGAGAGGGAGGCGTTAGAGCCTTGTAAGACCTGTCTCTAGGAACAGGAACGGCCAGTCGAAGTGGGCCTCGTCACTTGTGAGTCGCTCATGCAATGCATGGGACTCTCGAAAATCGGTGAGGTGAGGTTATGCGTGTGTGCCGAGAGCTGTCAAGCGCCGTGAGTGCCGCGTAACAAGTTCACGCGCGACCGTCCGCTCCGGACCGGAAACGATGGCCGATAAAGGGAGCGTTTCGAGGGGCCGTTGGCGAGAGGGGCTTTGAGAATGACCTCACCATAGCCAAGGAGTGCCCACGTGAGCGCTGTTCTCCAGAGTCAAGAAGAAGCGGCCGTCGCCGCTGCGCCAGCCCGCCCCAACGTCGACCGCCAAGCCGCCACCGCCGCTAAGAAGCGTCGGCGTGAAGAGGCGGCGAAGTGGCGTCCCGACCATTCGACCCCCTACTGGACCCACAAGCTCGAGCTGAAGACGGAACAGGCCTCCTACGTCTACCACATGGCCTTGGTCATGGCTCAGCAGTCCCTGTATTTCTTCTATCACACCCTTCCCGACAACATCGACGCGATGGCCGCTGCGGAATCGGCGATCAGCACGCGCTTCGAAACCGTCGAGAAGCAGCTCAAGGACGAGATCGGCCGCCTGAAGATCATCGTTGACAGCATCGGCGCGGATCAGCCCGCCGGCTATTCGGGTGACATCGACGTGCACGAGGTGGCCATGTACACGCCAGAGGCCAAGCGCTTCGCCACGCTGGTCGAGAGCTACGACGAAATGGTCCAGCTCCTGGACGTGTTGTGGTTTGCGGCCCACTTCAATCGCAAGGTACGCGCCCAGAAGGTTCAGGAGTACCGCAACCTTCTGGTCTCGTTCTCTCGGTGGATCTACGTCGAAAGTCGGCGCGCCAAGAACGCTGTGCGCGAGCATCGCATGCTGCGCGATGCCAGTCGCATCGAGACCGCGCGCGTCAAGGCGACTGGGCAGCGTCGCGGTGATGGCGAGGTGGTCGTGGCCGAGCCGAAGGTGGACGCCGCCCCCGCTCCCGCGAAGGCCTCCAAGCGCGGACAGGCTGCCAGCGCTGAGGCCTGATGCTTAATCCGGCCCAGCTCCAAGCTGTAAGGATGCCGGGGCACTGTCTGGTGACAGCGTGCCCGGGCTCCGGAAAGACAAAGCTGCTCGAACACCGAGCAGCTTTTTTGCTGGAACCGCCGGCAAACAAAGTGCTGGCCGTGACGTTCACGTCGGAGTCGGCCCAGGAGCTGGAGCACCGCATCCGGCATCAGGCGCCCAACGCGCGGAACCGGCTACTCACGGGCACGTTTCATGCGCTGGCCAAGCGGCAGCTGCAACAGGCGCGTAAACGCGTGCAGCTGATCAACGCCATGCGCCAGAACGACCTCCTTCGGCGCGCGTACCGCGAGACAATCAACCCCGACGACGGCATCTCGTTCGAGGATGCCCGGGCGTTCGTCGAGGAAACGAAGGCCACCGTCGATCCCCTCCTCCCGGATCGGCGCAACAACCCAAAGGTCGACATGTTCCTGAAATACCAGGAGCTGCTTGACCAGACTGGCTCGTCCGACTTCGCCGACCTCCTGCTCAAAGCCGTTCGAGGCATGCGCGATGGCAGCGTCGCCCCGTTCAAGACCCCGTTCATGCTGGTCGACGAGTTTCAGGACACCGACAAAGTGCAGCTCGCATGGATTGCCGAGCACGTCAGCCAGGGCACTAAGGTCACGGTAGTCGGTGACGACGACCAGTCGATCTATGAGTGGCGGCACGCGATGGGATATGTCGGGTTTGAGGATTTCCGTCGCCTCACCGACGCCCCGCACGTAAGTCTCGACACGACCTACCGGTGCGCTCGCGAGATCATGGAGCCAGCTTCCCTTCTCATCGCGCACAACGAAGAGCGCGTCGTGAAGTCGCTGACGACAGCGAACACCACCCGAGGCTCCACAGTGGTGAAGCCGTGTGCCGACAAAGAGGAAGAGTGGCTCGCTATTGCCACGGCCATTGCCGCGTCGGGCTCGCCCGGCGACTGGGCTGTGCTCGCGAGAACCAACGCTCAGTTGGAGGCGTTGGAGCAGTACATCGCCGGACGCGTCCCCACCATCCGTTCCGGCGGCACCAATTTCTGGGACCTGCGGGGCCCGGCCATCTATCTCGCCATTTGCGGCGCACTCACGAGCGGCAGCATGGCCGACCTTGACCAGGTTCTTGTCCGGGCCGGCGTCGGTGAGTCGCAGCTCGAGGCGCTGCATGAGGAGTGCCAGAGCAGACAGCCAGGCGCGGTGCATCGCTTCATCAACGGGGCGAAGAAGGCGTCCACGAAGGAGCCAGTCGAACGCTTACGAATCCTGATGCGCCAGTGGTCCGGGATGCTCGGTGGTACCGAGATCAACCTAGCTCTTCATGGGATCGCCAACTACATCAAGACGAACGTGAAGCTCTACGACAAAGAGCGCCGCGCCGATGAGATTGCCAAGGATGAGTCCCGACTGGACTCGTGTGCAGCGGCACTGAGTCGGCTTCGCGGACCGTTAGTCCAACGCATCCGCGCCGTGCTCCAGGAAGAGCGCGAGGAAGGTGGCGCCGCACGTCTGCTGACCTTTCATTCGTCGAAGGGACTGGAGTTTCCCAACGTCTGGATCATGGGCTGCGAGGAAGGCGTGATTCCCTCCACCAATAGTCCCCTCGAGGAGGAGCGGCGGCTTTTTTACGTCGGCATGACCCGAGCGAAACTCAACCTGACGATTTCGTACGTCGTGGACGAGAAGGCCCCACCGACGCGGTTCATCGCAGAGGCAGGACTGAAGTGACGCGTCAGCCATCAGGGAGGGACACCATATGGTGATTGAGCTTGCAGCCGCGATCCTTGTCGCCGGTCTGGGCACCGCGCTCTGGTACTCGCGTAGGGAGATTCGCCGGCGCGATGCGGTAATTACTGCGTACCGCACTCAGCTTGTCGTCTCCGAGCGATACCTGCGAGAGATCAAGCGCGCTCTTGCAGCCGACGGCGGAATCGCCCGGCCCATCTCCCACGCACGACGCATCGCAATAGACCTTGGCCAGTTCGGTGCCGCTTTCCTCAACCGATCGCCAGAGAACGCGTGGCGACTGCGTGAGATCGATCGCTACCTGCAGGCGGTCGGCGCCACGGTTGGTCTTCCCACACAGGCCGCCATGCCTGCGAAGGACGCGAGTTTCGAGCGCACGTATGCACCCCTCGCCCGATACATCGACCACGACATCCACTAATCGAGCACGGAGTAGCCCGTTCCATGAATCGCAGTCGCTTGGCCCTACGGTTTCTCTTCTTCTCTGCAGCTGTGCTGCCGCTAGCCCACCTGGTCTTGGCGCGGACGTCCCTTTCCGTTCCGTTGGCGCTCGTCCTCGTTGGGTTGAGCCTTGCCGGGTTCATTGGCCTGGGTTTCGTAGAAACGTCGCTCGGTGTTTGGTCCATCCGCGACCTTCTGCCCGCGCGCGGAGACATCTGCTCAGTCCCCGCCGACCCCGTCGAGCCCGAACCGGAAGGCTGGTACGCGGCCTTGGCGATCCTCGGACAGGTGCCGGCCACCTTTGCAGGGGCTGTCGTGATCGGGGCGCCGGCATTCATCCTAAGCATCATCTTTAGTCCGCTTGGCTTCACCTACGGGCACACTTTCTCCCGGCGCCTCGCCGCGAAGGTGCCCTACATATTCGCGTGCGGGGGGTTCTTCCTCGTGGCGGCGCGGGAGCAGCCCGTTTGGATGGATCTCTCTGCGCACCAGCACTGGTCCAATGCCCAGTCCACTTTGGCTGTCGCGGCCATCCTCATCACTTTCTATGGTGTCTACGCTCTTGCCCTAAGGGGCACCGCGCGTGCGCGCCGCAACCAAGGAGCTACCCATGTTTAAGGAATTCGGCTTCATTGAAGCCCTGCCCTACTTGTGCATCGCAATCGGTGCCGTGCTCGGGAGGGGCGCGGGCGCTCTTGCGGACGCTGAGAAGGCAGGATTGCTGGCCGGCGCCGCGCCGGCGTCCAAGGACGGAGATCCTTCCATCACAGCCGCGCCTGAGGCCGCCACCACGGTTGTGGACCGCCGCGCGGACGCCGGCGAAGCTCTGCTGCGCAAGCCGGTACCGCCGCAGCGTATCGGAATGGCGCGATCGCGTGATGACAACAGGGAGGACTTCGCTACCTCCATGGTGGTGGCCGCGGCGACGCACAGCGCCGTCGCAGGCACTCTCGCCGGCGGTTCGCTGACTGGGGCGCTGGTAGGCAGCGCACTTACAGACGACGACCGTCAGAGCCGATTGAACGATCAGTGCACGACCGCCGAAGACCGCGACAGCTGGAGCGATCAGGACAATGATTCGTGCTCGTCGTCCGCCGATTCGGACTCTTCCGACGACGACTAGCGCACGGCAAGCACGACGTGTGGCGTCCAGGCTCGTCAGGTCACTGACGGGCCTTTCTTATTGCTGCAGCAAATTGTGGTCTACTCGCCAGGGTTGCGCGCCGCCGGCGATCGGTCGGTGGCCTGGCGGCGCCAAGCACGCTGGCCATGGTCGAAGCGATTCCACGCAACACGCAAGTACGCCGGCGCAGGTCTGCGTGGACCCACAAAGAGCGATGGGCGCCAATCGGCGCCCATCTCAGCTTCGGTCGTGCCGCCCCGCGAGAGCCGTTCTCAGGCGCGCTTGGCGAACATGGAGATCGAGGTCCAGAGCGCGATGCTCATCAGCACGATCAGGACTGGAGTGAGGGTCGCCGGCAGCTGGATAGGGGAGAGGAGAAGAAGGAAGGCAAACAGGGGCATCGCGAACATGGCGTGTCGTCCAAGGACGTACATGTGGGGCGATGTCATGCCGAAGCCTGCAGCCTTGATCTTACGGGACACAAACGCGTCGATGATGAAGGGAACGGCCACGACCAGCGCATACGTCCACCAGGTCGACGCCACCGCGATGCGAACAAAGAGCTGATAGAGGAGAGTCCAGCAGACCCGCAGCCGAGTTGCAGCCCAATCGCGAACGGGACTGAGGAAACCGTTGACCTTCGCGTCGGTGTCATCGGCCTCTTTGCCAGGCTCCATGATCTTGAAGGTGGCCTCGATCACGTGGGAATGCACAAAGGTAGCCTCCCACACCGAGCGCGCATTGCCTTCGGCACGCGCAGCCGCGCCCTCGCCGAGCACCAGGCGCGTCTGCGCCCTCTCCTCTTCCACCTGGCGCACCAGCCAGTCCTCCTTGACCAGGAAGACGTAGCCCATGGTCCAGCAGGCGATGAAGATCAGCCCCCATTTCCAAAGGGTGAGTTCGCGGCCAGTGGCTGTCGAACTCATGCCGCTACCTCTCCGAAGACGTCGTACTGTGCGTCGTTGTCGGATGCTTCGAGCAAGTGCATGTCATCAGGTTCGAGGACCCGATAAGCGATCGCCGCCGCAAAGCGACGTGGCGACTGCAGCTCGAAGCCGTCCCCCTGCAGGAGCGAAACTGTCGGCTCACCGTTGATCTCAATCCATTCTTGTAAGGGAGCATCCGAGCGCGGGTCCCACCGTCTGCCATTGGCCGCAATCTCGAGCTCCAGCAGGCGACTGACGTTGGCGAGCACCAGGTTGATGAACGCGCGCGCCGCCGCCTCGCCCTCCTCCCTGGACGCTGCGGGGATCGCTTCCTCGAGGAAATGGCTAAGGAGGCTCTTCTGCGTGAAGGGATAAACGATGTGCGGTGGCATGAACCAGGCGAGCCGGAGCGCCACGTCCCGCAGGCGCGGTACACGACTGAAAAGGACCGCGGCAATGTCGGTCATGCGGAGCACGTCCAGCGAGCGCTTGAGCAAGATCTGAGCCTCGTCAGGCGGGACGATGGAGGTGGGTGCGGTCATTTCCATGAAGTTCCTCTGCATTCCTTATGCGGCCTTCTTCAATTCGAGAGCATCTTTCAGGATGGGGATGCGGCCCTTTACTAGCCTGCCACCTGATACCTGCGCGAAGAATTCGAGGTTGGGAAGGCAACCCAGTACGTCCGGAGCGACCATCGGTGCTTCGGTTTCCTTCATTGCCTCGGTGATCTTGTAGCCAAACGCGCCCGGCGAGTCGGACTTTGCATCGGTTGCCTGCGAGTACTCGATGTGGCGCACGACCGTGGTCGGGAACGTCTCAGCGATGTACTCCTGGGTTCCACCGTCAATGGTGCGAAGGACGATCTTGTTGTTGAGGTTTCCGAGCACCATGCGCGCCTTCGTTTCGCTGCCGACCTTGGCCGCGAAGTCAGCGAACGTCTGGGTGGCGATCACCAGGCGGATGGCCGAGCCGCCGGCCTTGTTGAGCAGCTGGATCAGCTTGTCGCTCACCAGCTCCGCCGCTTCGTCGATGATGAGGGTGACCGGCCGCAGCTTGGCGGACGAGCGCTCCCGCTCCAGCTGCTCGCCTCGGCGCTTGATGAACTCGATGAAGTCGACATTGTCTTCGTAGTTGTAGCGATCGCCGGAGACTGAGGTCATGTCGGAGATGAACATCGAGCCGATAGCCGAGGCCACCATGCTGTCGGACATTGAGTCGAGGCCCAGGTAGCACACCTGGCCGTTGCGGATGATGTTGGCGAAGTTGGTGATCGGGCGCTTGTCGTCCAGATCCGACGTATCCGGCGACAGCAAGTCACCTAGCGTGCCTGCCGTGAGCATCGTGAGCACAGGGGTAAGGCTAGCCGTCATCTTCTGCTGATGGGCTTTGTCGTGCTCAAGGTCACTGATGAGGCCTTCAAGCACGCCGGACGGCGCCGTCTTTTGCACCAAGGCCTTGTAGAAGGCAGCGTACGCGATCGCGACGTTGAGATCGTCCGTGCCCTTGGCCTTCTTGGTGTATCCCTTAACGTCCTCTCGCCAGTTGGGAACGTGCTTGTCGAAGTAGGCTTCGCACGCGCGCACGACCAGCCAGTCCGGTCCGCTGTCGACGAAGCGCTTCAGGAGGCGAAGCGTCGGCTTGGAGTTGATCAGCAGCAGACCTTCGATCAGGTTCGTGAGGATCATCCACGAGTGCGCGGTGAACGGGTCCGCACCGGTCTCCGATGGGATAAGCGACGCGATGCGCGTGGCCAGCTCCGTCGCGCGGTTGAAGTTCTTGAGCGGATCGATGCGCCAGCTGGTTTCCGGGAAAGCAGGGTGGAAGAAGACGAAGTCGGTCGGACGGCCCTGCAGGTGGCAGGCCTGCAGCGCGGACTCGGCCAGACCCTTGTCTCCCTTCGGATCCCAGATCAGCACCGCCTCGCCGCGTGCCACGGCCTGGTGAATGATGGTGTCGAGCATTCGGCTCTTGCCGGCGCGCGTCGTGCCCACGAGAAGGATGTGGCCAGCCGTGTGGTCGAGCGGGATCTCGATGGGGCGTTCGCGCTCCATGCCGATGCCGTGGATCCATGGTTGACCCATGAAGGCATCGGCAGGCTGGTCTGGTGCCGACAGGCGCTGCGGATCCTGCCGCCTAAGCATGTGCGTCAGCTGGCACTCGGCTTGGGTCCAATCAAACCCGTAGCCCAGGAAGATTGTGCGCTGACTCAACGCGACGCGGTCGTTTAGTTCCTGGCGCGACTGGAAGGTGACGCCCACGCCGGCGAGGAACTTCTGTTGTCGGTACCGGCGCAAGGCTTTCCGGCCGCGCACGATGAGCATCATCAGGCAGAACGAGGCGAATGCGACAAACGCCGGCGAGCGAATGTCGGACGTCGCCCCCATCAAGCCCATGATGGCAAGGGCTGCGCCCCACGCCGCGGTCGAGTAGTACTCGTAGACCGGGCGGAAGGGATCTTCAAAGCGAAATACGGCTGCGCTCATGCATTCAGCTCCTTCACCGCGACGTTGGCTGCGGCGGCGCGCATATCGAGCTCGCGATCCCAGCTCGGATTCTTGGTCAGGGGTACCGACGAGGGCGAGGTCATGGCATTGCCGCCGCGCGAGTCGATCAGGTATGCGTTTTCGTCGGCCGTCGCCTGCATGTGGAGCTGGAAGATCGTCCCGACAAAGTCGTGCTGCTTGGAGAACTGCTTGAGCAGCGCGCGCCATTCCTTCGGCGTGATGTCATCTACCAGCACCTGGTTCCGCTCCAGGTGCTCACCCATGAAGTCATCGAATGCAAGTCGGAGATGAGGGCCGTCGGATGGCTCCATTGCCCTTGGGTTCTTGATGAGCGCTGCCACCGTCGCGGGAATGTACGGACCCAGCGGGAGCACGCCGGCTTGAAGCCCCTTGGAGGTCTGAACGGCAATGGGCAGCAGGAGTCGCATCGCTTCCGTGACCTCTTCAGACAGCCGAATGACATTGACGGTCTGGTTGCCGACCTGCAGCGGCACGGTGCTTCGGGTCGCAAACTTCGCGTCACGCACCATCCAGCCCTTCTTCTCGAGCAGCTTGGTCAGGTCGCCTGGCGGAATGCCCAGGTTGTTGATAGCCGCCGGATAGGCAATGTGGAGGTGGCCGCCCTCTTCGAAGACGTGCGTGCCCTCCTTCAGCGACCCATCGCGGATGCGGTCAGCCAGCGCGAGGATGTAGATGCCGGCGGCCAAGTTGTCGGACTTCTCGAACCACGCTCGCGCCAGCTCCGGCGTTGCAGGCGGCCAGTCGGTACGCGCGGCCCGAGCCTGCGCCTGCCGGACTTCCTCATCGCGCAGGTCGCGCTCCATGCGACGGTCCCGGAGTTCACCCTGGTCACCTACTTCGGTGGTCCCAGCGCTCCCTTGCTGCGGCAGGTCGTCGTCGCTGTCTTCTGGCTCGCTGTCGAAGGTCAGCTGAGGTGGGAGTGCGCGTTCACCGGGGATGCCATCGTCGTCTGGGGCAGCCGCGCTCGCGCCCTGCGCGACTTTAGGCGTCGCCGCATTTGAGCGCTTACTCTCCCGTGCGGGTGCATCCCTTGCCATTTCGCCAGGAGAAGGCGACGAAGCCGACGCGGTGGCCACGTCAGGGAGCGGCGTTCCGGCCGCGCCGGGAATGGGCGCGCCGCCTGCAATGATGGAGCCCCACCGGTCACGAGGCGGGTCACCGGGGACAGCATCTGCTGCCAGCGCCTTCGTGCTCGGCTCGGGCGCGACGGCCGTGTCGGCACTGGACTGTGTAGTCGCTCCGGCTTGGGTTTGGTTTGGCTCCGCAGTGGCAGGGTCTGTGCCGGCGGCCACCGCATCCGGCGCGGGCTGCACAGCGGACGCCGGTGCGGGTGCTGCTGGAGGGGCCTTCGGTGCGCCGACGGACACGCCGCCGTTAGAGATGACTTTGCCCTGCGGATCAAGCACGTCGACCAGCAGTGCCTTCGGCTGCACGATGGAACTGGGGATGACCTCATCGCGAGCGAACACGACGCCGAGGACCGGCGCAATGCTCGTCTTGCCGCGATCCTCGATCTGGATACCCAGATTCCAGTTCTGATACTGGCGACCGTCCGGCATGATGTTCGGGCGCACCATCCCGTGGTCCAAGAGGACGGTCACGATCTTCTGCACGTCCGTAGGCAAGGACGTCTCGCCCGCATCCTTCAGGAGGCCGATCACGTTGGCCAGCACGCCCGGATACACGGCCACGACACCTTCCGTGGTCATGTAGATCCCGCTGTCGATGTCGTTGATGACCCAGTCGCCGCTCTCGATCTGATCGTGGATCGTGCGCACGACTCGTGCAGCCAGGCCACGGGACCCACCCATGCCGGCCGACGCCTGGCGCTTGCGGGATTCCTTGATGTCGCGCTCAACACTCGCACTGTCGGCGGCTTTGATAATTGCGCAGAGAGGGTTGCGAGGGTCTACGCCACCGTTCAACGCCATGAGCATGGCATCGATCGCTTCCTGACCATGATGCGCGCCGAGCCAATCCAAAGTGACCTGAGGGAAGATCCGGTAGACGAGCGCGCCGGTGAACGCTTCATGGCGCTTATGACGCGCGCCCGGGCGCCAATGGATGTTGTAGTAAGGAAGATTGTGAGCTTGGAGCCAGTCGTACAGCGACGAGGTGTGCGGGTTCCAACTCAAGTTCCCGCTGGCATCCAGCGCGCCCACGTCGACGATGGGCTTGCCCATATCGTGAATCATCGCACCGAGCATCGCGGCGATACGCCAACGCGGCTCCAGCTGCTTGCGAACGACCGGGGGGTGATCGAGCGCAAAGACCGCTGACTCGCACTTCAGCGCCGCATAGAACGCACATTCCAGACCGTGTCGAAACAGGCCGCCCTGACCGTAGTGGTGATGGGTTTCCGAGGCCGGGAGAAGGTGCACGTATCGTGCGTACTCATATACCGCCGGCAGAAAGATGCGCTTGAACTCTTCGTGCGAGAGGCCCGAGGTTCGGTGCAGATCGTCGACCAGACCTTGCTGGCTTGCCACCAGCACCTCAGGGGGAGCCGAAGGAACCGCAAGCCCGACGTCTGGATATGTCGGGATCGGCTGGCCGTTGAACAGCGGCGCGGTCGACGCGGGGACCGCCGGAGCGAGGGTGTTTGTTGCCGCAGAGGGCGTAGCCCCGGTGGGCGGCGCACCCGTGGCTTGCACCGCGCTCGCAGGCCCGGCTGGCTGATTTGGGTTAGGCGCTGCTGCTACCGGCGGGGCTGAGGGCCCACTGCCCTTGCCAAGCATCTTCCTCAAGAACTGAAGCACTGTCGCTCCTGCGTCGCGTCCGTCATTCAGTGCATTCTGGAATCCGGGACGCGCGTTCTAGGTTCGAAAGGACCTCGTATTGCGTAGGGGTTTCCCGTCTCTATCGGGGTGCCAGTCTCTGCTGGAGAAAGGCGATCAGCTCGCCGCAGCGCTTACCTCCAATCCCTTCATTCGGATCTGTCCGGAACAACCAGTCGCAGCTCTCTGGAAAAGGAGCATCGTCGAGCGCAACAAATCGCTCCACGCCGCGCGAGCGCGCGAATGCCAGGACCTCGTCATGTCTCGCATAGGCCCCGCTAAGCTCAGGGCCAGTCACGTCGCGCACGCGCTCGGCCAGATGCGCGGTGTCCACGCCATTCATGTCGAGCTGCTGCAGGAGGTACGACCGGCTTCCTGTGCGCCAGTTCGTCGACAGCACGACGTCCAACCACGGACACGCCTCAAGGACGGTGTGCAGCTCGGGCAACCAGCAGAACGTGCCCGATTGGTTATGGTGCAACACGCCGTCCCAGTCACAAAACAGGATCGGCCTACCGCGAACGCCGGGCCACCCTCGCGTGTCGTACTTTGGCTCAAGAGCTCTCGTGTGGGGAGGTCGGGCTAAGAGGAGATCAAGAAACGACTTCAACAGACGCATCTGTGAGCCTCACGCAAAAAGAAAGCCCGGGCGGCGCGAACGCGGCCCGGGCAGATTTGCAGCACTGAGGACAGGGGGAACAGCGCTGCAAAAACGGTATCGTTGAAAGTCACGGCGAGCGGAGTAAGTTGCTGTTGCAGCGAGGAATCTCTCACCTTCGCTCGCAATTGCTCCGCTTCCCGATCAGAACAGGCCGCTGATGCTCTGCGTCAGCCCGCCGAGGACGACCGGCTCTGCCTCGTCCCACTTCAAGTTAACCTTGTTGGCCGTGGAGATGACGCGGGTACGGTAGCGCTTGTAGTTCGTCTGCTCGTCGTAGGTGACGCGGTCGCCGCCTGAGGTGCCCTGCTTGAGGTTCTGCTCACCGTTGACGTGCACCGGGCCCTTGGTGCGCTCGGACACCTGCACATCGACGACTGCGGAGAAGTAGACATCCTTCACCATATTGCTGGCGATAAAATCTGCGGCACCCGCTGCGATGCCCACCGCGCCGATGCTACGGCCGCTCAGATTGCCATTCAGTGCTGCCGCCGTGGCCGCGCCAGCGATGGCACCATCCAGCGGGCTGCCGAAGCCGGTCACCGTGGCAGCCTGGGCTGCGGTCTGGCTCACCTGGCCAACCTGCAGGATGTTTGCCTGCAACTGGTACTGGGCAGCTTCGGGGTCATCCACCAGCGTATAGCCTCGACCCTGCAGCGAGGCCTTCAGCTGCGCGCCGAAATTGAAGTTCGGCTTGTCAGAGGTGTTGCGCACGTCGACGTAGACCGTCTTGGTTGCCGACGGCGTCAGGAAGACGGTTTCGGACATCTTGTTCTGGACGTCCAGGTTGCGCTTGCTGATGGCCACTGAGCCGGCGGCACAGCCGCCGAGAGAGATGAGTGCAACGGCGAGGAGGAGGCCGCGGATCAGATTCATGGTAAATCCCCTTTGTGGTTTGCTGATTGCCCTCATCCCGGTCCTGGGTGAGTAGCGGTGATGCGATCGCGCCGCAGTCCTTCTCAACGCGATCGGAATTTCCAGTCGGCCCTCCTTGGACACATGCGCCGCTCCTTGCTCCGTCTTGCGTCGCAGCTCCTGCCTCGAACGCTCGACGTATCCCGATCCCTTGGGATGCGCTTCCTCTACTTCCTGTATTCGCTGGCGTGGAGCTTTTGCCGGCAGGGCGTCCTGCCCACGTCTTGAAGCTCTCACGCGAAACGGGGCCGTCCAAAACCACGTCTGGTTCTGCACGACCGTCACTGTGAAAATCACAGGTCGACGCCGATACCTGCACCGACCGTGGTCATGCCTGCCGTCGCGGCACCACCGAAGTTGATGTGCACCTTGTCGCCTACAGACGTTGCGTAGCCGACTGCCACTGCGGACTTACCACCTTGGTAGCCCACACCAGCTGCGAGGCGGCCGTTGCCCGTTGCGCTGGCAGATGCGGCTCCCATCTGCGACATGGCGGTGGCCATCGCTCCACTGCGGTTCACTTGGATCTTCATGTCACGGAATCGGTCGTCAACCGAGCGCGCAAACGTGTTCAGTCCGGACTGCAGATTTGTCATCTGCTGGTTCGTGTAGCCGTTAGCGGTGTTGATGGCCTGCTGCACCGCTGCGTCCACCTGGCCGACGTTCGCGGCATCTGTCGTCGCGGTACCGGCGGCAACGTTTGTGATCGCGCGCTCGGCGCCAGAGGCACCTACAGAGACGGTGTTGGCGCGATTGGCGACAGACCCACTGCCGACCGCCACGGCATTCTGTGCGTCGACCGTTGCGCCCTCGCCCACAGCCACCGAGTGATCGGCGTTGACCGTCGTGTTA
This sequence comes from Dyella sp. ASV21, assembly GCF_016428975.1. GTDB lineage: Bacteria > Pseudomonadota > Gammaproteobacteria > Xanthomonadales > Rhodanobacteraceae > Dyella. The sequence goes on from NZ_JAELTT010000012.1 coordinate 64,580, forward strand.
GCACCGACCGCAACGGAGTGGTCCGCCACGGCCTTGATCTGAGCATTGCTCCCCACGGCGGTGGAGTAGTCAGCTGCAACATTAGCCTCACTTCCTACGGCGGTATCGCCATTGCCCGCGGCGAAGCTTGAAGAACCAAGAGCCGTGGCGTTCATGCCATTCGCGGAAGAACTTCCACCGACAGCTACCGCGTTCGTATTCGGCTGAGTCTTTGCCGGAGTTCCGGTATCTCCAATCGACGAACCAGCGGCGAGCGAGCTCTCCATCGCACCCAGGCGGTTGCTGTTGCGAGACAGGACGGTGTCGATGGCGGACAGAGCGTCGGCAACGTTGTTGTATGTCTGACCTTGCAAGCGATAGCTCGGAGGGACAAAGGTGCCGAACCCAATGGATGCTCCGCCGCCAAGCCATTCACCGATGCTGCTGAGGCTGTAGCCCGCCGTCTGCTGCACCGACAAGAGTTGGCCAAGGTTCACGGCGTCTGTCGTGGCGGTACCAGCGGCTACGTTGCCAATGACGGTGCCGACCTTTCCGCCCAGCTCGACTCGCCCCTTTCCCGCGTCCGTGTACCCAACGCCGAGCGTGGACCCGGATCCCACCATGCTCGCTACAGCATCAAGCTGTGAGCGATTCACTGCATCGCTCGGTGCTTGTCCATCTGCAACGTTTGTCAGACGGACGGACGTCCCCACGTTGCCAAACGAAATGGCGGAGTGCGACGCATCGGCGTACTGAACCGTATTTGCTGCCGCCTGACGGACCTGACCGACGTTGGCCACGTCGGTGTCGTCCATGCCGGCGGCGACATGTGTGATTCGTGTGTCCGCACCAGCATGTGTGGCGTCGAAGACGCTACCAACCGAATCAAACTGGAGCGAGCTGCTCTGCAGGCTGCTGAGATCCCGGACCACACCCGCGATTGATGTCTGCGTAGCGGCCAAGTTGATATTGGTCGCATGGAGCTGCGAGCCATTCACGGCATCTGTGCTCGATGACGTCACGGCGCCGGACGCGACGCCCGTGACCGTTCGGTCGCCCGCTGTCCCAGCGACGCTCACGACGGCACCGTCGATTCCTGCGCCAACTGTAATAGGCTCCCCAGCAGCGGACTGCCGGACAATGCCGATACCCGAACCAGCAAGCTGCGTGTTGATTGCCGACACATCTGCTTCGACGTGGGAGACGCGGCCCGAAAGCGACGACAGTCCGCTCGCCTGAGTGCTGATGGCGTCCGCATTGGTGGTGAGCGCCGCGTCTACCTTGCCCAGCGCTTCGCCAACAGACGACGCAGCTGCTCCCTGAATGGTGTACGAGGGGCCACTTAGCGTCCCGTCCGCTCTGACCGCTGCGCCGCCACCGAGGACGGTGGCAATCGACGCAGCCGAGTTGTAGGCCTGCCCGCCGTTGATTGCGTCCGTGCTTCCGGAGCTAAAGGCGCCTGCCGCGATACCGGTGAGGACGCGTGCCCCGGCGCTGCCGGAGAAATCAACGCTTGTTCCATCTGTGGCTGACCCGACTGTCAGGTTGGCACCCGGTGCGCGCTGCTGGACCAGGCCAACCGACGTTCCGTCGAGCTTGCCGTTGATTGTCGCGAGGTCAGATTGCAACCGGCCGATGTCACCCTTGTTAGCGGTGAGGCTCGAGTCAAGCGCCGACAGCGACGACCCGACATCGTGGTAACCGGTGCCTTGCACGGTGTAGGTCGGTGCGGAGAGCGTGGCGTTGGCATCGACAGTAGCTCCGCCGCCGAGCGCTGCTGCTAGGTCGCTCGCGTTGCCTTGCAATGACCTAACGGTCTGGCCGAGTTCGCTCACGCGAGCGCCCATGCCGGTTATGCTCGTCGCTTGGCCAGCAATCGCGGCTGCGTTTGCGGTGTTCGCCTCGTCGAGAGCCCCCAGCGCGGAACCCACGTCACCATGCGGTGTCCCGCCTATCGAATAGCTAGGCGCGAAAATCGTGCCATCCGGCTTGACCGCTGCGCCACCGCCAATGACGGTCGCAAGCGACGTAAGAGAGCCATAGATCTGGCCGCCGTTTACCCCGTCAACGCTATTGGCTGCCAGCGCGCCCGCTGCGACATTCGTAAGGCGGCTGCCCATAGGACCCGCGAGCGTGACCGTCGCCCGGGTTGCATCGTCGTAATGCACGGCGTTGGGATCGCTCACGTTGGCCAGCGCAGTCTGCAGCTGATGCAGATTCACCGCGTCGTACTGCCCCGTGCCGTCGGAGACGTTGATCAAGCGGCGCTGCATATCCTTGTTGCCGAAAGACACGACGGAGCTTTCCCCTCCGTCGCTCGAGCCACCGCCTATGGCCACTCCGCCGCCGGCCGCAGTGGCTTGGCCACCGATTGCGACACCACCTCCGGCGCCAGAAGCCTGAGCACCAAGCGCTACGCCCTGCCAACCCGTGTGGGCCTGGTATCCAATTGAGACGCCACCGTCGCCGCCTGGCTCAACGTAGGTGCCCTGCCCGACCATGATCGCCTTATTCGCGTTCACCCCGAAGCCCGCCCTCTGGCCTACAGCAACATTCAAGTCACCGATCATGTTGCCGCCGGCAACAGAGCCCACTAACACACTGTTGTTGCTGGTGGCGTTCGTTGCAGCGCCGTTGCCAATGACAACAGCGCTGTCGAAGGTGCCCCGCGCGCCGGCATTGGTACCAAGCAACTGGCTCTGGTTCGCTGATGTCCCTTGGCCCGCCTGGTAGCCGATCACGTCGCTGAGACTCAGCGTTGTCGCACCCATCGCCACTTGGTAGCCGACGAGAGTTGAATCGACGACCTTCGCCGCTCCGTTGCCGGCGTTCGTTCCCAGCGCTGTAATTCCGCCGCTACTTCCCCAGGGGTCCTGCATCGTGGTGGCACCAGCAAGCACGCCACTACCGATGGCAGTGTTGTTGCCACCCAGCAACTTTGAGTACGCCTTCTGGCCAACAATGGTGTTGTTATCCGCAAACGGATCAATGGAAATATTGTCGCCAATGGCGACGTTCTGCTTGGACCCTGCACCCTCCGTCCCAATCGCGACATTGGTGCCAATGGCGAGGTTCGATTCGCCGGTAACAGCGCCCCATCCCACAACCGTGTTGTTGTTCCCAGTGGTATTGCCGCCCGGGCGGATTGTCGTCGCACCAGAGCACACGGCGAAATTGAATCCAGCACTGAAGTTGCCGAGTGGCCCGCAGTAACCCGCGATCACGTTCCAGCCGTACTGGGTAAACCCGGGATTCGCAGCGATAGCAGCATTCATCTGCGCGACGTTCACCGCGTCAGTGTCCTGCTTGCCCGCAGCGACATGAATCAACTGACGGTCCTGCATAGACGAGCCGATGGAGACTACGTTGTTGCGGCCGTCATCGTTAGACCAGGCTCCGATGGCGGTGCTCTGATAGCCCGACGTAGATGCCTGGTAACCCAGCGCGCCCGACTGGTAGCCCGAAGCCTGTGCGTTCATGCCGAACGCGTTTGATCCGTTTGTGCCTGCCTTTGCGCCCGCGCCGACCGCAGTTCCATCAGTGGCACCGTCACCGGTTGCCGCGTTGTAGCCGATGACGGTGGCATTCGATCCGTTCGATACCCTGGCGTTCCCGCCGATGAGAACCGAGTAGCTCGCGGTGCCGTACAGCCCGGCGCTCGACCCGATGACGACGCTGTTCGTGAACTGGCCCATCTGCCCAGCATTGAGACCAATCAGCTGGGACAGAGACACGTTCGACGCCACGCCCGCCCCCGAGCCAATGATCTGGCTGGACGAGATGTTTGGCGCTCCGGAGCCTGCCTGGAACCCGATGACAGTGCTTGCGCTAACGCTCTGGGCGTTGTTCGCTGCATTCGAGCCGATGATGTCGGAGATCTGGACGTTCTTTGCCTGATAGCCAGCGCGGACGCCGACGGCGACGTTATAGCTGCCGCCGGTACTCCCGTTCAGTGCTTCCCACCCGAGAGCGGTTGAGTAGCCAGCAAGACCCGAACTCAGGACCCCGTTGCCAAGGCCGGTATTGGCGAACCCTTGGACGTTGATGTTGTTACCGACGAGCACGTTCCAGTCGGCCGTGGTGCTGCCAGAATTCACCAGGGAGCTGATGTTCTGCCCAAGCAGGATGTTATTGCTGCCGGAGGCAGTCAGCGTGCCGCCGATGAGCGTGTTGTTGGTCCCATCGGTGCCGGACGCCTGGACCACCACCGATGCGTTGCTGCAGAGGGCGAAGTTGAATGTACCGCCGACGTCCGCGCACTGTCCGAGCGTCACATTGCCATTGGCATCTGGCACGCCCGCGCCTGCCACAGTTCCAGTGTCCACCGTCCCTCCTTGTGCCATCGCGTTGATGGCAAGAAGAACGGACACGGCGAGAATCGATCGAGCGAAAGTGTGCATCGGAGGGGCTTCAAGTAGGTGGGTTAGAGCTGGGCGCGCAGGCGTTGCAGGGCTGCGCGGGCCTTCCCGCTGCCGAGTTCTGCGGCTCGCTTGTTCCATCGCGTGGCCTTGGCCAAGTCGACAGCCTGGCCGGCCATGCCGTACTCGTAGAGGGTGGCCAAGTTCTCCGCGGCCACGGCGTTTCCGTCCTTCGCGGATGTTTCGAGCAGCGCGATGCCAAGACGGGCGTCCTGCGGAACGCCCGTACCGTTGAGGTACATCGCGGCGAGGTTCGCGCGCGCACTGCTGTCGCCCATCGACGCCGCCTGCCGCATGAAGGTGACGGCGCCGTCGTAGTCGCCCATCGCCACGGCCGCGAGGCCGCGCTGATTGAGGTCTGCCGCGTTGGGCGGGGTCGGTGCGGCCTTTTGCGTGAGGCGGGCTACTTCGGCTTCCAGCTGTGCGATGCGCGCGTCTTTCGCAAGCAGCTGCTGGGACACGCTGTCCGAGGCGGCCGTCGGTGCTACCGCGGTGGGTTGGACCGTGGGAACCACCACCGGCGCGCGCAGCGGGTCGGCGTGTTGTGGCAGCTCGTAGCGAATCGGGGTGGCGCTGCTCACCGCCGCTGGCGTCGGTGCCAGTGCTTCGGGTGTAGGGCCCTCGGGCTGCAGTCGATTCAGTGCTTCGCGTGCACCCAGGTGGCCCTGAACGGCGGCAAGCGAGAACAGCCTGATGGCTTCCTGCTGGTGGCCTTTCCTTTCCACCTCACGCGAGGCCAGCCAGTAGGCGGCCGCCGCGTCACCGCCGTCGGCGGCCACCCGAACGAGCGCCTCTCCCCGGCGGACGTCCAGCGGCAGGCCTTGGCCAGAGGCATAGAGGTACCCAAGGTGCCAGCATGCCGCTGAGTCGCCATCGGACACGTAGGGGGCGAGCAATTCCTCGGCGCGGTGAGCATGGAGCTTTGCCGACGCGGGATCAGTGCCCTGCGCCATAGCCTCCCGCGCTTCAGCCAGGCCCTCTTGGCGCGGGGAACCCGCCGAGATCGGTGGGACTGCGGCGTCCGCTTCGTTGAGGAAAGCGCTTGCACGCGCGAAGCCCGGCAACGACAGAGTGATTGCCAAGGCGAGCAGTGTTTTCCGCATGGGATAGCCGTGCCGAGTGGAGATTCGGCAAGGCTAGGGGTCCCGTCCTCGTCTGGAGGGCGGAAACACCTGCATCTTCGGGCTGGGTTTCCCCCTCCGTCCAGTCAAGACCCGTGGTCTTCAGAACACCCGATCGATCACCCAGTCGACCAGGCCGAATTCCACGACACGGTCAGCAACACCGGTACCGTCCATGATGGTGACGCCATCCTCCTCCGTCCCGGCGAACTGTCCTTTCAGCGAATGGAATACCAGGAACAGCCGCGAGTATGCGAGCCACTCTCGGCTGCGCTGGATGTACTCCTCAATCTCACTTGCGCTCGTCTGTGTCTTCACCTGCACGATTGCCTTCTCGCCGGTGAGTGGCATTTCGAGATCGAGATCCTTGTCGCGCTGAGTCTTTCCGATGTGGCCCACACGACGCCAGCCAGCTCGGGCGAACATCATGTCCACCAGCACCTCGAAGTCGATCGGGTTCAACCGCTGGATGAGAGGAATGAGCGCTTCGCGCAGTTCATGGCGCGCGACAGCCACCCTCTCCACGTCCTCCGCTCGCTCCCCATTGATCCGGCCGAGCAGACGCGAACTTCCCTCGATGGAGCAGCTCGTGCCGCGGTAGCCCGTGACCTTCGTGACATAGCCAGGTAGGTTGGATTTGCCGAGGCGCACGCCGGCGGCGTCGACGCTACGCCAACCGCCTTTGATCCGACGGAAGGTCGACAGGTCTTCTGCGTCTCCAGGCGAATACGGCTCCGGCTCACCGGGCTCGAGGAACCCCCAGCACAGATCCTCCCCAACGAACGTTACCCAGAGGATGTCGCCAGGATCAGTCCAGAACCGACGAATCTCATTGGCGTCGGTCGTTCCCCTACCCTTGCTCTTTCGTGCCGCCTGCCACGCCGCCGCCAAGTCGTCCCAGCGACCTTCGCGGCACATGGCCATGGACTCCGGATCCGCCGTCTCGAACCCGAAGCGGATGATGCCCTCCTTTCGGCAACCCGCCTCCCACTTCCCTCCCGATCCAAGCTTGATAAAGCGAATTTCTCGCGGCCTGACCGGGAAGATGCTCATGGGTTACTCCGATGGTGGAGCCCCTTTCTGCCAGCCAACGCCCCTCCGGCGCAACTAGTCGCCTGGCTGGCTGGACACTGACCGCCCGGAGAAGTAGTCCCAGTGCGGCATCACCGACTCGATCAGCTCCACCGTCAGGGGCACACCGAAGAGCATGGTCTGGTCCGCGCCGGACTGGGTACTGGACTCGGAGCCCAGATCGCCGGTGCCCCGCTGCTGGAGATCCATTTCGGCCAGCTTGAAGCCGTCGGTCGTGGACAGCACGGCATCCAGGCGGTCACGCGTCTTTGCCGAGATTGGGCCAGGGCACCACAGGTGGCAATGCCCCTCCCCACCGTTGCGCGCCACGCGGCCGCGCAGCTGATGGAGCGTCGTCACGCCGTACCGGTCCGGATGCACCACCACGATGTCGAACAGGTTGGCCACCGAAATGCCCACCTCGACGACGGTTGTCGTCAGCAGTATCTGCGCCCGGCCATCGCGAATGTCATCGATCGCTGCCGCTTTGACTTCATTGAGATCCTCACCCGTCATCGCACGGACGCGACCAGGGTACTTAGCCTCCCAGCGGGGCAGAGCCTTCTCGATGCTGTGCCTGTCATCGATGCCGCCGGCCTGTGGCGTCTTCTTCCCCCTGTCCTTTCGCGCACCCTTGAGAGCGCCGTCGTCAGTGGACTCGCGCTTTGGATAGATGACCATCACCGGTCGCCCTGCATTGATAGCGCCGGCCACCTGCCGGAACATCTCCGCGCCATCGCCTTCCCAAAGGTACGTGTGGATCGTCTTGGGCGCGTGAGTCTCACGCATCGGGAACACCGCAACCTTGCCGAACTGGATCAACGCCTGCGTCCGAGGAATGCAGGTCGCGGACATTTCCAGGAGGTGCGTGTTGGCGGCGACGTAATGCTCGCGCTGGGCGCGGGACCATCGCTGCTGCTCGTCAACGACCACCAAGTCGAACTGGCCAAGCTCTCGGGTAAGCACGGCGCTGGTTCCCACGACGACCATTGCTGTGCTCGCATGCGTGTCGTCGTGGTTGTCGGCGACCAGGCAAGACGTGATGTCGGGATAGAGACGCGCGAACTCCTCCGCGAGCTGCACGGCCAGCGGATATGTCGGGGCCATGATGATCGTGCGGGCGCCAACATCGGCAAGCGCAGCTGCAAGAACGAGGGCGACCCAGGATTTCCCGGTACCGACATCCGCAGCGAGGATCGCGCGCATCGCCACGGGCTCTGCCAGCTTCGCTGCAATACCCTTCACCGCCGCGCGCTGATCGTTCGTCAGCGGATGTGGTAGCTGGGCTACGCGGCGACCAAGAGAGCGCACCGTGTGCGCAGTGGCACGGCGCGACTGGTGTCCAGAGTGCTTGCGATGAATGGCAGCCAGCGCCGCCAACTCCATGTAGGCGCGGCGAGCGTGCTCACCGGACGCTGCACTCGAGGGTCGGTGCGTCTCCCAGATCAGCCCTTCGATCGTCCAGTCCGGACAGCCAACAGAGGTGAGCAAGTCTGAAATGGGTGCGATGGGTTCAAGCTGACTGATGACGTGCTGCGTGGCGCGCGGCACGTTCGGGCGCAGGTAGCCGGCGACTACCGCGCGCACTCGCTCTCGCGTATCGCCGCCCTTTCGGCCCGGATACGTTGGCCGCGCATGACCTCGCCAGTGGGCATCCACGATCTCTTTGCATGTCAGGTGGAGTCCACCTTGCCAGGGCTTCGCGACCACGAGCATCAACAGCTCAACGCCTTCCGTGATGCCCTTGCCGAGTTCTGGATCTTCCCCGTAAAGCGTGACCGTGTAGCGGCTTCCCGTCTCGTCGACGATCTTGAAGCGCACGCGATCAATGCCGCCGCTGCACCGCGTCGGTGAATCAACGGCGACAACCTCGACCGCTGTAGGCACGCCATGCTCCAATGACTCAACGGTCCGGTACGGTGCTGCAAAATCATCGTATCCAACAGGCAAGAGCAAGGGAATCTGCGAAGGCCGCTCGACGCCAAACGCCTGCAGCGCAGCGATGGCCGCACTATCCGCATTGGGCTTAGATGCAGTCGCGCTGTCCATTACTGGCGCTTCTCGTCCTGTGGCGCGGGCGATTTGGATTGCCACGGTGCAACTGCGCCATGTGTGCGCCGATTGACTTCACGGCGCGCGAACCCGAGCAGCATGCCAATGCCGAAGATAATCAGCAGTGCCACCACGACTACAGAGAATAGGAATGACATAAGGACTCACGCATGAAAAAGGTGCGGGCCGCGAAGCCCACACCTAATGGATTGTTAGAGAACTAGCGAGCGAAAGGCATGTTGGTGGAAGGGAATGTCGTCTTCTCCAAATCCGCCACCACCGCCACCACCGCCACCGCCGCCACTGTTGCCGTAGCGGGTGTTACCGCCGTAGTTCCCACCATCGCCATTGCCACCGCCGTTGCCACCGCGCTGCTGACCACCGCCATAGTTGTCGCCACCGCGCGTTTGGCCACCACCGTTGCCGCCACCGTTTCCACCGCCGTAGCCACCCTGGCGCTGGTGGCCGCCATTGCCGTTGCCGTTTCCACCGCCGTTGCCGTGGCGATTGCCGCCGCCGTTGTTGCTGTGCTGCTGGCGATTGCCGCCGCCATTGCTACGCTGGCCGTCGCCGTCACCCTGGCCACCACCAAGCATCTGCATCTCATTGGCGATGATGTCAGTGCTGAAGCGCTCAACACCGTCCTTGTCCGTGTACTTGTCAGTGCGCAGCGACCCTTCGACGTAGATCTGGCGACCCTTCTTCAAATACTCGCCAGCGATTTCAGCCAAGCGGCCGAACAGCTTCACGCGATGCCACTCGGTGCGCTCCTGCTTCTCGCCGCTCTGCTTGTCGGTCCAGTTCTCGGACGTTGCGATGCGGATGCTGGTGATCGCAGTGCCGTTCCCGGTGTAGCGCGTCTCGGGGTCCGCGCCAAGGTTGCCAACGATGATGACTTTGTTGATGCCACGCGACATAGGGATTTTTCCTCATTCGTGCCAATTGTTAGAGCAATGGTTACTTCCATTTGTTGGAGCAACCGACGCGACCTTCTCTTGATGGAAACGGGAAAGTTCGTGCCCTAAGGACGATCCGGCACGCCGCACCACTTGAATAGCATCGTGCGGTATCAAACCACCGCGCAAAATTCGAATCGAAACTACGCGGCCCTAGCGGCCGGCTGACGCTGGACATCGGGTCGCAGCGTGTAGTCCGTGCCATACGGCTCATCGGTTACACGAAACCCTGCAGCAGAAGCGATGGCTTCCACGTCCACGTCGTCGAGTGACGCGCGCGGCACGCCGAGCCCGTTGTCTGCCGTGCAGGCGATGCCCAGCGCCGACGCAAACTCGGCCTGGGTGGTGCAGGTCTTGGGGAGACCCGCGCGAATTACCGTGACGCTCACTGACATTCCTCTCTCCTCTACCTAGTCCGGAGGCGACGGCAGTATCTCCGCCGCCCCTCGTCATCCATGCCCAAAACTCCCCGTCCTTAAACGGGGGTTTCCCGTCGCGAGCCGACAGCCGCGCGGGTTGTCAGCCCTCAATCCTTCTTTCTTCCCTTCTTCGGCTTCGGCTGGTAGCCATAGAAGGCCCATGCCTCCGGGTCGATCTTCATCGGCCGCGTGATGACCGCCGGGTGCGTTTCGACGTGGTAGCCGTGATGGTCGAGCTGACCGTGCCGGATCAGCGTCCACAGCATTGAGATTCCCAGCATGGCCACCTGCTGGTTGATGGGGAACTCCTGCCGGGTAATCGCCTCCTCCATTGAGCACGACGGCTCCTCGCTGTCCACCTGCTCCATGCTGGCCAGCTCGGGGTAGAGGTCGAACACGTTGGGCAAGCGCAACGGCGCTTCGCAGTCGCCAAGGTGCCCCAGCATCACCTGCCCGGTTTTCGGGCCGTTGCCGAAGTCGAGCCAGAGCAACCCTTTCCCCGCCTTCGTACCCATCTGGCCGATGGCGGCGCGCACGGCCGCCTTGTCCGTACAGGTCACGAGAAGGTCCGGCACGCGGTACGTGGTGCGCAACTCGTTCGGAGCGAAGAAGCGATGCTCCGGTTTCCACGCGAAGCCATACGCTTGGTTGATGCGCTGGACCAAGCACATGACCTTGGATGCACCTATGTCCGCCTCGTAGAAGCGCTGACGCCCCACGTTCGCGCGCCCCACGGTGTCGCCATCCATCAGCGTCACGTCAAACCCCGGATGCCCGAGCGCCATGAGCGTGTGCTGAAGGCGCGCCAGCCCTTCCGCAAAGTGGCTACCAGTGCCACCCAGACCTACCACGGTGACACGGGTGCGCTCGCTGCCAATCAAAGACGTGGGCGCTGGAAACACGTTCGACATCAGAGCACTCCGAGGCGCGTCAGATCGCCTGACGAAAGAGGAATCAGATAGGGAGGGCATACAAACCGAATGCACGATTTGAGCGTCTCACGTGATTCGCAGCGCCCAAGAACGACCGCAATGTACGGACCCTCACGGCTCAGATCGGACAGGTCGTCGGTGGCGGAGAAATACTCGGCGTGCGCGCCGTGGCTGTGCATGTCGATCAGGAGCGACTTGTCGTCGAACACGTCCATGTAGCGCACATGGCTTCCGCTAGCTGAGAGCACGGGCGGTTGCACAAGCGTCCAACCATTCGCCCCCCGCACCACGCCCGCAGCCACCTCCTGCGTGCCGTCGCGCAGAGCGATGTTCGCAAGCTGGCCAAGCCACGAGACATCCAACGGACCGCCGGTTGGGCGCAAGAACTCCTCAGTCGGCCCATAGGGAAGCGCCACTGCCGATATGCGCAGACGGGCGTGGAGCGCCTCGCTGCGAACCTCCAGATACACTCCGTCCGCCGCCAAGAGGAATCGCTTGCGACCGACTGCCAGGTCGTCCAGCGACCCGAATCGCGGAATCGGAATGGGAGGACACACTGCGACGAGCACGTCGTCGCGCTTATCAGTCGTCATGGCGCGGCCCTCAGTGGTGATCCGAGGGCTTGCCGACCAGCCAGTCTTTCAGGCGCACGCCCAACGGTGCGGGTCGATCTTCAGGGAACGGCTGATTCACACCGTCAAGCTTCGCCCAGAAGTCGCACACGTCCTGCGTGACACCCTGCTTGTCCGCTTGCAGCGCGTGGCGATTGTTCGAATGGGTGAAGGCGGTGTCGAAGATCACCGCCTCCCACTGTTCCATGTCCGCCAGCGTGCAGCCGAGTGGCAGAACCGCGTCGCCCGTGCACACTCGCCCATCGGCGTAGATGTTCGGTAGGGCCGACTGCATCAGCTCCGTCTCGCCGGTGGGACGCGTCGCACCATCCCCGGCGAACGAAGCGATGTAGAGAGTGCGCTCGACGACCTTGAACACGAGATTCGGCCAGACCACGTTGAGGGTCTTCGGGTTCCCCTCGGGGTCGCGGACGTGCATCGCGCGCTGGGTGGATGGCCACCACCAGACGAGGTTGTAGGGGTCTTTGTAAAGCAGGTAGTCGGGGAACACCGTCGCTTCTGTGATCTCGTCCAGACGGGACAGGAGAAGCTTGATGACTTCGGCCTCATCAGCGCGGGTCAGCGGGCTGCCTGGTCCAATGATCGGAGCACCGCTCACGTCGGTCACGGTGTGCGACGTAACCAGCTCCAGGGTGTTGGTGTGGGGGCGGCAGTGAAAGAGCAGCGCGAGCTTTGTTGCGATGGACTTGGCGGCGCAGTTCTTGAACTGTTCCTCAGATGCGGTCGATACGAGGGCCTTGGGCATATTCAAACTCCACGAGGTAGCTGATGGCGGCAATTGCGGCTGACGCACTGATAATTGCCGCCTTCGCCACAGCCAAAAGTTCGCTCGGTTTCTTCATGCTGCTCGGCGCGAGGTGAACCGCATGGGCTTCCTCGCCATGCCCCTGCATCGCGTGTTCATAGAGTTCGTCCAGTGCGCATTGCGTTGGGGTGATCGTGGCGTAGAACGCCATGCCGTCCGCGTGGTCGCGTATCACCCGGTCGATGCGCGTGCGCTCCGTCGCGTGCACGGCTTCCGCAACGGCGTTCAACCCCTTCAGCAATCGCGCGCCCGCCCCTCGCTTCGGCAGAGGCTTTCGGTTGGCATCAGCCGCTCGGTCAGCGGCCTTTCTGGCTGCGCGGCGAAACTTCAGGATTTCACGCAGATTGTCCCGGTCGATGTCGTCAGGGCCACCCCATCCCCAGCAGTCGGTCAGGCCCTCCAAAGCGTCGGCGTCATACGACGGCTCGCTTCCCTCCCACGTCACCTTTTGCTCAAGGTCGCTCAGACCTTCGTCCATCGAGCCAAGAACGTAATTGGCGGCGTGCTGAGTCTCCATCATTGTCAGACCATGCCCGCCTGCGGAAATGTGGTCCCACAGGCGATGCACCTCGGCGTAGAGAGCCGGTTCAGTCGCAGGATTCACCGGGAACCCAACGAAAGGCGTGTCATCCATCAACACCACGATGCCGTCGCCCACGTCGCCCTCGCTATTGCTGAACGCCCCGTCGATGGCATAGCTGTCCTTCATGCACGCGAAAGCTCGGTGCAACGGCGCGGGCAGCACGTCGTAGCAGCTATAGACCTTCTCGGGATGAGGAATAGCGGCTTCCGTGCAAGTGCGCTCGAAGAACCTCGTCCAACCTCGCATGGCACATTCGGCCAGGTTCTGGTCCGCGCCGGACTCAACGGCTTCGGTCACCTCCTCCGCCGTCAAGTCACCCGACAGGTGGAACGCGCGCAGCCATGCCGCGAGCCCGTCCACGACCTGCTGCGTGAGTACCCTAACGTCCTTCGTCGCCTTTAGCGCCTTGCGCGGCAGCGCGGGAACCTCGGGCAGGGTTGCGTGCGCGGCCATGAGTGCGAACAGTCGATTGCCCCGCTGACGTAGGGCGCGGTCCACGTCACTCGGCTTGACCACGCCCGCGTGCAGGGCCTTGATGACCGTGCGTGCAGCCGTCGCGCGAGCGTTGTCTGAGACGCCACTGAGGACTTCCGAGGACATGCGCAGCGTGTGAACGTATGCGCCTGCGTCGAGGCGGGGGATCGACAAGAGCATGATTTACACCAAGGGCAGATAGGCGGACTTGACGGGCGAAGGGGCTTCCTCGGCGATGTGACGGCAACGGTCGAACACCGCCTTCCATGCGGAGGTTCGGGATACCTCCTGCGGCGTACCCGCCCAGTTGCTTAGGCGCGCAATGGTGTCCGCCACGCGCTTCTTCTCGCGGCTGCCCGGTGCGCCCTTGGTCTGCACCGTGGGCTTGCGGATCGAGTAGACGAGCGCACCAGCTTCCTCGCTCGGCTCGCCGAGCGTGGCGTTCGCGAGGTAGGGATAGTTCGGGACGAACGCGGCCAGCACCTGCTCAGGCGACATGCTCGGGTCAATGTCCTCCAACGTCGTGCCGGTCGGGAGACGGAATCGGCGCGGCAGGCGCTGAATTTGGGAGAGCGTGGGGTCGATGGCGGTGTTCATTCTTCGGTCTCCTCCTCGGTGTCCTGATCGGTGCTTTCGTCCAACGACTCCGTCGCGGTTTCAGCCGGATCGGCCTCGGAGCTTTCTTTGTTGCTGGACGATTCGTTGCTGGTCGCGTCCGCCGCAGCCGGTGCCGTCGCCGCCGCGTCGGCCGCGACACTGAACAAGTCCGCTGCCGGCGGTGCGGCAGGTGCCGGTGCCGCTGCGGTGGTCTTGGCGGGTGTCGAGGCTTTGGCGGGCTTCACACCCGGCTTGGGCTTGTTCTTCGCTTCCGCCGCTGCCTTCGCTGCTGCCTCCTTGGCTTCGGCAACCTTCTGGCGATATGCCTCGATGGCCGTCAGCGCCGGTTGACGCTCTGCGTCGTACAGCGCGATGGCGGAGGCCATCTGATCGTCGAGGTCGGCGTCCTGGGGCGCGGTGATGACAAAGGGCAGCGCGAGCACTGCTTGCAGGTGAGCGAGTTCGTCGTCGTTCGTCTCCGCCTGCATGTCGGCCAGCTTCGGAATGACGAGGAGGCTGAAGCCCTTGTCGGTCGGCTTCAGCGTGATCGTGACCTCCGACTGCCCCTTGAGCAGCGGCTTGAGAGAGTTGAGAAAGGACATGGCAAGCTCCGTTGGAAGTGTTTTGATTTCACCGCGCCGAAGCCCGGAAAAAAGATGCAAGCAAAACTGCGGAGCCGATCAGGCGGCTTGGCGCGCCTCGCCCTTGATCTTGATTTGCGCGAGCGTGCAGTCGTCAACGGACACGTCATCGCGCTCGCCCTTGTAGACGGGCTGGTACAGCGATCCCCCCTGTCTCGCGAGGTAGAGATAGATCACCTCGACAAGCGCACCGACTGCGGGCACCTGGTGGTTCGGCGGAATGGTTACGTTGCCGATGTCGATCCAGGTCTGCCCGTCATGGACTTCGATGCCCACGCTGCGCTTAGTCGGATGGACGCTGCACACGCGCACGGTGGCAGACTCGACGAACTTCACCTTGAGCGCGTCGCCATCGGACTTGCTGATGCCGGCGATGTAGGCAGCAGAACCCCGCTTGAACACCACGCCTTCGGCACCGCCCGCCTTGAGCGCTTCGTAGGTTCGGCGCTTGGACGCGGTGAACGTCGTCGCGTGGCTTAGCACCAGATAGTCCCCAACCTCCCGAATCCACTGTTCCAGCTTCGCGTAGCGCGAGCGGAATGGAAGCTGGCGAATGTCCTCGCCCTGGAACTTGAGGAGGTCGAAAACGTAGATGGTCTCTCCGACCACCTCACAGTCGATGACGGTCTCACCCGTGAAGTTGAAGACCTTGGATAGCTCGACTGCCTTTGTTGGGACGATGCGCTGCTTGCCCTTCTTATTGGCGGCGAGGACTTCCCCCGGCCAGAAGCCAATCGGGCAGCGCTCGCCGTCGTGCTTCTCCTGCATCATGTAAGCCGGATCGGCGATCAGCGCTTCTGAGTCCACCGACGACGGTGCGAGCAGTTGCAGGTCAATCTGAAAGATCAGGTCTTGCATCGAAGCGGCGGGCTTCGGAATCGTGGTGGCCACACCGGCCGCGTCCGTGCGCTCGGTCTCCACGTACCCCTTGCGGACCTTGCTTTTGGCTACCTTCTCAAGCTCGCGCACCGCGTCAGCGTGGCTGGCGAAGATGCCTGCCGACCCGTGATTGGATGAACCACCGATGCGCCCGTATTCGGTTTTGACTTCGTGGCCACCGGCGACGGTCGCTATCGAAAGGCCGTAGAACTTGAAGCTGCCGTTGCTGGTATTTTCGAGGCGGACAGAGAGCATTCGCGGGCACCATGTTGCTGGGAAGTGACCCAACAATGGCCCGGCGGTGCGATTCTCATAGTTGAGCGAGATTCTGCAAGGGCCGCGTCAACTGCGTGACGAACGCACCCGCCGCAATCCACCCGTCACTGAATTCCGCGCCATCATCGAAGTGAACCCGGCGATCCAGATAGATCGTCTCCGCTTCTTGTGTCGTCTCGCGACCGAGAATCTTCGCCACGTCGGGAGACGACACACCGTGGCGGTAAAAGGTGGCAGTGTCCTCGCCCAGGACGACGCGACCTGTGTTCTTCTTATGCTGCATGCTTCAACTTCTCCCTGAGGTCGTGAGACTTAAGCCCGCGGCGCGCGGCCAGGCCTTCGACAAAGCGTTCAACGACGGTGTCCAAGTGAAGGAACTCGGCATCGTCGAGTTCAGGCGTGAGGTAATCGACCGCCGCACCCGAGGCGTCCTGCTTAAAGGCCAGCATCATTGCCTGATAGGTATCGAGGCTCCCCGGCAGTTCCAGCGTTTCGAACTGGCAACGCTGCGTCTGCTGCGGACGGAGCATGCGGTAGCGCGCCTGCATTTCGGTCTTTGTGGTCCAGGCACGGGAGCCGAAGATGCCTCGGGATGCCTCGGGGATATTCAGCCCCGTCTGCACCACGCCATAGGTGCACACCAACACTTCCACTGGGCCACGCCTGAAACCCTTGGCCAGCAGCTGATTGCGTTCCGTGATCGACATCTTTCCGTGGAACGCCCGGGCCAGCGCACCCTGTTGATTGATCGAGCGGGCCAAGCACTCGGCAAGCCCTGGGTTCTCCACGAACACCATCGTCTTGTGACCGTCCTGTGCACACGACACGGCGCGCTCCACGGTGAAGCGCTGCTTGCTGGTCATCTGACCGTACGTCGGGAACCCCTTGATGCCGTACTGCGGATAGTTGCCGGCCATCAGCACAGCGCCGATGCGCGCGAGCAGCGCCACCAGGTTGATTTGCTTGCCGCTGTCCCCCGACCTGGCGCGCATGTCGCGATACCAGGCGGCAAAGTCATCAGCGATCGTCAGCCAGTAGCCGAGATGGTTGTCATCCCAGCTCAGTTCGTGGTGAAGCACATCGTAGGCCGGCGTTCTGATGTACGACGACACCTCCGGTTCCTGCGCAATGCGACGCTTGATGAAAGGCGCGGTCCAAGCTCGGAGGGCGGCGAGGTTGGCCAGCTTCGGAACCTCGCGCTTGCCGCCAGTGAAATCCTCCTCAAATTGCGCGGTAACCCACTCGGTGACCACGTGCTCATCACGAAAGACATCCGTGCCGCGTCGCGCCGAGTGCATCGAATGCAGGAGATCAGGCGTGAGGTAGGGGCGATAGAAGCCGAACGGCTGGATCGCCGTACCGTCGCCGCCGACCCACTGCAACTGGGGAAGGAGGTCGCGCGGCATGTTCGCGATGGGCGTCCCGGTCATGCCGTAGCGACGCTTGGGGCTGACCATGTAGACCGCGCGCGTCTGCGCCGAGAAGCGATTGCGCAACAGGTGCGCCTCGTCGCAAACCATCGTCGCGATGCGACGGCGCAGCAAGCTTGCATAGGTGCGGCGGGCGTGCGCATCACTGATCGGCATCCGCAGGCGCGAATACGAGATCAGGTTAATTCGGCGCAGGTTTGCACAGTCCTCCGGTGACCGGATCACCTGGTACTCGTCCGCCGGCACGCCGACCGCGCGCAGCTCGGTCAGGATCTCGTCGATGAGGTGAGCCTCAACGCAGATCAGATTGCGCTTGCCGCCCGCGAGGCAAAGCGCGATCGCCGCGCGCGTCTTACCCAGGCCCATCTGAAAGGCCACGATGCCCGAACGGGCCACCAGCATTTCAACGACGTCGGCCTGCTGATAGGTCCAGCTCGCCACCGCCGCGCCACCCGTCCGCTCCAGGCGCAAGCGGATCTGCTTGGCCAGCTCCGGGTACTTGATCTCGCGGCTGTCGTGAATCGTCGTCCACTGCGGACCAGAGGAGACCTCGCTCAGCATCCGGAAGCTGCGCAAGAAGGCGCTCTCCTCGAGCGAGAGCACCTCGCCGGAGGTCGGGTGCGTGGCCGTGTAGACGCCGCCCTCATAGGCGAAGCTGACCTCCTGTCCCGGCAGGAAAAGACCGGAGCCCCAGCGAGCGGGGTTACATTGAATGGCTTCCTTCGGGGTCGCGGTCAGGTTGCCACTGGCGCCCGGCCCATGGATCAGCGCCACACGGCCCAGAGGGGTAGCCGCGCGGTCGTAGAGTCGGCGACGGCGGCGCAGGTACCCCAAAATGCCCGGGTCGGGGAGTGGCCGGCCGCCGGCGGCGCGGACTGCCTCGAGGATATCTCCCCACGCCGCCAGCGGATCAGGCTGGGCAAGGACGAGCTCAAGGTCAAAGACACCCTGCCCGGCATATTTCACGCCCACTGGGTAGCGGCCCTCCTCCGGCAAACGAGGCGGCAGGACGGATCGGAGCAGGCTGTTCATCACCTTCGCCTGGACCAGACCGCAGCGGAAATGCAGCTGCAGCTTTCGGCCGCTGTGGGTCAGGCGTACAGCGTCAGTGCCAGTCGGGGCGAGGGTGATCACCGGCTCCGACGGATTTACACGGATGGATCGCAGCTCGGGCGGCCGTTCATGGGTGTTTGAGCAGCGGATCGGGAGCGGAGGCAGATCGGCGTCCAGGGAAACCAGGTCCATCATCACGGGCAGCGCCGGGCCGGCACCGAAGACAGCGACCGAAACGTCAACAACGGCGGTCTCGGACTTAAAAACTGAACCACCCAGCCGATATATCGCTTTGAGCTTCTCCCCGAACGCCGCGTGCCCCTTGAGGGTGGCGGCGAACGAGGTGGGCAGCAGGGCAATCACCAGATCACACGCGTCAAGGGCTCGCTCGAGGGCGTAGGCGTGGCTAATGGCGGACGTATGCGGGCCAAAGCGGCCGGCGCACGTCGTCTCGCCGCCAACCAGCAAAGGCGACTCCAGATGTACCGAAAACGGCGGGTTGATGAGACCCACCCCCCAACCAGAGGCCCGCTGATCCTCAAGGGCAAGCGTCCGCAGCTCCATCTCGAAGCCCGCGGAGGTCGCCCGGTCGACCAGCTGCTCGACGGTGGGCGCGTGAATGTCGGCGCCGCCAATGACGTGCCGCTCGGGGTCGGCGAACTGGAGCAACCGTCCGGAGCCGACCGAGTTGTCGAACACAGCCACCCGGCTACCCGGCGCCCGCTCCAGGGCAGCCGCCATCGCGGGCTGGGCGAGGCGCCACATGAAGGCAGCGACGTTGTCCGGGGTGAAGAACTGGGACAGGTGCTCCTGCCGGGCCAGGTGCAGGCCGGCCAGGGAGCCCGGGCGGCGGGCCATGGAGCCGAGGGAGCGCACGTCCCGCAGCGGGGCGTACCAGTCGGAGGGGTGCGGGGCGGTCTCGTTCATCCCTCAGATCATGAATCCGGGGCCCGGCGGGCAAAGTTCGGCCGGTTTTGGCGACAATGGACGCCGCGGCGGGTCCTGGCCCGCCAGGATCGCCGATGGCCGCCAAGGGAGCTGCTGGTGTTGGAAGGATTGAAGGCGCGGGTTCATGGCGCTCTCATGCGCTTGAACGCGACCCTGCGTCACAGCGCCCGATTCGCCGAGCGGAGAATGCCGCTTCTCGGCGCGGTGACTGTTGCCTCCTTCCCCCTCTTCTACCTGATCTGGGGCTACGTCTTCCCGCAGCCCTACGAGAACCTCGGATGGCGCCTGGTCGTGGCCGTCCTGAGTCTCCCGCTCCTTCTGGCAGGCTACCTGCCGCCGCGCTTGCGCGACCTGCTGCCCCTTTACTGGCTGCCTTGCATCATCGTCAGCCTGCCCCTCTTCACCACCTACATGATGCTGATGAACGGCATGACCACGGTGTGGGTGATGACTCAGCTCACATCTACCTTTCTGGTCTTCCTTCTGTTTGAAGTGCGGGTGAGCATTTACGCCCTTCTGATCGGCTGGTTCCTTGCGGGGCTCTGCTGGTTCCTCGGCGGCCACCCCGACGTACCCATGCATCCGCTCGGACCACTCTTCATGGTCTGGGGGTTCGCTTTGATCACAGCCATCGTGTGTAACTTGAGCCGATCTATTGCTGAGCACTCCCGCGGCGACAGCCTACGCGCGACGAGCGCGACCATCGCCCACGAAATGCGCACGCCGCTCGCGTCCATCCGGCTGGCCGGTACCGGCCTGGCCAAACACCTCCCGGAGCTACTGGGCGGGTACGAGGCGGCGGTCAAGGCCGGCCTCATCAAGCCAAAGATGCGATCGAGCACGTTTGGTGTCATCCGCGACATGGCCGATACGGTGGCCAACGAGGCGGAGCACGCGATGGTGACCATCGAGATGTTGCTCGCCGCGGCGCAATTTGCCGAGCGCGGGAAGGACACGGAAGTAGACGCCGGCGCGACGGTCGAGGCTGCGCTGAACCGGTACCCTTATGGATCCGCCACAGAGCGCGATCGCGTGCGTGTGGCCGTCAAGGACACCTTCGTCTTCACCGGATCAGCGCCAGCGCTCACGAACGTTATCTTCAACCTCGTGAAGAACGCGCTTCACTACACCGCGCGCAAGCAGGAAGCGCTCGTGCATATCCAGGTCGACCGGCCCAATGCCGGCGTCGGCCGCATCACCATCTTCGACACGGGCCAAGGCATCTCTCCGGAGCTGTTGCCTCGGATTTTCCATCGCTTCGTGTCCGGTAAGGAACGACCAGAAACCGCTTTGGGGATTGGTCTCGCTTACTGCCAGGAGGCCGTGGCCCAGATGGGCGGGCAGATCAAGTGCTCCTCCAAGAGCGGGATCTTCACCCGCTTTGACATCACTTTCCCAACCTCAAACAAGGCCGACACCGGTGCTCCGTAACCTACCTAGCCCCGTCCCGCCATTCTTCTTCCCGACACGCGTCATCCACGTGGACGACCACGAGACGTACCTGCGCGTCATGCGTCCGCACCTCGAACCTGATGTGTTCGTTGAGGGCTTCGCGTCCGCAGGCGACGCGCTCGACGCCATCGACAGCGCCCGTGGTGGTCCGGCGGCGCTCGCGGGCCTAGTCCACCACCGCAAGGACGCGCACGGCACGGACAACGAGCTCGTTCTCGATGTGGCCATGATCAAGCGCATCATGTACGACGAGCGCCGATTCGCCATGCCGTCCGTCCTGGTCGCCGACTATGCGATGCCTGAAATGACCGGCCTCAATTTCCTACAGACCTGCGGCACCGCCAACATTGGCCGCGTGCTGCTGACTGGCCAGGCGGATAAGGCGACGGTGATCAAGGCCTTCAACGACGGTCTGATCGATCGCTACATAGAGAAGTCCGACTCCAACGCGCCCGACGTTCTGATGAAGACGATCGCTGACCTGCAGTGGCGGTACTTCGCTCGCGCCTTCTCGACTGTGAGTCATGCGCTGTCTCGTGAGGACTACCGAGTGCTCTGGGACCGCGAGGCAATGGAGACCATCATCAAGTCCTTGAACATCGAGCCCGTCGAGATGTACCTCGTGCCAGAGCCCACCGGTCTACTGTTCCTCGACGGGCACGGCGAAGCCGAGTTCGTTGTAGTGGTGTCCGACACGCAACTCATGAAGATGATCGACGAGGGCGAGAAGCAGTCGATGTCCGATGACGATCTCGCGCGGATGGGCAGCGAAGAGGCTGTGCCGGTCTTGCACAATGGCGAGAAGGCGTACAGCGCCGACCCGGTCAACTACGACATGATCCCCGTGGAAACCCTCCGCACTGGGGAGGGCAGCTACCACATAGGCCGCTTGGCGGATCTGGCACGGTTCCAGCTCGACCAAGTGATGCCCTACGAGCGCTGGCTCGACGAGCGTGAGGGTGACAACGCCGGCGACCCCGCCTTTCGCTGAGCAGCCCCTGGCTTGGGCGGGAGCCTGCGCATGGGTAATCTATGGCCATGCTTGAGCAACTCTCCAGCGCAGATATCCGCCACCTGCTGACCCGCGCCGGGCTCCCCGGCGTGCGAGTCATCCAGGAGGAAGGGCCAAAGGTCGTCATCGGCATCCGGTCGAGCGACTTCGTGCCAGACGGCCTTTCGCTTGCTGGGCACCCGACAGTGGCCAACGAACTCTTGGGAATCGCCGACTATCCGACCTTCGCTATCGCGTTGTCGCTACCGGACGACGCACTCGGCGGATTTGCCGCGCTCGGGGCGTGGGGTGAACTCCTGAGCGCCGCGGCGCGCGAGATCCGCCAGCGCGTTGAAGAAGTACAGGATCAGGTCGCGGACGCGCGCAAGCGCTTGGAGACCGAACCGGCGGCGCCGTGGCACATCACGGGATTCGACCCCTACACCCAGAAGATCACCCTTGGCGGGCGCACGCTGCTGGCCACAGACGCCCGCCGATCTGGCGAGCTGGAGGATCTCTCTCGTCTCTTCCTGGTGCCGCTCATTGGGACTGGGGAAAGTGCGGAGAGGATCCAAGCGCGCGGGAGAGCGGCTCAGCGTCGGGCAACGGTCGATGCTGCAGAGCGCGGCGGCCACATCATCACGGTGATGACGGGCCGCCGGCAGTCAAGGCGGGTGCGCGTGGACTTGCTCCGGCGCGTGGTGATCAAGGGAGCCGTTACCGACTGATCGGCGTAACGGCGTCCGACTTCGGGATGACGGCAAGCAGCGGCAAGCCGCGGGGCAGCGGACGGGCGATGGTCATCGGCTCGAAGTTCGGCGACTTCTTCCCGTTGCAGGCCATCAGCACCATGTTGTAGCCGCGCATCATGTCGGCGATCACTCGGGTGGACCGGTCCATGGCATCCAAAGTGGCCGGTACCCATGCCTCCTCACCGCCTTCCAGGTCTGCCCGCTCGCATTCGGACATCGTGTTGGCCAAGAGCTGGGCGACCAGCTGCAGCGCCACGATCTGCTGCGCCCGCGCGGTCCACGCGCCGGCAACCACCGCCTGCGCCATCACTTCGATCTGCACCGACTTGGGCGCTCGACGCTCCCAGTCGCGGTACTCGTCCTCGCCCAACGACTTGGCGGTCAGGCGGACCGCCTTGTTGTAGAACCCAACCAAGTGGGCCAGACGGCGCCACGCGGTGTTCGGGGGGCAGTTGCGCACATGCGTGTCGATATCGACCGTCATCGCCGCGAGGACGTTCTCGATAGCGGCAGTTGCCGCATGCCGGTGATCCGTGATTCGGATGAACGCCGTGCCTTCAGGAAGCGAAGCCGTTCGGACTTCGCGAAAGGGCACGGTCGGAGTGAAGGTCGTGGCGCCAGCGGCGACCGCGATCGTCAGCCCGTTGTTCCACATCCCAGCGGCACCCTCCTCAAGGTCGTTCCACACCGCCACTGGCATGCCATCGTCTGCACTGATCTCCACCTGATCCGGCATGCCCATGGCATCTAGTGCGGAGCGCTCGGCAGGATTGGAACAGGCCTGCAGGAGAAACGAGTCCCAGGCAGTGCCCGACCGGGTATGCAGGCGCTCGATCTCGCGGCGGATGTGGCGATGCGAGTCGGTCTCCGGGCCGTCGGTCGGCAGGAGCCCGACAAGGCGAGTCGCCACTTCGCGCGAATCCATCACCTGGGCGAGGTAGTACGCCTCGGCAGGGCTGGGTATCGGCAGGCGACTTTCCCCTCGCTTGGTTTCGCCGTTCTTGTTCGTTGCACGGCTGGTCCGGGACATACCTGTCTTCCTTTGGTGAGCTTCCGTTTTGACGCGGAAAAGGCTCGCCTCGGCTTGCCTTTTCCTGAACCGATAATGCAGCAATAGTCAAACGACGACCACAGAAAAACCCCCCGAAAGAACGCGCCGTTTCGCCATTTGCCGTGGAGCCTCCGCGTCTACCCTTTCTTCACTTGGTCACAGGAAAGGACGAAATGGCAAAGAAGTCGAAGCCCCAGAACCGGGGCCTTTTCACCGCGTTCGCGCTAGCGGGCACTGCCGTCTTTGGCTTCGTGATGTTCCAGCAATGGACGAAGCATGACGGCTTGCCCTCGGGCGACGGCACCGTAGCGGCCGACGAACACATGCTTGACCGTATCGACGACACGAATGCCGTGGGTCGTGCCCTCAAGGATGTGGTACAGCCTGCCACCCGCAGCTCGTCGACCAGCAGCGGCGGCTCGGCGGTGACGCGCCAGGTCGCCCCACCGGCACCTGTTGACCCCACGGACAAGCAGACGAGAGAGAACGCCAAGCGCGGCGCCATCGTTGGCCTACCGGCAGTGGTGTCGGCGAACAGCTTCCAGCTGCAGGGGCGCACCGTCGTCTTGTGGGGAGTTGCCGTGCCCCAGAGCCAGGTGCCGTGCGTGACCGGCCAGGTCTCCTGGTCGTGCGGGACCGAGTCGCTTACCGCTCTCCGCCAGTTCCTCGGCCTGCACGAAGTCGCCTGTTTCGACAAGGGCAACGACAACGCCGGCCGGATGGTCGCGCAGTGCTTCGTAGGCCCGCTGGATGTGGCCGGCGACCTGGTGCGCAACGGGTGGGCGATTGCTGATTCGAACTACACGCGGGCCTACACACCGCAGGAGTCGGACGCCAAGTTCAAGCGCCGAGGAATCTGGACGGGGAACTTCGACCGGTCGACGTTCGTCGGCGCGTTCGGTGCTCCTCTGTAAACCCAATCAATTCCGTACGTTACGAGCCGGACGCGGATAGCATAAATTGTATAATAGATTTTATGCTATCCGGTCCGACTAGGACCCGCAGCTCGGCCATGATGCCCCACGAGCTGCTCACGGTCCTTCTCGATTACTGCCCACCGCCCGCACCAGCTGGCATCTCGCCGGCGGCATACTGACTCTGCTGGGCACGGTAGCGCTCAAGCTTCGCCTGGGCGATCTGGAGAACCTCCAGTGCATTTCGACCTGAGAGATCTCGGCGAGCCCCCGCGATCAATTTCTCTTGCGGCACCGTCTCGGGAAGAATGTGCTGCGCGCGCATCTGCTCGATGGGCAGGTTTGCCACCATGATCAGCCGCACAGCCTTCTGAAATGCCTTCGACTGCGTCTCCGGCAGGGCAGCGGTGATCTGGTTGATGGAGTCGACCATGGTATCCACAGAGGAGCCATCAATCCGGATGGACAAACCCGGTTGGTCAAGGTCGGCCCTCGACACGGATGCGTCGATGTCCCGCTCGCTAGACTCGATAACCGCCGGCGACGCCAGGCGCAAACCGCTCGCCAAGTCGACCTGCACGTCCGTGTGTTCCGCTGGCCACGGTGTGTCGCGAATCGGGCGCTCGGGCGCCGCGCTGCTCACTGCTACCGGCGCCGGGCTTGGCCAGAGCGCAATAGCGGCGCACGCAGCCACCGCCACCAACCCTGCACCGACGAGCATCCAACCGCGATTGCGGGTCGGCGCAGGCACTGCCTCCGCAGGTGACTTGACAGCCCCTTTCCGCTTCTTTCCCTTGCTCATCTCTCTCTCCGTCCTTTAGGCGATCACGCGGGCGTGTGCGACCTGAAGGTCGACGTACGTGCGCCCACGAAAAGTGTTGGCGGCCACCTGATACGTGGCCTCAATGTGCTGTCCCACGGCGACGGGCGCTTCGTGCCCCGGCTCCATCGCCCGAAACCAGATGCCGCGCTGAGCGACGCCGTCTTGATCGACGAGCTCCAACTTCAAGTGGGACCCGTCTCCCACCGGCTTGACGCTCAGCACGCGGAACGCGTCCGTGAAGCTCGGCGACTCGAACTCACGCCCATAGGGTTCAAGCGCATCAAGCTCAGCGATGACATCAAGTGTTGGCGGGCGCCCCAAGGAGCCATCCGACCAAACCACCGGCTGTGCGTTCGTGGTGTCCCGCTGCTTCAGCACCGCGCGACAGAAGGCTTCGTGGAATCGCTCGATGTTGGCCTCCTGCATCTGAAGGCCTCCAGCGCCGGCATGACCACCCCATCCGAGAAGGCAGCCTGGCTCAGCACGGTCCACCTCAGCGAGAGCGCTGCGCACGTGTACACCTTCGATGGTCCGCAGCGATCCGGTTACCAGGCCGGGATGCCCCTGCTTGGGCGAGAGGCAGCACACTGGACGGCCGAAGGCTTCGACAAGGCGCGAGGCGGTGATGCCGTGCACCCCGCTGTGCCCGTCGGCGAGGTGGACGACGATAGCGGGAACACCCGCTTCTGCTTGGACCTCTGCGATCTCGCGCGCGACCTTCGTCATCTCGCGCTCCACGAGCTTGCGCGACTCGTTCTCGGCCTTGAGCAGCTCAGCAAGATAGTCCGCTTGCGCCTGATCGTTGGATACGAGGAAATCGATAGACGCGATTGCGTCCCCCATGCGGCCGCGCGCATTCACCATGGCACATAAGAAGTGGGACAAGTCCTTCGTCTTAAAAGGACCGTCGTTGCCCTGCACGCGCTTTGCCGCAATCCACGGCGCGCGCGCAGATGAATTCATGAGGTGAAGGCCATGACGAATGATGGCGCGGTTGTTCCGAGATTTGCCGAGCGATACAGCGTCAGCAGTCGTTCCTATGCAACTCCACGCCAGGAGCGGGGCGAGCGATGGCGCGCTCTGCGGAAGTGCGCCGCGTGCGATCAGCTCTCGCCGAACTGCACACATCACCAGAAACATGACGTGGACGCCGGCAATCAATTTGTCTTGGAAAATGCTGTCCTCACGGGCTGGGTTGACGCAAGCAGCGGCAGACGGCGGCCCTTTGCCTTCAACCCCGTGGTGATCGGTCACCACAACAGGAATCCCTGCCGCCTTCAGTTGCGCAATCCGCGGCTCATCCCCCGAGCCTTGGTCTCCGGTGCACACAACACACGGCAACTTGACTCGTTCCAGCAGTCGCTCGACCACAGATTCACTCACGCCATAGCCTTCGCGCATGCGGTGGGACTGCATGTTGACGACGCGGTGAGCAGGAACACCGAAGTAGTCGATCATCGCTAAGCGAAAAACGCTACCGCTGGTTGATCCATCGCAGTCGTGATCGGTGAGACCGACGATTGTCGTGTCGGGACACATCACCGCGTCCGCGAGCACCTTCGCGGCGATGTCGATGTCAGGCAACAGGTCCGGCGGATCAAGCGACTTCACCGCCGGATTGATCAAACCCGCCACATCCTGGACACCTGCTACTCGGCC
Source organism: Dyella sp. ASV21 (assembly GCF_016428975.1). GTDB lineage: Bacteria > Pseudomonadota > Gammaproteobacteria > Xanthomonadales > Rhodanobacteraceae > Dyella. The sequence continues at coordinate 91,488 of NZ_JAELTT010000012.1, forward strand.
AGCGATCACGCGTGCCTGCAACGGCGTGTAGCCCTGCTGCAGTGCTGTGTACATCACGGCTTTGTCGACGGGTCGGGTTCGAAGCTCTGCGTTCACGGCATGGGTCTCGGGATGGCACCGAACGTCAGCTTGCCCGGCACCGCAGTTGCGCAAAGAAGGTCAGCATCGCGTTCGGTGGGCACGTCATTTCGCCGGCAACCACGCGGGATCGCATCTATCGGGCACTACCCACGTTGAGGCGGCGTCCCTACGCACGATGATCAACCTGGGTGCATAGCCCCAGTACTTGCACGCGGCGCCGTCCCAGATCGTCTGGTCGTTGGCCTTCAATGCGTCCGCGATGGCCTTCTCGATGTTGTCCTTGTCGGGCTTCTGCAGGTGCGGCAAGCCGTTCATGGCGGCCTTGGTCTTCTCGGACCAGGACGGCGGCATCGGGAGGATGCAGATCGCCCCAGACCGGTTCGGGACTCGAACGCGGCGCAATCGCAGCTCGTCGCAGAAGGCGCGGTACCGAAGCACGGCAGGACGCTTCTGCCAGCGATCGCGTTGGGTCATACGCGGCTTGCCCACCACCAAAACGTCGACAACCTGGATCTCGGGGATCTCGGCGTCCTCGCGTGTCGCGCTCAAGAGGTTCGCAAGCAGCGACGAAGCGGTGGCACGACTGCGTAAGCGCTGCGGACCCGCCGTCGGGCGAACGGCCTTTACTGCCGGCTGAGGCGCGCGCGCGGCCGTGCACGTGCCATGCGACTCGCGCAGGAAATCTGCCCAGGCCTGCCGGTGTCCCGCTCGATTAGCCATCCTCGTCCCCCGTGACCGCGTAGCCAAGGCGCACGGCCGATTTGAATTGTGCGCTGGGCTTGAACGCTGGCACTTTCGTTTCCGGGAGCCATACGGGTTCGCGCGTGCGCGGATCCTTCCCGGAACGGGCGGGCCATGCCTTGGCCTGGAACTGCCCAAAGCCGGAGATCTGGACCGACTCACCCTCAGCGACGTGTTGCGTGATGATCCTCGTCATCGCGTTGACCACCTTCATAGCGGCGCAACGGCTCATTCCTGTTGCTGCGTGGATCTTTTCTACTAACTCGGACTTCGTCATCTCTTCCCCTGAAGGCCGGCCTCCTGCGGCCTTACGGCGAACATCGGTTGATGGTTAGGCTCGCTGCAGAGCGACTTCTTCGAAGCCCAGTTGCACCGCGGCAAAGCCGGCCACGTGCAAGATCTCCGGCAGATCGTCCAGGCTCACTTCCAGCTGCTTGGCCCATGCAGCCATGCGCAACTGGTTGGCCTGCAGGAACTCGCTCGGGCGCGGCACGAACCCGTCAGCGACGTGCGCCGAGATCGAAGCCGTGTCGATGGCAGCCAGCTCGTACTTGTCACCCTTCGTGAACCGGATCCATTGGCGCTTGCGAGGGCGTCCGTCCTGACCCTTCTTGGTCGACGAGTCGCAGATCATCAGATCAGCCGCCGGAACCATGCGACTCAGACGCGCGAGACATTCGCGCACATAGGGGTGCAGGTCCGTCACGGACTCCGGGGTGCCGAAATCCTTTGCGGGGGCATCGGTGGTGCTTGCGCACCAGGAGCCGCGCGGGTTGAGCTTGAACAGCTCCCGTCCGGCCCAGTAGATCTCCTCCGCCGCAGCTTTGTTGAGGCTGGTTGCAGCGACGAGGCGCTCGATAGCGCGGCCTTCGTGCATGGCATGCGGCGTGAGGTCCAAGCGCAGATTCTTTGCGCCAGTCGTGCGTTGGATCGTCAGCGAGTTCTGGGACTGGCTCACGACGTTGCCGACAATGTCGGTGGTCACCGACATTGCCTGCGGAATGTGGTGCTGGATGATGGCCAGGTGGCTCAAGATGTCAGAACGCTTATAGGCCATGATCAAATCTTCTCCGAGGATTGCTGGGCCATCCGCGCCTGTCGGCGCTCGATGGCGTGTTCGATTAACTGCAGGTACACGGCTTGCACTTCTGGTGTCGGCGAATGGTAGAGCGCGATCGCTTCAGCCATGGTCTTGCTCCGACTCCTCCCATCCTTGTATAGCCATGCCTGGACGAAGATGTTGACGCAGAGATTGTTCCGTAGCGTCGCTTCGTCGATTCCCCGCGCTGCGAGCTTACCCAGATGCTGAGAATTGATCTGGGCCTTTCCGATGTCGTACGAGAGATCCTTGTTTAGCTTGGAGTTCTCGCCGACGGTACCGCCTTCGACGTCGAGAATGACGTAAAGCGGCATGGTCTCCACGTGGAAGATGGTCGAGGCCTTCTCCACGCACATCCGAGTCTGGGGGTCATCCTCTGGGAACGGCCTCGGCTTGGCCGGGGGCTTCTTGGTGAGGAAGGTGATGCCCGGGACCACTTTCGGTCTCGGCTCCGTCGGGACTTGCTCGGCCGGCGGCGTTGTCAGCCTTAGGGTCTTCGGCACCGAGGCGA
>NZ_JAELTT010000130.1 GCF_016428975.1 Dyella sp. ASV21
GCTGTTGGCCCAAGGCCAGATCAGCTCGCTCAAGCTGCCCGGCCTCACCGACGACCGCGCGCCAGTGATCGCCGGCGGTGTCGCCATCTTCGAGGCCGCCTTTGAGGCGCTGGGCATCGAACGCATGCGCGTATGCGAAAGCTCCATGCGCGAAGGCTTGTTGTGGGACCTGATCGGACGCGCGGGCGGCACCGATCCGCGCACCGCCAGCATCGACGCACTGGCTAGCCGCTACGGCGTGGATCGCGCACAGGCACGCCGCGTGGAATCGACGGCATTGATGTTCTTCGACCAGATCGCACGCATATGGCGATTGGACACCGAGGCGCGCGAATGGCTGTCCTGGTCCGCGCGCGTGCATGAAATCGGCCTGGCCATCGCGCATAGCCAGCATCATCACCATGGCGCCTACATTTTGCGCCACGCCGATCTGGCCGGCTTCTCGCGGCAGGAGCAGCAGCTGCTCGCCGCCATCGTGGAGTCGCACCGCCGCAAGCCCGACAAGGCCAGCTTCTCCGCCCTGCCCCAGCGCTATCGGCAGCTGGCGCGCTATATCACGGCCCTGCTGCGGCTGGCCGTGCTGTTCCGACGGGCCCGGCGCGCCGAGTCACTGCCGCCCATGCAACTGGCGGCCACCAGCCAGCGCCTGCGCCTGAGCATTCCCGCCGCCTGGCTGGACCAACACCCGCTCAGCGAGGCCGACCTGGAGCAAGAGCAGGCCCCGATCAACGAGCTGGGCCTGCTCTTGGAAGTGCATCCTTCCTGAGCGAAATCCACACGGCGAGCCGCGCGCGCAAGCCACGGCGCGCCCTGGCCGCGTATGATGTCCGGATGCCACTCGCCGCCCGACCTACCATGTCCCGATTTCTGCTCGCCACACTCCTGCTGATCTCGCCTTTCGCACTGCTGGCCCAGGCGGCCAAGCCCGCAACGCCCGCCGCTGCCGTTGCCCACCCGGAAGTGGTGCTGCATACCTCCCAGGGCGACATCACCATCGAGCTGTTCCCGGACAAGTCGCCGCGTAGCGTGGCCAACTTCCTGCAATACGTGCGCGACGGCTTCTACAGCGGCACGGTGTTCCACCGTGCCATCCAGGGTTACCTGGTCCAGGGCGGCCTGTACACGCGGGACCTGCAAGCCAAGCGCACCCGCTCGGCCATTCCCAGCGAGGCGGACAACGGCGTCCCCAATCTGCGCGGAACGGTGGCCGTGGCCCGTGGCGCCGACCCCAACTCCGGCACCTCGCAGTTCTTCTTCAACCTGGTGGACAACCGCCGCCTCGACTTCGTCGGCAACCAGAGCGGCCTCACCTGGGGCTACGCGGTGTTCGGCAAGGTGGTGAAGGGCATGGACGTGGTCGACAAGCTGGCCGCCCTGCCAACCCGTGGCCTGGGGCCCTTCGCCGGCGACGTACCCAATCCACTGATCGTGATCGATAGCGCCAACGTGGTTGGCGAGGAAGCCCCCGCCAGCACCGCGCAGCCTGCCGCCCCGGCCACGAACAAGGCCACCAAGAGCGACAAGCCCGCCGCCAAGAGCAAGGGCTGAGGCTTCATGGCGACGCTGTTCATTGCCGACCTGCACCTGGACGACAGCCGTCCGCATATCACCCAGCTGTTCGAGGACTTCCTCGCCAGCGAAGAGGCCCGCGCGGCCGATGCGCTCTATATCCTAGGCGACCTCGTGGAAGCCTGGATCGGCGACGACGACGACGCCGAACTACCGGCGCGCATTGCCCGCGCTACGCGCACACTGCGCGACAGCGGCGTGCCGGTGTATTTCATGGTCGGCAACCGTGATTTTCTATTGGGCCAGGCCTTCGCCCAGCGGGCCGGCCTCTCCCTGCTCGACGACGGCACCGTGCACACGCTCTATGGCCGGCCCACCCTGTTGATGCATGGCGACGTGCTATGCACCGACGACGTGGCCTACCAGGCAGTGCGCCAGCAGGTGCGCACGCCGGCATGGCAGGCGCAGGTGCTGGCCATGCCCTTGCCTGCGCGTCGCGCCTTCGCCGCCAAGGCTCGCGAAGATAGCCGCGCGCATACCGGCAGCACCATGGAAACCATCATGGATGTCAACGGCGATGCCGTGGCGCAAGCCATGCGCCAGGCCGGCGTCATGCGACTGATCCACGGCCACACGCATCGCCCTGCCACGCATCGCTTCGAACTGGACGGCCAGCCGGCCGAACGCATCGTGCTGGGCGATTGGTATGAGCACGGTTCCGTGCTGCGCGTTACCCCCGACAGCGCCGAGCTGCGCGGACTCGCGCTCGGTTAACCAAGCATGGATGCAGGGGCTTGCCCTGCACCCGTGCATGACGCCTCCCACATCACCGCCTCAGTGATGCTCCCCGTGCGGTGCGCCGCGCGGCGCGCTGCCGTGCGGCGCCGAGGCGTGGCTGGCCGGTGCGGAAGGACGTGCCTGCGGCGCCCGGTAAGCCGACGCGTGGTAGCTCGGCGCGGCTCCGCGGTTACCGGAATAGCTGCGCAATTGCGCCGTGTACCCGCCGTTGCTGCCTTCCACGCGCGTTGGACCACCAGCCGGCACCTGCGCCGTATGCGCAGTGAAGCCGCCGTTGCCGTTCACCGTGCGCACCGGGCTCCCGGCCGCCCCGGCATGCGGCGCAAAACCGGCCGAGCGCAGCGCCATATCGCCATGGGAAGCTGGCGATGCGGCCGGCGCGGCAACGCGCTGTGTATTGAATGTCGCCGGTGAAGGCGAGTTCGTCGCCGCATGCAGTGCACCCGCCATCGCGGTACCGCCAACCGCCGGTGCGCCGTGATTGAACGAGGCGCGCATCGAGGGCTCACGACTGGCCGCCGCCATCTGCTGCGTCTGCGCCGTCACCGCTGGCACGTGCGATTCGTGCGCATAAGCCATTTCCTGCGCGCTCGGCCGCGCGTTGACGCCACCCTGGCCACCGTTGAAGCTGGCCCGATTGACGGAAACATTGTTCACCGTGCTGTTGTACACATTCGTGATGTGCACGTTGTCGATGCGATTGACCGAACGGTTGTAGTAGAACGAACCACCACGCCAGTAGCCACCCGCATAACCCACGCCGGCATAGCCGTATCCATAGTTGATACCGCCGTAGAAGCCCACGTGCGGACCCCAGTAGCCGGCATGGAACACATACAGGCCACCCGACCAGCCCCACCAGCCCGGCGTCCATAGCGCACCCACAAAGGGCGGCAGTATCCAGGTGCCTGGCACCCAGTAATAACCCCCATCGCCCCACGCCCAATAACCCGGTACCCAGATATAGCCTGGCGCGGGAATCGGGGGCTGCACATAAATCGGCAGCGGCGGCGGCGCGGTGCCTACCGAGATACCCACGCCGATGGACACACCCGCCTCGGAGCGGATCGGCGCAGCGACGCAAGCGGCCGCGGCCAGGGCGACGGCGAACGCGCGCACCAACCGGTGACGTGACACCCGAGCTTCCGACCAAGGCATATACATGGCGTGTCCTCCGCAGCAAGGTAGCTTGAGGACAATAACGTGCGAAACGCGATCGGGAGATACCCGGCCTGGGCCGCATCGTTGCGTATGGTTCAGACGCTTGCACCGCGAATGAACGGGGCGATTCCAACACCAACGCCCAGAAACGCAAAAAGCCCCACGCGGGGGCTCTTTGCAAACTGGCGGAGAGAGAGGGATTCGAACCCTCGATAAGGCTTTTGACCCTATACTCCCTTAGCAGGGGAGCCCCTTCGGCCTCTCGGGCATCTCTCCGGATTTTTTTCCGCATTACTGCGGAGCCGGCAAGGATACTAACCGGCGAGCTCTAGGTAAAGCCTTTTTGCCTGTCAGTGTTCGCCAGCGCCACCGGGCGTGCTTCCGTCCGGTTCGTGCTCGTTCTTGATCCGTTGATAGATCTCTTCACGATGCACGGCGACGTTCTTGGGCGCATTGATACCAATACGCACTTGATTGCCCTTCACGCCTAGAACGGTAACGGTCACCTCGTCACCGATCATCAAGGTTTCACCGACCCTGCGGGTCAGAATCAACATGTTTGCCACTCCATGAATACTTTGGTCATAGGCCAACGGACGGTTATGCCTCACCCCTGAGCTTCACCGTCCGCGTTCTTATCGACGATTGTACCCGTCGAAGGCCCTACCGCCTTCCCCGGTTCACAGACGAGGCATCCCTGTTGATGCCATGTCGAGCGACACCGTCGCAACCATCGGTGCCGGCAGTGTTTGGATACTAGCCGAGCGTCCGATGGCTGCGCAATGCGTAAACGGCAACGGAGTCTGTTTGGTTGACCTGCGTCAGATACGCGTCAGGACGCCAGCCGCTCACCGATCCAGCCCGGCAGGCTGTTCAGGATGCCAGGCAGCACGGCACTGTCATTTCCGCCGCCCTGAGCCATATCCGGACGACCACCGCCCTTGCCATCGATTTGACTGGCCACATGAGCCACGACGTCACCGGCCTTGACCCGGCCAAGCGCCTTGCCGTTCACGCCGGCCACCAGCGATACGCGGCCATCGGCAGCGCCGGCCAGCAGAATCACGCAATCGGGCAGTTGCTGCTTGAGCTGATCCATGCTGTCGCGCAATGCCTTGGCGTCCAGGCCCTCCAGGCGCGCGGCAATGACCTTGATGCCGTCCACGTCGTGCGCAGCGGTGGCCAGATCCGCCGTCACCGAACCGGCGGCCTTGGCAC
>NZ_JAELTT010000131.1 GCF_016428975.1 Dyella sp. ASV21
CGGTGAATCAGGGGCCTGCTGCATGGCCTGGCGCAGTTCCATGTTGGCGGCGTCCAGTTCCACCGCGGCGCCGGCCAGGCGCGGATCGCTGGGATGCCAGCGCGCATCGATCGCATGGGTATCCGCCATGCCGGCCTGTACTGGGCGCTCGCGCAGATGCACGGCGAGGCTGCCGGCGAACAGCGAAAGTGCGGCGAAACAGGCGGCCAGCAACCAGCGGTGGACTTTCAATGCGGCGCTACGTTGCGGGGCCGGCGTGGAAGCGACGGCACCATCGAGCGCGGCCTCGATGCCCGCCCACAGGTCGCGATGCGGCGACACCGGTTCGCGCAAGGCGCGGGTCTGGCGTAGCCATTCGAATTCGTTCATGAGCGTTCTCCTAAAACTTTGCGCAGCAGGCCCCGTGCACGGTGCAATTGGGCTTTCGACGAGCCGACCGCCATGCCGAGTTCGGCACCGATTTCTTCGTGCCGCCAGCCTTCGATATCGTGCAGCACCAACACAGCGCGTGCGCGTGGCGGCAGCCCGCCGATAGCGCGTTCCAATTCGTCGCGTTCGGCAGCGCAGAATGGCGTATCGCCGCGGTCGGGTATGTCGTCCTCGTCCATGGTGCTGACGGGGTCGGCACCGCGCGAGCGGATGTCCATCAGTGCCACGTTGACCGCGAGGCGATACAGCCAGGTGCCGAAGGCGCTGTCGCCACGAAAGCTGGCAAGCTTCTGCCAGGCACGTACGAAAGCCTCCTGGGTGAGATCTTCGGCACGCGCATGGTCGTAGCCGGCCAGTCGATACAGCGCGCCATGGACGCGCCCCACGTGCAGCCTATAAAGGCGCTGAAAGGCCAGTCGGTCCCCATTCGCGGCGGCGCGAACGTCGTCCGTGTCCGATGGGTCCGCGGCGGGCGCAGGCGGCATGGTGTTTCCGTTGGCGGGGCGGGCAGCGATCATCTTGCCAGCTTGGATGCGCCCGCGCGCGGCATGGTTTATACGATCGAGTGAGATGCACCCACCGGCTGCGAGGCAGCCGGTGGGGATCGGGTCTGCTTAGGAGGCGAGGGCGGCGCGCGGCGCGTCCGCGGCGTCATCCAGCGCCTGGGCGACACGCTGCTGCTCGGCATGCAGCTGCTGCGGCATGCGGTCACCAAAGCTGTGCAGGTATTCGCCGATGGCGGCGAGTTCGTCCTGCCAGCCGGCGTGGTCGACGTGCAGCAGGGTGTCGAGGGTGTGAGCGTCGAGCGCGAGGCCGTCGAGCTGGAGTTCGCCCTTGGCGGGCAGCGTGCCGATTGGGGTGTCCACACCGGCAGCCTGGCCTTCCACACGCTGGATCATCCATTCCAGCACGCGCAGGTTGTCGCCGAAGCCCGGCCACAGGAAACGACCATCCTCACCTTTGCGGAACCAGTTCACGTGGAAGATCTTCGGCAGCTTGGCGCCGGGGCGGTCGAACGACAGCCAATGACGGAAGTAGTCGCCGTAGTGATAGCCGGCGAATGGCTTCATCGCCATCGAGTCACGACGCAGCACGCCTACCGCGCCGGTGGCGGCCGCGGTGGTTTCCGAGCCCATGGCGGCACCGACCAGTACGCCGTGCGCCCAGTCCTTGGCCTCGAACACCAGCGGTACCAGGGACGGGCGACGACCGCCGAATACGATGGCGCTGAGCGGCACGCCCTGGGCGTCCTCGGCATGCGAAGACCATGTGGGGCACTGCTTGGCACTTACCGTGAAGCGCGAGTTGGGGTGCGCGGCCGGGCCATTGGCGGGGTCGTACGGACGGCCCTGCCAGTCGGTGACGGGCGTGCCCGGCAGGCCTTCCCACCAGGGCTGGTTGTCCGCGGTGACGGCCACGTTGGTGAAGATGGTGTCCTTCGCGATAGTGGAAAGCGCATTGGGGTTGGTGCCGTCGCTGGTGCCCGGCGCCACGCCGAAGTAGCCCGCTTCCGGGTTGATGGCGTATAGACGTCCATCGGCGCCCGGGCGCATCCAGCAGATGTCATCGCCCACCGTCCACACTTTCCAGCCGTCCTTGCGGTAGCCCTCGGGCGGAATGAGCATGGCCAGGTTGGTCTTGCCGCAAGCGGAGGGGAACGCCGCGGCGATGTAATGCGTCTCGCCCTTGGGGTTCTCGATGCCCACGATCAGCATGTGCTCGGCCAGCCAGCCTTCGGACTTGGCCTGGTAGCTGGCGATGCGCAGCGCGTGGCACTTCTTGCCAAGCAGCGCGTTGCCGCCGTAGCCCGAGCCGTACGACTTGATGGTCAGCTCTTCGGGGAAGTGCATGATGAAGCGGCGCTCCGGGTCCAGCTCACCGGTGGAGTGCAGCCCCTTTACAAAGCTGCCTTCGCGCTCGATGCGTGCCAGTGCCGGTGCGCCCATGCGGGTCATCGTGCGCATGTTGATCACTACGTACGGGCTGTCGGTGATCTCTACGCCGCAGCGTGCCAGCGGCGAGTCGATCGGGCCCATGCAATACGGGATCACGTACATCGTGCGGCCTTCCATGCAGCCGTCGAACAGCGCATCCATCTTGGCGTGCGCATCGGCCGGGGCCATCCAGTGATTGTTCGGGCCTGCGTCTTCCTCGTCCTTGGTGCACACGAAGGTAAGGTGTTCCACGCGGGCCACGTCGGAAGGATTCGAGCGGTGCAGATAGCAGCCCGGGTGGGTCTGCTGATTGAGCTCGATCAAGTCGCCGGTCTGCAGCATCTGCTGCACCAGCTGCCGGTATTCGGTCTCCGAGCCATCGCACCAATGGATTTGCGCGGGGCGGGTCAGCGCCGCCACTTCGTCAACCCAGCGCTGCAGCGCTTCCAGCTTGCTCGACATCACGTTCCTCACAATGGTCTTAGGCCAAAAAATAAGAGAAACGCTAACTTACAGTGACTGGCATGGCAAGGAGTGGCGCAGCAAAATAGCAACTGGGCGCACCATAAATCGTTGCTCGGGCGGCTGCTTAGAAAGTTGCATGCAGACCACTTTGGCAGGTGGACTACCAGTGGTCAGCGCATAAAAAAACGCCGCCCTGGGGCGGCGTTGGTAGGTGAGGAAAGCGCGGGATGCTGCGCTTAGGCTGGCGTGAGCGTGCGGATCATGTGTTCCACGTACGCATCGAACTCGTCGTGGCTGATGCGCGGCAGGCCAAGCGTGAAATTGAGCTGCAAGAACCCAACATACGCCGCGTAGGTGAGGCGCGCACGGTTGAGGGCTTCCTGTGTCGGCAGGCCCGCTTCGCGGTAGATGTTGGTGAGGAATTCCATGCGTCGCTGCGAAACGCGAGCCATCACCGGCACCACTTGCGGATGATCCAGCGCCTTGAGCAGCGCGGCATAGACGCGATGCGGCGCCAGTTCGTGCGCCACGCGACGGAACAGCTCCGGCAGGCGCGCGCGCGGGTCGGGCATGGCTTCGATCTGCGCGATGACCTCGCGCTCGCCATACTGTTCCCAGCGTTCCAGTGACGCCTGCAGCAGCGCCTCGCGCGTGCGGAAGTGCCAATAGAAGCTGCCCTTGGTCACGCCCAGTTGGCGGGCGAGTGCTTCCACAGCAAGCGCGCCGACGCCCTGGTCGGCAATTAGCTTGAGCGCGGCATCTTCCCAATCTTCGGCGGAGAGGCGGGTACGTTCGGGTTTTGCGCTGACATTCATAGCGGAATGGTAGCCCTAGACGGCCGCTTTGCAATCGGCGTGACCGCAAGTCGTTGAATTGGCGCAAGGTGGCGACCTTGCAATGCGTATTGACGGGGCGCAAAAGCGCCTACATACTCTTGCGTATGGTACATCAAACGCCTACCGACAAGATTGTGGAGACCGTGCCCGCCGCCGATGGCTTGGCGCTGGCGGTCGAAGTGCGCAACCCGGCCGGTGCGCCCTCCTTGCTGTTCGCGCATGGCTTTGGCCAGACGCGGGGCGCCTGGCGCGGCACGGCGTCCGTGCTGGCGGCCGAGGGCTATCGATGCGTGACCTTCGATAGCCGCGGCCACGGCGAAAGTGCCCGCGTGGCGGGGGGCGATTACCACATGGAGCAGTTCGTGGGCGATTTGCGCCTGCTGGCGCACCGCGAATTGAGCAAGCCGATCCTGGTCGGTGCTTCCATGGGCGGTCTGCTGGGGCTGGTGCTCGCTGGTGAAATTGATCCGGATGCCTTCCGCGCGCTGGTGCTGGTGGATATCACCCCGCGCTGGGAGACGAAGGGCGTGGAACGCATCCTCGCCTTCATGCAGGCGCATCCCGATGGTTTTGCCAGCTATGCCGAGGCTGCCGAGGAAATCGCCAAGTACCTGCCGCACCGCGCCGAGCGCAAATCCGAGGATCAACTGCGTCCGCTGCTGCGCGAAGGCCGCGACGGGCGCCTG
>NZ_JAELTT010000132.1 GCF_016428975.1 Dyella sp. ASV21
GCTGCACAACTGAGCGCGGTGGAAGCCCGCGAGGTGCTGTACCAGAGCGTGCCTTATGTAGGCATGGGCAAGGTCTTCGGCTTCCTGCGCATTACCCGCGAGGTGTTCCAGCGTCACGGCGCGCCGTTACCGCTGCCCACCCAGGGCACGACCACCGTGCAGGATCGCTTTGAAAAGGGCCTGTCGGTGCAAAAGCACATTTTTGGGGAACGCATCGAAGCTGCGCACGCGCAAGCGCCGCAGGATCAGAAACACATCCAGCGCTTTCTCTCCGCCAACTGCTTCGGCGATTACTACACGCGCAACGGCCTGAATCTGCGCACGCGCGAATTGCTCACGTTCGCCCTGCTTGCTTCGCTCGGCGGTTGCGAACCCCAGGTCGCGGCGCATGTGGCGGGCAACCTCGCCGTTGGCAACGACCGCGCCCTGCTGATCGCCACCATCACGCAGCTTTTGCCTTATATCGGCTATCCACGAACGCTCAACGCGCTACGCGTGATCAACGAAGGCACCGCGCTCTGAACCACACGCTTTTCATCGGACATCAGGACATACCTATGCATATCGCCCGTAACGGTTCACAGCCGTCGGTCAAGGGGCCGGCGGAATTTTTCACCGGCAACGTTCGCATCGACATGGGCTTCCAGCGCTCGGGCACGTCGCGTGTCGGCGGTGGCATCGTCACCTTCGAGCCGGGTGCGCGTAGCGCATGGCATACGCATCCGCTGGGCCAAACCTTGATCGTCACCGCCGGCAAAGGCTGGACGCAATGCGAGGGCGGCCCCATCGTCGAGATCAACGCAGGCGACATCCTCTGGTGTCCGCCGGGCCACAAGCATTGGCATGGCGCCACGCCCACCACCGCCATGACCCATATCGCCATCCAAGAGGCGCTGGATGGAAAAGCCGTGGAATGGCTGGACAAGGTGACCGACGAGGAATATCTGGCCGGCCCCCCGGCGTAAAGCACCACCCGGCAAGCGCATCGCGCCCCTGGGCGCTTTGTCGCTACCCCGCCAGCCCAGTGCGCGGCCCCCGGTGCCACGCTGCGGCAAAGCCGGCCCTGCGCGGGCGGCCCGGGGCAACGGGGCGGGAACCAGCCAGCCACCTGGGCTAGCACTTATCCGCCCCACCCAGGCATCACCGAACAGCTGCGTGCCACGCCATAATGCGGCTAATCCAGCTATTGTGGGCGCGCCATGTTTCGCACTGCTTCGCCGGACCCGTCAGTAGAAACACGCTTCCGGGGTATCGTGGCAGCGGTGTACGTATCGATCCTCTGCCTGATGGCCTGGATCTTCCTCCATCAATGGCAGTCCTACCGCAGCGCTATCGATGCGCTGGGCGACTTTGACGCTTACCGGGCCGCGCTGAATGCCGTAACCCGCCTTTCCGCCGAACGCGGCCCAGCTGGCGCCATACTCGGCGAGGAATTGCCCCTGCCGGCGGAACGCATCGCGCGACTGGCCCTGGTACGCCAGCAGAGCGATGCCAGCCTGCGGCGCCTGCAGGAACTGCTGGAAACGGCTCGATGCGAGCACTGCACCGACGAACTGGACACGCTGCAGCATGTGCGCACTGAACTCAGCGACGCGCGCGCCCAGGTGGACGGACTGATTCGCCTGCCCCGCAGTGAGCGTGGCGACGCCCAGGTCGATGCCGCCATCCAGCGCTCCGGCAACATGATTCCCACGCTGCAATCGATCGCCGCGACCAGCGTGATCGGCGCGCTTGAGGGCGACCCCAAGGTGGTGACCTATCTCTACACCGCCGCCTTCGCCACGCTGCTGCGCGAACGCGCCGGCCTCGCCGCCACCTACTTCATCCCTGCACTGACCGCGCATCGCCCCCTCCATTCGACCGAGGTGCTGGCGATCGAACGTACCCTGGGCAACATCAGCCAATTGCAAATGCTGGTGCAGTCATCGGTACTTCGTTTGCAGAGCCTGTCCAACAACGCGCCCACGGCCGCCAACCAGCACTATTTCGACAACGGCGTGCAACTCATCACCGATCTGCTCGGCAAAGCCAGTGAGACGGAAGAACCCGGCGTCACCATCGGCGAATTCACCGATCAGATGCTGCCACCGCTGCAGGCCGTAACCCGCTTGCGCGACCAAGCCCTGCAACTGGCCGAGGATAGCCTTCGACACAACCTGTTCATGCGACGCGTCACACTGATCGCCACGGTATTGATCGGCTCCATCCTCACCGCCATCGTGCTGTTCCTGGTGCGGCAGTTCCATCGGCAGGTGATTCTTCCGTTCGTCGAAGCCCGCGCCTTTGTGTCCGCCATCGCGGCGGGTGATTTTTCCCATCAGCCACCGGCCCGCGATTACCACGGCGAGATCAAGGATCTGTTCGCCGCGCTTATGCTGCTCCGACAAAGCAAGGAAGAACGCCTGAAACTGGAAAAAGAGCGCGACCAGCTGATCCGTGAACTGCGCACGATGGCCAGCACCGATCCACTGACCGGCCTGAATAACCGTCGCGCCTTCGAGCACAAGGCAGAGGCGCTGCTCGCCGAGCGCCGCAGCCCTCATCCGTACGTAGCCCTGATCGCCTTCGATATCGATCATTTCAAGCGCATCAACGATACCTACGGGCACGAAACCGGCGATCGCGCGCTCCAGCGCCTCGCTGAGCTATGCCGGGAAACCTGGCGCGAGGGCGACGTGATCGGCCGCGTCGGCGGTGAGGAGTTCTGCACCCTGACCCTGATCGCCAGCCCCGACGAAGCGTCGGTCTCTGCCCAGCGCTTGCGTCAACGCTTGCATGACGAACGCATCACCGCGGTCGACGGGCGGGCGTTTTCGATGACGGCGAGTTTTGGCGTCAGCCATGCCTCGCGCCAGCAGGCACCGGCATTGGACGCTTTGCTCCGCCACGCCGACGCCCTGCTCTATCGCGCCAAATCCTCCGGTCGCGATCGCATAGAAACCGATCCACTGAGTCAGGCTATTCGCGGCTCGGTTTGACGAGACGTTCACCGCCATCGTCGGAGCTTAGCGTCAACGGTGGCGCGCTTGCCGCCACCGAGCGCACGGCGATCACGACGGCGCAACGGCAGGCGGAGCGGGGGAACGAACATGTCGCTATTCGACTACCCGGTGGCGTTGTTCTTCGGCAGCGTCGTCGTACTCTCGATGGTTCACGAAATCGGCTACCGCGCGCGCGCCCTGGTCAAGGAACAGAGGAGTGAGGCGTGGGAGCGCCTGGTCCGCGACACGCGCAACCAGATCGGCCTGCTGCTGAGCCTGCTGCTCGGCTTTGCGATGTCCATGGGGCTTTCCATGTACAACCAGCGGGGCCAGTTGATCGTCGATGAGGCCAACGCGATCCAGTTGGCGCATCTTCGCGCGGGACTGCAGGCAGGGACGATCCGCAGCCAGGCGCCACCGATACTGCGCGAATACCTGGATACGCGCATTGCCGTACTCGAACAGAAACGGGCGACCCCACAACGCACGCAATGGATGCGGCAATCCAGACAGTTGCAGCGCGCGCTCTGGCAACAGGCCAACGACGAGGCAACCGCGCATCCCTCGCCCATCCTGACCAGCTACACCGAAGCGCTCGGCCAGATCGTCACCAAGGAGGCCGAACAGGCCGCCGCCAACGATGACCGTGTACCTGCCGATATCTGGATCTTGCTGTCGGTACTGTCGATCATGGTTACCGCACTGGTGGGATACGGGCAGGAACGCCGCATGGCGCTGGTCACTTTCGTGCCGATTTTGATGATCGCCACCGCACTCTGCCTACTGTCCGACCTCAGCTCGCCGGTCGCCGGCTTCATCAACGTAGGCGAAGACAGCCTGCGCGCACTGAGCGCGGAGCTGGCGGACGTACCCCAACCCTGATCACCCTGCTGCGTTGCGCATGAACTGGAAGGCGAACCGCACGCAGTCGAGGTACTCGATCACCTCGATGCCCTCATCGATGCCATGGATACGCCCTACGTTCCTTGGCATCAAACGGTAAGGCACAAATCGCAATTGCTCATCGGTAACGGCTATGTAGTGGCGCGAATCGGTGGCCCCGGTCACCAGGAACGGCACCACGGGAGCATCGGGCAGAACCTGCCGGATGGTGCGGCTCACCGTCGCAAAGCCTTCGCCATCCACCGGCGAGGTAACGCTGGGTTCCACGCGCTCTGCGCCCAGTGCGATCTCCACGCGTGCATCATCAACCACCCTTCGTACATGGGCGAGCACATCGCCCACGCTTTCTCCCGGCAAGATTCGGTAGTTCACCGTGCCAGTGGCCATGGAGGGCAACATGTTGTCATTCACGCCGGCCTGGAAGGTCGTTTCGGCGGTGGTGGT
>NZ_JAELTT010000133.1 GCF_016428975.1 Dyella sp. ASV21
CCCCCCCCCCCCCCCCCCCCCCCCCCCCCCCCCCCCCCCCCCCCCCCCCCCCCCCCCCCCCCCCCCCCCCCCCCCCCCCCCCCCCCCCCCCCCCCCCCCCCCCCCCCCCCCCCCCCCCCCCCCCCCCTTTTTTGAACGTTGTCGTCGGCAGCGTCAGATGTGTATAAGAGACAGTTCCATGGCCGCGCAAAACGTTTCAGCGGAGCAATATTGCAAGCTCCCCGCCGGCAGCCATAGCCCTTTCGCGAGGAGTGTCCCCGAACTCCGAGCGGATATCAGGATCTGCCCCAGCCTGCCGCAACGCTTCGGCGATGCGCGGCAAATCTTTGAGTACGGCGACATACAGTGGAGTTGCCCCCATGTCACCCACTGCATTTACAGGCGCACCCGCCTCAATCAGTGCCCTGACGCCATCAACATCATCCCGCCAAACCATTACATGCAACGGCGTGTCGCCGTCGCAATCGCAGCTATCCAGGGTGACTCTTCTGGCACCAAGTTCGGCCGGATAGATCACATCGGACGTTGACTGAAGGATTTCTTCAATGGTCCGTTTTTGCTCCATAACAGATCTCCTTATCAGCGTCCGCTATAGGTCGGAAGCGGAACTTTTGCACATTCGCGTCTGGGAACAGTCGCGACAAGTATCCAACGGGCCCACTACTTGGGCTCACTGGACTCGCTGGAAGTACTCTCGCGCGTTTAGATCGGGCACTAGAGGGTCGGTGCTCCCCATGTATACCCAGATCGTATCCGGGCCTACAAATTGAAACGTGGTGACATCTTCTTCCTTGCCGAAGGCGCGTTTTGCCGACCAGACGATCTCAGATTTGTTGCAGAAGAGAGTTTTGTAAGGCTTGCTTTCCTCAAAGCCAGTCAAATGCCTGAGTTGACCATCAACAGTGACATCCACGTCCGGCATTACTGTATGAAGTGCATTACTTGTGAACGTCATCGTCATATGACCCAGCATCGCACCGAGGAACGCCTCAGTCTTTGGCCGAAGAATCGCATTAGCTGCGATGAACTCCATTGATCTTTTGCTATCCGACTTCCAGGTCCCCAAGAGCGTGCGTTCGCAAGCACGGGCATGGCCGAGAGCCATGAGTGACAGAGCGAAGAGGAGCTGGCCGATCAGGCGCATGAAGGCATATCCGTATTTCCCCTAATTAGTATTTAGGTCCGCTCCGGGTCGGTAGCGGACCTTATCAATCGAGAGTCGCGCCAGTCACTTGATCGCGAAACTCCCGCCAGTGCTGATAACCGACCCCGAACAATTTGCTCAGATGCTCGCTGGATTCGCATACAACAGGGTTTGGTAATCCTTCCGTGGGCAGGTGCGTGGCTTGCGACATGTCGGTAAGTATCGCGACTGGGCTCGAAGCATCCCCTGTCCCCTGCGCGTTCAAGATGACCATGTCACCAGTTTTGGCAATGTCGAACACGAATTCGATAACGCTCTGCGAGAACCCCCGAACATGAAACGCGCACCCAGTGAAGCTCTCGTCACCCTCCAAGCCTTTGGCCGAGAACTCGACACTGGAGCCATCTGCAAAGTCCACTAGGTAGAAGCCGAACCTGTCAGCCGCGACCTGGCTATGCCGTCGAAGGGCAGCGAGAACGACCGTTCGGCTAACTTCTGCCGAGTCACCTGACACAAAGCGCTGCAGAAATAGGTCAAAGCTCATGTCTCGCCGCCTAAATAGTTCAAACGTCCGGTTTCAGAACTGTCCGAATCGGGTCGGAAGCAGACGTGCCAGATATCGTACTAGCCGTTCACCGCAGTGAAGACAGCCATTCGCTCAGGACTGGAAAGCACGTTGCGCATCCACGTGAACCCGTCCACATCCTCGTCGTCCATCGCAAAGAGGTTCCAATAGGGCGCCTCGGGCGAGTAAGTGACTGAGGAGATTAGGTCCGGCCCATCAAAGGCCGTGAAAGTGCGTAGCTCCTCCGCATCCTCCACGGAGACCAATAATCCGTTGTGAGCCGCTCGTAGCTCACCATCTAAAAAGAGCCATACCACCCCACGGTCCACGCCGAGGCCAAAGGTGCGCCCCTCCTTCTCAAAGAAGAAGCCGTTGGCCTTCCGCTCCTGAACACCTTCATCAGGAAGCCGTTCGATCGAGCCGCCGTTGTCGCCAACCGCGATGAGTTCCCAGAAGCGGTCCCTATTTCTGAGGATCATTCACATACCTCATTGCTGCCCGCAGTCACGGATGAGGTCCGCTTGGGTCGGAAGCGGACATATCGCCTTACGGCTTCTTTGCTTGCAATAGAGCCTGGACCTTGTCTGCGAGACCCGATGAAATCTCACTATGGACAAGTCGCGAGCTTTCCGAGGACTCACTCTCAGGCATCTCGACAGCCAATGACTCCATGAAGGCCTCTGTATCGGACCAACTGGACATGACGTGGCGGCTATCATCAAGATAGATCACACGCCCCGTCGATGAGGACAGGCAAATCACCTCATGCCAGTCCCCAAAGAACGGAATCAGGTCCTGGTCGACGCCCCAATCTCGACGTAGCGCCAGTCCAGACTGGATTTCATCGTAAGACCAGAAATGGCCATGCAGTCGCATCTGACCATTCGCTCCGATAACGCCAGACGCCCGGCGCGCTCGAGTTTGAACCGTCCGGAGGAAGTCGTCATGGCCCATGCTCATCCTGCCTCACCTCAGTCGATTTCGATCAAACGGCTAGGTCCGCTTCGGGTCGGTAGCGGACCTTATCCAATATCTTCGATTTATTTAGTGCCCGTGAGGAGCGGGCATCCCGCTGGCCTCGCACAAATCACGGGCCAGCTCGAAGAACGATTTGCCCCCAGATGTGAAGCCACCATGGTCATGCGCCGCGATTCTCGACCGTGCTATGTCAGCTGCTTGTGCTGTGTCACCAACCAAGAGGCTCGCAAGCAGCCTCTCCTTCCAAATATTGATGATGGCCTTAGGATGCCGTCGCATGAAGGACTCGTGCTCTTCTTCGAGAAGGGCCAAATATGTCTCTAGGGAAGTGACGGCACCAGCGATCTCCCCTGCCCGAATTGATGCCGTATCCATAGCCCTATCGAGACGATCAGCTAATACACCTGGCAGCCAGTCATGGTCTTGCTCCGCGCAGGAGAAGATCCCTTGGCCCGTTAAGACAAATGCACCATTAGCGTGCAGGCTGAAGGGCGCTTTCTCATTCGCCTCCATGTCAAGAACTCGCCAGAGGACGCGATCCAAGTCGAGCCATTTGAATCTAACCGAGCAGTGGAATGACCCGGTCTTTACGCCAGCGGAAGGCACGAAGCTGAAGAAGATCGGCCCGCTCGTCCAGTACACAACATTCGCAACTGACTTCCAGCCGCGCGCCTTTGCCCGCGATTTGCTGAGGTCACGTAGCTCACGATCCATCTCGGACTGCTTCACGATAACCAGCCTTTTGTCGTTAACCGGGATGCCTGCTATGGGTCGGAAGCGGACATCAAGAAATATCTGCCAAGACCCTTAAGTTGGCGATTGCTAGAAAGGTGTAAGGGCCGTCAGAGGAAGATGCCGGTGCGCGATAGCAGCCCAATGCCTCTAGCTCATGAACTGCCATGGCAGCCAATTCCCACGCCATCGCCTCACCGGAAATCGAGAATGTACCTTCGTTCCCGAATAGATCGAACCCGGTGAGGGCTTCGAGTCGCTTCAGAGGAAGCGCCTTCTCTCGGAGTTCGGGTAAAAAACTGGGATTACTCCAAGCCCACATCCAACTGCTGGACTTAGGCGAAAAGCTTCCAATTCCGACAACGTCCGCTTCAACAGCCAATCTGTCGTTGCCATCAAAGAACTGAAGCTTGGCGCCTTGCTGCTCGAACCACCAACGCTTCATCTCACCAAGGCCGTAGGTAGAGTTTAGCTCCGCCTGCTTCGACTCCAGTTCGTCGTTTACCTTCGCGAGGAAGGTATCAAATTCTTCGTCCTTCATATCCCCCCTAAATCGGTCCACCCCTGCCTGGCAGTTTAAGGTCTGCTTCGGGTTGCGGTTTCAGCCGGTCGTTGCAACAAATTGATGAAATCGTTCGGCCGGTGTTTCGAAGTTTAGAGTCTTTCGCGGCCTTCCGTTCAAACGCCTGGCCACGGCATTGAGTTGCCCTTGCGTAA
>NZ_JAELTT010000134.1 GCF_016428975.1 Dyella sp. ASV21
ACCTGGTTTTCCTGCGCCGCGCTGGGCAAGCCGAACTTGAGTACGGGCCGCCCGGCCTCCATGCGCGTGGGCCGCACCTGCGCATGGAAGTACTCGGGCGCCCCCAGCGGCAACGTGGGCAGCCAAGTGCCACTGCGCGGACAGCGCTCGCCCGGTCGAACGGTCATCTGGGCGTCCCCGTACGCCTCCCAGCGCCAACCGGTGGCTTCGCCGACGCGGCTCGTGCCCGCGTCCGACCAGTGCATCACCTCAAACGGCGGCAGCACGTCGCCGGTGTGAAACAGGCGCGGGATGCTATCGCGCTGCTCGGGCGTGCCCTTGTCCGAAGAGACCGCGCGATACCAGCCGCCTTCGGTCACCTTGTCGCCGATGCGCAGGGGCGGCTGATGCGCTTCGCGCAGGCGGCGGGCGCCTTCCAGCTCGGCACGACCGGCATCGTCGGCGGGGAAGTTGCGCTCGAAGCGGTTGTTGATGGTGTGGCGGAATCGCATGCCCACGGAGCCTTTCAAACTGGCGGGCGCCAATACGTGGATAAAGTCGAGCCCGCCCCCGGTTTCATAGCTGCCTGCCGGAAACGGCTTCTCGGGATAGGTCAAAAACACCACGTCGCGCTGTTGCCCGGCCGGTATCACCCACTGGCCATCGGTGAACTCCTGCCCCGGCGCCAGGGCGCTACCACCGAGGTGAGGCAAGTCAATCTGATGACCCAGGCTGTCATACCCTCCGATGGTGATATAGCTATATCCCGAGCCCATGGGGTTGTAGCGCCCCTCCCACTGATCGGGGCTACGCAGCACGATATCCTCTTGGCCGCTGTTGATGAGCCGCAAGGTCACCTTGAGCTGGTTGCCGGCCGGCGCGAGGTAGGTTTCGGCGGTGAGCCAGACGCGGCGGGTGCCTTGGGGGCCAATGCCATGGCGGTAGTACGGCACCAGCAGGCTGTGCAGCAGGCCAACCAACATTTTGGCGTCCTTGCCACCCACCACCGAGTCGCCACTCGCGCCCGCCATACGACCATCCGGACAGCGCGCACTGCCCGTGGCCCAGGGGTTGAGGGGACGCATGCCGCCAAAATCCTTGCCCTCGCAAATCAGCTTACGCGCCGATTCCCACGTCTGGCTGGGCAACAGAGAGAGAGGCCCCTCCAGCACCCCCACGCCAGTGCCTTCGGTAAATTCAGTCAGGTTGTAGATAGCCTCCACGCCGCCGCGATAGACCACCTGGAAGCGCCCACCGCCGCTGCTCACGCCCTGGATATAGTCGCCCCAGCGGCCACTGAGCGCCACGGCATCGGCGGGGAGGGTGGATGTGTCGATATCGTCAGCCATGGCAGGGGCTCCGAGCAAAGTGGCAGCAGCAAGTACGAAGGCAAGCAGGTGGCAATGGGTGGTTGAGTTGCGCCGTGTCATGTCACGACCCTCCACGGTCGGCCCGTTTGTTGTTGGAACCAGGTGGCGATGCGCTCCAGGTAGTAGGGCGCAATACCCGAGCCCTCGCGGTACACGCCGTAGCCCATCAAGGTGTTATCGGTCATGCCTTGCCAGCGCGGCTGGCCCTTGAGGGCCTCCACCTTGGCGCGGATCACCGTTTTGTTTTCGATACAGTCGCGGTGGATGGCGCCGCCGTTGTCGTAGTACTCGTCCGGCCAACTGAACAGGTGACCGGCTTCGTGGGCCACCACGTGGTTGAGCGGGTTGAGGACGTAATCGGGCGCGTTCGGGTTCGGCTTATTGACGACCTGCTGCACCGCCACCTCGCCCCAATTGCCACTGTCGGCGCGTATCGCTTGTTCGTACACATTCACCGTGGCGTGTGGCTTGGGCGCGCCCTTCTCCTTGGGGTTCACCACCTGCACCACAAAGCGCACCGGGATACGGCAGCCGCAGGCATCGCCCTTGCCGCAACTGGTGCGCATGAGTTGGTAGCCATCGGCATTGAGCACGACCTCCGCCTGCTTGGACAGGGCGGCGGCATTCGGCGCGGGGGCCTTGCTGTCGCGCGGACGAATGGGGTGTGTGGGGTGGGTCGTGCGGTCGCCGTCGTAGATGACCCGGTTGGTCACCGGGTCCGTGATCTGTTGGTAGTCATCGGCGTTGTACGGCACCGTGACATGGCGCCCATCCGATGCCATCTCGAACGGTGCGTTCGCGTTGGCGCGCACGCGCACCTCCATCGCCACCAGCGCCATGCGCAAGGTGGCGACGATTTCGTTTTTCCTTTCGTCGTAACGCAGCTCGAAGGTGCCCTTGGCGCCGCCGTAGCGCATCAGTTGTTTCTGGCCATAGCCATCCAGCGTGAACTGGTAGTTGCGATCGACCATGTAGTAATCGGTGCACTCCATGTCCATGGTCATGTTGCGTGGTGGAATGTCCTTGAGATGCCAGACGCAGGGAGCGACCATCGCTGGCGGCCGTAGTGGGTCGATGGTGGGCGTGATGCGCGGTGGTGGCAGCTCCGCACGAGGCAACGCGACGATGCCGCTGTTGCCGCTGACGGGGGCGGGCGCAAGCCCAGCCACCGTGGGCGATGGCATCGACATGGGCTCGTCGCCAGCGAGCGCCATGCCCGCCGCCGCGCCCACCGCCACGCCACACTCGGACAGCAACGGGTGCGGGGCCGCCGCCACCGCCCAATGCTCGGCCATGGCGCTAGACAGCGCCGCGTCGCCCGTGACCATGAGCTGGCCGTGCACCAGGAACTTGCTGCAGAACAGCTCGACGACACCGTCGGGATTCAACACCAGGCCGGTTCGCTGGCATTGCAGCGCCACTTGCTCCTGAGCGCGCATTAAGGCGAGCTTGGTGGCCTCCTGGCAAATGTCTTCGCTGGCCTGCACGTGCACGCTGCCCTGCTGGGCTTGCGTGGTGACGTCGCCCCCGCCCGCCAGGTGCCGAATGCCACCGGCCACGGTGAAGGCGTCGATGCCCTCGCCCGCCGTCACGTGCATGCGACGCGCGGCGGTGGTGGCGTGATCCTGACCGGCCACGTGCTCGATGTTGGCGCCCGCCGCCTGCAGCACGCTGGCCGGCGTGGCGGTAATCACACCGGCTGGCGCGCCGGTGACCACGACGGGCTTGGCACCGCCCTCTCCGCCGCGATCGTTGGCGCCGGCCCCCAGCGACCGCACCGCCTGCACCAGCGCATCGCGGGGTCCGTGATCGGCCGCCATGGCTTGCTGCCGATGGGCCAGCTCCAACAGCTCGCGCGCGTGTTGGTTCAGTTGCTCGACCTGGGCGAGCAGCTCGGCCACATCCAGCGTGCGCCCGCTCGCCTGGTTCTGCGCATAGGCGGACACCAACACGCCCTTGCCCGCACGTACCGCACCGAACTCGTCGCTACGCAGTTCAAAGCCTTCGCCGCGCGGCTCACCACCCTGCGGGCGCGGATGAGTGAGATAGCCCAGATGCAACGCGGCACTGGCATGGTCGCTCATCAGCGCCGCGCTGATCTGCGCGGGCGTATCGTCCAGGCGAAGTTCGTTACTGCGCCGGCCCTTAAGCTCCTTGCTGCGAATAGGCATGAGCGCATGGAACGTGGGCAGCTCGTAGGGCGGCCGCTGCACGGCATTGGGTAGGCGTGAGCTGACAAAGGGCCTGTCGCAATCGCCTTCCCAGAAATCCACGGTCACTTCTTGCCCAATGCGCGGTATCGCCATGGCGCCCCACGTGGCGCCGGCCAGGCCTTGCGCCACGTCGATCCAGCAGGAGCTGTTTTCGTCGGAGCGGCCTTGGCGATCCCAGGCAAACTGCACTTTGACGCGCCCCAGCTCGTCCACCCACAGCTCCTCGTTGGGAGGACCGACCACGGTGGCGACCTGCGGGCCGTCCATGCG
>NZ_JAELTT010000135.1 GCF_016428975.1 Dyella sp. ASV21
AGCAGGGTGAACAGAAAACCGAAGTACGGCGGACCCACCGAGATCTTGCCCAGGTTGAGCGCATCGCCGATCAACGGGAACAGCGTGCCCAGCAGCACCATCGCGGCAGCTACGGTCAGCATAAGGTTGCCGATGAGGATGGCGGTTTCGCGGGAGACCACGCTAAAGGGTTTGCCACCGGCTACCTTGGGCGCGCGCAGCGCATACAGCAGCAGCGAGCCACCTACCACGACGGTGAGGAAGCACAGGATAAACAGGCCGCGTCGCGGGTCCGACGCAAACGCGTGCACCGAGGTGAGCACGCCCGAGCGCACCAGGAAGGTGCCCAGCAAGGAGAGTGAGAAAGCGAAGATGGACAGCAGGATGGTCCACGCACGCAGGCCGCCGCGTTTTTCGGTAACGGCTTGCGCGTGGATCAGCGCCGCGCCCACCAGCCATGGCATGAAGCTGGCGTTCTCTACCGGGTCCCAGAACCACCAGCCGCCCCAGCCCAGTTCTGCATACGCCCACCAGCTACCCGCGACGATGCCGGCTGAAAGGAAGGCCCATGCCACGTTGGTCCACGGGCGTGCCCAACGCACCCAGGCCTGCTCCAGTTCGCCGCCAAGCAACGCGGCAATGGAGAAGGCGAACGCCACCGAAAAACCTACATAACCCATGTAGAGCACCGGCGGGTGGAAGGTCATGCCAGGGTCTTGCAGCACCGGGTTGAGATCGCCGCCATCGGCGGGCATCGGCAGCAGGCGCAGGAACGGGTTGGAGGTAAAGATGATGAAGGCGAGGAAGCCCACCGCCACCAGGCCGAGCACGCCGAGTACGCGCGCCGCGAAGGCTTCAGGCAGGTGCCGGCTCAACGCGGCCAGCGCCAGCGTCCACAGGTTGAGGATGAAGATCCAGAGCAGCAGTGAACCTTCGTGCGCCCCCCACACGGCGGCGATGCGGTAGTACCAGGGCAGTGCGAGGTTGGAGTTGTCGGCCACGTACTGCACGGAGAAATCAAAGCGCAGGAACGACCACACCAGCAGGCCGAAGGCGAGTATCACAAACGCCGCCTGGCCCGCGGCGGCAGGGCGCGCTACGGCCATCAGTGCGCGGTGGTTGCGCCAGGCGCCCAGCAGCGGCAGCACGCCCTGCGCCAGCGCCAGCAGCAGGGCGAGGATGAGTGCGAGTTGGCCCAGTTCCGGCGTCATTGCGGCTTGTCCTGGCCGGCGGCTTCGCTCACTTGCTTGCCTTCGTGTGCCTTGGCCATGGCGTCCTTCAGCTCCTTGGGCATGTAGGTTTCGTCATGCTTGGCCAGCACTTCGGTGGCGATGAAGCGCGCGTCGTCCATGTGGCCGGTGGCGATCACCGACTGGTTGTCGCGAAACAGGTCTGGAAGGATGCCGGTGTACTCCACCGGCATGGAGCCGCCGGCATCGACCACGGTAAAGGTGACCTTGAGCGAATCGCTGCTGCGCTGGATGGAGCCGGCCTTGACCATGCCGCCGAGGCGGAAGGTCTTGTAGCGGGAGGCCGCGCCGGACTGCACCTGGCTCGGGGTAAACAGGTAATTCATGTTCTGCTGCAAGGCGAACACGATCAGGCCGCCCGCCACCACGGCGGCTGCGATCACGAGTAGAACGATGGTGAGCCTGCGCTTGCGGGTGGGATTCATGGAGTACTCGTGCCTGGGTCGCTTAAGGCGTGGTGGTCTGTCGCGGGTTTCGCGCACGCTGTCGCGCCATGCGGGCGCGCAGTTCGCGCAATTGGCGTTTGCGGCGCAGGCCGGGGCTGAGGTAGTCGGCAAGCAGCACCAGGAAGAACACCGCGAAGGCCGGCCATACGTAGGCCGCGTAGCCGCCCATGGCGAGGAAGCGATCCCACGAGAATGGCGTCATGGGCGTGCCTCCTGTTCTGCAATCTGCCGCACCCAGTCCTTGCCGCTTTCCATCGCCAGCAAATCGGTGCGCACGCGGCCGAATAGGCTCGCGAGGTAATAGCATTTGGTGGCGAACATCATGGTCAACAGCGGCCACAGCATGTCGCTGCTGATGCGCGAGGGACCCAGTATGCGCACGGTGGAACCCTGGTGCAGGGTGTTCCACCAGTTCACCGAGAAATGCACGATCGGCACGTTGATGATGCCGATGATGGCGAGAAAGGCGGCGGCGCGCGCACCCTGCCGGCGATCTTCGAAGGAGTGATACAGGCCGATCACGCCCAGGTAGAGGAACAGCAGCACCAGCTCGGAGGTAAGGCGCGCGTCCCAGGTCCACCAAGTGCCCCACATGGGCTTGCCCCACAGCGAGCCCGTGACCAAGGTGATGAAGGTGAAGGCGGCCCCGATCGGCGCCGACTCCATCGCCACCACCTCGGCCAGCTTGATGCGCCATACCAGCGAGATAAAGGAAGCCACCGCCATCAGGCCGTAGATGAACAGGCTCATCCATGCACAGGGCACGTGGATAAAGATGATGCGGTAAGCGTCACCCTGCTGGTAATCGGCGGGCGCGAGCACGAGGCCGCCATACAGGCCGATGGCGGCGAGCACCAGCGCAAGGCCCAAGGCCCAGGGACGCACGATACCGGCGAAGCGGTAGAAGTTCGGCGGCGAGCTGAGCTTGTGCACCCACAAGGGAATCCAGTTGGCCATCTCATGCATCCAGAGCAATGCGGAGGGCCGCCGCGCAGGCCAGCGGCGCCAGCACCAGGGCCATGACCAATGCGGCCCCCAGCCAGGCGATGGGCGCAAGCCACGGCAGCCCCTGTTGCGCCGCGGCGACGGCGCCGGCGGCAAAGATAACCACTGGAACGCAGAGCGGCAGCAGCATCAACGCCAGGAGCATACCAGAGCGTCGCGTACCGGCCGTCAGCGCGACCAGTACAGCGCCGAGCAGGCTCAGCAAGGGCGTGGCGAGCAGCAGTGCGTAGACCAGCACGGGCATCACGGTGGCCGGTAAATGCAGCATGCCGGCCAGCAGCGGGGCGATGACGATCAAGGGCAGGGCGGTGGTGATCCAGTGGGCGAGGATCTTCATGCCAAGCATCAGTGCCAGCGGTTGCGGCGCCAGCATGAGCTGCTCCAGCGAGCCGTCTTCGATATCGCTGCGAAACATCGCATCGAGTGCGAGCAGCATGGCGAGCAATACCGTCACCAGCACCACGCCGCTGGCGATGCGTTGCAGCAATGCGTCTTCGGGCCCGAGCGCAAACGGGAATAGCGTGGTCACGATGATGGCGTACAACACCGGCATGGCGATGTCGCCGCGTCGGCGCCAGGCCAGGGTGAGATCGCGGCGCAGCATGGCGGCGCAGGCGGCGGCAAGCGGAGGGTGACTCATGCGTGCATGCGTACCCGTTTGGGCTCGCCCTGCAGAAAGCTCACCGCGCCATGGCTGGTGACGAGCGCCGCACCACCGGATGCGGCATGGCTGCCGAGCAGGCGATTGACCAGCTCGATGCCGGTGCGGTCGAGATTGGCGTAGGGCTCATCCAGCAACCACAAGGTGGCGGGTAGCAACAGCAGGCGGGCTAGCGCGGCGCGCTTTTTCTGGCCGGCGGAGAGACGGCGCACGGGTTCGTCCTCGTAGCCGGTCAAGCCGATCTCCTGGAGCACCTGTTCGATGCGGCGGCCATCGCGGATGCCGTAAAGGCCAGCGGCAACGGCGAGATTCTCCCGCGCGCTGAGATCTGCCT
The DNA here is from genome assembly GCF_016428975.1 of Dyella sp. ASV21. Lineage (GTDB taxonomy): Bacteria > Pseudomonadota > Gammaproteobacteria > Xanthomonadales > Rhodanobacteraceae > Dyella. The sequence goes on from NZ_JAELTT010000135.1 coordinate 3,676, forward strand.
TCAGGCCCAGGTGGTGACCCAGGAACAAGGTGTCGCCCAGATGCTCGACCCGCCGCCAGGGTGCGCCGCGCCAATGCAGCGAGCCTTCGTCCAGGTGCAGCAAGCCGGCGAGGATGCGCAGCAAGGTGGT
>NZ_JAELTT010000136.1 GCF_016428975.1 Dyella sp. ASV21
CGGCACCTGATCGTGGGGGAACTTGCACGGCGCAACGGCCTGCTGCCCTCGATCCGCCCTACCGCCGGATACCGGCTAGGCGACCGGGCCCATATCGAACCCCTGCACCGTATCCAAGCCCTGCACCAGCGCGGCACGCAGCCGACCGATATCGAAACCGCCCTGTCCAGGTCACAAGCCCAACGGCCGAGGGAGTCGACCACCCGATCGCCCAAATTCACTGCGAACTGGCCAAAGCCTGCTTGCCGCGCGGACGACAGATGCGCCTGCGCACACAACAGGTGACCGCACAGCCCCAGCGCTCAGGCTATACCGCCTTCATGAAGCGCCACATCACCCGCCGGCCCTGCAGGCGCGGCATGGGAATGCCAAACGCCACCGTCTGCGGACTAAGCGTCAGATCATCCAGGCATTTCCATACCCCGGGGTAAGGACACGGTTCGTCGGACCATACGCGCATGCCGCCGCGCAGCTCTTCGGGCTCGGGCGCCAGGCGTGCAGGGTCCGGTTGCTGGAACACATAGCCGCGCTCTTCCTCCGGAATAGTGCCGTCTTCATAGCGGTCGTCGCGCCACAGGAGGCGCCAGACTGTTGGCTTGCCTTTGGCCTCGCCATACGCCGCGCAATGAGGCGCGGATGAATCGGCGTGCAAATAGGCCATCGTGCCGGCCGACTCGAATGGCCCCTCGGGGAGTGGCGACATCCCAAATAGCTGGAAACCCTTTGGCTTGGGTATGTTCACCGGCTCCCATATACCTGAATGCGGCGTCCTCCTTCCCGAGCCGACCAGTGTGTGCGTGATCGGGTCAGGCACTTCAGGCAAGACCTTCGGAAACACCATCGCTTCCAGCTTTGCTTTCAAATTGTCGTTGAAGAACGTATGGGAAGCAGCATCAAGCCGCTCGGGCTCGATGATTTCAGATGAACATTCAGCCCATGCTTCGCTCAGCTCTGTGAGAGCAAAACAAAACTCGTCCCAATGCGGCGTGTGGTCTTGGTCGATGCCATTTTCGCCGATCTCTATGCGCCACTGAAGTTCACTCCAATACGACAATATGGAGCGGGCCATCACGAACTTGCCGTGGGCGTTGTACTGAAAGACGCGCTTGTCGCCAGCACGCAAGCTGCCCACCCCCTCCTCACAGTGAGCCAGGCCTTTGAGAATCTCCACCAAACGACTCTCGTCAATAGCACTGCCTGTAAATGGCCCGAAATAAGCGTTATCAGTCGGCGCGCCTCCGATGAGCTTGTCGTTCCGATCATATTGGCGTAACCAGCCTCGTTCGCTGGCAACCTGCACGCTCCGTTCGGTGGCACTGGCCCACGCACGGTAATAATCGAGGATGCGATTCCATGCAGTGTACGAACTGATGCGCTTGAGCCAGTAGAAGATTTGTCGGCGTTCGCGCGCGTTGGGCAGCATTACGCCAGGCGGATAGTTGCCCAAGCTACACCGCCTTCATCAAGCGCCACATCACCCGCCGGCCCTGCCGGCGCGGCATGGGAATGCCAAACGCCACCGTCTGCGGACCAAGCGTCAGATCATCCAGGCATTTCCATACCCCGGGGTAAGGACACGGTTCGTCGGACAATACGCGCATGCCGCCGCGCAGCTCTTCGGGCTCGGGCGCCAGGCGTGCAGGGTCCGGTTGCTGGAATACATAGCCGCGCTCTTCCTCGGGAATAGTGCCGTCTTCATAGCGGTCGTCGCGCCACAGGAGCCGCCAAGTCACATCATTGCGCAAGCTTTCTTTCTCGGTCTCCTGCCGCGCGCGCGGCGCGGCGGAGCCCGCGTGGAGGTAGCTCATGCATCCAACGATGGGCAGGGGACCTTCCGGCGAAGGCTGTGCGGAAAAAAGATAGAAACCTTTAGGCTTTGCTACATATACCGGCTCCCAGATACCGGAACACGGTACAGACTTACCCGTCGCCACCAGAGTCAACTCCTTGGCGTCTGGAACCTCGGGTAATTCATTGGGATAAGACATCTTGGGTAGACGTTCGCGCAGATAGTCGCCATAGATGGTTTGCGATGGGGCGTTCAGATCCTGAGGTTCGATCAAGAAGGGTGAGCTTTCTCCCCACGCTTCACTCAGCTGAGTCAGCGCAAAGCAAAACTCGTCCCAATGCGGCGTGTGGTCTTGGTCGATGGTGTTCTCGCCGATCTCGATACGGTCAATCAAAGTAACCCAATAAGATGGGGCACCGTCGGCCATCACGAACTCACCATGCGCGTTGTACTGAAATACGCGCTTGTCGCCGAGGCGGAGACGGCGCACGCCTTCCTCCGCATGTGCAAACCCCTTGAGGATGCGTATCAGGCTGCTCTCACCCAAAGCACTTCCGGTGTATTCGGCGTATTGACCGCCTTTGCCGTCACTGATCTTACGTCCCGTGGGAACGCCACCGACGATCTTTCCCTCCTCATACAGTCGTAGCCACCCTCGATCATTAGCTACGCTGACGCTCTTTTCTGTTATCGAGACCCAAGACCGGTAGTACTCCAGAATACGACGCCATGTGCTGTACGAACTGATGCGCTTGAGCCAGTAGAAAATCTGCCGACGCTCCAATGCATTAGGCAACATGATGCCGGACGGGATGCCATTCATGGCGTTTCCTCGGCAGTGCGGGTCTGCTCACGCGCGCCCAATTTAACGGTTTGTACGATGCCCCGGCCGGGCAAGTGCAGATAGCCGTGAATGCCATAGGCGTCGGTCCAACCGGTGGGTCGAATCTCGAATGACATACCGGATATGGGATCAAGCCATCGCGCTTGCTGCCGAGTCGCTACGACCTCCTGACTTAGGCGTGCCAGCTCATCAGCTGAGGAGCGATCCAGATAGAACGCTGCTTGCGTACCCCCTCCAGTCAGATACTGCCCAGGGATATTGCTACCCATCTGCTCGGATACGGTCCCTACTGCCGCCTTGGGGCCAGCGTCACCGATAACTTGGCCGATCACGACAAAGCCATCACTGTTGAACTCGTCAAGTACGGCAGCTTCATCGCGCCATGCCTTGGCCGTTTTAGGCGGCTCCCCGATACCCCACCACATACCGGAGGCGGTGGTGGTCGGAACTTCTTTAAATCCTAATGTTTCTTGCCCTTCACCAAAGAACCGATAGACGCGCTCCCCCTTGTTCAATCGGCGCTGCACGATACGTCCGCTATACGCAGCCAGATACGGATAGTGATTCTTGTTAATGTTTTTACTCAAAGGCGGATATCCGTTCTCATGCTTGTAGTATTTCTCCCAGGACTTGACGTCATCGACGCTAGCGGGGTTTTGCTTCCACCCGCCCCGCGCCGACCTCACCGGCAGCGGCCCCTCTTCCAACAACCTCGCCTCATCCGTATACGTATGCGCCGTCTCACCCGTCGCCACTTCAAAGCGGACCGTGCGGCTGGTGGTTTCACCGCCGCTGCGGATATAGGACTGCACTTCGCGCAGCTTTTGGTCCAGC
>NZ_JAELTT010000137.1 GCF_016428975.1 Dyella sp. ASV21
GTCGCGACACTCCGTCGGCTGGCGCCCGAAGTGGTGCAGGCTACCAGCCTTTTTTCCGATGGCGAACTCGCTGCGGCGGAGAACATCATCCGGCCCTACCTGCTGCGGGTGGGCCACGATATCGAAGCCATGCGTTTGCTTGCGCGCATCGGCCTTGCACGTGACGTGCTGGACGACGCGGAAGTATTGCTCGACGCGGTATTGGCTATGTCGCCGGACTATCACGCCGCGCGCTTTGACTATGCCAAGGTGCTGTTCGAGCGGCATAGGTACCTGCATGCCTGCCAGGAAATGGAGACGCTGCTGGCGGTCGAGCCGGACCACCTCGACTACCGCGTGCTGTATGCCAGCGCCAGCGTGGGTCTGGGCGAGCACGATCGCGCCATTGGTCTGTATCAGGCGCTTCTGCGCGAAGTGCCGCAGGCGGCCGACTTGCATCTGTCGCTGGCGCATTCGCTGAAAACACAGGGCCGGCAAGAGGAGGCCATCGCGGCCTACCACGCGGCCATCGCGGCACGGCCGGCATTTGGCGATGCATATTGGAGCCTCGCCAATCTCAAGACCTATCGCTTCACCGACGACGAGCTTGCCGGCATGCGGGCGGCCGAGACGGCGCCCGCCACGCCACTGGTGGACCGTTATCACCTGTGCTTCGCGCTGGGCAAGGCCCTGGAGGATCGCGGCGAGCACGATGCGTCCTGGCGCTGCTACCAGCAGGGCAACGCGCTGAAGCGATCGGAAAGCCGCTATCGCCCCGAGATCATCGAAACCAACGCGCGCAAGCAGCGCGAGGTATGCACACGCGAGTTCTTCGTCCAGCGCGCAGGCGTCGGCGCGCCCGATGCAGACCCGATCTTTATCGTCGGCCTGCCGCGCTCGGGCTCTACCCTGCTCGAACAGATCCTGGCTTCCCATTCGCAGGTGGAAGGCACGCAGGAGCTGGCCGATATTCCGCGCCTGGTGCTGGAGCTGCAGGGACGCGAGCCGGACTTCGACGATCCGCGCTACCCGGCCGCGCTGGCCGACCTGACGCCGGAGGATTTTCGCGCGATGGGCGACAGGTATTTGCGCGATACCCGCAGCTATCGTGGCAACGCGCCTTACTTCATCGACAAGATGCCGAACAATTTTCGGCACCTTGGGCTGATTCACCTGATGCTGCCCAATGCAAAGATCATCGATGCGCGACGCGAGCCGATGGCGTGCTGCTTCAGCAATCTCAAGCAGCTCTTTGCGAGCGGCCAGGAGTTCACGTACAGCATCGAGGATATTGCCCGCTACTACCGCAGCTACCTGGAACTGATGCAGCACTGGGACGCGGTGCTGCCGGGCCGCGTGCTGCGCGTGTATCACGAGGATGTGGTGGACGACCTGGAAGGCAACGTGCGCCGCCTCCTGGATTTCTGCGGTCTCGGGTTCGAGCCGTCGTGCCTGGAGTTCCACAAGACCGCGCGCAGCGTGCGCACCGCCAGTTCCGAGCAGGTGCGTCGCCCGATCTTCCGCGATGGCGTGGACCAGTGGACCAAGTACGAGGCCTATCTTGAGCCGCTCAGGACGAGCCTGGGCGATGCGCTCCAACGCTATCGCCCGGCCCCCGCGCGCTGATCCATCGCGGCATCGAGCACGCGCCCCAGCACGCGGGCGGCCTCATCCATGCGCGTGGCCGACAGGGCGCCCAGGCCGAACATCACGCCGTTGGGCGCGGGCTGGCTGATGGCCGCATCGGCCAGGGCTTCGATGCGCATACCTTGTGCCGCGCACGCACGCACGACGCTGGCCGCTTCCAGCGGGTCGATCAGCCGCGCCGACAGATGCAGGCCGGCCTCGGCCGCCAGCGGCAGCGCGCGACCGGCGGCATGCCGGGCCAACCCATCGAGCAGCGCTTGCCGGCGCTCTTCGTAGAGACGACGCATCTTGCGGACATGGCGTGCGAGGTGACCCTCGGCGATGAAGCGCGCCAATGTGTCCTGCGCCAGCACGTCGCCATGCCAGTCGCTGAAGCGTCGCGCCTTCGCCAACGCCGGGCAGGCCCATGGCGGCGCCACCACATAGCCCAGGCGCAAGGCCGGAAACAGGCTTTTGGAGAAGGTGCCCACGTAGAACACCACGCCATCGCGATCCAGGGTCTGCAAGGCATCCAGTGCACGGCCGCCGTAGCGAAACTCGCCGTCGTAATCGTCCTCGATCACCACTGCGCCATGGGTGCGTGCGAACGCAAGCAATGCCTGCCGACGCCCCGGCGACATCGCCATGCCCAAGGGATACTGATGGGAAGGCGTGACGTAGATGATGCGCGTCTCCGGCGGCAGCCGATCCACCATCAGCCCTTCCGCATCCACCGGTACCGGCACCACGACGGCGCCGGCTGCCTCGAATGCGGCGCGCAGCGACGGGTAGCCCGGATCTTCCATCGCCAGCACGCTGCGCCCGGGCGTCACCAGGATGCGCGCCAGCAGATCGAACGCCTGCTGCGCGCCGTTGGTCACCACGATGTCCTCCGCGCGGCAACTCACCGCACGTGCAAAGGAGACGTGCCCGGCAATGGCTTCGCGCAACACGCGCCGTCCCTCCGGTGCGTCATACAAGGCCGGCGCCCGGGACAAGCCACGCAGTGCCTGCGCGGAAAGCCTGCGCCAGGTCTCGAACGGAAACCGGGACAGGTCGGGCACGCCGACGCGCAGGTCCAGCCGCACCGGGGCAGCGCTCATAGGGCCAGGCGCCGACGCCTCGCGCCAGCGCGGGGCCAGGCGACGATCCCCGCCGCTCGCCACGGGCGTCGCCTCCCGTCGGGCAGGCACCACGCCAGCCACGGTGTAACCCGCACCCTGACGGACGCCGAGATAGCCCTCGCTCAACAAACGTTCGTAAGCGGCCACCACGGTGTTGCGCGATACGCCCAGCGCCTGCGCCAGCGCGCGGGTCGATGGCAACGGCTGGCCGGCATGCAATCGGCCATCCATGATCGCCGCGCGTAACTGGCCATGCAGCGCCTGCAGGCGGCCGCGGGGGGGAATATCCAGGGGGAACGCCAACTCGGGTTCCATTGCAGCGATCGCCGGTTCGCAACTGGTACGAGATATTTTTCTTAATCTGGATCTTTTTCAAGACCAATACGTGACCCAGACTGCCCCCATCGCCATCGAGGAAGCACCGCCATGATCGACCTGTATGTCGCCGCCACGCCCAACGGCCTCAAGGTGAAGTTGTTCCTGGAAGAAGCGGGCCTGCCCTACACC
>NZ_JAELTT010000138.1 GCF_016428975.1 Dyella sp. ASV21
CACGGGGTGGTCGTCTACTACTCCGAGGACGAGGTATCCCAACTGCGCGATCTTTGGATGGGTGGGGCACTCGTTGGTATCGTGGGTGGGCTGATACACAAGTACAGCAAGTGACCGCTTCCGACCCAGAACGGACATTTCGGCTGCAATCCCAAAGGGGGCAAGGGGCGTCATGGCATGGGAAGAAAGGTATGGGGGAATCTGGAATCTGTCCCTTCGTCAGGGCGACTCGGTGCTGTTCGAGCGCTACCTGCCGGACCTGGAGCTGGTGACAGTGGTCGTGAATCGGGCTGACGGACTATTGTCGGCTTCCGTTCTGAAGAAAGGACACGATCGGCAATGGCGCCTGCCTTTCTGGAGCACTGCGGAAGCGCCCGCCGTTGTCGAGACGATGGCCGACGCAGACAGGTACTTTGAGGCGGCGATTAGCCGCGAGTAGAAGGTCCGCTTCCGACCCAGAGCCGACCTAATAGGGGAGAAGAATGAGCGCAGGTCAGATAGGGACGCCCGAGGGCCGTAGCTTTGAGGCCAAGCTGACGCCGTTGATGGCTGATTTTCGTCTACGGCACTCCCTGGTGCCGGTAAGAGACGTCCAGTATTTTGACGTCGATCCGAAGGGGGGCGGCCGTCTATTCCTCGCATTCTTCGAATCTTCGACCTTTATGCTAAAGGTTCGGACAGTTGATGGTGCCGCCGATGTCCTAGTTGGGCCGCCGGGAGCTCCCTTAGAGTGGGAGGACGATAGCTGGCTCTGGCCGACGCAGGTGTCTCGCTTAGCAATCGAGAATGCGCCCTATATTGTGAACTGATCTCGCTGAGGGACCAATTGAAGGACGCTGGTTTCGTCTAGCTATAGGGTCCGCTTGCGACCCGAGCGGATAGATTTGAAAAGGTGTAGCCGAGCAAGCCGGGGGCGTATGAAGCGGCAGTTTGAACGTGCGGGGGACCTGCGAGCGCACATCTCGACCATGGTTCTTTGCTGTGGGAGAGGGTTTCCGGCGGTTGGCGAATACCGGGGAGATCTCGAAAAGGACACGGATCTCGCCTTTCAGGAGCTACGAAGTGGCCGTGCTCTGCTCGCGAAGAAGGTCAAGGACGAGGCGAAGATTCACCAGATCGATCAGCTGATTGAAGATTCGCTCGCAGCCTACAAGCAAGGCGATCGAAAAAAGGGAGCGTTCCTTCTTCAGGACATACTGGATGTTGCCTTTCCTCGGCGCTTCATAGAGTACGCGGCGAGGAAGGGTGAGCCGCTGTAAAGAACGCAGGCTAGGTGTCCGCTTCCGACCCATAGCGGACATAAACCACACTTCAAAACGTATGACTGAATGGGCACTGCCACGGAGAGCACGATGCGGTCATGGCTAGGTATGGTTCTATTGGTAATACTCGCAACCAGCACCGAGGTGCGATCCGCTGATGATGGAAAAATTTCCCTCTACCTGGAGTGCTCCAAGGAGACGCCGTCGTCGGCAGAGCTTTGGCTCAAGGATGTTTCCATCCAACAAAGTGGCCCGTCGAAAGTCTGTGCTGACAGAAGATATGCCGTGGCAGGCGTTTACGTCGAGTCAATCGACTTAAGGGAGGTGCCATCGATGGGGACTTATGCCTTGTCTATTGGCGTAGATAAGAAGCGATCCGATGAACTGTATGCGTTCTCGAGCAAACCTCACGGAAGGGCCGTGATTCTTGAGAAAAGTGGTCGTTGCATTGATCTTGCTCTTATCGGGGCACCCATTAGGAATCCTATTTTTCTGGGTGTACCGAATAAGGATGCTGGAGAGCGACTCGGCAACCTCATCTTTGGCGCCTCGGGTAAGCCCTAAAGATAGCGCGATCGAGCCGGCCGAGCCCTCTTGTTGCAAGGGGCCAAAATGTCCACTTTCGACCCGAAACGGACCTAAGCAATAGGGGAAATCAATGAGTGAGGCCATCGACGTCCGGCTATCACCGGACGAGCTTAGGTACGTGATCGCATGCGGCGCAGCGCTGGCCCAGAACGTCCCGGAAAGCTCTCTGCCAACCTACTGCCATTTCAACAAGGCGCAGATCATCGAGTTTTCCGTGCGAATGCGCGCTCAGCTCGATGACGCCGGATACGATATCTAAACCGTCCGCTTCCGACCCGAAGCAGACATTTTGTTCTGGTGCTACAGCGGCTGAGCCCATAAGCGATTCAAGGGGGTAAAGTGAAGTTTCAAGAAGACGGCTTCACCATCCTTCCAGACGCCATATCGCTGGCGGCATGCGATGAGCTGATTGCAGCTATCTCAAGCCGAGACCTAGCCAAGGCTGGGTCTCGGGGTCTTCTTGGTTACAAGGTGATAGCCCATACGGCTGATGTACTGCGTCAGCGGCTTCTTGGTCTGGGATTGCTTGGTGAGCAGCATCGTCCAGTCCAGTGTTCCCTGTTTGCAAAGGGAGATGGCGTGAGCTGGTCGGTGACGCCACATCAGGACCTGAGTGTTCCCGTAGCCAACCGCGTTGATGTCCCCGAGTGGGGTGGCTGGTCGAGGAAGGAGAGCCTCTGGTTTGCACAACCTCCGGCGGCGTTCCTTGAAGACCTGATTGCCGTGCGACTTCAACTGGACGCGAATGCGTCCGAGACGGGGCCGCTTGAGGTTGTTCCCGGAAGCCATGTGTTGGGGCGGCTCGCCAGTGCCTCGGTCAGCAAGCACGCGGAGCACAGGGTCAAGTGCGTGGTACCGCGAGGCGGTGTATTGATCATGCGGCCCTTGCTGATCCACTCGTCCGGTAAGCCACTCTCCCCGTTGCCGCGCCGCGTCCTTCACTATCTTTACGGCCCCTTGTTGCCGACTGGATTGGCGTGGCCATCGACGGAATCAGTGTGAGGGGGAGCTAACAAATTTGACGTCCGCTTTCGACTGCGACTTCAGCCGGTCATTGCAACACATTGCTGGAATCGCTCGGCCGGCGTTTCGAAGTTCAACGTCTGCCGGGGCCGCTCGTTCAATCGACGGGCAACGGCATCAAGCTTCGCCTGAGAATACAC
>NZ_JAELTT010000139.1 GCF_016428975.1 Dyella sp. ASV21
ATCGCCTCTACGTGCACGGCGCCATCGAGGGCGGCCCGGTGACCTACGTGCCGGCACGCGGCGGCGATCAGGCCATGCCCTGCCTGTGGCGGTTCCAGTACACCGAGCAGGTGCGCACCGCCCAGGTGACCCAGCACGATTACAGCGAGAACCACCCGCGCTTCAACCACGCCACCACCCACCGGGCCGCCTCGCTCGACCACCCCGCCAGCGACTACGCCATCTACCGCTACCCCGGCCGTTACCCGGACGCCACCGACACCACCGGCAAGCTATATACGGAAACGCGCCTGCTGGCCTTGCGCGCCCAGGCCCACGTCGCCGAGGTGGAAGGCGATGACCCGCGCCTGCAACCCGGCTGGGCCTTCGATATGGACGGCCATCCACGCGACGGCTGGAACACCGGCTGGCGCGTGCTTGCCATGGTGCACCAAGGCACCCAGACCACCAGCCAGGAAGAAGACGGCGCCGACGCCAGCGAAGGCACGCACTACCACTACACCGCACAGCTGCTGCCCGACCGTGTGGAATGGAAGCCGCCGCACAGCCCCAGGCCGCGCATGGACGGCCCGCAGGCGGCGACCGTGGTGGGGCCGGCGCAGGAGGAAATCTACGTCAACGCGCGGGGCGAGGTGTGCGTGCAGTTTCCGTGGGATCGCCACGGCGCGTTCAACGAACACCGCTCCTACTGGGTACCGGTGGCGCAAGGCTGGGCCGGCGCCGGTTGGGGCGCCATGGCCATTCCGCGCATTGGCCAACAGGTGATGATCGACTACGTGGACGGCGACTGCGACCGCCCCATGGTGATCGGTCGCGTGTATAACGCGCTCAACCCGCCGCCCTACGCGCTGCCGCGTCACAAGACGCGCATGACCATCAAGAGCCAGACGCACAAAGGCAAGGGCAGTAATGAGCTGCGCTTCGAGGACGAAGCCGGCCAGGAGGAAATCTACGTCCACGCGCAGAGAGACCAGAACATCGTCGTCGAGCACGACGAAACCACTCGCGTGGGCCACGACCGCACCGAGAACGTGGGCGAGAACGAGGAGGTCGCCATCGGCAGGGATCGCCGCTACCAGATCGGCCAGGATGCGTTCCTGCAGATCGATCGCAACCACACCGTCACCATCGGCAAGGATCACCTCGAAACCGTCGGCCATCACCGCCACGAGAAGATCGCCGCCAACCACACCGTCGAGGTGGGCGGGCATGTGCAAGCCACCGTGCAGGGACACCACACGCTGCACGCCGGGCAGCGTATCGAGCGGCAGACGCAGCGATACCAGCTCGATGCTAGCGAGTGCGTAGGCATCTATGGTCCGGGCGGCTCCATCACCATCGATGAAACGGGCGTCACCATCGAAGGGGCAAAAATTCATCTCCGCGGGCAGGTGCAAGCCCTGTCGACCGGACTCTCCCCAGCAGCCCACCGCGCGGTTCTGACTGACCGCCTCCTGGCGGCCTTTGCCGACCAGCCATTGCAGTTGGGTTGCCAGGGCTGGCAAGCCAGTAGCGTCGCGCTAAGCCAAACTTCGGCGGTTACGGAGCCTGTGTACGCTGCCATGACGCCCATGGCTGGCACCTCCAAAGGCAGTGCCACCAAGACCGTTAGTCAAGCCAGCAACGGAACGTCCACAGCGGTACATAACAAAGCTGCCGCAGACGCCATCAAACCGCCCGCGCTGGAAAGGCCCGCTCTAGACATAGCCGATATCAAACCGGTGCCGATAAACCTGCGCACCCCCGTAACATGCAATTGGCGCATCCCCTCCTTTGCCGCCACATACAAAGAGAGCATGGAAACCGCCGCCTATTACCTGCGTGGCGAAGATCGCAGCCTGACACTGGGGGAAGACGGCAAGCCGGTGTTGGTAAGCGGCTCGGGTCAGCACAGCTTCGACATAACTTACAAGGCCGAAGAGCGCCAGCTGGTCGCCACGCTACGCATCGAGGTGGAACTGCTGGACATCCACCAGCTAGACCCAGCGACAGGCAAGCCTCTGCAAGGCGCGGATGGCAAGCCGATGTCGATTCCGTACTACAGCAACCAGAACGGACTCAATGCGCCGCCCAAGCAGCGCGACCCCAACATCATTACGGTGCCACGCACCAGCACGGACTACGACTTCGCCGCCAAGCAAAGAGCGATTGAGAACACGCTCAATCAAGACGGCTACAAGCTGGTGCTCGCAAATTGTGCCGAGGGCGCCGCATGCGGCTGCCGCTTACCGGTAAAGTTTCGCGTGCAGTTTCAGATTAAGAGCGAACGCGGAGCCAAGGGCGCACATGCTTCTATTCGACTATTTCCCAGGTGCGAACGCGCCGATGCGGCGAGTTGGGGGGAGAGTCGGGTTGTTCGAGATAGCGATTCAGAGGATGGCTATAGCTCGATTGGTCAAGCTCAGGTTGACGCTCATGAATGCGGCCATCTCTTCAATTGGCCAGACGAGTATTGGCTTAATGGCGGTTCTGTGCATCGCACCTACGTAGCGCCAGATAAGCATTTGGATTTCGGTAGGGGTGATGCGTTACGCGGAAAAGCCATCTGGCAAATGCAATCGGACACCAATTTGATGGGCAACGGTGCCAATCGCGAGCAAGCTATCACCCCCGCATACTACCTAGAGAATCTGTGCACATGGTTCTCCAAGAAAACGGGGAAGACATGGACCATCGGCCGTGATTAGAGCGCTGCTATCCATAACTTACACGGCATTGTACGTGGCCGCATTTGCCTTAACCTCACACGGACGCCTCGCTATGGCCGCATCAGTAGAAAGTTCCACTCATACCAGAAATTCTGATGATGCCTCCATGGCCTTCACCTTGTACTGGAGTGGTGACCGGGAGCATGGAGGGAAGGCGCTTTCGGTAGATGATCAAGGTGTCGCAAGCCTAAGCGTCGGCGACACCTCAAGCCCTCAAGAGAAGAACTATGTAGGCGTTGGTATCTACAAAGCGCCGCTGGATG
>NZ_JAELTT010000013.1 GCF_016428975.1 Dyella sp. ASV21
CCCGACTCCACGCGCTTCAGCGCGTCCATGATCTGGCTGTCCGTAAATCTCGACTTCTTCATTCTGTAGAATCCTCTCAACGAGAAAATTCTACTTCTGATCCCGAGGGTTCTGCGGGGGGACTACCGATGTAGCAATTCGATTTGGCGACAGAAGGCCTGATACCGCACTCTGTTTCACCTATCCATGCTTAGTTTCGATACCAGAGCAAAGTAGATCCATAACAAAGCGATACCTTGCCTTGCTAATCGCTACGCTTGTTAGTGGCATTTGGGGGTGTCGACAGGGGCAACTGTGATGGGTGACACGCTGGTTGCCCCCGATTTTGCCCCCAGCTTTCAAGGAATCTCTTGGGACGGCTGCGAACAAAGAAAAAGGCCGGAACCCTCGCTGTTGCTTGGGCTTCCGGCCTTCTTAGTACGTCCGAGGACGCTTTATTGGTGGAGGTGGGCGGAGTCGAACCGCCGTCCGAAGGCGTTTGACGCCCGGTACTACATGCTTAGCTCACCGTTAGATCTCGTCCCGCGACAGCACAGTGTGCAAAGCGCATCGAAGGACCAGCCTGCTTTATTTAACCCTTACCGACAGGCGGCAGCTTCGGGCGATCTCGTGATAATGACCCTACATCCACGAGCACGAGCACAAGTGGGTTCGGGGCTAGGCCTTAAGCGGCCAGAGCGTAGTTGTCGTCGTTGGCAACTATAAGTTTGCTGCTGGATTAACGAGGAAAGCTGCCCCCTCGGCATGCACCAAGCCATCTCACTACCCCCGTCGAAGCCAGGACACCCCCGGGGAAAGCTAAAGCTGGTCAGTCAGTATATGGAGCTTGCGGGTCTTTCATCAAGGCCGCGCGTGGAGGTTATGGTGTGCGGGGTCCACCAACGGAGCGGAATAGCCATGGTGCGGATACGTCAGGCGGGTGTGCCCGATGCGGGCGTGATGACCGAGTTGCGTTGCGCGTTCCTGGAAGAAGAGCTTGGGCACTCGTTGCCTGATGGCTTTGCCGATCAGTTGCGTGGCTGGATTGAAGAGGCCGCGTTGGATGGGCGCCTGTTGTTCTGGCTGGCCGAGCTGGAGGGGAAGGTGGCCGGATGTGTAGCGGTGAATCCGTATCCGCATATGCCTTCGGCGTACTTCTCCGCCGGTGTTGGCTGGTATCTGCTCAACATGTACGTAAAGCCGGCCTATCGGCGTCAGGGCGTGGCGGCGGCCTTGCTGGCGACGGTGGGCGCTGCCGCCAGAGAGTACGGGGTGGATGCGATCAATCTGCATGCCACGCCCGAGGCGCACGATTTGTATGAGCGCTTTGGCTTTACCACCTCGATCGATGCGATGAATTTGTCGCTGACGGTGCGCGAGGAGGCACCGGTGGAGCGTGTGGCTGCGGGCGAGGGTGGTTGAGGGTGAGCGTGGGCGCCGGACGCGCGCTTGTTGACGGCCATCCCTGGGCAGGTGCGGCGCTTTTCAGCAGCCAAAGGGCGGCTGACCTGGCGTGTTGGTGATGGGCTGAAGTCGCTGGATGCCCGCTTTCGCGGGGATGACGGTCAATGGCGACGCGGCGTGTTCGCGGGATGATCGTCCACAGGGATACAGCGGGCTCGTCAGTGATGCCGGCTTAAAAGGGCAGTGGACCGCTGAGGTGGGGCCTCAGCGGTTGTGCGCGCGCATGGTGCGTTGCTTTTCGCGCTGCCAGTCGCGTTCCTTCTCCGCATCGCGCTTGTCGTGGGCCTGCTTGCCCTTGGCCAGGCCGATTTCCACCTTCACCTTGTTGCCTTTCCAATACATGGCCATGGGGATGAGGGTGTAGCCCTTGCGTTCGACGGCGCCGATGAGCGTGTCGATCTCTTCGCGATGCAGCAACAGCTTGCGGGTGCGTCGATCGTTGGCTACGACGTGCGTGGAGGCGCTGATCAGGGGCGGAATGGAGGTGCCTACCAGTTGGATCTCGTTGCGGATGACCATGGCGTAGCTGTCGCCAAAGTTGATACGACCGGCACGCAGTGACTTGACCTCCCAGCCTTGCAGCTCGACGCCGGCCTCGAAGCGCTGATCGATGTGGTACTCGTGGCGTGCGCGCTTGTTGAGCGCGATGGTGCCGCCAGCGTGTTTGTCTTTGTCCTTAGGCTTGGCCATGTCCGTTAAACTTCGGGCTGTTTGCCCTTATGAGGGTCCGGCCAAAGGGGCCTGGATCCAGAGATTTTAGAAGAGGCTGAAGTGATCGAGATCCGCCGTAGTGCCCTGGTGCGATATTCGCCGGCCCAGATGTTTGACCTCGTCAATGAGGTCGAAGCATACCCAAAGCGTTTCCCTTGGTGTGTTGGCGCCCAGATTCTGGAGCGCGGCGAGGATGTGCTGGTGGCGCGCCTGGATCTCAAGTACGCCGGATTCCGCCAGAGCTTTACTACCCGTAATACCACTGTGCGTCCGCAGCGTCTGCATATGAGCCTGGTGGATGGACCGTTCCGCAGTCTGGATGGGCTGTGGGAGTTCACCGCGCTGGGCGATGCCGGCAGCAAGATCACCTTTGCGCTGGATTTCGACTATGCCGGCAAACTGGGTGGCACGGCACTCAAGCTGGGTTTCCAGGGGCTGGCTGGCCGCATGGTCGACGATTTCTGTCGCGAGGCGGAGCGTACCTATGGGTGAGCAGGTCAGCGTTGAGGTGGTCTACGCCGAGGCGTCGAGCCAGGTGGTGCGTCGCGTATCGCTGGCGACCGGCAGCACGGTGATGCAGGCCATCGAGGCTTCGGGGATCGCGCAGGCGGTAAGCGGCCTGGTGATCGATCCGTCGCGGCTGGGCATCTTTTCGCGCAAGGTGACGCCGGAGCAGGTGGTTGCCGAGGGCGACCGGGTGGAAATCTACCGGCCGCTCATGCTCGATCCCAAGGAAGCACGCCGACGCCGCGCCCACGAGGGCTGACGCCGGCCGCAAAGGCCTTAGTGGCCCTCGTCGCCGCTGCCGCCGTCCTTCTTCTCGGGCGTGCCGCTAGTGTTCTTGTCGCCCTGGGTTTCGTCGACCGGATAGTTGGCGTGGTACTTCTTGCTGTCGTCGACCAGCTTCTTGGCGTCTTCGGCAAAGAAGTCACCTTCCGAGCGCACGAGCACGTCGTTGTTGAAGGTCAGCGTCAGCGTGCGGATCTTGATCGGGCCGCCACGGTGCTGCTGGGTGGAAACGTAGTCCCACTGGTTCTGGTTGAACGGTGAGTTCACCGAGGGCGAGCCCATCAGTACCAGCACCTGGCGCTTGGTCATGCCCGGCTGCAGCTGATCCACGTTTTTCTTGTCGAGCAGGTTGCCCTGCTGCACGTCGGGGGTGTAGATGAGGCGGCAGCTGGCCAGCGAGAGGGCCAACATGGCAAAACCCAGCGTGCGAATCAGCTTGTGCATGCGTGTTGCGTCCGGATCGTAAAGGTGTCGGATGATACACTAACGGCCTTGTGGCGCCGTGTGCGTGGAGCTTGAAATGGAACAGGAAACCAAAGAACTACGCAAAGCCGGGCTTAAGGTCACGCACCCCCGCATGCGCATTTTGCAGATCTTCGAGGACGAGGATGCGCGCCACCTCACCGCCGAAGACATCTACAAACGCCTGCTCGCCGACCAGGAAGACATCGGCCTGGCCACGGTTTACCGGGTACTGACCCAGTTCGAGGCGGCCGGCATCGTCGTCAAGCACAATT
This sequence comes from Dyella sp. ASV21, assembly GCF_016428975.1. GTDB lineage: Bacteria > Pseudomonadota > Gammaproteobacteria > Xanthomonadales > Rhodanobacteraceae > Dyella. The sequence goes on from NZ_JAELTT010000013.1 coordinate 3,681, forward strand.
TCGAGGGCGGCCAGGCCGTCTACGAGCTGGACCGCGGCAAGCATCATGACCACATGATTGATGTGGACAGCGGCAAGGTCATTGAGTTCGTCAGCGAGGAGATCGAGCGCCTCCAGCACGAAATCGCCGCCCGCCACGGCTATGTGATCGAGGATCACAGCCTGGTGCTGTACGTGCGGCCCAAGAAGGGCGCCAAGTAGCCGCATTCTGCCCAAAAGGCAGCCGAGGCCGGTAGCGTTCCCACGCTGCCGGCCTTTTGCCTTTCAGGGGCAACGGTCGGGTGACTCAAGGGCCGTTTCAGCGCGGGATGCGCGGGCGCAGGGATGAGGCTGGCCCGCTGGCCTTGGTCAGTCAGGCGCGGCTGGCCTTGCTGGGCTTGGAGCAAGGCAGGGGCAGGGCCGGCGAGCAGGCAAAAAAAAGCCGCGGGAGGACTCCTGTCCGCCCTGCGGCTGAGCCGTTACCGGATGGCTCCTTTGGTAGGCGAGTTGCTCGCGCTACCCGGTTGCGCCACCGACTCCGGCGGAACGGCATCCTGCCGTTCTTCATGCCCACCGTCCCCACGGTTGGCATGGCTCACCATCTTGCGATGGTGGCTCCCCCACATCGATGGATTGAGACTAACGAAGCCTTCACGGCCCGGCTATTGGAAAATTTCCTATGTAACCGTTATTCAGGAGCGCGCCGGATCGGCGACGTTCGTGCTGCTTCGCAGCAAAATCCTGAGATGTACGCCCTGGGACTCAGGGCGTACGCGGAATAGGCCACCCAAAGACGTCACCCGGTCACGCATGCCCTGCATGCCCCGGCCGCCTCGTGGAATGCGCGCGGGCAGACCGATGCCGTTGTCGCGGATGTCCAGCAGGGCCAACGCCACGCCCTGGCGCGCGCCAATGCGCAGGCGCAGTTGGAACAGGTCGGCATGTGCGTGTTTGACGGCGTTGGTGGCGCTTTCCTGCACAAGTCGATAGACCACGGTGCGGGTGTCGTCGTCCAGCAGGCGGGGGTCGCCGTGCAGGTCGGTGCGATAGGCCACGCCAGCGGCGGCCAGCAAATCGCGGATCGGGCCTTCGTCCAGGGCGCGCAGCAGGCCGAACTCGTCCAGTACGGCCGGGCGCAGGTCGTCCAGCAAGCGATGCAGGGCGCGTCGCATGTGGCCAAGGATGGTGTTGATCGAAACCCCGATGTCGTCCATGCCGGCCTGGGCCAGGCGCGACTGGGCGAGCTTGAGGTGGGTCTGGATGGCGGTAAGGTTCTGGCCCAGCTCGTCATGCAGCTCGGCGGCCATATGGCGGCGCTGGTTCTCTTCCGTACGCAGGTTGCCGCGAGCGGCATCGCGTAGCTGGCGTGCCAGGTGATCCAGTCGGCGATTTACCGCGGCGAGGTATACGTTCTGCTCCGCCACGCGTTCGCTGCTGCGACGGAGCGCGTCGGTGGCCGAACCCAGCATCAGCGCACCGGTGCCCGCTACCGCCAGGAACAGCTCGCCGGCCGCGCCAGGCGCGCCGTGACCTGCGTAGTGGTCCACCAGGGTCATGCCCAGGCTGGAGATGAGCATGGCCAGGCTGGCGCCGCGCCAGCCATGACGAAAGGCAAAGAACAGCACCGGCGCCAGCGAGAGCACCCGGGCGAACTGGGGCTGCGGCGCCTCGTGCGAGGACAGCACCAGCAGGATCGCCATGGACGGCAGCAATACCAGCAGGCCATCCATCAGCAGCCGGCCCAGCGCGCGGCGTGCGAGGCGGGCGCGGGCCAGCATCACCAGCAGCGGGACTACCAGCAGTACGCCGACGTAGTTGCCGAGCAGGTCTTGCCCCAGCGCCTGCACCATCATCTGGGGGTTGGGGCTGGCGTGGATCAATGCGAGCAGCACCGCATCCGTGGCGGTGGTGGCCGCTACGGTGAAGGCAGCCGACAGGAGCAGGCGGGCGACATCTTCCGGGTCGCGCAGGCTGGCGTGCAGGTTGGCGCGGCGCATCAGCGAAAGGCAGATCGCCACCACCACCGGCTCGGGGAATTCGCCCAGGATGAAGCCGCTCCAGCCCAGGTTGAAGCCATGTACCAGGCCAATCAGTCCGCTGGCCGCGAATTCCGCGCCCAGCAACCACGGCCACATGCGCCAGGGTGCCAGCAACAGCGCCCCGAAACGCAGCCCATAAGGCAGCATCCAGTACGGTTGCTCGGTGGGCCATAGCAATAGCCAGAGCAGGAAATAGGCTACGCCGAACAGCAGGTCTGAGCCGGAAAGCGCAAAGGATTTCGATCGCATGCGCGGGATGTTACATGGCTGGCACAAAGGTATAGGCGCCCCCTCTCGGGACTGCTATACATACAGCCCATGTACAGCATCGTCTTGGTCGATGACCACGCCATCGTCCGCGAGGGGTTCAAGCGGCTTATCGAACTGGAACCGGATCTTGAGGTGGTGGCGGAGTGCCGCTGCGCCGACGATGCGGTGGAAGCGGTGGGTTCGCGGCGGCCAGACCTCGTGGCGCTCGATCTTTCGTTGCCCGACGGCAGCGGGTTGCCGTTGATCGAGCACCTGCGCAGCGTGGCGGCCGACACGCGCATCGTGGTGCTGAGCATGCACGACGGCGAGCCCTATGTTTCCGAAGCGCTGCGCCGCGGTGCCAGTGGCTACGTGACCAAAGGGGTGGCGCCGGAGGAACTGGTGGCCGGCCTGCGGGCGGTGATGCAGGGCGAGTGTTTCCTCAGTTCGGACCTGCGCAAGCGTCGCGCCGAGCGGCCCAACGAATCGCGCGATCCCATTCACCGCCTCACGGCGCGCGAGCGCGAGGTGTTCCTGTTGCTGGCGGCCGGGCGTGCGCCCAAGCAGGTGGCGGGCGAACTGGGTATCGGTCAGAAGACCGTCTACATCCATCGCGCCAGCCTGATGGGCAAGCTGGGCGCCGGCTCGGAACTGGATCTCTATCGCATGGCGGCTGAGCGCGGGTTGCTGCCGCAACGTAGCTGATGGCCCATGGCATCAGCCCTCGACTAGGGCTGGGCTGGCTAGGGCGACTTCGTTTGCATGCGGATAAAAGAAGCCCTCCTGGACAAGGAGGGCTTTGGGGCGTCAGTTGAGGATCCGTGGCATGGACCAGGCTTGCGCCACCGCGCCGCTGCAATGCCAGACTTGCAACGGCACGTCGTCGCTTGGTCGGGCATTGGGGACGTCCAGGCGCCGTCCATCTGACGAATCCGGGCTGCGCACTTCTGCGGCTGGCCATGCCTTTTCACCCCTTCATCCCTTTACGGATAAGGGGTGGTTCGGGGCCTTCCCGGCGGTTAAGCCTGCGCTCGCTCCAGCATCTGTTTGGCGTGTGCGCGGGTTTCACGGGTGATTTCCACACCGCCGAGCATGCGGGCCAGTTCGTCGCGGCGACCGTTGGCGTCGAGCTTCTCGATGCGGGTGCGGGTGGACTCGCCGTCGCTGGCCTTGCTCACGCGCAGGTGCGCGTGGCCTTGTGCCGCCACCTGCGGTAAATGGGTAACGCACAGCACTTGGCGCTGCCCGCCCAGGGCGCGAAGCTTTTGGCCGACCACTTCGGCCACCGCGCCACCGATGCCGGTGTCCACCTCGTCGAAGACCATGGTGCCAATGGTGTCCTTGCCCAACGTGGCGACCTCGATGGCCAGGCTGATGCGGGCCAGTTCACCGCCGGAAGCCACCTTGCGCAGGGCGCGCGGCGGCTGGCCCGGGTTGGCGCTCACCAGCAGTTCGCAGCGTTCGCGGCCTTGCGGGTCCGGATCGGTGTCGGCGGTGGCTTCGAGCTCCACCAGCAGGCGGCCGCCACTCATGCCGAGCTCATTCATCAGTGCGCTGACTTCTCCACCCAGGCGGCCGGCGGCCTCATGGCGGGCGTGACTGAGCTTGCCGGCCTGCTCGTCGTATTGCTGCTGCAGGCGGATGCGTTGACTGGCGAGTTTCTCCAGCGCATCGCCCGCGCCTTCCAGTTCGTCCAGTTCGCTGCGCAGCGTGGCGGCCTTGTCGTGCAATTCGGCCACGGTTACGCGATGGCGGCGCGACAGTTCGTGCAGGCGGGTGAGATGGGTGTCCACTTCCGCGTAGCGATCGGGGTCCAGATCGACATCCAGCGCGTAGCGGCCCAGGCCGTCGGCGGCTTCGCTGAGCTGGATGGAGGCGTTGTCCAGCAGCTCCAGCATGGGCGCCAAGCGGTCGTCGAGCCCGGCCAGCTTGCTCATTTCCAACTGGGCACGGCCCAGGGCGCGGCGCAAGGCGAATTCGCTTTCGCCATCGAGCAATTCGACCACGTTGCCGGCGCCTTCGGCCAGACGGCCGGCATTGGCGAGGCGTTTGTGGCTGGCTTCCAGCTCGGTGAGTTCGGCCACGGGCAGGGCCCATTTGTCCAGTTCGCCAAGCTCATGGCTCAGCAGTTCGATGCGCTGCTCGCGGTCGTCACCGCCGCTCAGCTTGCGGATGCGCTGGCCCAGCTCACGCCATTGCTGCGCCAGTTCGCGCACCTGGGCGACCAGGTCCTCGTTGCCCGCATAAGCGTCGAGCAGCTCCATCTGGTGGGCGCGCGAGAGCAGCGCCTGATGCTCGTGCTGGCCATGGATTTCCACCAGCAAGGTCGCCAGCTCGCCGAGCTGGCTGGCATTGGCCGGGCGGCCGTTGATCCAGGCGCGGGAGCTGCCTTCGGCGCGGATCACGCGGCGCAGCTGGCAGCTGTCTTCTTCGTCCAGTTCCTCGCGCTGCAGCCAGGCGCGGGCCTCGGGCAGGTGGGTAAGGTCGAATTCGGCGGTGAGTTCGGCGCGGTCGCTGCCGGCACGCACCATGCCGCTGTCGGCACGTGCGCCGGCCAGCAGCATCAGGGCGTCGACCAGCAAGGATTTGCCAGCGCCGGTTTCGCCGCTGACCACGGTTAAGCCGGGGCCGAAGGCAATCTCGGCTTCTTCGACGACGGCGAAATGACGAACGTAGAGCGAGGTGAGCATGGGCGCTGGTGTGGTGAAGTCGGTCGATTGTAAGGGGCGGGGGCTGGGGAACGGATAGAGGGTAGCCCTTCCGGTTGACGCCCCGGTGTCGGCGCGCCCTCCTGGATACCCGTCCCCTGGCCGATTCCAACCGGTTTCTTGCAAACTTTTTCCGGAGACCTTATTTCTTTGGTGTCTCACGGATTGCTACAGCATGCCCGCCGCCTATCTCGATGCACGCGCACGTCGCCTGTTGCGCACATTGATCGCCCAATACCTTGCCGATGGTGAGCCGGTGGGCTCGCGCACGCTTTCGCGTTCGTCCGGGCTCGATGTCAGCCCGGCCACCATTCGCAACATCATGGCCGACCTGGAAGAGGCCGGCCTGGTCGCCTCCCCGCATACCTCGGCGGGCCGGGTGCCCACGCCGCGCGGGCTGCGCCTGTTTGTGGACAGCCTGATCGAACTGCAGCCGCTGCCGCACGAGGAGATGGCGCGGCTGCGTCGCGAGCTGCCGCCGGGACCCACCACCACGCGCGACCTGCTGGGCAATGTCTCCACCCTGCTGTCGGCCATGACCCGCTTCGCCGGCGTGGTCACCGTGCCGAGGCAGGCGGACTTCCCGCTGCGCCATATCGATTTTGTCCCGCTGCCGGACGCCCGGGTGCTGGTTATCCTGGTGTTCGCCGACAACCAGGTGCAGAACCGCATCGTGCAGTTGCAGAAGCCGCTGGACAGCCGCGAGCTGGAACAGGCGGCCAATTACCTCAACAGCCAGTTCGCCGGGCTGCGCCTGGACGATATCCGGGCCCACTTATTGCTCGAGCTGCGCGAGGCCAGCAGCGAACTCAACCGCCTGCTCTCCAGCGCAGTGGAGCTGGCGGCCGCCTCCTTCGCGCCGCAGGCGGGCGGCGACGATGTGCTGGTGAGCGGCCAGACCAACCTGATGGGGTATTCGGAGCTGGCCAACCTGGACCGCCTGCGCGAGCTGTTCGAGGCGTTTCAGCAGAAGAACGAGCTGTTGCAGTTGATGGAGGTCTGCGCCAAGGCACCCGGCGTACGGCTGTTCATCGGCGAGGAATCGGGTTTTGCCGCGCTGGACGGTTGCAGCGTGGTCACCGCCAGCTATGGCGCGCAAGGGCGTGTATTGGGGGCGGTGGGGGTCATCGGCCCCACCCGCATGGCTTATGAGCGGGTGATCCCGGTGGTGCAAGCTACGGCCGGATTGCTCAGCGACGCCTTGAATCGCGTCGCAACGACCTTATAACGCGCCCGGGAGGCGGGTTTACCCGCAAGTTTCTTGACGGCTGGCGCCCTTGGGGGCCGGCCATGGATAAGGCTTGGAGTCTTTTTATGCAAAGCAACGATCCAACGACCTCGAACGAGGCACAGGGCGCGGGCGATACCCCGAACGCCGAACTGGCGGCGCTGAAAGCGCGCATCGCGGAGCTGGAAGCCAGCAATGTCGAGCTGCGCGACACCGTGCTGCGCGAAAAGGCTGAAATCGAGAACCAGCGCCGCCGCTTGCACCGTGACGTGGAACAGGCTCGCCGCTTTGCCAACGAGAAGCTGCTCAACGAGCTGCTGCCGGTGTACGACGGCCTGGAGCGCGGCCTGCAGGTGGAGGGTGGTGACGTCGCCAGCGTGCGCGAAGGTATCGCGCTCACGCTCAAGTCGCTGCTCAAGATTGCCGAGAACAACGGCTTGGTCCAGGTCGACCCGCTGGGCCAGCCGCTGGATCCGGAGAAGCACCACGCCGTGAGCATGGTGGAGGCCCCGGGCACGGCGCCCAACACCGTGGTGAACGTGCTGCAGAAGGGCTATGTGTTGAACGATCGGTTGTTGCGCCCCGCGTTGGTGGCGGTCGCCAAGGACTAACGCCGTCGTCGGCGGTCCAGGACGCCTGAACCGCGTCCTCCGCCGCCGCCACAGGCGAGGCATTGGGCGTCTTGCCGGCATTGAGTTGCCACACGGCGAGCCCCATCTGAAAACCAGTCGCGGCCGAGGGGTCGCTTAAAGCATTCGGGAGTAGACAAGTATGGGCAAGATCATTGGTATCGACCTGGGCACGACCAACTCGTGCGTCGCCGTGATGGACGGCACCACCGCCAAGGTCATCGAGAATTCCGAGGGCGATCGCACCACGCCGTCGATCGTGGCTTTCACCAAGGACAACGAAGTGATGGTGGGCGCGCCGGCCAAGCGCCAGAGCGTGACCAACCCCAAGAACACCTTCTACGCGGTGAAGCGCCTCATTGGCCGCAAGTTCACCGACGCGGAAGTCCAGAAGGACCTGCACATCGTGCCCTACGGCATCGTGGCGCATGAGAACGGCGACGCTTGGGTGGAAACGGCCGACGGCAAGAAGATGGCTCCCCAGGAGATCTCGGCCAAGGTCCTGATGAAGATGAAGAAGACCGCTGAGGATTACCTCGGCGAGCCGGTGACCGAAGCGGTCATCACTGTGCCGGCCTACTTCAACGACAGCCAGCGCCAGGCCACCAAGGACGCCGGCCGCATCGCGGGCCTGGACGTCAAGCGCATCATCAACGAGCCGACCGCGGCCGCCCTGGCCTATGGCCTGGACAAGAAGGGCGGTGATCGCAAGATCGCCGTGTACGACCTCGGCGGCGGCACCTTCGACGTGTCGATCATCGAGATCGCCGAAGTGGACGGCGAGAAGCAGTTCGAAGTGCTGGCGACCAACGGCGACACCTTCCTGGGTGGCGAAGACTTCGACATGCGCGTCATCGACTACCTGGTCGAAGAGTTCAAGAAAGACCAGGGCATGGACCTGCGCAAGGACCCGCTCGCGCTGCAGCGCCTGAAGGATGCCGCCGAGCGTGCCAAGATCGAGCTGTCCTCCAGCCACCAGACCGAAGTAAACCTGCCGTACATCACGGCCGATGCCTCCGGTCCGAAGCATCTCAACATCAAGCTCACCCGCGCCAAGCTGGAAGCGCTGGTAGAAGATCTGGTCAAGCGCACCATCGAGCCGTGCCGCACCGCGCTCAACGACGCGGGCCTGCGTGTGTCCGACATCAACGAGGTCATCCTCGTGGGCGGCCAGACCCGTATGCCCAAGGTGCAGGAGTCGGTGAAGGACTTCTTCGGCAAGGAACCGCGCAAGGACGTCAACCCGGACGAGGCCGTCGCTGTCGGCGCCGCCATCCAGGGCGGCGTGCTGGGCGGTACCGTGAAGGACGTGCTGCTGCTGGACGTGACCCCGCTGTCGCTCGGTATCGAGACGATGGGTGGTGTGATGACCAAGTTGATCGAGAAGAACACCACTGTGCCGACCAAGGCCTCGCAGGTGTTCTCCACCGCCGACGACAACCAGACCGCGGTGACCGTGCACGTGCTGCAGGGTGAGCGCGAGCGCGCCAGCGCCAACAAGTCGCTGGGCAAGTTCGACCTGCAGGGCATCGAGGCGGCGCCGCGCGGCATGCCGCAGATCGAAGTGACCTTCGATATCGATGCCAACGGCATCCTGCACGTGTCGGCCAAGGACAAGAAGACCGGCAAGGAACAGAAGATCGAAATCAAGGCCGGCTCGGGTCTGTCCGAGGAAGAAATCAACCGCATGGTGGCCGATGCCGAGGCCAACAAGGAAGAAGACCGCAAGTTCCACGAGCTTGTCGGCACCCGCAACAAGGCCGATCAGCTGGTGCACGCCACCCGTGGCGCGCTGAAGGAGCACGGCGGCAAGGTGCCGGCCGATCAGCTCAGCAGCATCGAAGGCGCGCTGTCGGATCTGGAAAAGGTCAAGGACGGCGACGACAAGGGTGCCATCGAGTCGAAGATCGAAAAGCTCGAGCAGGTGGCCCAGGCGCTGTATGCCGCCGCCCAGGGTGGCGCCCAGGCCGATGCCGGCGCACGCGCAGGCGCGCAGCAGGGCTCGGCGGCTCAGGACGACGTGGTCGATGCCGAGTTCACTGAAGTCAAGGACGATAAGAAGTAAAATAGGCCGGTCGGCGCTGCCGATCTGATGCAGCCCGCGCCCGGGACACGAACCTAGGCGCGGGCTGTTTGCTGAGGAGACATGGATCGGCCGATTCATGTGGCAAGAGCGATCCATGCCGGATGCAACGATGAGCAAGCGTGATTACTACGAAATCCTTGGTGTCGAACGCACCGTCACCGAGGTCGAACTGAAGAAGTCCTTTCGTCGCCTGGCGATGAAGTACCACCCGGACCGCTGTCCGGACGATCCGCATGCGCAGGAGAAGTTCAAGGAGGCCAAAGAGGCCTACGAAGTGCTCTCCGACGCGCAGAAGCGCAGCCTGTACGACCAGCACGGCCACGCCGCTTTCGAGCACGGCATGGGCGGGCGCGGCAACGCCGGTGGCTTTGGCGACATGGGCGACATCTTTGGGGACATTTTCGGCGACATCTTCGGCATGGGCGGAGGCGGCCGTGGCCGTACCCGTCGCGGCTCGGATCTGCGCTACATCATGGAGCTGGATCTCGAAGAAGCCGTGTTCGGCGTCGAGAAGAAGTTCGACATTCCCACCCAGGTGAACTGCCACCATTGCAATGGCAGCGGTTCGGCCGACGGCAAGACTGTGCCCTGCAAGACCTGCGCGGGCCATGGCCGCGTGCGCATGCAAAACGGCATCTTCTCCATCCAGCAGGCATGCCCGCATTGCGGCGGCAGCGGCCAGGCCATCGAAAAGCCGTGCAAGGCCTGCGATGGCGAGGGTCGCCTGGAAGAAACCCGCGCCTTGTCGGTGAACATTCCTGCCGGCGTGGACAATGGCGACCGTATCCGCCTGGCCGGGCAGGGCGAAGCCGGTCCGGCCGGCAGCGAGGCGGGCGACCTCTATGTCGAGGTGCGCGTGCGCGAGCACGCCATCTTCCAGCGCGATGGCAACGACCTGCATTGCGAGTTGCCGATACGCTTCTCGCACGCGGCGCTGGGCGCGGAACTCAAGGTGCCGACGCTGGACGGCGAAGTATCGATCAATATCCCGCCGGAGACGCAGACGGGTCAGCTGTTCCGTTTGCGCGGGCGTGGCGTGAAGTCGGTGCGCAGCACGCGCACGGGCGACCTGATCTGCCGCGTGGTGCTGGAGACGCCGGTGCGCCTCACCAAGCAGCAGCGCGATCTGCTGGAGCAGCTCGAGGCCACCTTCGCCAACGGCAATGCCGATACGCACTCGCCGCGCGCCAAGAGCTGGGTCGATGGGGTGAAGCAGTTTTGGTCCAAGGTGACATCCTAAATTCCATTGCCCATCCATACGCCCGCTTCGAACGAAGCGGGCTTTTTTTTGTGCCCTTGGTGTACGCCGGTCGATGGTGCCGCTAGCATCGCGTGTCCCTGTCGTTTTGCCCGATCCTGGGCCGGAGTCCACGCATGAGCCACCCCGTTCGCCTTGCCATCAATGGCGCCACTGGCCGCATGGGCCATGCTCTGCTGCAACTGGTGAAGGGCGATGCCCGCTTTGCGCTGGTGGTCGCCACCTGCTCGTCCGGCTCCCCCGTATTGGGGCAACGGGTGTATGCGGGTGAGGATGAGCTGCGCTACACGCACGGCTGGCCCGAACCCGGCACGCTGGATGTGGTGATTGACTTCAGTGGCCCGGCCGGGCTCGCCGAGGCGCTCACCTATTGCGAGTCCAACGGCGTCGCACTCGTCACCGGCACGACCGGGCTTGACCTCACCTTTGCGCAGCGACTCACCGCTTCGGCGCAGCGCATTGCGCTGCTGCGTGCCGCCAATTTCAGCCTGGGCGTGGCGGTACTGACGCGCTTGCTGCGACAAGCCGCTGCAGCGTTGCCCAACTGGGATCTGGATATCGTCGAGGCCCATCACAACCGCAAGGCGGATGCCCCGTCCGGCACCGCGCTGGCACTGGGCGAAGCCGCGGCCGCGGCGCGCGGCACCTCGCTGGCCGAGAGTGCGGTCTATTCCCGCGAAGGCCTGGTCGGGCCGCGCGAGCACGGCACCATCGGTTTTGCGGTGGTGCGCGGCGGCGATATCGTCGGCGAGCATGAAGCCTTGCTGATGGGCGAGGGTGAGCGCATCGAACTGGTGCATCGCGCGACCGATCGCTCGATCTTCGCGCGTGGCGCGCTGGAGGCGGCGCATTGGATCAGCGGACGTGCCGCGGGCGACTACGATCTCGACACGCTTTTGAGCGAACGCGCGGGACACTGACGATTACACGCGCCGGACGGTGCGCCTTACCTACGAAGGAACGCCATGAGCCAGCCATTGGAAGATCATCTGCTCCACGGCCGTCGCCAACGCCCCGAGGGGCCGGCGCCGGTGGACATCATCTCGGTGCAGTCCCAGCTCGTCTACGGTTACGCGGGCAATAGCGCAGCGGTGCCGCCGCTGCGGCAGTGGGGTTTGCGCGTGGCCGAGGTGCCCACGACCTTGCTGAGCAACACGCCGTTCTACGCCACCATGCGCGGCAAAGTGCTGCCGGTCGATTGGTTTGGCGGCTTGCTGCAGGGCGTGCGAGAGCGGCAGCTGCATGCGCGCGCGCAGGTATTGTTGTCGGGCTACCTGGGTAGCGTCGATAACGGCCACGCGTTCGCCGATTGGGTGGAGCAGGTATTGCAGGAGGCGCCGCGACTGCGCTTTTGCCTGGACCCGGTGATAGGCGATACGCATACCGGGCCCTATGTCGAGCCGGGTTTGGAGGCGGTGTTCCGGGAGCGTCTGTTGCCGCTCGCGTGGCTGGTCAGCCCCAATGCGTTCGAGCTCGAGCGCCTCAGTGGATTGCCGGCGGTCACCGAGCAGGAAGGGCTCAAGGCCGCGCGCGCCTTGCTCGTGCGTGGCCCGGAATGGGTGGTCGCCCATAGCGTGCGTCATGCTTCTGGCCATCTGGTCACGCTGGCGGTCAGCGAAGGCGAGGCCTGGAAGGTGGTTTCACCGGAGCTGCCGATCGATGTCGCCGGCACGGGTGACGTGCTTACCGCCTTGATTATCGCCAGCCTGCTGGATGGCGAAGCCATGCCGCGCGCGCTGGAGCGCGCCGTGGCGGGCGTTCATGCGGCCCTGGAGGCTACCCTGTCCCATCAGCATGAGGAGCTGGACATCATGGTGGCGGCCCCTGCCGCGCGCTTTGATGGGGCGCCGCGCTTTACCGCCGAGCGCGCCTGACCGGGCGGGCGCCTCGCTTGTCCGCCTGGACAGGGCTGGGTACCATGCACGGGTTGTCATTGGGGAGTAGCCATCCTCACCCCCTTCACCCGCCTGGCGGGTGACTTCAGAGGAGTCCGCGTCAACAGACTTGAAGCCTCGGCTTCATGGTGCGGATGGCCTTCGATATCGACTGATATCGATCGCCCGGCGAGACCTTTGGCCGCGACGCGCTCACCTTTGCCGGGCGAGCTCGCGTCGTCGCGCCATGGGTATTGTGCTCGCTCGGCATTGGAAAACGCATGCTTACTGCCTTGTTGTTCCTGCTCTCGGCCGGTGCGATCTATCTCGCTTGCGAATACTTCGTCAATGGCGTGGAGTGGTTTGGCCAGAAGCTCAGCCTGGGCGCCACCGCCACCGGCACCATCCTGGCCGCCTTCGGTACGGCCTTGCCAGAAAGCGCGGTGACCTTTGTAGCGGTGATACTGGGGCGTACGCCCGAGCAGAAAGATATCGGCGTGGGCGCCGCCCTGGGTGGCCCGCTGGTGCTCGCCACGATTGCCTACGCGGTGGTGGGCGTGGCGTTGTGGATGAATCGCCGACGCCTGCAGCGTGCCGACAACCTGGTGCGCGTGGCGCATGGCCGGCTGGCGCGCGATCAGTCGTGGTTCCTGGCGATCTTCGTGGTGAAGTGCGGCCTGGGCCTGGTGGCCTTCGCGTTCAAGCCGTGGCTGGGCGTGCTGTTCCTTGCCGCGTACGCCGTGTATGTGTGGCGCGAACTCAAACACAGCGATACCGCGCCCGAGGAAGAGGCGCTGGAGCCGCTGAAGTTTCAGCCGAAGGCGGCCGACCCGTCGTGGTGGTGGGTAGCGGCGCAGACCTTGCTGGCGCTGCTGGTGATCGCCCTGGCCTCGCACGTGTTCGTTAAGCAGATCGAGGCGATCGGCATAGCGCTGCAATGGTCGCCGCACCTGGTGGCGTTGGTGTTGAGCCCGGTGGCGACCGAGTTGCCCGAGACCGTGAATGCGTTGATCTGGGTGCGTCAGGGCAAGGAGCGTCTGGCGCTGGCGAACATTTCCGGCGCCATGATGATCCAGGCCACCATTCCCAGCTCGCTGGCGCTGTTCGCCACGCCCTGGCTATTCGACGCGCCGCTGATGGTGGCCGGCGTGCTTACCGGCGTGGCGGTGATCTACCTGTGGTGGCTGTTCCGCCGCGGCCAGGTGGATGCGCGCTGGCTGCTGCCGGTAGGGCTGTTGTACGGCGTGTTTGCGGCCTACATCGCCTGGCACTACGGCACTCAGCTCTAGGCGTGCCGAGTGGGTCAGTCCGGATGCGACGCGTTGCGATCGCGTCCGGCGCCCAGCTTGCGATCGAGCGAGCCGAAGAGCTTTTTGAAGGCGCGCGAGAACTTGCCGCGCTTGGTCTTGCGCAGCTTTTCGTCCTCGCTGGTGAGCCACGCCACCTGGATTACGCGGCGTTCGCCTTCGAATGGCAGGTGGCCGTGGAAAGAGTTCTCGCAGCGCTTGAACACGGCGAATTCGCCGTACAGCGGCTTGAGTTCCGGCGCCACGATGCTGTCGATGTTGTCGATGCTGCCCAGGAAGCGCAGGCAGCCGTCGCTGGTGTCGGGCCACTGGTTATTGAGGTAGAGCAGGGCCGTGGCGACCTTGGAGCGGCTATCGGTGTGGATAGTGCCGTGGCGCTTGTTCAGCGATCGGCAGATCGTGATGAGCGTCGGGTATTGGCCCAGGTTTTCGATGCCCAGACGCTTGCCGATGGCGCTGGCGAACTCCGCCGAGCTCAGGCGCTGCACCAGCGCGTTGATCGTGGGGCCGCAGTCGGCCGGGTCATAGGGAAAGAAACCAGCGCTGGCGTAGCGGGGAAAATCACGCTCCAGGTCCCCTCGCGCCTCGTCCGGCAACTGGCCGTGGGCGATCATGAAGGGGAAAGGCTCCAGCCGCACGTCCGTGTCCGGTCGGTCGAGACGGGCTGGATCGAGGAGCGCGGCAGTGTTCATGGAGATCCGGGGCTGGCGAGACGCTACGTAGTGTAGCGCTCGCCGTGGCTCCCGTTAGAGCTTTCCGGAAGCGTCGCGTTCAGCTGTTTTTTGGTGGACACCAAGGGGTCTCTCACCTATCATTGCCACCCGCCCTGAAACGTTCCTCGACCAAGGTCCACAAGCTGCCTTTGCAGCGGCTTGCGGACTTTGCTGCACCTAAAAGGCGGTCTCCCATGCCTATCCCTGCTCTGCTTGCCCTCGAAGACGGCAGCGTGTTCCACGGTCATGCCGTGGGCGCGACTGGTGAAACCGTCGGCGAGGTGGTTTTCAACACCGCCATGACCGGCTACCAGGAGATCCTCACCGATCCCTCGTACGCCAAACAGATCGTCACCCTGACGTATCCCCATATCGGCAATACCGGCGTCAACGTCGAGGATGCCGAGTCCGATACCGTCCACGCCGCCGGCTTGATCGTGCGCGACGTGCCGCGACGCGCCAGTAACTGGCGCAGCACCGAAAGCCTGCCCGATTACCTCAAGCGTCACGGCATCGTGGCGATTGCCGGCATCGACACCCGTCGACTCACCCGCATCCTGCGTGACAAGGGTGCGCTGGCCGGCTGCATCGTGGCCGGTGAGACGGTGGATGCCGAGGCCGCCCTGGCCAAGGCGCGCGCGTTCCCCGGCCTCAACGGCATGGACCTGGCCAAGGTGGTCAGCGTCGGTGAATCGTATGGCTGGAACGAAGGTGTCTACGATCTGGACAAGACGGCCTTCAATCAGCCGTCCAAACGCTTCAAGGTCGTGGCCTACGACTTTGGCGTGAAGCAGAACATCCTGCGCCTGCTCGCCGAGCAAGGATGCGACATCACCGTGGTGCCCGCGCAGACGCCGGCCGCCGACGTGCTGGCGATGCAGCCCGATGGTGTGTTCCTCTCCAACGGCCCGGGCGACCCGGCCGCGTGCGACTACGCCATTGTCGCGGCGCGCGCGTTCCTGGACGCCAAGATCCCGCTGTTCGGCATCTGCCTGGGGCACCAGATCATGGGCCTGGCGCTGGGCGCCACCACGCTCAAGATGAAGTTCGGCCACCACGGCGCCAACCACCCGGTGAAGGATCTGGACGACGGCCGCGTGCTGATCACGTCGCAGAACCACGGCTTTGCGGTGGACCCGGCCACGCTGCCGGCCAACGTGCGGGTTACCCACGTTTCGTTGTTCGATGGTTCGCTGCAGGGCTTCGCGCTCACCGACCGTCCGGCGTTCTGCTTCCAGGGTCACCCGGAAGCCAGCCCCGGTCCGCACGACATTGGCTACCTGTTCGATCGTTTTGCTGCCCTGATGCAGGAGGCCCGCAAGCATGGCTAAGCGCACCGATATCAAGAGCATCCTCATCATCGGCGCCGGCCCGATCGTCATCGGCCAGGCGTGCGAGTTCGATTACTCCGGCGCGCAGGCCTGCAAGGCGCTGAAGGAAGAGGGTTACCGCGTCATCCTGGTGAACTCCAACCCCGCCACCATCATGACCGACCCGGAGACGGCCGATGCCGTCTACATCGAGCCGATCAACTGGCAGACGGTGGAGCGCATCATCGCCAAGGAGCGCCCGGATGCCGTGCTGCCCACCATGGGCGGCCAGACCGGCCTCAACTGCGCGCTCGACCTGGCCGACAACGGTGTGCTGGAGAAGTACAACGTCGAGCTGATCGGCGCCTCGCGCGAGGCCATCCGCATGGCGGAAGACCGCGAGCTGTTTCGCGTCGCCATGGCCGAGATCGGCCTGGAATGCCCGAAGGCCGAAGTGGTGCGCACCTTCGAGCAGGCGCTGCTGACCCAGGCCAAGGTGGGTTACCCCACCATCATCCGCCCCAGCTTCACGCTCGGCGGTTCCGGCGGCGGCATCGCCTATAACCGCGAAGAGTTCGAAGAGATCGTCAAGCGCGGCCTGGAGCTGTCGCCGGTGGGCGAAGTGCTGGTCGAGGAATCCGTGCTCGGCTGGAAGGAATTCGAGATGGAAGTGGTCCGCGACAAGGCGGACAACTGCATCATCGTGTGCTCGATCGAAAACCTCGACCCGATGGGCGTGCACACCGGCGACTCGATCACCGTCGCGCCGGCGCAGACGCTCACCGACAAGGAATACCAGCGCCTGCGCGATGCCTCCATCGCGGTGCTGCGCAAGATCGGCGTGGATACCGGTGGCTCCAACGTGCAGTTCGGCATCAATGCCGAGAACGGCCGCGTGGTGGTCATCGAAATGAACCCGCGCGTGTCGCGCTCCTCCGCGCTCGCCTCCAAGGCCACCGGCTTCCCGATCGCCAAGATCGCCGCCAAGCTGGCCGTGGGCTACACGCTCGATGAACTCAAGAACGACATTACCGGCGGCCTCACGCCGGCGTCGTTCGAGCCGACCATCGATTACGTGGTCACCAAGATTCCGCGCTTTGCGTTCGAGAAGTTCCCGGCCGCCGACGCCCGCCTCACCACCCAGATGAAGTCGGTGGGCGAGGTGATGGCGATGGGCCGCACCTTCCACGAATCGCTGCAGAAGGCCCTGCGTGGCCTGGAGATCGGCAAGAACGGCCTCAACCCGACCGGGCTGGATCTCAGCACCGAGGAAGGCCTGGCCGTGCTCAAGCGCGAACTGCGCGAGCCGCGCCCGGATCGCGTGTTCCACCTGGCCGACGCCTTCCGCGCCGGCCTGTCGCTGGAGGAGGTCTACGGCCTTAGCCGCGTCGATCCCTGGTTCCTCGCCGCGTTCGAAGACATTGTGCTGACCGAGAAGGACGTCCAGACGCAGGGCATCGCCGCTGTCGACGCTCACCGCATGCGCGAACTCAAGCGCATGGGCTTCTCCGACGCGCGCCTCGCCGAGCTGCTGGATACCAACGAAGCCGCCATGCGTCACCTGCGTCGCACGCAGGGTGTGCGCCCGGTGTACAAGCGCGTGGACTCCTGCGCGGCCGAGTTCGCCACCACCACGGCCTACATGTACTCAACCTACGAGGAAGAGTGCGAAGCCAACCCGACCAACCGCGACAAGATCATCGTGCTGGGCGGCGGCCCGAACCGTATCGGGCAGGGCATCGAGTTCGACTACTGCTGCGTGCATGCCGCACTGGCGCTGCGTGAAGACGGGTTCGAGACCATCATGGTCAACTGCAACCCGGAAACCGTCTCCACCGACTACGACACCTCCGATCGTCTGTATTTCGAGCCGCTCACGCTGGAAGACGTGCTGGAAATCGTGGACCTGGAAAAGCCCAAGGGCGTGATCGTGCAGTACGGCGGCCAGACCCCGCTGAAGCTGGCGCGTGCGCTGGAAGCCGCGGGCGCGCCGGTCATCGGTACCTCGCCGGACAGCATCGACCTGGCCGAAGACCGCGAGCGCTTCCAGCAGATGATCGAAAAGATCGGCCTGAAGCAGCCGCCGAACCGCACCGCACGCACGCCGGAAGAAGCGCTGGCGTCGGCTCGCGAGATTGGTTATCCGCTGGTGGTGCGCCCCAGTTACGTGCTGGGCGGCCGCGCCATGGAAATCGTCTACGGTGACGCCGATCTCTCGCGCTACATTCGCGAGGCCGTGCAGGTCTCCAATGATTCGCCGGTGCTGCTGGATCGCTTCCTCGACCACGCGGTGGAAGTGGACGTGGACATCATCGCCGACGCCGAAGGCAACGTGCTGGTCGGCGGCATCATGGAGCACATCGAGGAGGCGGGCGTGCACTCGGGCGACTCCTCCTGCTCGCTGCCGCCGTACTCGCTCACGCCGGAAGTGCAGGACGAAATGCGCCGTCAGGTTACGGCGATGGCCAAGGAGCTGAAGGTCGTCGGCTTGATGAACACCCAGTTCGCCATCCAGGGCGACACCGTGTACATCCTCGAAGTGAACCCGCGCGCTTCGCGCACGGTGCCCTTCGTGTCCAAGGCCACGGGTGTGCCGCTGGCCAAGATCGCGGCGCGCGCCATGGCTGGCCGCACGCTCAAGGCCCAGGGCGCCACCAGGGAAGTGATCCCGAGTTACTACTCGGTGAAGGAAGCGATCTTCCCGTTCCTGAAGTTCCAGAACGTGGACCCGATCCTCGGCCCCGAAATGCGCTCCACCGGCGAAGTGATGGGCGTGGGCCGCAGCTTTGGTGCCGCGTTTGCGCGCGGCCACGATGCGGCCGGCATCAAGACGCCGCCCAAGGGCAAGGTGTTCGTGTCGGTGCGCGATGCCGACAAGGATCGCTTGCTGCCGATCGCCCGCGAAGTGCTGGAGCGCGGTTTCAGCCTGGTCGCCACCGAAGGCACGGCCAAGTACCTGGCCGAGCATGGCGTGACCTGCGAGCGGATCAACAAGGTGGCTGATGGCCGACCGCATATCGTCGACCTGATCAAGAATGGCGAGATCGTCTATATCGTCAACACCACCGAGGGCAAGGCAGCCATCGCCGACTCGTTCTCGATCCGACGCGAAGCCTTGCAGCATCGTGTCACGTACTCCACCACGGTGGCTGGCGCGCGCGCGCTGGTGCACTCGCTGGACTACCATGGTGACGGTCAGGTGCACAGCCTGCAGGAACTTCATAAGGAATTGAACGCATGAGTCGTGCGCCCATCACCAAGGCAGGGTCGGAACGCCTGCGCGGCGAGCTGGAAAAGCTGAAGTCCGTCGATCGGCCAAACATCATTGCGGCCATCGCCGAGGCGCGCGCGCATGGTGACCTGAAGGAAAACGCGGAGTACCACGCCGCGCGCGAGCAGCAGAGCTTCATCGAGGGACGCATCGCCGCGCTGGAGGCGTTGCTGTCCACCGCGGAGGTCATCGACGTCAGCCGTCTCGCGGCCGGCTCACGCGTGGTGTTTGGCGCCACCGTGGATCTGGAAGACGAGGACAGCGGCGAAGCCGTGACCTACCAGATCGTGGGTGACCTGGAGGCGGACATCAAGCTGCGCCTTATCGCCGTGTCCTCGCCGATTGCGCGCGCGCTGATCGGTAAGAGCGAAGGTGACAGCTTTGAGTTCAATGCGCCCAACGGGGTGAAGCGCTACGAAATCACTGGCGTGCGTTACGCCTGAGGATCATTACCGCCAAGCATGGGCTTGGCGGTGGCGTGATCTGTCCAAGAGCCGGCGGCGGTGTCACGATGACGTGGCGCCGCCGCCGGCTTTTTTGTTGGCGGCGCTTATGGCCATTTGTTTTGGGGCAGGGCATGGCTTATGGCGGTGTTTGGCACTGGCGCAATCATGTCCACGATCGTCCCGTGGTTTACGACGCTGGGCTGCCGCCAGAAGGGGGAGCTCCTGGCGCCGGAATACGCCGCCCTGTTGCATCGGTCTTACTACGATCAATTTCTGAAGCCTGCCGTCCTCAGCCGGAGGGTGTTGTTCCTGGGGCCGGTGCCCTCGGAAGCCAGGGCGAGCGTGCGCTTGCTGCGTCAGGTCCGCGCATGCAGGCTGGTGATATCCGTGGCGTTCTTCATCACCCTGATGCTCACGGTCCTGATGATGGTTTCTTGATACCGTCTTTTGCAGACCACTTGCCGGGTGACCCGCTCATCAAGGCCTGGGCCATCGCCGGGTCATCGTGGCTGGGCCAGTACATGGCGAGCACCTGAAGATCGATCAGCACATGCAACAGCATCGGCGCGGCGAGGCTGCCGGTGGTGCAGGCCAGCAGGCCAAAGAGCATCCCGCTGATGCTGGTGGTCAGCACGCCGCGCTTTCCCTGATACAGGTGGCCCAGCCCGAATACGATCGAGCTGGCCACGAGGGCGCCGACGAGTCCCAGTGAGGGGCCATGCCAGCGTCCTGCCAGGTACTGCATGAGGAAGCCGCGATAAAGCCATTCTTCGCAGATGCCGGCCGTCAGGCTGGTCAGTGCCCACCAGGCACGCTCGCGAGGCGACACGGGCAATACGAATTGCAGCCGGCCCAGGGCGCGCAGGTAACGGGGGCGCGCACCCTTGACCAGCAAGGCGTGCAGGCCGGGCCAGAGCGCCAGGGCGAAGTAGATCGTCAACAGCACCGCGCCTGTGGCGCGGAACCAGGGCAGGTTGAGCCAGCCGCTGCCGGCAGCCGGTAGCTGGATGACCCAGGGCGCGCCCCAGGGCGCAATAACCGCCACCACCAGGGCGGACAGCCACAGCCAGGCAATTGATTGGCGGTAGAACGCCAATCGGCCCCGGGTGTCGCTGCGGCGCTGCAGTCGTCGACCCGTGGAAAGATCCAGCCAGGGGGCCACGCCTACCAGCCACGCGGCGCATAGCGCCAACAGCACGTCTGTCGTTTGCATGACCGTCCCTTTAAAGTAAATGTAAATTTACATTCGCATTTAATCGGGGCATTGTCCAGGGCATGACGACTAAGACGATTTCAGGGGTGCGCGAACCCAGGCAGCAGCGTAGCCGGGAAACCCTCGACCGACTGCTGGCCGCCACGGTGAAAGCGCTGGACGAGGAGGGCCTGGACGGGGCGGTGGTGCCCAGGATCGCGGCGCTGGCTGGCGTGGCGCCGGCCAGCATCTATCGCCGCTTTCCCGACAAGGATGCGTTACTGCGGGAGGCGTTTCTGCACATGTTGCGCGCAAGCAACACGGCCAATCGCGATCATCTGAGCAAGATGCTGGTGCGCGATACGCTGGAGGCGTCAGCGGCGCAGTTGATGGAGTTGCTGTTTGCGCAATATCGTCGCCACCCGCGGCTGATGCGGTCGCTGCTGCGTTTTCTGGAAAACGAGGGGGCGTCCGAATTCGCCAGGGAAGTGCATGGGCACATCGCACAGAACATGGCGCAGGTGGTCGATGTGCTGCAGGTGTTCAAGGCGGAAATCCCGCATCGGGTGCCGCGTCGAGCGCTTCAGTTTGCGGTGCTGTCGGCGGCTGGCGCGATCGAGAGTTTTGCGCTCGAGCCGGTATCGTTGTGGCAGACGGTGTTGCCTATGTCCGACCGGCAATTCCAGGCCGAGCAGGCGCGCAGCTTCGTGGCTTATTTGCGCATGGCCTGAGGGCATGCAACAAAAAAGGCCGCTTGCGCGGCCTTTTTCTAAACTCATCGCAGCTAGAAATTAGCGCTGACGAGCCTTGAAACGCGGGTTGCTCTTGCAGATCACGAACACCTTGCCGCGACGACGCACAACCTTGCAGTCACGGTGCCGCGCCTTGGCGGACTTCAAAGAGGAAAGCACCTTCACGGCCAGCTCCTGAAACTAACGAATTGGAAAAATACAAGAACGAAACTATAAACAGTTTGTTGACTTTGCACAAGTCTTTGGATGCCTTGGGCAAAAAGCCGTCAAGCTCCCATTTGCGCGGATTTTTGTGACGCCTCGGCGCCGCCGCGGGGCTGGAAATGAACGCGCCGTTTATTCCGGCTCGGTCATGGCGCTGAGGAAGCGTTGCACCACAGGCGACGGGTCGTCCGCGCGGCTGGCGAGGGCCAGCAGCATAAAGGCATCCGGATCTTCCAAGCGCAGATAGGTGACACCCGGCAGGCTCACCGAGCGCATGGAGGCGGGCACCAGCGCTAGGCCCATGCCGGCGGCCACCAGAACCAGCAGGCCGTTGATCTGCTGGGCATGCTGGCGGATCAAGGGGTGAAAGTTTGCCTTGGCCGCGATCTGCGCCAGGCGGTCATACAGCGTGGCGGCCAGTTCGCGTGGCTGCACCACAAAGGCCTCCATGGCGACTTCGCGCAGCCAGATGCTTTCGCGGTCGGCCAGGGGGTGGTTGGAGGGCAGGGCCAGCACCAGCGGTTCGCGGTCGATCACGTCCAGGCGCAGGTTGCGCGCCATGCCTGGGTGTTCCGGCTCGTCGCGTACAAAACCCACGTCCAGCTCGCCCGCCAGGAGCGCGGCATACTGCTGCTCGGTATACATCTCCGTGAGCATCAGCCGTACCTGTGGGGCAAAGCTGCGGTAACGGAGCAGGGTGCGCGGCAGTGCCGGGTGGAAGGTGACCGACACCGTGTAGGCCAGCCGCAGCTTGCCGCTGAAGCCGGTGGCGGCGTCTGCCATCTGAATGCGCACCTCTTCGGCCTTGGCCAGAATCTGGCGCGCTTGTTCCAGGAAGAGCTTGCCTGGCTCGGTCAACGACACGTTGCGCTTGTTGCGCTCCAGCAGGCGCACCCCCAGGTCGTTCTCAAGCGCCTGTATTTGCTGTGAAAGAGGGGGCTGTGAGATGTACAGGCGCTGGGCCGCGCGGGTAAAGCTGAGCTCCTCGGCGACGGTTACAAAGTAACGAAGCTGACGGAAGTCGAACATGGCGGGGTCTTTAATAGTTTTTTCGACTAAGTTGGACGCAAAATATATATTTGTTTCTATAACCCGTCGATCATATTATTTCTTCCGTCCCGCCACCGTCCCCTCCCCCCAGGTGGCGGCGACCCTCGCCCCGCTGCGACGCTACCCCCGCGATATCTGGTCCTCCTCCCCCCTGGGCCCATATCGACGCGTCGTCTAGCGGGGCGCTTTCTTTTCCAGACAACGCCCGGCCTTGCGCCGGGCGTTGTCGTTTTCGGGGTGGCTATCGTGCTTGCCGCGCGCACCCCGGCATCACCCCGACTTTCGCCGGGGTGGTGTCGGGTGAGGCTTACAGCGTTGCCGCGAGGCGGGTGCCCTGGTCGATGGCGCGCTTGGCATCCAGTTCGGCGGCTACGTCAGCGCCGCCGATCACGTGTGCGGTGACGCCGGCGGCCAGCAAGGCGTCGGCCAGTGCGCGATGGGGCTCCTGGCCGGCGCAGACAATCACGTTATCCACCGGCAACACCTGCGTCTGTCCATTCACGCGGATATGCAGGCCCTGGTCGTCGAAGCGTTCGTAGGTGACCCCGCCGAGCATGGTCACGCGCTTGGCCTTCAGGGTGGCGCGGTGTACCCAGCCGGTGGTCTTGTTGAGACGGGCGCCGGGGCGGCCTTCGCTGCGCTGGAGTAGCCAGACTTGGCGGTCGGGCGCTTCCGGCGCGGCAGTCGCCAGGCCGCCACGAGTGTCGAGCTGACGGTCCACGCCCCATTCGCGCGTCCAGCGCGTGACGTCGAGGGTCGGCGAGGGTGAGTGCTCGACCAGGAATTCAGCGACGTCGAAACCGATGCCGCCGGCGCCGATGATGGCGACGCGCTCGCCGACCGGGGCGTTGCGCGCAAGCACATCCAGGTAATTGAGTACGCGCGGATCATCGCTGCCGGGGAAGCTCACCTTGCGCGGCGTAATGCCGGTGGCCACGACCACTTCGTCATAGCCATCGGCGGCGAGTGTCTGGGCTTGCGCGTGCTCGCCCAGGCGTAGCGTGACGCCGGTATCGGCCAGCCGGTGGCGGAAGTAGCGCAGCGTCTCGTGGAATTCTTCCTTGCCCGGTATGCGTTTGGCGTAATTGAACTGGCCGCCGATCTCGCTCGCTTGATCGAACAGCGTGACGGTATGGCCACGCTCGGCCAGCGTGCTCGCGCAGGCGAGTCCAGCCGGCCCGGCGCCCACCACGGCCACGCGCTTGCGGATTGGGGCCGGCGTGATCGTCAGCTCGGTTTCGTGGCAGGCGCGCGGATTGAGCAGGCAGCTCGCACGTCGATTCTGGAAGACATGATCCAGGCAGGCCTGGTTGCAGGCGATGCAGGTGTTGATGCGTTCGCTGCGGCCGGCCCGGGCTTTCTTGGCCCAGTCGGGATCGGCCAGCAGCGGGCGCGCCATCGACACCATATCGGCTTCGCCGCTGGCCAGGATCCGCTCGGCGACGTCGGGCATGTTGATGCGGTTGGTGGTAATCAGCGGAATCGCCACTTCGCCCTTGAGCTTTTGCGTAACCCACGCAAAACCCGCGCGCGGCACACTGGTGACAATGGTGGGTATCCGCGCCTCGTGCCAGCCGATGCCGGTATTGATGATGCTGGCGCCAGCCGCTTCGATGGCCTTGGCGAGCGTCACGATCTCGCTCCAATCCTGGCCTTGCTCCACCAGGTCGAGCATCGAGAGGCGATAGATGATGATGAAATCGCGCCCAACCGCTGCACGCGTGCGGCGCACGATATCCACGGGAAAGCGCATACGCTTGTCGGCATCGCCGCCCCAGGCGTCGTTGCGCTGATTGGTGCGCGCGGCCAGGAACTGGTTAATCAAATAGCCTTCCGAACCCATGATCTCCACGCCGTCGTAGCCGGCGTCCTGTGCCAGCTTGGCGCAGCGCACGAAGTCCGCGATGGTGCGCTCCACGCCGCGCGTCGACAGTGCCTTGGACGTAAACGGCGTGATCGGCGATTTCAGTTTGGATGGCGCCACCGACAGGGGGTGATAGCCATAGCGCCCCGCATGCAGAATTTGCATGCACAGCTTGCCGCCTTCTGCATGCACGGCACGCGTGAGCTTGCGGTGGCGGGCTACATGCCAAGGCATCGAGAGGCGTCCGCCGAAGGGCTTGAGCCAGCCCTGGATGCTGGGCGCGATGCCGCCCGTCACCATCAGGCCCACGCCGCCGCGTGCGCGTTCGGCGAAGTACGCGGCGAGCTTGTCGTAATCGCTCGCTTTGTCCTCCAGGCCGGTGTGCATGGAGCCCATCAGGATGCGATTGGGCAGCGTGGTATGCCCAAGGTCGAGCGGGGAGAACAGGCGAGGGAAGTGCATGGCAGGCCGTTGGCGAGTTCAAACGATCGTATGAATGTGCCTGGGCGCGGTGTTTGAAAGCAAGGGGGAGTGGCGACTGTGGGGTGCGCGACCGGGAAAAGGCAAGTCAAACTTGCCAAGTATCGCCTGTGGTTTTGCGGCGACGGTCTTCACGATCGGCGGCCGGGAGTGGGGCTTTTGGCGACGCTGGGCAAGCGCGAAAGGGTTTCGCCGCCCGCTTTGGCGGGAAGGTGGCGAGCTTGCCGGGGTCATCCCGGTGGGGTTGGGTAATCGGGTTTTCGGGCGCCGGGTGGGCGCCGCTCACGCCGGCCGCCGGGTGTGCCGGTGGCTTGCCGCAAAGGGCCGGCTCAGCTCAAAAGTTCGTGCACCAGTGCGATATAGCGTTGCATGGCATCGTCTTCCGAGACCCCGCGCAACTGCGCCCAGGCTTCGTACTTGGCCGTGCCGATAAAGTCGAAAAAGCCCGGCTGCTCCCCGTGCACATCGCCTTCGGAGCCTTGCTTGTAGAGCGCGTAGAGGCGCAACAGCGTGTCGTTATCCGGTCGCTGGCCAAGCCCTTGCACATCTTCAACGGCTTGTTCGAATTCGCGACGCAGATCATTCATGGTGTGGACGTGCATGGGCCTGACGGACTAACGAAGAGGGAGGATGGAAATCCCGCGTTCCGTGCGAGGACCAACGCGATAGCATATGCGTTTTCCCTTGCCGCCGTCAGGAGTCCCCATGAGTGCATCGTCCGTTCCCGTTCTGACCATCGACGGACCCTCGGGATCGGGCAAGGGCACCATCAGTCGCCGGGTCGCCGAGCAACTGGGTTGGCGCCTGCTGGATTCGGGCGCCTTGTACCGGGCGGTGGGCTACGCCGCGGGTGCCGAGGGGCTGGACCTGTCGGACGCCGAGGCGATTACCCGTTGTGCCCAGACCACCAAGATCCGCTTCCAGGCGGTTACCGATGGCAGCGACACCCGGGTGCTGGTGAATGGTCACGACGCCACCGACGAATTGCGCACCGAAACCGCTGGCGCAGCGGCCTCTGCGATTGCCTCGATTCCCTCGGTGCGTCAAGCACTTGTGGATATGCAGCTGGCCTTCCGCAAGGGGCCGGGCCTGGTGGCCGACGGCCGCGATATGGGTACCGTCATCTTCCCGGACGCGCCCTACAAGGTGTTCCTGACCGCCAGCGCCGCCGAGCGCGCCAAAAGGCGCTATAAGCAGTTGAAGGAAAAGGGGCTCAGCGTTACACTTGCCACTCTTCAGCGCGAGATCGAAGCGCGTGACACCCGCGATGCCTCGCGGACCGTCGCGCCGCTCAAGCCGGCCGCAGATGCGGTTTTCATCGACACCACCGGCATGGGCATCGACGACGTCGTCGCGAAAGTATTGGCTGTCGTGCGGCCCTGATGGGTCGCCGATAGCCGTTGGTGCCTCTACCGCGGTAGGGGTTTTGGTCAACGGTGCCGACGGAGCTTTTTCCCTAGGACACCCATAACCGGTGGGCTGATCGTCCGTGCGCTTTTCATCCGACGGCGCGCAAGGATCTAAGGCCTTTTATCATTTCTGGAATCAACATGACTGAAAGTTTTGCCGAACTGTTTGAACAGAGCCAACAGGCTATCTCCAAGCTGAAGCCGGGCGCGATCGTCACGGGTATCGTTGTGGAAATCCGCAACGACGTCGTCGTGATCAACGCTGGCCTGAAGAGCGAAGGCATCGTCCCGATCGAGCAGTTCAAGGACGAGAGCGGAGAGCTGGAAGTGCAGGTAGGCGACGAGGTGAAGGTTGCCCTCGACGCCCTGGAAGACGGTTTCGGCGAGACCAAGCTCTCCCGTGAGAAGGCCAAGCGTTCCATGGTGTGGGACGACCTGGAAGCAGCCTTCGACAAGGAAGAGACCATCACCGGCAAGATCTCCGGCAAGGTCAAGGGTGGTTTCACCGTCGACATCAAGGACGTCCGCGCATTCCTGCCGGGTTCGCTGGTCGACGTGCGTCCGGTCCGCGATCCGGTTTACCTGGAAGGCAAGGACCTCGAGTTCAAGATCATCAAGCTCGACCGCAAGCGTAACAACGTGGTCGTCAGCCGCCGCGCCGTCGTCGAGACCGAGTTCTCCGAGGAGCGCGAGAAGCTGCTGGAGCGCCTGACCGAAGGCGCGGTGGTCAAGGGTACCGTCAAGAACCTCACCGACTACGGCGCGTTCGTGGACCTGGGTGGTATCGACGGCCTGCTGCACATCACCGACATGGCGTGGAAGCGCGTGCGTCACCCGTCCGAAGTCGTCAACGTCGGCGACGAGCTGGATGTGCGCGTGCTCAAGTACGACCGCGAGCGCAACCGCGTTTCGTTGGGCCTCAAGCAGCTGGGCGATGACCCGTGGGTCGCTATCGCTCGCCGCTACCCGGTCGGCAGCCGCCTGTTCGGCAAGGTCTCCAACGTCACCGATTACGGTTGCTTCGTTGAGATCGAGCCGGGCGTGGAAGGCCTGGTCCACGTCTCCGAAATGGATTGGACCAACAAGAACGTCAACCCGGCCAAGGTGGTGCAGGTCGGCGACGAGACCGAAGTGATGGTGCTGGACGTGGATGAAGAGCGTCGCCGCATCTCGCTGGGTATCAAGCAGACCCGCTCGAACCCGTGGGAAGCGTTCGCCGCCATGCACAAGAAGGGCGACAAGGTGTCCGGTCAGATCAAGTCGATCACCGACTTCGGCATCTTCATCGGCCTGGACGGTGGCATCGACGGTCTGGTCCACCTGTCCGACATCTCCTGGCAGGTGTCCGGCGAAGACCTCGTCCGCAACTTCAAGAAGGGCGACGAGATCGAGGCCGTGGTGCTGGCCGTGGATCCGGAGCGTGAGCGCATCTCCCTCGGCATCAAGCAGATGGAGCAGGATCCGTTCGGCCAGTTCATGGCCAACAATCCGCGCGGCACCATCGTCAACGGTACCGTGAAGGAAGTGGACGCCAAGGGCGCCGTGATCGATCTGGGCGAAGGCGTCGAGGGTTACCTGCGCGCCAACGATATCGCCAAGGAGCGCATCGAAGACGCCACCCTGCACCTGAAGGTTGGCGACAAGGTCGAAGCCAAGTTCACCGGCATGGACCGTAAGGGCCGCCAGCTGCAGCTGTCGATCCGCGCGAAGGACGAAGAAGAACTGCACGATGCCATGGCTGAGTACTCGTCCGCCTCCGGCGGCACGACCAAGCTCGGTGCGCTGCTCAAGGAGCAGCTGAACAAGGCTGACTAAGCAGTAGCTGTAGGAATGCGGGGCGGCGTAGAGCCGCCCCGCGGTTTTATGTCACGGACATTGGGGACCCATGACCAAATCCGAATTGATTGAGGCGCTGGCACGGCGTCAGACCCACCTCGCATTTGCAGATGTGGAGTTGGCGGTAAAGAGCGTCATCGAACAGATGAGCCACGCCCTCTCCCATGGCGAGCGTATCGAGGTTCGTGGTTTCGGCAGCTTCGCGCTGCACTACCGTCCGCCGCGCATGGGGCGCAACCCCAAGACCGGCGATGCGGTGGCCCTTCCGGGCAAGCATGTCCCGCACTTCAAGCCGGGCAAGGAACTGCGTGAACGCGTCAATATGAATCTGGTGTGATAGCCCTCAGGGCCGTCACTGCAGAGTCTTTGGAGGGCAGGCGGCGATGCGTCGTTCCTGCCTTCTTTTTGTTTGGAGCCCGGGCCGGCAGCGCCCCTTGCTGGGCTGTTTTCTCATTTTCTGAAGCCCGACCAAACGCGCGCCTGTGACGCTTAACGGCAATCGGTTAAAGTCGCGGCATGCGATTGATCGTAACGCTGATTCTCCTATTGTTCGTGGCCGCCGGCATTGTGCTGGGCGCGCTTAATGCCGACCTGGTCGGCTACGACCTTGGCTTTGCGCGCATCGATCTGCCCAAGGGGGCGGCCTTGCTGTCGGCCCTGGTGATCGGTTGGCTGCTGGGCGGCCTTACGGCATGGCTTGGGGTCAGTACGCGGCATCGCCGGCTGCGCCGCCAGGCCTCGGCCGAGGCCCGCAGCAAGGCCAAGACCTCCCCGGCCGGTGCATGAGCCCACTTCTTTACGTTCTTCTCCTGCTCGTACCCGCAGCGTTCGCCAGTGGCTGGTGGACCGCCAGGCGGGCAGGGGCGCGTCGCTCCGGCGCGCAAGTCAGTGAACTTTCTTCCGATTACTTCCGTGGCCTGAACTACCTGCTCAACGAGGAGCAGGACAAGGCCATCGAGGTTTTCCTCAAGCTGGCCGAGTACAACCGCGACACGGTGGAAACCCATCTGGCGCTGGGCAATCTGTTCCGTCGGCGCGGTGAAGTGGATCGGGCCATCCGCCTGCACCAGCACCTGGTGTCGCGCCCGGGCCTGTCCGAAGCCATGAAGACCGTGGCGCTGCTGGAGCTGGGCGAGGACTATATGCGCGCCGGCCTGCTGGACCGCGCCGAAACGCTGTTCTCTGACCTGGTGGCGATGGATGCGCATGCGCCTTCGGCGTTGCGTCATCTGATCGCGATC
Organism: Dyella sp. ASV21; assembly: GCF_016428975.1. Lineage (GTDB taxonomy): Bacteria > Pseudomonadota > Gammaproteobacteria > Xanthomonadales > Rhodanobacteraceae > Dyella. Next base: position 32,805 of record NZ_JAELTT010000013.1, read on the forward strand.
TACCAGCACGAGCGTGACTGGCACAAGGCCATCGAACACGCTCGCCGCCTCGAGGCCATGACCGGGGAGGACGAGTCCGGCATGATCGCGCAGTTCTACTGCGAGCTTGCCGAACAGTCGCGCCAGCATGGCGCGCGGCAAGAGGCGCGCGAATACCTGCGCCAGGCATTTGCCTGCCAGCCCGATTGCGTGCGCGCCTTTATGCTCACCGGGCGCCTGTATGCCGAAGAAGGGCTGCACGCTGAGGCCGCCAAGGTGTACGAGCAGGCGGTGGAGGCGGATATCGCCTTTGTGCCGGAAATCCTGCCGCCTTTGCTCAACAGTTATGCGCGCTCGCAGCAGATGGAGCACGCCGAGCATTTTCTGCGTGACATCCTGGAGCGTTATCACGGCATTTCGCCGGTGCTGGCGTTGACGCGGCTGTATCAGCAGCGCGATGGCGAACGCATGGCCATCGAGTTCCTCACCTCGCAGTTGCGTCTGCGGCCTTCCGTGCGTGGCCTGATGGCGTTGATCGATGCCACCATGGACAAGATGGAAGGCGAGGCGCGCGAGAATTTCCTGATCCTGCGCGATCTCACCAAGAAGCTGCTGGAAGGCCAGGCGATGTACCGCTGCAGCCGCTGCGGCTTCGGTGCCAAGGCACACCACTGGCAGTGTCCCAGCTGCAAGAGCTGGAGCACCATCCGGCCGATTCACGGCGTCGCCAACGAATGAGGCACGGATGAGTTTCTCCTGGCTGGCGTTAGGGATGGTGCTGGCGTCGTTGTTGATCGCTGTCGCGGTGGTTCGTGGCGCGATGGCCTACGCGCATCGCCGCAATATGCTGGATCTGCCCGGGCAGCGGCGCTCCCATACCATCCCCACGCCCCGTGGCGGCGGCATTGGCATCGTGGTGGCGGCGTTACTGACCATGCCGGCGAGCCTGTGCCTGCTGCCGTCGCCCTGGCCCGTGGGCATGGCGCTCATGCTCGCCCTGGCCACCGTCCTGGTGGCGGCCGTGGGCTGGTGGGACGACCACCGCCCCTTGCCGGTGCTTCCCCGGTTCTGCGTTCAGCTGCTCGCCTCCGGGGTGATCGCCGTTGCGTTCGCCTGGGGCGGTTTGTCCTGGTGGTGGCTGCCGGTGCTGGTGCTTGCCGGCGGGTGGAGCATCAACCTGCACAATTTCATGGACGGCATCGACGGGTTGCTGGCCCAGCAAGTGATCTTTGTGAGCCTGGGCCTGGGCCTGCTGGCCCTCTCGGTCGGCCAGTCGGCCCAGGCGGTGGCGTCGGCTTGCCTGGCGGCGGCGGCGCTGGGCTTCTGGTTTTTCAATCGCCCTAGGGCCCGTATTTTCATGGGGGACGTGGGCAGTGGCACCATGGGGCTACTCTTATTTGCCTTGACAGCTATGCTGTGGCGGGTGGAAACCCGGCTGTTATGGCCGGCCTTGATCCTCAGTTCATCTTTTGTAGCGGACGCTAGCCTTACGCTTCTCAGTCGTATGGCGAGCGGTCGCCGGTGGCACACTGCGCATCGCGAACACCTTTATCAGTGGTTGGTTCGCAGTGGGTTTACGCATGCCACGGGAGGGGCGTGCTATCTGGCCTGGAACCTGGTGGTCGCGGCGCCTCTTGCCGTGCTTGCCTGGGCCTGGCCAGTGGGATCGGTGCCGGTGTTCATGGGCACCTACCTGGTAGCGATGACCGCCTGGATTTTCATGAAGCGCCAGTGCTTGGGGCGCGTTTTGCACAAGGGCCGACATGTCGCTTCGTAAACTCATCGGCGTTATCCATCCCCGCATGGCCGTGGTGCTTCACGACCTGCTGATGGCGGCGGTTGCCTGGTGGGTAGCCAAGGCCCTGCGGTATGCGCTGATCGACAACGCGGGGATCAGTTTCCATCCGCTGGAGTTTCCGCTGGTGCTGCTGGTCCAGGGCGCGGTACTGAGCTGGACCGGGCTCTACAAGGGCGTGTGGCGCTTTGCCAGCCTGCCGGACTTGTGGAACATCCTGCGCGCGGCGGTATTGGGCGCGCTGGCCATTGCCGCGGCGCTGATGCTCTACAACCGCCTGGACGATGTGCCGCGTTCGGTGCTGCTGTTGTATCCGGTGGTGCTGTCCATTTTGCTGGGCACGCCGCGCCTGACCTATCGCTTTTGGAAAGACAGCCGCGTCGACCTGTTCCAGGCCAAGCCCCTGCAGCGCGTGCTGATCGTGGGCGCCGACCGGGCGGGTGAGGCACTTTCACGCGATCTACAGCGCGATAGCGGCTACACCGTGGTCGGCTTTGTCGACGACAAGGAAAGCCTGCGCGGCGCCAGCATCAATGGCCGGCCCGTGCTGGGTCGCATCGACCAAATTCCGGAGCTGTCGCGAGAAGTCGCCGCACAGATGCTGCTGATCGCCATGCCAGCGGCGAGCACGCCCGAGATGCGTCGCGTGGTCGAACTGTGCGATCGCAGCGGGCTGCCATACCGAACGGTGCCCAAGCTCGAAGATGTCGTTTCCGGGCGGGCGCACTTCAACGAGATCAAGGAAGTCGCCATCGAAGACCTGCTCGGTCGCGACACGGTGGAGTTGGACTGGACAGCCATCCGCGTCACGCTCACCGGGCGCCGTGTGCTGGTAACGGGCGGTGGCGGCTCGATTGGCTCGGAACTGTGCCGCCAGGTGGCGCGCCTGGGCGCGCAATCGTTGTGCGTCGTCGACAACAGTGAGTTCAATCTCTACAAGATCTCGCAGGAGCTGCGCTCGGAATACCCCGAGTTGATCTACGACGCCGTGCTCGCCGACTGCGGCGATCCCGCCGCCATGCGCAAGCGCTTTGCCGAATACAAGCCGCAGGTAGTTTTCCATGCGGCGGCCTACAAGCACGTGCCGATGCTGCAGGGGCAGCTGCGCGCGGCGTTCCGCAACAATGTGCTCGCCACGCGCAACGTGGCCGACCTGGCCGATCGCCATGACGTGGAATGCTTCGTGCTCATTTCCACCGACAAGGCGGTCAACCCCACCAGTGTCATGGGTGCCTGCAAGCGCATGGCCGAGATCTGGTGCCAGAACCTCAACGCGCATTCGCAGACCCACTTCATCACCGTGCGGTTTGGCAACGTGCTCGACTCGGCGGGCTCCGTCGTGCCGCTGTTCCGTCAGCAGATCCGCAACGGCGGCCCGGTTACCATTACGCACCCGGAAATCTCGCGCTATTTCATGACCATTCCGGAGGCTTGCCAGTTGATCCTGCAGGCCGCGAGTTTGGGCAAGGGGGGCGAGATCTTTGCGCTGGACATGGGCGAGCCGATCAAGATCCGCGACCTGGCCGAACAAATGATCCGTCTGGCCGGGCGTAAGCCAGGCACGGAGATTCCCATTATCTATACGGGCTTGCGTTCGGGTGAAAAGCTGTTTGAAGAACTGTTCCATCCGCTCGAGAACTACAGCGAGACCACGCACGCGAAGATCTTCCTCGCGCAGTATCGGCCGGTGAAATGGGATCATCTCAATGCTCAGATGGCCAAGGCCGCCGATGCCGTGGTTGTGTATGACGACGAAGTGCTGCGCCAGTGCGTATCCAACCTGTTGCCGTCGTTCCGCTGGAGCGAAGCGCCGCAACCGGACAACGTGGTGGCGTTGCGTCGCAATGAATCAGGAGATAAGTAAGTGAGCCAGCCGTTGCGCAAAGTGGTTTTCCCGGTTGCGGGATTGGGTACACGCTTTCTTCCCGCCACCAAGGTGGTGGCCAAGGAGATGTTGCCGGTACTCGATCGCCCGCTGATCCAGTACGCCGTGGACGAGGCGGTGGATGCCGGTGCCGATACGCTGATCTTTGTCACCAATCGTTACAAGCATGCCATTGCCGATTACTTCGACAAGGCCTATGAGCTGGAAGCCAAGCTTCTGGAGAAGGGCAAGGATGATTTGCTGGCGCTGGTGCAGGGCACGCTGCCCAGGCACGTGCGCGCCATCTTTGTCACGCAACCCGAGGCGCTGGGTCTGGGGCATGCGGTGCTTTGCGCCAAGGCGGTAGTGGGTAACGAGCCGTTTGGCGTGGTTCTGCCGGACGACCTGATCTGGAACAAGGGCAAGGGCGCATTGCGCCAGATGGCGGAGCTGGCCCAGGCGCAGCATGCGGGCGTTATCGCCGTGGAAGAGGTGCCGCCCAGCGATACCGACAAGTACGGCATCGTCGACGCCACGCCGATCGATGAGCGCAGCGCACAGATTCACCATATGGTGGAAAAACCCAAGCCTGCCGACGCGCCGTCCAATCTGGCCGTGGTGGGGCGCTACGTGCTGCCGGGGCGCATCTTCGAACTGCTGGAGTCCACCACGCCGGGCGCTGGCGGCGAGATCCAGCTTACCGACGCCATCGATGCGCTGCTCAAGGAGCAGGGCAAGATGCTGGCCTATCGCTTCGAAGGCACGCGCTTCGATTGCGGCAACAAGGCCGGCCTGGTTCGGGCCACCATACACATGGCCCTGCAGGACCCCAAGTTGGTGCCGGTAGTGCACGAGTTGATGGCTAGCCTGTAAATCCGTACTCAACGCGATCAACGCTCTCCGCGCCGAGCCGAAGTGCCGGCGCGGGGAGGTATATGTGGTCGAACAAAAGGCCCGCGATCGCATCCGGTTCTTTTATCGCATGGCGTTCTTCTAAGGATGCGCCGATTTCGCTCGCCCTTCCCGCGAATGCGCGAATTGAGCGCCTTTGCTCAGCGTAAGGGCATCGAATATCCGTCATCGCATGAATGATGATGATCGATCACATCATTCTTGGCCCTTCCCGTATTTGCTGAAAGCAGTCCGCGCATTCGCGGGGCCGCTTGGCGCTGATCTGTCATCGCGCCTCTTTCCCATCAGTGCCGTTTCAAGGCATGCGCCAAGCTGCTTCTCTCGGCTTGCGCAGGGCGTGCGTGCGCAATGCGGGCCTGGTGTCACGTGTGGCTGGCTGGCGCCGCATCACGGCGCGTGCCTAGCACAGCTCTTGATGCGGTACTGAGGATCGTCCGAGGATTAAATGGGAATCGGCTGAAACCTACATCGCCGCTTGTGTGGTTGGCCGATAATTCTCGAGTCACTGAGGCGGCGCGTTCTGCGTGGGCATGATGGTGAGGGTGCCTGTAGGCAGCTCGCCCCGAATCACGTGCCTGGCTAAGGATGTCCAGCGACGCCTGGATGGTCGGATAAGAACGTCGTGCGTCCACAGGTGGTGCTAATCCATGTTCATAGAGCGCAGCCAGGCGCGCTGCAGGGCCTCGCTTGCTTATGTCCCAGCCCTGCGCTAGCGGAAATAGGACTGCCCCAGGTGCCATCGCTAACGATGCGTGCAAGGCCCACCGGTGTCGTTCGCATTGCGGCTGCCCATGCGGGACGCCCGCATCGCAGTGTCACTGGATAGCTGCACGTTTCTTGACTCGGCGCCCTTACGGACTGAATTGATCATAGAAGGCGAATGTTATGTACCCTTGTTTGAGGTGGTTGGTTGGCTTGCTGGTGTTCATCGGTGCGATGGGCGAGGCTGCCGCCGCTTGCACCTTCAGCTCGCTCTCCGATGGCTCGTCGTATTACAAGGCGACGCTTGCTGGCATAAGCCCTCCCGCTTTCGATCCGGCGGCATATGCGGTGGGGCAAACTATCTATAAGGGCACGGGCGCCGTGACCATCCTGAATGGCCTGAGCAATGGTGCGGCGTATGTCTCCTGCTCGCCAACGGCCAGCTATTGGGTAGCAGGTGTCGGTACACCAGACGCCAATGCTGTTTACCCTACCTCGGTGCAAGGCGTCGGTTTGCGCATGGTGCATAGTGACAAGACCGTGCCGTACCAAACGTCCATTTATATTGGACCGAACGACACCGTCGCGTTTTATTCGGGCTTTACCATGCAAGTGGAGTTTGTGAAAACCGGCACCATTCCAGAGGCCGGCGGTACGCTGTCGGGCGCGTTCCTCGCTTATCGCGCTGGCGGCGTGTCAGGTCAAACGTTGATGGAGTTCAGCTGGGCATTGCCGGTAGTCGTCAAGCCGCAGATTCCCACGTGCGTGGTCAAAACCACCGATATTCGAGTGAGCCTGGGTAGTGTTGCGGCCGGGACAGTGTTCAAGGGGGTGGGTTCGGTATCGCCGACCGTCAGTGACCAGATCACCTTGACCTGCTCGGGCGGTTTCGCGGCGTCGAGTACCAACGCATCCCTCACGTTCACCGACGCAACCAAACCGAGCAATGTCTCCAATACCTTGACGCTTACCTCCGCGTCGACCGCCAAAGGCATCGGCATCCAAGTGTTGTCCGGTGGCATCGTGCGCAGCTATGGCCCGGACTCCAAGGTGGCGGGCAACACCAACCAGTGGCTGGCTGGCAACATCGCGCAGGGCAAAAGTTCGTTCACTATCCCGCTGCAGTTCCGCTATATCCAAACGGCGTCGTCGGTCACGGCGGGCAGTGCCAACGGAAACATGACCTTCACCATGAGCTACCAGTAAAGCTTGCGGCCGATTCAGCCCCTCCCTTGGAGCCTCCTCTCCATCAAGGCGGCGAGGGGAGGGGCGATAGTTTGAGTCGGCCATGCATCCGGCAGGGGCGGGTGGAATCACGGCGAAGCCGTTGCATCGGTCGTAAGAGCATCTCCCTCACGAAAGGACATGCCCCCTGGCATTCGCAGGGTTGGTGCCGTGCGGCCTTTCTCAAGATATCGCGCCCCGCTTCCACGCGATGCAGTTGAATGCTTGCCTGGAGCATGTCGCTGTTCGCCTCCGTGCGTTCAGCGGTCTGCTGTTCGGTCTTGTCGTGCTTCACTGCGCTGATCCATGGATACGAGCTGCGGGGCGAAACACCGATCGCCGCTTCGTTGAAATGCGGGCAGCTCACCGACTCCCGTTCCGAATGTCTAAAAACCGGAACGACGTCACAGTTGGTGCGCTCATTCTATTAAGCATTTTCCTACATACCAGGCTTATCCCATTGTCAATAATGCCGCCGCGGTTAAAGCGGCGTTGATGCTGCCCGCATAACGGGCGGAGCTAACCATGCTGGCGCTGGCCGCAACCTGGGCGTTCGCCTCTCCGTGTTTCAATTCAGGAACAGACAAATCATGAAAAAGATTCTCCTCTCGGCAGCTACGGCTTCCGTTCTGGGCATCGCTGCGCTCGCCTCGTCCTCCGCATACGCGTACGACGGCCAGATCACCGTGACGGGTAGTGTTACGGCAGTCACCTGCACCATCACGCTGGGTGGCGGCGCTACCGGCTCCGCGTCGGATATCAAGGTTGACCTGGTGGCTGTTTCGCAGGCGGCGCTCAAGTCTGGCCAGCGTGCGGGTGACAAGGCGTTCTCGATGACCGTCGGTGGCACGGGCCAGACCGGTTGCACCAATGGCGGCACGGCTTCCTTGAGCATGGACACCACCAACGTCAATGCCAGCGGCCGTATCAAGAACAGCGGCACCGCCACTGGCGTAGAGATCGAGTTTGCAGACGCTGGCGGCACCGCACTTGATCTGACCAAGCAGGGCCCGAAGGTCGTGATCGCTGGCAACACCGCAGTCCTCAACTACGTCGCGCGCTACTACGCCACCGCCAACGCTGGCGCTGGTTCGGTCTTGGGTACGGTCAACTATTCGATCGCCTACAACTAAGCCAAGTCTTTAGGCGCGCCAATCGTCGCGGGATTTCCCGGCTTGGTGCTCTCGGGGTCGCGCGAGACTCGCGCTATCCCGTGCTGGTCTATTCCAATCGACTGGTAGCGGCGCAGGTTTCATCGTGAAAACGCATGAATGAAGAGCGCCGCTGCCATCGACGGGACAAATTAAGGAATCGTCCAATAGGAGATTCCTGATGACGAGGAATACTCGTCTTGCCGGGCGCTCGCGCCATGCGACGACCTGGTGCTCCCCTCGTGCGCGGAGTGGCCTGCTGCCACGCCTAGCACGTACCGACTCGAACTCTTAGGAATACTTAATAATGAAGAAGATTCTCCTCTCCGCCGCCCTGGCCTCGATTGTGGGTTTTGCCGCCGTTGCACCGCAGTCGGCACAGGCTTATGACGGTAAGCTGACCATCAACGGCAAGATCAACGACTCCACCTGCGTGGTGACGCCGGGTAACGGCGCGTCGGGCACGGCTGGTGACGTGACGGTGACCATGCCGGAAGTGCAGAAGGCTGCACTGGCCGCTAAGGACGCGGTTGCGGGCGAGCAGGCCTTCACCCTCACGATTGGTGGCCCGGGCCAGTCCGGCTGCACGAACGGCATGGTCGCCCAGATGACGTTCGACAAGACCAACGTCAATGCCGCTGGCCGCCTGAACAACACCGGCAACGCCACGAACGTTGACGTTGAGCTGGCCAATGCCGCCGGCGCCGCTGCCATCAACCTGCTGAACAATGCGCAGACCCCGCAGATCACCATCGCCAACAACACCGCGCAGCTGAACTACGTTGCACGCTACCACGCAACGGGCGTTGCCACCGTCGGTTCGGTGTCCGCCGTGGCGAACTACAGCGTCACCTACAACTAAGTCTACTCGGCTTGGTTTAGTTGGAGTGGTCGGTGTACCGGCCACTCCGTTTTCCCCATTTCTTTGCTTTCCAATGCTCTGGACGTCGCTCCCATGAAAGTCGCGATTCGATCAAAAATAGCTGCTGCGTTACTTGGTTTTGCGTGGGCGGGCGGCGCAAGCGCCGGCGTACAGGTCATGGGTACCCGCTTCGTTTACAACGAAGGCCAGCAAGAGATCATGATCAAGCTGAGCAACGGCGACGATGCACCGCGTTTGGTGCAGGCATGGGTTGACGATGGGGATGCTACGGCGACAGCGAAAGACAGCAAGGCGCCCTTCATACTGAACCCACCCATGGCGCGCATGGATACCAATAAGGGCCAGACGCTGCGCCTGATGTACACCGGTGGACAATTGCCAGCCGACCGTGAGTCGGTGTTCTATCTCAACGTGCTCGAAGTACCGCCGCGTCCCAAAGCAGGCGCGGAGGGAGAGCAGCCAAACTATATTCAATTCGCCGTGCGCACGCGCCTGAAGATCTTCTATCGCCCCAAGGGGCTGCCTGGAAACGCAGCGTCGGCGGTGGGCGGCCTGCAGTGGCACCTGGTCGAGCGCGATGCCGACCGTGTGGTGGTGGAATGCCGCAATCCTACGGCGTTCAATGTGTCCTTCAATAAGATCGTCATGAAGGGCTCAAAGCCTTCGGATGAATTTACCGGCGGCGGCATGTGTCCGGCCAAGGGTAGCGAGCGCTTTACGGTCGCGCCGGGAACGTCCGATGAGATGGATCTAGGTGTCATCAATGATTACGGCGGTTCGGAGGCGAAGAGCGCGCCCGTAACGCACTAGCTTTAAGTGCTGGCTGAGTACAACTCAGCTTTGCCCCGGTTTCTCGTTCGCACAAATGGATTGCCAGCTACCACGTGGCTGGCCGTCGTGAGCCGGCTTTGTCCTTTTTCTGGTATTTGATGTCATGAAGACCTCCGCGTTCCCCAGTTTCGCTCAGCTGCCGCAAGAACACGCTATCAATATGCCGCCCCGGCGGCTGTGGCTTTGGATGCTCTTGGCACTGGGGCATCTGCCGTCGATGGCGCACGCAGCGAGCGCAGCGGGCGCGAGCGGTGGCGCCGAGCCTGCAGGGGGCTATGTCGAGTTCAATACGGACTTCACCAGCAATCCGGATGAGAAGGTCGATTTGTCGCGGTTTGAGCGCAGTGGCGTTCCCGCGGGCACGTATGTGGTCGATCTTTATGTAAACGATCGCAGGATCGGACGCGAGGGCATCGTGTTTCGCGATGCCAATGGCAGCGGCACGGCGACGCCCTGTTTCAATAAGTCGTTACTCGACCGTGCCGGCATTGATACCAGCAAGCTGGATCCAGCCGCGTTGGTCAGCGATTGCTTGGTGTTGCCCGAATTGATCGAGCGCGCAACGGTTTCGTACGACGCGGGCGAGCTTCGCCTGAATGTCGACGTACCCCAACTTTACACGCGCAAGCAAGGCGCCAACGACGTGGACTCCAGCCAGTGGAGCGAAGGGCAAACGGCCGCCACGTTGGCCTATAACGTCAACAGCTATCGTTCCGATATCAAGGGTGGCCAAAGCGCCACCAATACCTATGTTGGATTGAAGGCAGGCCTCAACGTGGACGGCTGGCGCTTCCGTGCGCAGACAGCCCTCACCACGGGCACGAACCGGCCGTCGCACTGGCAAACGTCCAACGTTTACGCCCAGCACGACGTGACGGCACTGCGGTCGCAGTTCACCGTTGGCGATATCTTTACGCCCGGCGATCTATTCAACTCGACATCGCTGCGCGGTGCGAATCTTCGTACCGATGAACGTATGTTGCCCAGCGGCATGGTGGGCTTCGCACCGGTGATCCGAGGAGTTGCGGAAACCCGCGCTCGGGTGGAAGTCCGACAGAGCGGGTATCTCGTGTATGAGACCTCCGTGTCGCCGGGTCCTTTCGAGATCACTGATCTCAATGGTGCCGCCGGTACGGGAGACCTTGAGGTTCTGGTGATCGAGGCCGACGGCCGGGAACGCCGCACTATCGTTCCCTATGCGCAGGTGCCGCGCTTGTTGCGTCCGGGTCAGGAGCGTTACTCGGTAACGGTGGGGCAAGTTCGCGATAACGGTCAGGGCCTGGGCAACCTGCCTACGGTGGCTGAAGGCACGTATCAGCGCGGCATCAACAATTGGCTCACCGGTTACGGTGGTGTGCAGGCCACTAACGGGCAGCTGTATCGCAGTGCGCTGGTCGGTGCCGCGGTAACAACTCCCGTCGGAGCTTTTTCGCTGGACGTCACCGAGTCGTGGGCCAAGCCGGTGCAGGGGCAGGGCACGCAAACAGGCCATAGCACACGCGCCACTTATAGCAAGATGCTGGAGCAGACGGGGACGAATTTCTCCCTGGCGTCGTATCGCTACTCCAGTGCCAATTACATGGATCTGGATTCCGCGGTGCGCGTTCGCGCTGCCGCGCGTAAGGACGTGATCCTGGCGTTGTCGCCGGCCACCGGTGCCAAAGACCAGCTTCAGATCGCGTTGAATCAATCGTTGGGTGATCGGGCCGGCTCGCTGTATGCAACGGGCGCCTTCTATAGCTATTGGAACAACGGTGGGCATTCATCCACCTATCAGGCGGGCTATTCCAACCGTTTCAAGCAGCTCTCGTACAGCATCTCCATGGGGCGTGATTTCACCCCTGGCATGCGAGCGTCCACGACGGTGATGTTCTCGGGCTACCTGCCCTTGGGTAAAGAGGTTATTTCGTCGCCGACGTTGTCGACATCGCTTTCCCATAACAGCCGGAATGGCAACAACAACCAGGCTTCGGTCAATGGCGCGGTGGGCGAAATGTCGCCGCTGTATTACAGCGTGGGCGCCCAGTCCCAGGACACGGTTCCCACCACGATAAACGCCAGTGTCAATTGGTCCGCTCGTTATGGTCAGCTCGGGGCAGGTTATAGCGGTTCAAGTCATAGCCACCAGCTGTCGGCATCCGCGGCGGGCGGTGTCGTCGTACACGGTGGCGGTATAACGCTAGCGCCGCGCATCGGCGAAACGATGGCTATCGTATCTGCACCGGATGCAGCCGGTTCGTACATTGATGGTCGTCGTGATGCCCGCCTGGATAGCCGTGGCTATGGCGTGATGTCGGACCTCATGCCGTATCGTCTCAATGATGTATCCCTTGATCCATCCGGCGCCACCATGGATGGCCAGCTCGATTACACGAGCACCAGTGTCGCGCCCAGGGCAGGTGCGGTAGTGGCAGTCAAATTCACCGGCAGCTCGGGGCGCGCCGTCATGTTGCGCATTACCCAGGCCGATGGTTCCGTGGTGCCCTTTGGCGCCCAAGTGCTGGATGAGCAAGGTAACGAAGTCGGCGTCGTGGGACAGAATGGTCAAGTGTTTGTCCGTGGGGGCGAAACGGGCGGCTCGTTGCAGCTCAAGTGGAACGATGAGCAGGGTGGCGGTTGCAGCGTGAACTACCAATTGGCTGGCCGCGACGCAAGCAGGACTAAGACCTCGTTTGAAGTGCTGGAGAGTCGCTGCCGCGGCTGATGGCTGGGGCCTGCGTCAACGGCCTGTGCGAACAAAGTGCATACGGGCGCCATCGGCGCCCGTATGCTTTTCAGAGGCAGTTGGACGTGTGCAGCGAGACCTGTCCCCGGCGTCATGCAGGCTCAGGCTCGGCGCTCTATTGGCAGCTGATTGCAAAGGTCAGCTTTGCGCAAGCCGGTGTCACACTGCTCAGTGGCATCCGCGAAACGTCTGGTGGGGAGGCGCCACAGGATGCCGGGCGCGTGTCGTCTGAGGAGGATCCTGGCGCCTCTCCTGTGCTTTTGTGTTGCGTGCCGAGCGTCGTGGCGGCTTGTAGGGCAATCGTCTTGACTGAGGTCAGTCGCCAGAATCTTGAAGGCAGACGCCAAGCCTCAGCACAAAATTTGCCGATTTCGTGGGCGTCGCAAAGGATGTGACATCGTAATCTGCCTTCGCCATTCGTTCACGGTAGTGGGACTTAGATGAGCGCAAGCACGCCTTTTATTGGCGAATGCTTAACAGGGCGTCGCTCCGATAGGGCGTAATGCGGTTGATGGGGCGATGGGAGGGGATATGCAGACGCAACGTCACGGGGCGATCGTGAGCGATGTGCGGCGTGGCGGCGCCGGTGCTCGATCGTTGCTCTATCGGGCACTGATGGTGGGCTTGGCCATGTCGGCTCCGGGACTGCATGCGCAAACCGTTAGCGCGGTTGCCAACGGAGCGTGGGACGCGGCCAGCACCTGGAGCAACGGCTCCGTGCCCAGCGCGGGCAACAGCTACATCGTTGGCACGGGATTCAATGTCAATAGTCCCGCTGTTACCGCGTCAGGTAACTTCTCTTATAACTTTGGCGGCTCTGCTCTGGCGGTACAGAGTGGGGGCACCTTAAGTCTTCCGGGCAGTCTCTCCGGGGGCACCGCCACCGTCGGTTATACGATTCCCACTCTTTCCATGGCCAGTGGAGCGACGTTAGCGCTGACTGCGTCGGTCGGGAGTATGGATCGCACCCTGCAGTCGGGCCTGTCTTTGGCCTCGACGGGAGCGGCGACCATCAGCATTCAGAACCCCGCCGGTTCAAGCAATAACTCGCTCACCTTGAGCAGCGGCGCGGCGCTCACGGGTGGTGCCGATATCAATTTGAATATCGACGCCAATGGTCAGTCGGGGCTATTTCGCAAGTTCGTTGCCATCAATAGCGCCAATAATGCTTATAGCGGCAACTGGACGGTGACCTCCACCAATGCCACGGCGGGCAGCCAGCTTGGCGGGCTGTATGCTGGCGCGGTCAATGCCCTGGGTACGGGTTCGGTCACACTGAACTCTTCCGGGCTGATCAATCAGGTCAATGGCGGATTGGATTCGCTCAAGGGCGTCAATGCTGGCGTCAATTCCATTGTTCAATTGAACGGCAACTGGACTAACGCCAACGCAGCGCTCGCGCTTACGGGTAGTGGCGCTTCGGTGACGCTCAATGGCGCGGGGCTCGCCGTAAGCATAGGCAACCTGACTGGTGTTGCAGGTACAACGATCAATGGTGCGGGCGCCTCGCAACGGTTCACGGTCAATATGACCAGTGACGGCGAATACGCCGGCGCGCTCAAGGGCACCCTGGGGTTTACCAAAGACGGCGGCTCCGCCTTGATTCTAAGTGGCACTAACACGTACACCGGTGGAACCACGATCACGAGTGGCCTCTTGCAATTAGGCAATGGCGGCGCCAGCGGTAGTGTCACAGGGGATATAACCAACAACGGCACGCTTGCCGTCAACCGATCGGACACCTACCAAATAACGGGTGTCATCTCGGGCACGGGGAGCTTCGCTCAGATGGGTTCCGGTACCACCGTATTCTCCGGTAACAACACCTACACCGGTGGAACCACCATCAGCGCCGGCGTGCTTCAGATCGGCAATGGTGGCGCAACGGGAGCGTTGGTCGGCGATGTGATTAACAACGGAACCTTGTCCATCCTTCGAACGGGCAACATTACCTTGGCAGGGAACATCTCCGGTACTGGTTCACTGCTTCAGCTTCAAAGTGGCACGACGACGCTGACGGGTGACAACACGTTCACGGGCGGCGCCATCATCAATTCAGGGTCGTTACGTTTCACCGGTAACACCGTTGGCTTCGCCAGCGACATATCACTCAACGGCACGTCTCGCGTCAATTTTGACAGTAGCTTCAATCTGACGTTTACCCCGACCATTTCGGGTACGGGTTCTATGCTGCAATCTGGCACGGGCACGACGATATTGACCGGCAACAATACTTACACCGGGCTAACCACCATATCGTTCGGAAATCTGCAGCTGGGCGATGGCGGTGCAACAGGCAGTATCGTTAGCAATGTCAACGTGTTGGGCGCTTCAAGGTCACTCATCGTCAATCGCTCGAATACCGCCATATTGGCAAGCACCATATCTGGTACTGGTCAATTGGTTCAGAGTGGCACCGGCGTGACGGTGTTGACGGCTGCCAATACCTATACGGGTGGCACCACCATCAATAGTGGAACACTCCAGCTTGGAAATGGCACTACGGCGGGTAGCATCGTCGGAAACGTCCTCGATAATGGCACCCTCGCCATCGATCACAGCGACAGCTATACCTTGGCAGGCGTCGTTTCCGGTAGCGGCGCACTCACGCAAAGTGGCTCGGGTACGACGATTCTTACTGCCGCCAACACCTATACAGGTCCAACGAACATCGATGCCGGTACGTTGCAATTGGGCAATGGCGGCACGTCCGGTAGCGTCGTCGGCGATATCGTCGACAACAGTGTATTGGTGGTTGATCGCAGCGATAGCGTGACGTTGCCAGGCGTGATCTCCGGCAGCGGTTCGCTGGTGCAGAGCGGGTCAGGTACCACGATCCTCACTGCGGACAGCACCTACACAGGTGGCACCGCGATCAATGCCGGCACATTGCAGCTGGGCAATGGCGGCAGCACCGGCAGCATCGTGGGTAATGTTGTCGATAACACGGCCTTGGTGGTCAACAATGCCGGCACGGCTATGTTGCCCGGCGTGATCTCCGGCAGCGGCAGCTTCTCGCAGGTGGGCACCGGCACCACGGTACTCAGCGGGAACAACACCTATACGGGTGGCACGACAATCAGTGCAGGCACCCTGCAGTTGGGCAACGGTGGAAGCACGGGGAGCATCGTTGGCGACGTAACGGACAACGGTGCACTCGTCGTCGACAATTCGGGTTCGGTCACGCTTTCCGGGGTGGTGTCAGGCTCTGGAAGTTTGTCGCAGAACGGCACGGGCACAACCTTGCTGACCGCCGACAACACTTACTCTGGCGGCACGCTGATCGGTGCGGGCACGCTTCAACTCGGCAATGGTGGAGCTTCCGGAAGCGTCACTGGCAGCATTCTCAATCAGGGCGCGCTAGCCATTGATCGATCCGACAGCTACACCTTCAGCGGTGTGATATCCGGGTCTGGCGCTCTCGCACAGATCGGGCCGGGCACCACTGTCCTCACCGCGGATAATACCTATACGGGGTTAACCAGCATCCAGGCAGGTACGCTGCAGTTGGGTAACGGGGGCACGTCGGGCAGTGTGGTGGGCAATGTCCTCGACAACAGTGTATTGGTGGTTGATCGCAGCGATAGCGTGACGTTGCCAGGCGTGATCTCCGGCAGCGGTTCCTTGGTGCAGAGCGGGTCAGGTACCACGATCCTCACTGCGGACAGCACCTACACAGGTGGCACCGCGATCAATGCCGGCACATTGCAGCTGGGCAATGGCGGCAGCACCGGCAGCATCGTGGGTAATGTTGTCGATAACAGTGCGTTGGTGATCAACAATGCCAGCACGGTGACGCTACCCGGCGTGATCTCCGGCAGCGGCAGTCTGTCGCAAGTGGGCACGGGTACCACGGTGCTTACCAGTGACAATACCTATACGGGCGGCACGACGATCAGTGCAGGCACCTTGCAGTTGGGTAATGGTGGCACCCAGGGCATGGTGGCTGGAAATATCATTGACAATGGGGCCCTCGTCTTTGATCGCGCCGACAACGTTACCTACGCAAGCGTGATCAGCGGAACGGGCAGCTTGACCCAGTTGGGCTCGGGAACTCTGGTACTGCAAGGTGACCAGACCTACGCCGGTCACACGAACGCGTTGGCTGGCACGCTGATCATCAATGGGTCCATTCAATCGGATATTGCCAATGTAGCGTCCGGCGCAAGGCTTGCGGGTTTTGCGAATGTGTACGCGGATGTCTACAACCAAGGCACGGTATGGCCTGGCAATCCCGTGGCCGGTGATACGAACTACGGCACGTTCACGGTGCATGGAAACTATATCGGGCAAGGTGGCGCGCTCGCATTGAACACCTACCTTGGTAGCGATGGCTCGCCATCCGACCAGTTGATCATCAGCGGTGGTCGCGCGAGCGGTGTCACCAGTGTCTTGGTCAACAACACCTCTTCCGGAAGTGCGCCGACCATGGGAGATGGCATTTTGGTGATCTCGGCGCTGGATGGCGCCACGACCGACCCCGGCGCATTCAAGCTGGCGGGTGAAGTGCGCAGCGGTGTGTTGGACTACCGCTTGTTCCGTGGCGATATGGACGGCTCTTTGCCCGACAACTGGTACCTGCGCAATGAGTTCGTGGTCCCCCCCGAGCCGGGGCAACCACCACCGGAGCCGGAGTTGCCGAGCGAACCTGAGCCGGTGTTGCCTGTGGACCCGCCACCGGCGGTGTTGCCACCCGGGATCTATCCGATCATCGGGCCAGAGGTTGCGACCTACGGCTTGGTGCAGCCTGTTGCGCGCCAATTGGGCATGCTGACGCTTGGCACCATGGACCAGCGCGTGGGTGACAGCGCATTGCTGGCCTCACGCCTCGGTAGCACCGACAACGGGCCGTCGGCCTGGGGGCGCGTGTTTGGCAGCAATATCAACAATAGCTATTTGGCTTTTGCGGCGCCGCAGGCTAAGGGTACTTTGTCGGGTATCCAGGTGGGGGCTGACCTGTGGCAAGGAGAGCTGTGGTCCGGGCATGTGGATCGTGCCGGCGGCTACCTGGTCTACGCGCACGCTAACGTGCGTGCCTATGGTTTGGTAACGAATGCCGCCGCCACGGGATACGAAATGGAGCGGACGGGCCAGATCAATCTCAACCAGACCGGAGCCGGCATCTATTGGACGCACTATGGCCCGGGTGACTGGTATCTGGATGCCGTGGCGCAAGTGAGTTCCGAGCACGGTGCTACCAGCACCGACAATGCTCGGCTCAGCACCAAGGGGGTGGGCTACATGGGGTCGCTGGAATTTGGCTACCCCTTCGCATTACCTCAGTTAGGCGGCAACTTTGTTCTCGAGCCGCAGGTGCAGGTAGTGTGGCAGCGACTTCGGTTCCTGGATGCACCCGATGGGCTGGGTGAGGTTTCACTGGGCACCACGGATGGCACAAGCGGAAGGCTGGGTGTGCGTGGCCGCTGGAGCATGGCAACGGAGGGTGGCCAGCTTTGGATGCCTTTCCTCTCCCTGGATCTTTGGCGGGATGCGGGAGGAAATGCCGTAAGCGCCTATGACGGCGTGGGCTCTGCGCCACTGCATGCCCAGGCTACGCGGCTGACGCTCAATGGCGGCGTCACCGGTCAATTGCTCCAGCGACTGGCGGTGTATGGGTCGCTGGGATATCAAGAGAGCGTCGGCGCGACCGACAATGCTCAGCGAAAAGGCTTCAATGGTACCGTCGGTCTGCGCTACACCTGGTAGCAGTGTTGATCGGTAGATGACGCAAAGGCCGTGCTTGTCACGGCCTTTGCGTTTTTGAATCTCCGATATCGGACGTTTCTCCTCTAGACGGCGCGTTTGTGCTGTCTGAGGTTACTTTTTGGGGTATGTCTCATACTCTGATTGCCATTCTTTTGATTAGATGGCGCCTGGTATTTTCGTCTCCCAAGACCTTCCATGAAGACCGAAGGTGAGGGACAGTATCCGCACCTATCTATGGATCAGCGCGGGCAATCGCCGCCCAGATGCAGACGGCCAGGCGACGCAAGGTGGATAAACAATGAATGTTATAACCGAGGTAAAGATTGCCCCGCTGCTCTCGGGCTTTGCGATGTTGAGCAAGGCCCAGCAAGATCGGTTCATGGATGGTCTTAACCGGTATGTCATGGCATCTCCGCGTCAGCGGCTTGTCTTGCGCAACCATTGGGCGACCGTGCATACGGGTAGTCCCGCAGCAGTTCGAGAGACGCCATTAGTGTTGTCCGCCCGAGAAGATACGCAGGCTAACGCCGCGTAATTCGACGCTGGTTGCGCATGCAACTTCAGGCGCGGTGAGGCTGTCGGCGTCATGAAGGTGCGCCCGGGTTACTCAGGCAGAACCGCCGCTGCATTGCCTTGCGACATTCCGCTGTGCCAAGCACGCGTCGCGGTGGAGTATGCTTGCCGGCCACACCACGACCTGAGCACGCTCCTGGCATGACCTTGTCCTCGGTTGCTTCCTATTACCGCGCCACGGCTACGGCCTACGATGCGTTCGAACCGCTGCAGGGCATCAATGATGCCAAGGTGGTGATTATCGGCGGCGGCTTTGCCGGTCTGCATACCGCGCTCGAGTTGGCAGAACAGGGCGTGCGCGATGTGGTCTTGCTGGAGCGCGAACAGGTTGGTTTCGGTGCCTCGGGTCGTAACGGTGGATTTGTGTTCGCTGGCTATTCGCTGGGTGAACAGGCGCTACTCGATCAGCGGGGCGCCGATCATGCGCGTGCGTTGTTTCAGTTGACCACCGAAGGCGTGCAGCGTATTCGCCACCTTGCCTCCCATTACAGCATCCCGTGCGACGTGGTGGACGAAGGCGTGATATGGGCCAACTGGTTTCGCGACCCAGCCGTGCTGCGCGGACGGCAGGCGCTTTTGGCTGAGCGTTATGGTGTAGCTTGGGATTGGTTGCCACAGGCGGCATTGCGTCAGCGTATTCATACCACGCGCTATTTCGATGGCCTTTACGAGCGCAACGCGCTGCATCTGCACCCACTCAATTTCGCCATTGGGCTGGCGCAGGCCGCCGCCGCGCAAGGTGTTGCCGTGCATGAGCAGTCCCGGGTTACACGGTTGCAGCGTGAGGGCGAGGGCTGGCTTGTGGAAACTGGCCAAGGCAGCATTCGCACCGAGCAGGTGGTGCTCGCCTGCGGGGGATATCTCGCAGGGCTGCGCAACGAAGTGGATCGCGCCATTTTGCCCATCGCCACTTACATCATGGTCACCGAGCCGTTGGGTGATCGTTTGCGCGCATGCCTGGAAACGCGTTCGGCCGTCTATGACTCGCGCTTCGCTTTCGATTACTACCGCCCCCTGCCAGATACTCGCCTGCTATGGGGCGGGCGCATTTCGGTGCGCGACCGGTCGCCGGCATCGGTGCAAGCGCTGTTGCGCGACGACCTTGCCAAGGTATTTCCGCAGCTCAAGGGCGTGAAGATCGACTACGCATGGTCGGGCCTGATGAGCTATGCCCGCCACCAGATGCCGCAGATCGGCAGTAGTGGCGATGGCCTGTGGTGGGCACAGGCCTTTGGCGGCCATGGCCTGGCCCCCACCTGTGCGGCGGGTAGCGTGCTTGCGGCGGCCATAGCGCAAGGTGATCAGCGTTGGCGACAGTTTGCCGACTACGGCCTCGATCGCACCTATCGCCCCTTCGGCTACCTGGGCGCGCAGGCAAGCTATTGGTGGCAACAGGGCAAGGACTGGTTCAAGACGAGGTTGGAAGGATGAGCGATTCCGTAGCCCCCATCACATGGGATGACTTTGAAAAGGTATTGATCGTGGTGGGCACGGTGACACGCGTGGAGCCTTTTCCGGAAGCCCGTAAGCCGGCCTGGAAGGTATGGGTAGACTTTGGACCTTACGGCGAAAAGAAGACCAGTGCGCAGATCGCCAAGCTCTATCGGGTAGAGGATCTGCTCGGGCGCCAGATCGTGGGCGTGCTTAATTTTCCCGAGAAGCAGATCGGCCCTTTCCGCTCGCAGTTTCTGCTTACCGGCTTTCCAACCGACGATGGCGTGGTGCTCACCGCCGTGGAGCGTCCCGTGCCCAATGGCACCCGCCTGGCCTGATCAGCGCGCAGCGCGTGCCGCGGTTGCGGGCGCGCTGTGGCGCTGGATGAGCATGGGCAGTGCGGCGGCGAACAGGCCGCTTCAAATGAGCCAGTCAATATCGGCAGGGCGAAGGCCTGATGATGCGCAGACGGTGGACCCCCGCATTCGCGGGGATCACGTCTCCATAGCGCAGATGATTCGTCATTCCTGCGGATGCAGGAATCCAACGACCGTCTGGGGCTTTCCTCGCGTGGTGCCGACCATTACGGCTCGGCATCCACCAGCACCAGCTCCGCATCTTCGAGCGCGGTGACCTTGATGCTCGCTTCGTTACGGATGGCGGCGCCATCGCGTGTGTCGATTTCCACGCCATTTACGGACACCTTGCCCTTGGATGGTACGAGATAAGCGAAGCGATGCGGACCCAGGTCGTACTCGGCCGATTCTCCGGCCTTAAGGGAGGCGCCCAGGACGCGCGCGCTTGCACGCAAGGGCAAGGCATCGGCGTCTTCCTTGAAGCCACTGGCCAGTGCCACGAAGCGGCCCGAGCGATCGCCTTCCGGGAACGGTTTGGTGCCCCACGACGGCGGGTTGCCCTGCTGATTCGGGATAATCCAGATCTGGAAGATCCGCGTGGTGCCTGGCTCCAGGTTGTATTCGGCATGGGTGATGCCCGTGCCCGCGCTCATTACCTGCACGTCGCCCGCCACGGTGCGCCCTTTGTTGCCCAGGTTGTCCTGGTGGGTGATGGCGCCTTCGCGCACGTAGGTAATGATCTCCATGTCGCCATGCGGATGCGGGGGAAAGCCCGTCTGCGGTGCGATGGTGTCGTCGTTCCACACGCGCAGCGAACCCCAGCCCATGCGGGCGCCGTCGTGGTAGTTGGCAAAGGAGAAGTGGTGCTTGGCGTCGAGCCAACCGTGGTTGGCACCACCCAGCGAAGCAAAGGGACGACGTTCGATCATGGTGCTCTCCTTGAATGGGGTACGCCGTTTGGCGCCTGACACCAATGTAAGGGAGCGCGCCGGATTCACCAGCCGCCATGGAACGAACGGACTGTTGCGCCAGCGTCGCTGATGGGCACCAGGGTCTGGGATGGCTAGCGATAGGGTTGTGAACGCCCCGGGGCGGCTTCCAGCTCCGGCGGGCGAGTAAGGGCGCCTTTTTGTAAAAAAATCTTCCCAGACTCTTCACAAATGCCAATCTTCTGCTATTATTTCTTGCTCCAGCGCGGGAATAGCTCAGTTGGTAGAGCACGACCTTGCCAAGGTCGGGGTCGCGAGTTCGAGTCTCGTTTCCCGCTCCAAATTCCATGTACGAACCCAACGTCGTACATAAAAAAAAGAGGCTTCGGCCTCTTTTTTTATGCGTGCGGTTTGCCGGCCGGCGCTTGCGCCCCGGTTGCGCCGCGTGGCGCAACCGGGGCGTTCGCTCTCAATGCGTATGTTCGCGGTGCTTGATGGCTTGCTTACGATAGAACGGGTAGCAGATCGCCAGCGCCACGAACCAGATCGGCGTGTAGATCAAGCCGGCCAAGGTGTCTTCCTTCTGCGCGAACACCCACAGCACAAAGGCGAAGAACGCCAGCACCAGCCAACACAAGAGCACGCCGCCGGGCATCTTGAAGATCGAGCGGCTGTGACGCTCCGGGTGGAGCTTCCGGTAGCGCATATAGGCAATCATGATCAGCGACCACACGAAGATGAAGCAGATGCTGGAGATCGTGGTGACAATGGTGAATGCCTTCATGATGTCGCCTTCCTGATAGAGCAGGAATACGCCGATGAAGAGCAGCGCGCAGGAATAGGCCAGGCCGTTGGCAGGCACGTTGT
The DNA here is from genome assembly GCF_016428975.1 of Dyella sp. ASV21. Lineage (GTDB taxonomy): Bacteria > Pseudomonadota > Gammaproteobacteria > Xanthomonadales > Rhodanobacteraceae > Dyella. The sequence continues at coordinate 54,736 of NZ_JAELTT010000013.1, forward strand.
TGCTGCTGAGCTTGGCGAACGGGCGCGGGCCCAGCTTGCCGGCCGAGAGGCCGTAAAGCATGCGACCGGTGGAATAGATGCCGCTGTTGGCCGAGGATGTGGCCGAGGTCAGCACCACGAAGTTGATCAGGGTTGCCGCGATCGGAACGCCGATAAGCATGAACAGGTTTACGAACGGACTCTTGTCCGGCGCCACCTGGCTCCACGGCGTAACCGTCATGATCACCAGCAGCGCCAGGATGTAGAACACGATCACGCGGATGGGGATGGAGTTGATCGCCTTGGGCAGGGTGCGCTCGGGGTCCTTGGTCTCGGCCGAGGCCGTGCCCACCAGCTCGATGCCAACGAAGGCGAATACCGCAATCTGGAATGCCGCCATAAAGCCGGCCCCGCCATGCGGGAACCAGCCGCCCTGGGTCCACAGATTGGACACCGCGGCCTTGGCGCCGGAGGGCGAGGTAAAGCCCATCCCGATGAGCACCAGGCCGATGGCGATCAATGAAACGATGGCGACGATCTTGATGAGGGCAAACCAGAACTCCAGCTCGCCGAACAGTTTCACCGTCAGCAAATTGAGGCCCAGCAGAAGGGAAATACAGAACGTGCCGGGCAACCACAGTGGCACGGCGGGCGCCCAGAACTGGATGTAACCAGTGATGGCCACCACGTCGGCAATGCCCGTGACCACCCAGCAGAACCAGTAAGTCCAGCCGGTAAAGAAGCCCGCGCAAGGGCCTAGCAGGTCGTAGTTGAAGTCGACGAACGATTTGTAGTTCAGGTTGGAGAGCAGCAGCTCGCCCATTGCACGCATCATGAAAAACAGCACGCTGCCGATGATGGCGTAGGCAAAGATCACGGAGGGACCCGCCAGGCTGATGGTCTTGCCCGAGCCCATGAACAAACCGGTGCCGATGGCGCCACCGATAGCGATCAATTGCAGATGGCGGTTGTGCAGGTTGCGCTGCAGGTGATGTTCGGCGCCGGCGGGTGCGGCGGTGGGTTCGTGGTTCTGCATCGGCGACACGATCCTTGGGGCAACGGGCGAAGCAGCCATCCTAAAGGATTCCCGCCCGTGCGTGCGGAGCGCTCCGGGGCACTCTTAGGCGGCGTCGTGGAAGAGGACGCCAAGCGCGTAACGTCGCCCGCCCAGCAGCCGGCTCACGCCGTGGCGCATGGTTACCCGGTACGGGCCGCGCGTGCCTTTGGCCGGCCGGTGCTGGACGGCGAAGACCACGCCATCCCCCTGGCGTAGCGGCACCACCTCGACGCGCGATTGCATGCGCGGACGTTGCTCGGTGAGCACAAACTCGCCACCGCTGAAATCCGCGCCGGGTTCGGACAGCAGGATCACCGCCTGCAGCGGAAATACGTGCTCGCCATAGAGATCCTGGTGCAGGCAGTTGTAGTCGCCCGCACCGTATTGAAGCAGCAGCGGGGTAGGGCGCCGCTGGCCGGCCTCATGACAGCGCGTGAGGAAATTCGCATGCACCGCTGGATAGCGAACATCGATGCCCAGGCTCGCATTCCAGTCGTTGGCTACGGTTGCCAGGTGGGGGTAGAGCGTGTCGCGCAGGGCTTGCACGGGAGCGGGCAGGGGGTAGCGAAAATACTGGTACTCGCCGAGGCCGAAGCCGTGTCGCGCCATCACCACGCGACTGCGGTAAAGCGTGTCGTTGCCATAGTCGTTAGCCAGGTCGCGACAGGCCTGTGCTCCCAGCAGGCCCGGAATGATGGCGTAGCCGTATGCGTCAAGGTGCTTGCGGACACCTGCCCAGTCAAGCGCGTCCACGCGCGTGGCAGCGATGGGGTCTTGCGGGGCGGCGTGGCGTGCGAGCATGCGCATGAAGTCCTGGGGCGGGGACGTCAGGCTAGTGTTCGGCTCCGTTCACGACACTCCGTTTCTTGCGGTCACGTCGACCGCAGGCGTCACCAGACCAGGTCGTCAGGCACCTTGAACTGGTCCTGGTCGTAGAAATCATCGCTCTCGCCCGCCGATGCGCCATCCGTTGCCTTGCCGTGATCGAGCACGATGGCCGATGCGTCGCGTTCGCGGATCTTCGCGGCCGCCACACGCGGCAACAGCTCGTAGTGGTCGCCCGAGCGCACGATCACCAGCGCGCCCTTGGCCAACTGCGCGCGCAGCGTTTCGTTCACCAGGATGCTGTGGATGGCCTCGCCGTCGGTGAAGCGGTAGCTTATTTCACCCTCGCGCTTGACCTTGTTGGTCTCGATGATCTGGCGCACTTGCGCAGCGATCTCACGCGCCTGGGCCTGGGCGTTGCGCTCGGCGGCGAGGGCGCGATCACGCTCCGCCTTCTCCGCCTGCAGGCGCTGGGCGTCAATTGTGGCCTCGGGCGCCGCCGTGGGCGCCTTGCCTTGGCGCTGCTTCGCCTGATCGCGTGCGATCTGGTCCACCTTGCCCTTCTTGGCAAGGCCGGCTTTGAGGAGTTGTTCCTGGAGGGGGTTGCGCATGACGGGCACTATCGGGATGGAAGCGTGGTTTCCGATTGTAGCGCGCGTTCTTGCTTCATCCGGTGCGTCACTCGCCGGGCCATGGGGCGGGCATGGCATGATGGGGCGCCAGGGCGTGAGGCCCGCGGAAAGGGATGCCCCGTGATTCCTCGTTTCTCCGAGCACTCGGCCAACGAACGCACCTACCTGGCCTGGGTACGCACCGCGATTTCGGTGATGGCGTTCGGCTTTCTGCTGGAACGGTTCGACATCTTTCTGCTCTTCACCTCCCGTGCGGCCGAAAGAGCCGTCTCGGGCTTGCATACGCTGGCGTCGCAGTGGCTGGGCCTGGGGTTGTTGCTGGTGGGGGCACTGATGATCGTCGGTGCTACCTTGCGTTTCTACCGTAACCGCAAGGCCATCGAGGCGGCAGATACTTCGATCTATGGTGATTCGTGGCTGGCCCGCGCCATGGCGGTGTCACTGGTGCTTATGGCGGTTTTCCTGGTGGGTTACGTAGCAAGGCAGATCGCGGCGCTAAGCTGAGGTGCCGTCGAGACATGGCCTGCACAAGAACCGGATATCGAGCTTGATGGGCTCTCGCTAACGTTCGCGCTTCATGACGGAAAGCGCTGGACAAGCGGAGCAATGGGAATGAAACAACTCAAGGACAAGGTTGCCATCGTCACGGGTGCAAGCTCGGGCATTGGCTATGAAGCGGCAAAACTATTCGCCCGAGAAGGCGCTGGCGTCGTGGTCTGCGCACGCAGGGCCGCCCAGCTCAACGCCTTGGTCGCGGAGATTGCAGGCGCTGGTGGCCGGGCGGTGGCGGTCGCCGGCGATGTGACCGACGAAGCGTTGTCGGCGCGATTGGTAGAGGCTGCACTCGACGTTTTCGGTGGGCTGGATATTGCGTTCAACAACGCGGGCATGACGGGGCATGCTTGTCCCATGGATGAACTGTCGATCGAAGACTGGCGGCGCACGTTGGACGTCAACTTGACGGCGGCGTTCCTGGGCGCCAAGCACCAAGTTCCCGCCATGCTCGCACGCGGTGGCGGCTCGTTGATTTTTACTTCCACGTTCGTGGGGCACGTTGTGGGTTTTCCGGGCATGGCTGCGTACGCGGCAAGCAAGGCTGGGCTGGTCGGCCTGTGCAGGGTCATCGCAGCGGAGTACGGCGCGCGGGGTATTCGCGCCAACGCACTTTTGCCGGGTGGTACGGATACGCCGATGGGGCGCTCGGTGGCCAATACGCCGGAGGCGCTGACGTTCGTGCAGAACCTGCATGCGTTGAAGCGTCTGGCGCAGCCGGCAGAAATCGCCCGGTCGGCCTTGTTCTTGGCCTCGGATGCATCGAGCTTCATGACGGGAGCGGCCATGGTCGTAGACGGTGGGGTATCCATCTCGCGTACGTAAGGGTGGCGGCTGCCGCACGCCGAAACGGAAACGGCGCCGTATCGCTACGGCGCCGTTCTCACATCCAGCGTGATGGTTGCGATCAGAGCGCTTCGAACACGCCCGCCGCGCCCATGCCGGTGCCGATGCACATGGTCACCATGCCGTACTTCTGCTTGCGGCGGCGCATGCCATGCAGCAGCGTGGCGGCACGGATGGCGCCGGTGGCGCCCAGCGGGTGACCCAGGGCGATGGCGCCGCCCAGCGGGTTGACCTTGGACGGGTCCAGGCCGAGGTCACCGATCACGGCCAGGGCCTGCGCGGCGAAGGCTTCGTTGAGCTCGATCCAGTCCAACTGGTCTTGCGTCAGGCCGACCTGCTTGAGCGCCTTCGGAATCGCTTCCTTGGGGCCAATGCCCATGATTTCAGGCTTCACACCCGCCACCGAGTAACCGACGAAGCGGCCGATCGGGGTGAGGTTGAACTCCTTGATGGCCTTTTCGCTGGCCAGCAGCAGGGCGCCGGCGCCGTCGGACATCTGCGAGGAATTGCCGGCGGTCACGCTGCCGCCGAACTTGTCATTACGGAACACCGTGCGGAGCTTGCCGAGCACCTCCATGGTGGTGCCTGCGCGCGGGCCTTCGTCGGTATCGATCAGGCGGCTGTCGGTCTTGATGCCGCGGGTGACGAGGTCGGGGTAGTGGTCATCCAATTGGAACGGGGTGATCTCGTCCTTGAACTCGCCACCGGCGATGGCGGCCAGCGCGCGGCGATGGCTTTCAACGGCGAAGGCGTCCTGCTGCTCGCGGGTCACCTTCCACTGCTCGGCCACCTTCTCGGCGGTGATACCCATGCCGTAGGCGATAGCCACGTCTTCCTTGTTGGCGAAGATGGCGGGGTTCATGGCCACCTTGTGGCCCATCATCGGCACCATGCTCATGCTCTCGGTGCCGGCCGCGATCATCAGATCGGCCACACCGAGCTGGATGCGATCGGCGGCCATGGCAATGGCCTGTACGCCGGAGGAGCAGAAGCGGTTGATGGTGACGCCCGGCACGGTATACGGCAGGCCGGCGAGCAGCGCGCCGATGCGCGCCACGTTCATGCCTTGCTCGGCTTCGGGCATGGCGCAGCCGACGATCACGTCTTCGATGCGATGCGGATCGATGCCCGGCGCCTGCGCCATGACGGCGCGGATCACGTGGGCGAGCATGTCGTCCGGACGGGTGTTGCGGAATACGCCGCGCGGCGCCTTGCCGACCGGCGTGCGGGTGGCGGCGACGATGTAGGCGTCTTGCACTTGCTTGGTCATGGTTTTGCTCCGTGGCGTCGCGCTCATCAGCGGCGACGCGTCTTGGTTTTTGATCGTCATGCCTGCTTGCGCAGGGACGACGAGCCTCATCAGTTACGCAGCGGCTTGCCGGTGGTCATGGTGTGCGCGATGCGGGCCTGGGTTTTCTCGGTCTTGGCCAGCTCCACGAAGTGCTTGCGCTCAAGCTGGAGCAGCCATTCCTCATCCACCTGCGAGCCGCGTTCGATCTTGCCGCCGCATAGCGTGTCCGCAATGCGTGTGGCGATGGCCACGTCATGCGGCGAGGCGAAATAGCCCTCGGCGAGGTTGGCGAGCGAGGCCTGGAACGTAGCCGTGCCCACGTCGCCGGCCACCGGGATAGTGCGTGCCATCATCGGCGGGCGGTAGCCGCTTTCCGCCAGCGACAGGGCGATCTTCTTGGCCACGTAAAGCAGCTCGTAGGCGTTGAACACCACCACGTCGCTGTCGCGCAGCAGGCCCAGTTGCTTGGCTTCCATCGCGCTGCCGGACACCTTGGCCATGGCGATCGTCTCGAACACCTTCTTCAGCGCTTCGAACGGATCTTCCGGGTTGGTCTTGGCGGCGCGAATAGCCAGCTCGTGCAGGCCGCCACCGGCCGGCAACAGGCCCACGCCAGCCTCGACCAGGCCGATGTAGCTTTCCAGCGCGGCCACGGTGCGAGCCGAGTGCATCTGGAACTCACAGCCGCCGCCCAAGGCCAGGCCGCGCACGGCCGACACCACCGGTACCAGCGAGTGCTTGATGCGCATGCTGGTGGCCTGGAAGTTGGCGACCATCTTCTCGAAATCGTCGAACTTGCCGGCCTGCAGCAGGCCCAGTGCGCCCTTGAGGTCGGCGCCGGCCGAGAACGGCTCGCCGGCCTGCCAGATCACCACGGCCTTGAGCTGCTGCTCGGCGACATCGATCGCCTGCTGCACGCCATTGAGCACGTGGTCGTTTACCGTGTTCATCTTGGTCTTGAACGAGATGATGCCCACGCCATCGTCGCCCAGCGTCCACAGGCGCACGCCGTCGTTCTCCCACACCGTGGTGCCCTGGTCGAACTTCTCGCCCAGGATCGGATCGGGGAACAGCTGGCGCTGGTACACCGGATGCTGCGAACGCGGCTTGTAGCTGCCCGACGCGGCCGACCAGGAGCCGTCCTTGCCGTGCACGCCGTTGCGGCCGTCGGTAACCCAGGCCGGCAGCGGGGCGCTGCTCATGGCCTTGCCGGCGGCGATGTCTTCGGCGATCCACGCCGTTACCTGCTGCCAGCCAGCGGCCTGCCAGGTTTCGAACGGGCCGAGCTTCCAGCCATAGCCCCAGCGGATGGCGAAGTCGACATCGCGTGCGGTGTCGGCGATATCGGCCAGGTGATAGGCGGAGTAGTGGAACAGGTCGCGGAAGGTCGCCCACAGGAACTGCGCCTGCGGATCGGCCGAGGCGCGCAGCTGGCCGAACTTCTCGGCCGGGTCCTTGATGGCGAGGATGGCGGCCACTTCGTCCGAGGCCTTCTGCTCGGACAGGCGGTAATCCTGTTTGGCCACGTCCAGCACGACGATGTCTTTACCGGCCTTGCGGTAGAAGCCTGCGCCGGTCTTCTGGCCCAGCGCGCCCTTCTCGATCAGGGCGGAGAGCCACACCGGGGCCTTGAAGTACGCGTGCCACGGATCATCGGCCAGTGTATCGGCCATGGTTTTGATCACGTGCGCCATGGTATCCAGGCCCACTACGTCGGCGGTGCGGTAGGTGGCGCTTTTGGGGCGACCCACGGCCGGGCCGGTCAGCGCGTCGACGGTGTCGAAGCCCAGGCCGAACTGCTGGGTGTGGTGCATGGTGGCCAGCATGGAGAACACGCCGATGCGGTTGCCAATGAAGTTCGGCGTGTCCTTGGCGTACACCACGCCCTTGCCGAGCGCGGTGGTGAGGAATGCCTCCAGGCCTTCCAGCACGTTCTTGTCCGTGAGCTTGGTCGGGATCAGCTCGACCAGATGCATGTAGCGCGGCGGGTTGAAGAAGTGCACGCCGCTAAAGCGATGGCGCATTTCTTCCGGCAGCGCTTCGGCCAGCCCATTGATGGACAGGCCGGAGGTGTTGGAGGCAATCACGGCGGTGGGCGATAGGTGCGAAGCGATCTTCTTGTAGAGATCCAGCTTCCAGTCCATGCGTTCGGCGATGGCTTCGATCACCAGGTCCACGTCCTTGAGGTGATCCAGGTCATCGTCATAGTTGGCCGGGATAATGGCCGCGCCTATGGTTTTGTCGGCCAGCGGTGCCGGCGACAGCTTCTGCAGGTTGGCGATGGCCTTCAAGGCGATGCCGCTCTTGGGGCCTTCCTTCGCGGCCAGGTCGAACAGCACGGTTTCTACACCGGCGTTGGTCAGGTGTGCGGCGATCTGCGCGCCCATGACGCCAGCGCCGAGCACGGCGGCCTTGCGGATCCGTAGCGCTGCCTTGGGGGTGGATGGAGCAGTCATTGTTTTCTCCGTAGTGCGAGACGCATGAAGGTGAAACGGTCGGCCGTCGCCGGCCGGGAAGACAAAACTGAGTATCAGGGTGACTTGAGACCGGATGCGGCGAAGCGGATCAGGTGCGCGGCAGTCTCTTCGCGGTGGCGCTCTTCGGGCACATCGCTTTTGCGCTGGATCATGCCGAAGCCGGACATGGCGTGGGTCAGCGCGCCGGTCACCAAGTCCACGCGCCAATACAGCTCCTCCTTGCTCAGGTGGGGCAGCAGGCGTGCGAACTCGGCGGTGAACTGGCGCATGACATGGCCGTAGTTGTCCGAAAGGAACTTGCGCAGGGTGTCATCGTGCTCGGCGAAGGCGCGGGCCAGCACGCGCATAAAGAGCGAACCGCTGCCATCGTGGGAGAGCTCCAGTGCAGGCCCGATGAAGGCTGCCAGCACATCCTCCACGCTGGTCTCCGGCTGGCCGGCCACGCGTTGCAGGGCGGCCATGCGGCGACCGTTGAGCTGGTCCAGGCGGCGGCGAAAGACCTCCTCGATGAGGCGATCCTTGGAGCCGAAGTGGTAATTCACGGCCGCCAGGTTCACCCCGGCCGCGGCGGTGAGCTGCCGTAGCGAGGCGCCCTCAAAGCCGTGGCGGGCGAATAATTCCTCGGCGGCGCCGAGGATGCGTTCCTTGGTCGGCAGGGCTGCGCTGTGGGCAGGCATGGTCCGTGGGCCTCGACGAAGAATCAAACGATCGTTTGAGCATACGTCGGTCGGTTCGCCACCGTCAAACGATCGTTTGGGATTGGCCGGAAAAGCCCTGCGTCCAGTTTGCGTATGGGTTAGAATCTGTCAGACTTTCGTGAGCTAAATCCGCAAATCTTGTCGAGATTTGGCATAACTTCGCCGGCACAGACCGGACCGCCCATTCAGTTACCCGTTTTCCCGGAGCAGATCCCATGGCGCTGGAGCGCACCCTTTCCATTATCAAGCCCGACGCTGTCGCCAAGAACGTGATCGGTGAAATCTACGCCCGTTTCGAAAAGGCTGGCCTCAAGGTTGTGGCCGCCAAGATGAAGCACCTGTCGCGCCAGGAAGCCGAAGGCTTCTACGCCGTGCACAAGGAGCGTCCGTTCTTCAATGCGCTGGTCGAGTTCATGATCTCCGGCCCGGTGATGATCCAGGCGCTGCAGGGTGAGAACGCCATCCTCAAGCATCGCGAGCTGATGGGTGCCACCAATCCGAAGGAAGCTGCACCGGGCACCATTCGTGCCGATTTTGCAGACTCCATCGATGCGAATGCGGTGCATGGTTCGGACGCGGCGGAAACGGCTGCTGTCGAGATCGCGTACTTCTTCGCCTCGACGGACGTTTTCTCCCGCTGAGGTATGTCGTTGTGAACCAGGCTGTCGTCAATCCACCGGAAAAGGTCAACCTGCTCGATTTCGATCGCCAGGGCTTGCGTGATTTCTTCGCGCAGCTGGGCGAGAAGCCTTATCGCGCCGAACAGGTGATGAAGTGGATCTACCATCGCCTGGAAGACAACTTCGAAAACATGACCGATGTCGGCAAGGCGCTGCGAACCAAGCTTGAAGCGTCGTGCTACATCGGGCCGCCCAAGACCATGTTCGACAAGGGTGCCGCCGACGGCACCCACAAGTGGTTGCTCGGCATGGACGGCGGCAACGCCGTTGAGGCGGTCTATATCCCGGAGCCGACCCGCGGCACGCTATGCGTGTCCTCGCAGGTCGGCTGCGGCCTCAATTGCCAGTTCTGCTCCACCGCGACGCAGGGCTTCAACCGCAACCTCTCCACCTCCGAGATCATCGGGCAGATGTGGGTGGCGGCCAAATACCTTGGCAACATCACGCACCAGAATCGGCGCATCACCAACGTGGTGATGATGGGCATGGGCGAGCCGTTGCTGAATTTCGATAACGTGGTGAAGGCGATGAGCCTGATGCGCGATGACCTGGGCTTTGGCCTGGCGTCCAAGCGCGTCACGCTATCCACCGCGGGCCTGGTTCCGATGATCGACAAGCTGTCGGAGTCGATCGACGTCTCCCTGGCGGTGTCGCTGCATGCGGCCAACGACGAGCTGCGCACCGAGCTGGTGCCACTCAACAAGCGTTATCCGATTGCCGAATTGATGGCCGCCTGCCAGCGCTGGCTGGATCGCAAGGCGCGCACCTCCATCACCTTCGAGTACACCCTGATGAAGGGTGTGAATGACCAGCCGGAGCATGCCCGTCAGTTGATCAAGCTGATGCGCCGCATGCCCAACTGCAAGGTCAACCTGATACCGTTTAATCCATTTCCCGGCACGCGATTCGAGCGCTCCGACGCCGAAACGATTCGAGCCTTCCAGACCCAGTTGCTCAACGCCAATGTGTTGACCATGTTGCGCCGTACGCGCGGCGACGACATCGATGCCGCGTGTGGTCAGCTCAAGGGGCAGGTATTGGATCGCACCCGTCGCCAGGCCGAATTTCGAAAGCGTCTGGACGAAGGGGCGAACCATGCGGCTTGATCGGATCTTGTTGAGCGGCAGCCTGGCCATGCTGATGGCCGGCTGTGTCACCACCACGACCAATGGGTCGGGCGGTGTCGACACCAAGATTCCTCATGCCACCAAGGCCGAGCAGCGTCAGGAAGGCGCCCGTGTCCATACCGAGCTGGCCCAGCAGTACATGGACAACGGCGACTTGCAGGATGCCCTGGTCAAGCTCAATAAGGCGCTGCAGTTCGATCCCAGCTACGTGCCCGCACATACCGTGCTGGCGGTGGTGTACGAACGCATCAATGATTTGCCCAATGCCGAGCTGCATTACCGCAAGGCCGTGGCGCTGGCGCCGGACAAGGGCGATACCAACAACAACCTGGGCTGGTTCCTGTGCAATCGCGAAGGCAAGCCGGCCGAGGCGGCGCCGTATTTCCAGAAGGCCGTGGCCGATCCGTTCTACCAGACGCCAGCCTTGGCCTGGACCAATGCCGGCATCTGCCTGACCCGTTCGAATGACCTGACCGGGGCGGAGGCGGACTTCCGCAAGGCCTTGGCGATCGACGCGCAGGCCCCGGGGGCGTTGTATCAGCTAGCCAACGTGCTTTATCTTCAGGGTGATGCGTTCCGCGCGCGTGCCTTTATCCAGCGTTTCGACGCGCTGGGACAGCCAAGTGCGGCCTCGCTCAAGTTAGGTCATGACATCGAATCCCGGTTGGGCAACAGGGACGCTGCTCTCAACTACGGTAGGCGACTGCAAAGCCAGTTCCCGGATTCGGAACAGGCGCACGCCCTTGACGCAACTGCAAGCCAATGACACCTGAGCAGTCAAATTCGGCCAACAGCGGCAATCGAGCACAACCCCATACTGAAACCCCTGGCGCGACCATGGACACGGAACACACCTCGCTGGAAATGATCGTCGGTAATCTGGGTGGCCGCCTGCGCGCGGTTCGTGAGGCGCGCGGCCTGGACGTGGAGTCGTGCGCGCATGCGCTGCGCTTGCCCACGAAGGTGCTGCGTCAGCTGGAAAACAACGAATACGCAGGTATCGATTACCAGGTCTATCTGGGCGGCTATCTGACCAAATACGCGCGCTACCTGGGTGTGGACGATGCCGAGGTGAAGGCCGAGCTGGAGCACATCAAGCTGTCCCAGCCGACCCTGGTGGCCACGGGCGGCATCTCGCACTCTCGCTACCTGCTGGAGAACTACGCGCGCGCCGCCACGTATGTGGTGCTTACAGCGGCGATCGTGGTGCCCACCATCTGGCTCGGCGTTCGCGGCACGCTTGATCGTGACGTCAGCCATTTGGCGCCGCTCGATGCTACGCCAGTGGCTCAGGCTGATGCGCCGGCCCCGGCCGCCACTGCGCCCGCCTCGCAGGCGGTAGGCAGTGAAGCTGGTCGTGATGCGGTCGCCAGCGTGCCGGTCGATCAGCCCCCATCGGCAACGCCCGCGCCGCAAGCTCCGGCGGCCCCGGCGCCTGTGGCGCAGGATCAGCAGCCGCTGATGGCCTCCATGGCCCCGTTTCCCAACCTGACCGACGCCACGCATCCGGCATCGGCGCCGCCCGCCAGCGACTCGGTGGGCAATGGCGCCCACAGCCTGGCGCTGACCCTGCAGTCGGCCAGCTGGGTGGAAGTAACCACCAAGGATGGTGCGCGCCTGGAATACGGCTTGCTGCCGGCGGGTAGCACCAAGACCTATCACAGCGACCAGGCCTTGGAAGTGCGCATCGGCAACGCCAATGGCGCTCAGGTGATGCTGGATGGCCAGCCGATGGCGCTGGACAACTATCGCCGGTCCAACGTGGCGCATTTCCGCATCGATATGCGCGACGGCAAGGCCGCGCCTGCCGGCGCCTGATCGGCGTTTCGGGCCTGTGCGGCCCGGCGCAATCGGTTATGCTTGCCCATTGGCTGTCCGTTGAAGAACGGACGGCTCGGGCTGGTTACTTTTTCCGCATGAGGGGCGCATGCCCGCATCCTCCATGTGCGGCTCCCCCAAGGTGATTGCATGGCATTTGAAGCGTACGACGAATACGAACAGAGCGAACGCGTACAGCAGTGGCTGCGTCAGAACGGCCTGTCCATCGTCGTCGGCATCGCGATTGGCCTGGTCGGCATCTTTGGCTGGCAGCAGTGGAACAAGCACAAGGATGGCCACCTTACCGAGGCCGCCAACGTCTATCAGCAGATGCAGTCCGCCCTGGCCGCCGGAAAATCCGACAGCGCCAACGCGTTGACCGATCAACTGCTCAAGGATTACGCCGATACCAGCTACGCCGTGTTCGCCGCCAGCGATCGCGCGCAGCGCCAGGTGCAGGACAAGGCGCTGGACAAGGCGATCGAGTCGCTCAATTGGGCCGAGAGCCACGCCAGTGACACCAACCTCAAGGCGCTCGCGCAGCTGCGTATCGCGCGCGTGCAGTTGGGGCAGGACAAAGCGGCCGATGCGCTGTCCACGCTCGATCGCCTGCCGCCCAAGACCTACGAGGGTGTGGCCCAGGAACTACGTGGCGATGTGCTGGTCAAGCTTGGGCGTCCTGACGATGCCCGCAAGGCATATATCGCCGCCAAGGCGGCACTGGGCGAGAACGCGCTGCCTAGCGTGCAGATGAAAATCGATGATCTGGCCGTGGCCGGGAAGCAGGGTGCATGAAACCTGAAGTGAATAAGCGCGGTGCGATGAACCGTGTGTGGCTGGTGGCGCTGACCTCGCTGGTGGCCCTCGCTGGCTGCCATTCGTTCAAAAAGGAAAATGTTCAGCCGCCCACGCCGCTGGCCAAGGATTTCAAACCCACCACGCAGGTAACCCGCGTGTGGACCGCGAGCATCGGCAAGGGCGCCGGTGACAGCGGCGTGCGTCTGCGTCCCGCCTTTGCCGATGGCGTGCTCTACGCCGCCAGCACCGACGGCAAGCTGGCCGCCTTCGATGCGGCCAGCGGCAAGACCTTGTGGGAAAAGAGCTCGCGCACCCAGGGCTGGTTCGGCTGGGGCGACAAGAAGCGCGCCGATGCGCTGTATGCCGGCGGCCCGGGCGTTTCCGGTGACCTGGTGGTGATCGGCACGCTCGACGGCCACATCTACGGCGTGAATGCCAAGGACGGTAGCCCGCGCTGGGAGTCGGTGGTCAACTCCGAAGTGATCTCGGCCCCGGCCATCGCCGGCAACCTGGTGGTTGCGCGCACGCAGGACGGTCGCGTCTACGGCATCGACAGCAGCAATGGCGAGCGTCGCTGGGTCTACGACCAGAGCACCGTGCCGCTGCTCAGTCTGCGTGGCAATGGCCCGCTGCTGATCGCCAACGGCGTGGTGTTCCTCGGTAGCGACGCCGGCAAGCTGGTGGCGTTGCGCCTGGATAACGGCGAAAAGCTGTGGGAGCAGACCCTGGCCAGCGGTGAAGGCCGCACCGAAATCGATCGCCTGAGCGACGCTGACGGCGGCATCCTGCTCGATGGCAGCACGCTCTACGGTGCCGCTTACCACGGCAACCTGGCCGCGGTGGATGGCCCCAGCGGCCGCCCGTTGTGGTCGCGCCCGTTCTCTACCTTCACCTCGATCGATGTGACGCCGAGCGCGCTGTATGGCGTCAATGACGAATCGCAGGTGTGGGCATTCGACAAGAATGGCGGCGCCGACATGTGGAAGAACGACGCGCTCAAGTATCGCTGGCTGACTGGTCCGGCGGTGCAGGGTGACTACGTGGTCGTCGGCGATCTCGAGGGCTACGTGCATTGGCTGCAAACCGGCGACGGTGCGCTGGCCGCGCGTGAGCGCCTATCCAAGAAGCCCATCCGCGCCCAGCCGCTCGTGGTGGGCGACACCGTGTACGTCGAAGACGTGAAGGGCCGCATCGGCGCTTACCGTCTCGGCGGACACTGATTGCACGTATAAGGTTTGGTCTGAATCATGCTGCCCGTCGTAGCCCTGGTCGGTCGTCCCAATGTCGGTAAATCGACCTTCTTCAATGCTCTGACGCGCAGCCGTGACGCCTTGGTGGCCGATATGCCGGGCGTCACCCGAGATCGCCACTACGGCGTGTGCCGCACCGGTGCACGTCCGTTCGTGGTGGTCGACACCGGCGGCCTGTCCGGTGTGGAAGAGGGCCTGGATGCGCTGACCGCGCAGCAGGTGCGCTTTGCCATCGAAGAGGCCAATGTGCTCGTGTTCGTGGTGGATGCCCGCGATGGCCTGCTGCCGCAGGATCGCACCATCCTCGACGAGCTGCGTCGCAGCGGTAAGCCGATCATCGCCGCGGTCAACAAGACCGATGGCCTGGATCTGCAGAATGCGATGGCGGAGTTCGCCGTCTTCGGCATCTCCAATACGCTGCCCATCGCCGCCGCGCACAATCGTGGCAGCGAAGACGTGGTGGCGGCAGCGATCAACCTGCTGCCCGAAGACACGCACGAAGAGCTCGATCCGGCCGACGCGGATAGCATCCGTGTCGCCATCGTGGGTCGCCCCAATGCGGGCAAGTCCACCCTGATCAACCGCCTGCTGGGTGAAGACCGCCTGATCGTCTCCAGCGTGGCTGGCACTACCCGCGACCCCATCAAGGTGTCGCTGGAGCGCGATGGTCGCAAGTACACCTTGATCGACACCGCGGGCGTGCGTCGCAAGGCGCGCGTGGAAGAAGCGGTGGAGAAGTTCAGCGTCATCAAGACGCTGCAGTCGATGGCCGCTGCCCAGGTGGTAGTGGTGATGATCGACGCGCGCGAGAATCTCGCCGACCAGGATCTCACCTTGATCGGCCATGCGGTGGACGAAGGTCGCGCCCTGGTGATTGCCGTCAACAAGTGGGACGGCATGGACAGCTATCAGCGCGAGCAGTGCCAGAATGCCCTGGCACGTCGTCTGCAGTTCGTCGATTGGGCCAAGACGGTTTTCATCTCCGCGTTGCATGGTTCGGGCCTGCGCGAGTTGATGAAGGCGATCGTGCGTGCGCACCATGCGGCGACCAAGGAGCTCAGTTCGTCCGAGCTCACCCGCACCCTGGAGCGCGCGTACGAGGGCTATCAGCCGCCGCTGGTGCGTGGGCATGCGCCCAAGCTGCGTTTTGCCCATCCGGGCGGCACCAACCCGCCCACCATTGTCATCCACGGTAGCCGCACCAAGCACATCGCGCCGGCCTACCGGCGCTATCTGGAAAACTTCTTCCGCAAGCGCTATCGCCTGGAAGGCACGCCGGTTCGTATCGATTTCCGCGATGGCGAGAATCCGTTTGCGGGCAAGAAGAACGTGCTGACCGAAGGTCAGATGCGCAAGCGTCAGCGCATGATCCGCGAGATGAAAAAGCGCAAGCGCTGATTCGGGCGGGCGCTGGCCCGTCGCTCCAGTGGCGGGTTTCTCGTCGAATGCCTCGTCGGCGGTAGAGGGTGTCGGGCCGGCAAGTTCGGCGCGTACTTATTCAGAGCATGCTTAGGTTTTATGCTATGGCCATGAGCACGCCCCCCGATCGCGAATCCTGGCTGGCTGCACTGCGCCAGCGCATCCCTGAGTTATCCCCGGCCGAAGCACTGTCGCGGCAGGCGCGTGGCGCCTTGCTGATCGATGTGCGCGAGGATGGCGAGCGCGCCAGCGGTACGCCGCCGGGGGCGCTAGGCTTGTCGCGTGGATTCCTGGAGCTGCGTATCGAGCAGGTCGAGTCCGATCGCGAGCGCGAGGTGATTGCGCTTTGCGGCAGCGGTCAGCGCTCCTTGCTGGCCGCCGAGGCGCTGGAGCGCCTGGGGTATCGCTGGGTGTCGTCGGTCGCGGGCGGTTTCAATCGGTGGAAGGCCGAGGGCTTGCCGGTTGCGCTCGGTGCGTTGGATGCGGATGCCGCGGAGCGCTATGCCCGCCAGCTCCAGTTGCCCCAGGTAGGGGAGGCGGGGCAGGCGCGATTGGGCGAGGCGCGCATCGCCTTGCTCGGCGCCGGTGGATTGGGTGCGCCGGCCGCGCTCTATCTTGCCGCGGCGGGCGTGGGCCAGCTCACGCTCATCGACGACGACGTGGTGGAGCGCTCCAACCTGCATCGACAGGTGATCCACGCCGATGCGCGCGTGGGCATGCCCAAGACCGAATCGGCACGGCTCGCCCTGGCCGCGCTCAATCCGCGCGTACGGGTGAACGTGCGCAACGAGCGCCTGCAAGGCGACAACGTGGAACGCTTGCTGGCCGGTCACGATCTGGTGATCGATGGCGCGGACAATTTCCCCGCGCGCTACCTGGTCGCTGCCGCATCGCAGCGGCTGAAGCTGCCCATGGTCTATGGGGCGGTGGAGCGTTTTACCGGGCAGGTCGCCGTGTTCGATCCGCGGCGTGTGGATTCGCCGTGCTATCGCTGCCTGTTCCCCGAGCCGCCATCGGCAGCCGAGGCGCCCAATTGCAGCGAGGCGGGCGTGCTGGGCGTGCTGCCCGGCATCGTGGGGCTGCTGCAGGCTACCGAGGCGCTCAAGCTGATCCTGGGCATCGGCGAGCCATTGGTGGGGCGTCTGCTGGGTTTCGATGCCCTGGCGATGCGCTTTCGCGAAACACGTCTACCGCGCGATCCCGCGTGCCCCGGCTGCGGCGAGCATGCGGTTTTCCGTGGTTACGAGGATATCCAGCAGCTCTGCGCCATGGCAGGCTGATCCGCTGACGGCCCGAGGCGGCAGGCCTGAAGGGTGGTGTCCAAGCGGCGCGAGCGAGTCAGAGATCGCCCGCGACCAGTGAGTAGATCGCCGCATCCATCGGTTGCCCACGCAATACCAGCCGGTGTCGCGCCACGCTTTCAAGCTGCGCCCCCACTTTCTCGGCAACGCGGCGACTGGCGAGGTTGTCCGCGATCACCACGATTTCCAGGCGCTGCAGCTCGGGCACCTGGAGCGCATGCGCGGCCAGCAGGCGCGTGGCCGCGGAGGCGGCGCCCTCGCCCTGGCGGGACTGGCGAACCCAGTAGCCGAGGTTGGCCATGCGAAAGTCGTGCTGCCAGTGATTGATGCCGATGCTGCCGACCAGTCGATCTTCGCCATCCACGATGGCCAGGGCGCACTCGTCACCCACGCCTTGCCAGGCGAGACGCGTGCGCTCGATCCAGTGGATGGCATCGTCAAGGCTATAGGCCGGCGTGCACCAGTCCAGCCAGCGGCCCACCGTATCGACCGACTCCAGCAGGGCCTCCTGTAGCGCTGGCGCGTCGGCGTGCTGATAGGCGCGCAGACGCCACGTGCCGTCGCCCAGTTCGGGGGCGGATAGAGGTGTGTCGCGGCCCGGCGGCAACAGGGAATACACCGCCGCTGGCACCGGCTCGCCGCGCTCCACGATGCGGCTGGGGGAGATGCCGTCGAAATGGGCGCCTGTGCGCTCGGCGGTGCGCCGGCTGGGTTGGTTGTCCACCGCCACCACGATTTCGATGCGAGCCAGGCCAAGGGTGTCGAAGCCGAACCCGGCCATGGCCTTGATCGCTGCGCGGGCGATGCCCTTGCGCTGCTCGGACTGGCGGATCCAATAGCCGAGGTTGGCGTTGCGGCGATCGGCGTCGATCCGGTTGAGGCAGATGTCGCCCAGCAGCCGGTCAGTGTCGTCGTAGATGCCAAAGGCGTACATGGAGCCTTGCGCCCACCCGGCCTGACACTGCGCGATGCGCGCCACGCAGTCTTCATGGCTCACGCCGTGCTGCAGGCGAGGAATCCAGCGTCCCGCCGTGTCGCCGGACTCATGGATCGCCTCGAACATGGCATGCGCCCGGGTGGGCTCCCAGGGGCGCAGGCGCAGCGTCGGGGTGGCAAGTTCCAGCGATTCGGGCAGTTGATTCAGTGCGGCCATACAAACGGGTTTGTGTGTGCACGATGGAGCTCGGATAATACGTCTCTTTGCAGGCAGCCCAAACCATGACCGCACGCATCCTCGACGGTAAACGCATCGCGCAGGAATTGATGGAGCGGATCGGCCGCCGCGTCGCCGAGCGCAAGGCCAAGGGCCAGGCGGAGCCGGGTCTTGCCGTGGTGCTGGTGGGTGACGACGCAGCCTCGTCGGTGTACGTGCGCAACAAGCGCAAAGCCTGCCACCAAGTGGGCTTTCGTTCGTTCGATTTCGACCTGCCCAGCAGCACCACGCAGGAGGATCTCTTCGCCCTGATTGATCGCCTCAATGCCGATCCTGCCGTGCACGGCATCCTGGTGCAGTCGCCGCTGCCCGAGCACATCGACGAGGATGCCCTGGTCGATCGCATCGATCCGGCCAAGGACGTGGATGGTTTTCAGGCAGTGAACGTGGGTCGTCTGGCGCTACGTCGCTTTGGCCTGCGCCCGTGCACGCCACGCGGCGTGATGACCTTGCTGGGGCATACCGACCGTCCGGTGCGCGGCCAGCATGCCGTAGTGGTGGGCGTGTCCAATCACGTCGGGCGTCCGCTGGCGCTGGAGTTGCTGATCGCGGGCTGCACCACCACGTGTTGCCACAAGTTCACCCGCGACCTGGAGGGCTTTGTCCGGCAAGCCGATATCGTGATCGTGGCGGTCGGCAAGCCTGGCCTGGTCAAGGGCGAATGGATCAAGCCCGGCGCGGTGGTGATCGATGTGGGTATCAACCGCCTCGAGGATGGCCGCCTGGTCGGTGATGTGGCGTTCGACGCCGCCGCCGAGCGCGCCAGCTGGATCACGCCGGTGCCCGGTGGCGTGGGCCCGATGACCGTGGCAACGCTGCTGGAAAACACGCTGGAAGCGGCCGAGGCGCGCGCCCAGCTTCAGCACGGTTGAGCCGGCCTGCCGCCGGCGATCGTAGCGCCTGCGGCAACATACCGTTCATGCAGCGTGTGGCGAGGGCGTGGCGTTCTACGTATAATTCTCTCTTTGCAGCGGGACTTTTCGCATGCGCATCCTCGCCGAGGCTCTCACCTACGACGACGTGTATCTCGTTCCGGCCCATTCGGCCGTTCTGCCGCGTGACGTAGACACTTCCACGCGACTTACCCGAAACCTGCGCCTGAATATTCCCATCGTGTCCGCTGCCATGGATACGGTTACCGAAGCCCGCCTCGCCATCACCATGGCCCAGCAGGGCGGCATCGGCATCATCCACAAGAACATGTCCGCCGAGCAGCAGGCCGCCGAAGTGCGCCTGGTCAAGAAGTTCGAAGCCGGCGTCATCCGCAGCCCCATCACCGTGGGCCCGCAGACGTCCATCGGCGAAGTGCTTCGCCTCACGCGCGCCCACAATATTTCCGGCGTGCCGGTGGTGGAGGGCGAAAAGCTGGTCGGCATTGTTACCAGCCGCGATCTGCGCTTCGAGCGCAAGCATGAAGATCCCGTGCGCAACATCATGACCCGCCAGGAGAAGCTGGTGACGGTGCGTGAAGGTGCCAGCCAGGACGACGTGCTGCAGCTGCTGCACAAGCACCGCATCGAGAAGGTGCTGGTGGTGAACGACGACTACCAGCTGCGCGGCCTGATTACCGTCAAGGATATCCAGAAGGCCCGCGACAACCCGCATGCCGCCAAGGATCGCCTGGAGCGCCTGCTGGTCGGCGCCGCGGTGGGTGTGGGTGGCGACACCGAGCAGCGCGTGGAAGCGCTGGTGGATGCCGGTGTGGACGTGCTCGTGGTGGATACCGCGCACGGTCATTCGCAAGGCGTGATCGAACGCGCCGCCTGGGTCAAGAAGCGCTACCCGCAGGTGCAGGTCATCGCCGGCAACATCGTCACGGGCGAGGCGGCGCGCGCGCTGCTCGATGCCGGCGTGGATGCCGTCAAGGTGGGCGTAGGCCCCGGTTCCATCTGCACCACGCGCGTGGTTGCGGGCGTGGGTGTGCCACAGATCACCGCCATCGACCTGGTGGCCACCGCGCTCAAGGACGAAATCCCGCTGATCGCCGATGGCGGCATCCGTTACTCGGGCGATATCCCCAAGGCGCTCGCCGCCGGTGCCTCCACCGTGATGCTGGGCTCGATGTTCGCCGGCACCGAAGAATCGCCTGGCGACGTGGAGCTGTTCCAGGGCCGCTCCTACAAGAGCTACCGCGGCATGGGTTCCCTCGGCGCGATGGCGCTGGGCTCGAAGGATCGCTACTTCCAGGATGAGGCTGACGCCGACAAGCTGGTGCCGGAAGGCATCGAAGGTCGCGTGCCGTACCGTGGTCCGCTGCGCAACATCATCCACCAGCTGATCGGCGGCCTGCGCGCTTCCATGGGTTACCTGGGCGCAGCCACCGTCGAGGACGTGCGCCAGAATGCGCAGTTCGTGAAGGTGACCAGCGCGGGTGTCACCGAAGCGCATCCGCACGATATCCAGATCACCAAGGAAGCGCCGAACTATCGGCTCAATTCCTGAGGCTGGGGCGGGGGTGTTGCGAGCGTTGTCCGCCATGTCTCGCCGCTCCCCGCTCATGCTGAATCGTCATTCCAGCGAAGGCTGGAATCCAGCGCCTTCGGTGCTGCGAAAAAAGTCGCTGGATCCCGGCCTGTGCCGGGATGACGGGCATGAAGCTATTCGCAGGTCGGGGCGTTGCGACGTTCCGACCTTTCTCTTTTTCGAACTCTGACTTTCGCCGCCATGACCGATATCCATAGCGACAAAATCCTTATCCTCGACTTCGGCGCGCAATACACGCAGCTGATCGCCCGTCGCGTGCGCGAGATTGGCGTGTACTGCGAAATCTGGGCGTGGGACCACGACCCCGCCGAGATCGCCGCCTTTGGCGCCAAGGGCATCATCCTGTCCGGTGGTCCGGAATCGACCACGCTGCCGGGCGCGCCCAAGGCGCCGCAGGAAGTGTTCGATTCGGGGCTGCCCATCCTTGGCATCTGCTACGGCATGCAGACCCTGGCCGCCCAGTTGGGTGGCGCTACCGAGGCCGCCGATGCCCGCGAGTTCGGCCACGCCCAGGTGGATATCACCGCGCAAAGCCGCCTGTTCGCCGGCCTGAGCGATCACGGCGATGCGCACCGCCTGGATGTGTGGATGAGCCACGGCGATCACGTCGCCAAGGCGCCGCCGGGCTTCACCATCACCGGTACCACCGACCGCATCCCGGTCGCCGTGATGGAGAACGAGGACAAGCGCTGGTACGGCGTGCAGTTCCATCCCGAAGTGACGCACACCAGGCAGGGCACTGCGCTGCTGCAGCGTTTCGTCACGGAAATCTGTGGCTGCCAGACCCTATGGACCGCCGCGCACATCATCGAGGACCAGATCGCCCGCGTGCGTGAGCAGGTGGGCGACGATCATGTACTGCTGGGCCTCTCCGGTGGCGTGGATTCCTCCGTCGTGGCCGCGTTGCTGCATCGTGCCATCGGCAAGCAGCTCACCTGTGTGTTCGTTGACACCGGCCTGCTGCGCTGGAAGGAAGGCGACCAGGTGATGGCCACCATGGCCGAGCACATGGGCGTCAAGGTCATCCGCGTCAACGCGGCCGAGCGCTACTTCGCGGCACTGGAGGGCGTGGCCGACCCGGAGGCCAAGCGCAAGATCATCGGACGCCTGTTCGTGGAGATCTTCGACGAGGAATCCACCAAGGTCACCGCCGCCGGCCACGGTCAGGTCAAGTGGCTGGCACAGGGCACCATTTACCCCGACGTGATCGAGTCGGCCGGCAGCAAGACCGGCAAGGCCCATGTGATCAAGAGCCACCACAACGTGGGCGGCCTGCCCGAGCACATGAAGCTCAAGCTGGTCGAGCCGTTGCGTGAGCTGTTCAAGGACGAGGTGCGCCGCATCGGCGTGGAACTCGGCCTGCCGCGCGAGATGGTCTATCGCCATCCGTTCCCGGGCCCCGGCCTGGGCGTGCGCATCCTGGGCGAAGTGAAGCCCGAATACGCCGAACTGCTGGCCCGTGCCGACGCCATCTTCATCGAAGAGCTGCGCGCCTGGGATCTTTACGACAAGACCAGCCAGGCTTTCGCCGTGTTCCTGCCCGTGAAGTCGGTAGGCGTGGTGGGCGACGCGCGCGCCTATGAATGGGTGATCGCGCTGCGCGCGGTGGAGACCATCGACTTCATGACGGCGCATTGGGCGCACCTGCCGTATGACTTCCTCGGCAAGGTTTCCAATCGCATTATCAATGAGTTGCGTGGTGTTTCTCGCGTCGTTTATGACATAAGTGGCAAGCCACCCGCCACCATCGAGTGGGAGTGAGTTTTCTCGCCGCCTGATCCGGCCCGAACTTCAAGAAGGTTTTCCAACCGATCGAAGTTCGGGCTTTTTCTTTTGGGGTTTACCAGGGCACGGTGTCGCCCCGGTAGTCGAGGAACCGCAGGCCGTGATGGCCGGCGTGGGCGGCGATCACATCGACCACGCGCGGGATGCTTTCCTCCACCGACAACACCGCTTCGGGCCCGCCCATGTCGGTACGCACCCAGCCCGGCGCCATCAGCAGCAGCGAACGCGTATCGCCCGCGTGGCGCGCCGCGAAGCAGCGCATCAGGGTATTCAAGGCGGCCTTGCTGGCCCGATAGGCCTCCCAGCCGCCGTCGACATTGCCGCTGACGCTGCCCAGTCCTGACGACATGGCGGCGATGCTGCCTGCGGCCGACACCAGCGGGGCCAGCGTCTCGACGACCCGCATCGGGCTGAGCGCGTTGGTCACCATGGTATCGATGAAGGCATCGGTGCTGACCTCGCCAATCGGCTTCTCGGCCTCGATGGCTACCCCTGCATTGACGAACAGTAGATCAAGGCGTCGCCCGATCAGTCGTTGGTGCAATGCCTCCAGCTCCGCGGGCGAGTTGATGTCCAACTGCTCGATCTCCAGCCGTCCGCCGACCTTGGCGGCCAGCGCGTGGAGTTGACCGGGGTGGTGACCGCGAACCGTGGCGATGACCTGCCAGCCGCGTTTCAGGTACTCCTCGGCCAGTGCGAGGCCCAGGCCGCGCGACGCGCCGACGATCAGGGCGGTGGGTGTGGGGGCGGATGCCATGAGCTGCGTCTCCTGGGTTCGTTGCCATGCGTATGCAGCGCGCTGCGGAATGGTTGAATGGCGCCCATCCAGTGGAGTGATGGCACCATCGATCAGGCGGATTTCAGCGCAACCGATGCACGCTCGCGGTGAATGCGGCGCACCGGGCGGGCCGTGGCGACGGGTTGGGCGATAGAATGGCGCGCCGTATCTGCCGCCTACCCAACCGATGACCGACGATCTCCCGCTTTCCACGCCGTTCTCCGCCGAGGACGAGGGCTATATGCGTCGCGCCCTGCAACTGGCGGCGCATGCCCGCGATGCCGAGGGCGAGGTGCCGGTGGGGGCCGTACTGGTACAGGGTGAGGAGATCATTGGCCTGGGCTGGAACCGCAACATCACGCTCAACGACCCCAGTGCGCATGCCGAGATCATGGCGTTGCGCGCAGCGGGCGAGCGGCTCAGCAATTACCGCATGCCGGGCGCCACCTTGTACGTGACGCTGGAGCCGTGTGCCATGTGCGCCATGGCGCTGGTGCATGCCCGCATTGGGCGTGTGGTGTATGCCGCTACCGATCCCAAGACCGGTGCGGCCGGTAGCGTATTCGATACGCTGGTTTCCGATCGGCACAATCATCGCGTGGCGGTGCGGGGCGGCCTGCTGGCCGAGGAGTCGTCCGTGATGTTGCGCGAGTTCTTCCGCGCCCGTCGCTAGGGGTTGCATCGATGCAACCGGCGAGCGTTGTCAATGCGCGCGGCTGCGCCAGTAGGGCTCAAGGTCGTCCAGCGCCGTCAGCGCATGCATGGCCTGCTCGGCGGCGACGTAGCCGGTGCGCTTGCTCCAGCGTCGAAATGGCTTGGTGAGTCCCTGTGCGTGCTCGGTGGCAACGAGCTCGCCAAACATGCGGCGCGCCATCATGCGATCGTGCGCCAGGCCAAGATGCGTTTGCAGCTCGGCCAATGGCTTCAGCCACGTGCTGGCAGTGTGCTTGGGGAAGGCGTGTTGATACAGCTCGATGCTGTAGCGCAGTTTCTTGGCGGCGCTGCGCAAGCGATGCAGGCGCTTCTGTCCGCCATCGAGTTTCTCCGCGCGCTTTTTAAGCGTGACGTAACGCTGCTCGATGGCGGCCGCGGCGGCCTTGCGGACAGCCTTGTCGCTGGGCGGCTCCAGGGTATCCACCCAGCGGCGCCACGCCCGCAAGGGCACCACCAGGCTGTGTTTGCGCAAAGCAGCCATGGCTTGCCGATGTGCGCGTTGTTGTTGCTCGAGCAGGTGCTGCTGGACGGCGCCGTGATCGTTGCGTTTGCTGCCTGCCTGGTTGATGAAACCAGGCAGCGTCTCCTGCACCAGGATGTCCAGGTCGCGGCATGAGCCGGTGGCTTCGCGACAGTGGCGTAGATAATCCAGTACATCACCCAGGTCGTCGTCGGAAAGCGTGGCGATGTCTTTCAGCGTTGCCGTGACGCGGCGCAGACTCACGCGCCAGGCGTGCAGCAGCTTGGCATCGTAGGGGCCGTCGAGCAGGCGTTTGCGCGCATCGCTCGCCTTGGACAGGTAACCCTCCACCGTGCGACACAGTTCTTCAAATGCCGACTTGCCCGCTGGTCGAGGCTTGACGCGCGGCTCAGCGATGCGTGGTGTCGCGACCTGATGCTGCAACCTGGCACTCATGGGATGGTTACCAAACGTCCGGGATGGCTACTGTGCATCAAATTGTGACAACGCGCGAGCGGCGCACTGCCGCGCTTCAGGTGATGAATGCCAGGGCGTTGGCGCAGGATTGTTCGATCTTCAGGGTGAGCAGGGGGTCGGCACGTGTCCGGCCCAGGTTGACTGCGGCCACCGGCTTGCCATCGCGTGCGGCGGCCGCCACAAAGCGATAGCCGGAGAACACCATCAACGAAGAGCCGACCACCAAGACACCCTCCGACTCGTTCAGTGACGTGATGGCAGCGTCAACCCGGTCGCGCGGAACGTTCTCACCGAAAAACACCACGTCGGGCTTCATGATGCCGCCACAGGCGGGGCATGGAGGTACGTCGAAGCGGGTGAAATCGCGCGCGTCCAGATCCGCGTCGCCATCGGGCGCATCACCGGCGTCCAGTTCGGCCCACGCCGGGTTGCGCTGCACGAGTTGCTGCTGAAAGCTGTCGCGTGGCAGGCGCAAGCTGCACGCCATGCAGCGCACTTCGTTCAGGCGACCGTGCAGGTCGATCACGCGCTGCTGGCCCGCGGCCTGGTGCAGGCCGTCTACGTTCTGGGTGAGCAGGGTGACGATATGCCCGCGTTGCTCCAGCCGTGCCAGTGCGTGGTGGGTGGCATTGGGGTGCGCGCGACCGAAACGGCGCCAGCCCACCAGGCTGCGTGCCCAGTAGCGCTGGCGGGTATGCCGGTCGCCCATAAAGGCCTGGTAGGTCACGGGCTGGGCCCGTTTCCAGCCACCATCCGTGTCGCGATAGTCCGGGATGCCCGAATCGGTGCTACAGCCCGCGCCCGTGAGCACAAAGAGGCGCGGATGCGCCTGGATAAAGTCGCGCAGACGCGCCTGGTCCTGCGCCAGCGAGTACCTGACTGCATCGCCCGCATCAGCGGCGAGCGCGGTGGTGGTTTCAGGCGGCCGCACGAGCCTGCAACTCCGTCAGGGCGTGGGCGATGCCCGAGGGGCCTTCCACCTGCACCACATGCGAACCCTGGTCGATGAAATCCGTGTCGGTCTCGTGTGCCCAGGTCACGTGATAGGGCATGTAGACGCCCCAGCCGCCCAGTTGCACCACGGGAGCGATATCCGAGCGCAGCGAATTCCCTACCATGGCAAAACGCTGCGGCGTCGTGGCGAGTTCCTCGAGTACGTTGCGATAGGCGCGTTCGTCCTTCTCGGACACGATTTCGATGCGATGGAACAGGTCGGCGAGTCCGCTGTGGGCGACCTTGTGCTCCTGGTGAAACAGGTCGCCCTTGGTAATCAACACCACGCGATGGTGCTCGGCGACCGCCTCGACCGCCTCGCGGATGCCCGGCAGCAGCTCGACCGGATGCGCCAGCACCTGCTTGCCCAGCTCGATGATGCGATGCAGGTCGCTCGCACTGATGCGCGATTGCGTGATCTCGATGGCCGACTCCAGCATCGAAAGGGTCATGCCCTTGGCGCCATAGCCAAACAGCTTGATGTTGCGGCGCTCGGTAGCGAGCAGGCGATCGTGCAACCGCAGGTCGGCGAGGTCCACATATTCGCCGATGATTCGCTCGAACTCGCCGTGTGCGGACTGGTAATAGCCTTCGCTATGCCACAGCGTGTCGTCGCCGTCGAAACCCACCAACTCAATGACGTTGTTCATTCGCGTCCTGGTCCTGATCGGGCGCACCCGCAAGGAGGCGCCGACGGGTCATTTTCCCAGAAAACGCGACGCGTCGCCCTGTGCCGGCAGCGGACTCAGCCTGAGACGCTACGCTGTGGCCCGGCTTGCCGCGCCGTGGTGCTGTCCGGGTTTGTCGAGTCGGGGCGCCAGCAATGACTGCCGTGATGTACCGGCGACCATTCAGGCAGGGCCGGCGGTGGTGGCAGGTCGAGCGCATGGAACGGGTCGCTGGCGTACACGACCTGGCCGTCCATCACCGTGAGTTCGGCGACGATATGCGGGATGGCGTCATCAGGCACCTCGAAATAGTCCTGCGACAGCACGGCGAAATCCGCAAGCTGCCCCACATCGAGCTGGCCCTTGCTGCCCACTTCGCCGGTGAACCAGGTGTTGGCGCGGGTATACAAGGCCAGCGCCGTGGCGCGATCCACGCATTGCTCGGCAGGGCGCAGCTCCCGGCCGCCGCAGGTCTTGCCGGTGCACAACCAGTGCAGGGCGGCCCACGGGTCGTAGCTGGCCATGCGAGGGCCGCCGCTGCCCACGCCAACGGGCAGGCCCAGCGCCAGCATGCGGCGCAGCGGTGGTGATGTGGCGGCGGCGCGTGGGCCGTAGCGCTCGGCGAAGGTTTCTCCCTGATAGGCGAGGCGCGGCTGCACGCACACGCCACCGCCCAGCCGGGCAATGCGTTGCAGGTTATGGTCCGATACCGTTTCCGCATGGTCGAACCACCATGGCGCCTGCAGCGGCTGCTCGGCATGCAGGTGTTCGAGCAAGCTGAGAACGCGTCCTATGGTTTCGTCATACGTGGCATGGAGCCGCCAGGGCCAATGGCGTGCCATCAAGGGGCGCAGCACGGCTTCCAGTTCCTGCTCCATGCCGGGCGCCATCTCCGGGCGCGGTTGGGCGAAGTTGCTCAGGTCGTTGGCGGCTTGCAGCAGGATTTCGCCCGCGCCGTTGCAGCGGTAGCTTTCGTCGCCTTCGCCGGGATGGATAAGCGTGGCCCAGTGCTGGAAATCATGGGCTTCCGCACCGGCATGGGCGGCGGCCAGGTGATAGGCGATACGAACCGTCAGCAGGTGGTGCTGGCTCAGTTCCTCGATGGCCTGGTAGTCGTCCGGGTAGTTCAGTTCCGGGCCGCCGGCATCGATCACGCTGGTCACGCCCAGGCGATTGAGGTCGCGCATGAAGTGACGCGTGGCGTTGGTGCGGTATTCCAGCGGTAGCGAGGGAGCCTGCGCCAGGATCGCATAGAGCGGCTGCGTCTCCGGTGCCGCCAACAGCAGGCCGGTCGGTGCGCCCGAGGGATCCCACTCGAAATGGGCGCCGGGCGGGTCGCGAGTCATGCGCGAATAGCCGCAAGCACGCAGCGCGGCCTGGTTGAGCAAGGCGAGTTCGCCCAGGTGCAGCAGGCACACCGGCGTATCCGGTGCGAGCGCGTTGAGTTCGCTCAGGGCGGGCAAGCGCTTTTCGGCGAACTGGTGGCGACTGAAGCCGCCCACCACGCGCACCCATTGTGGCGAGGGCGTTCGTGCCAATTGCGCGCGCAGGCCTTGCATGGCCTCGTCCAGGGTAGGCACGCCATCCCAACGCAGTTCGAGGTTGTAGCTCAGTCCGCCGCGCACCAGGTGGAGATGGGCATCGATCAAGCCAGGTATGACACGGCGCTTGCCCGCGTCGACGACCACGGTTGCCGGGCCTGCCAGCGAGCGGATCTGGCCATTCGTGCCCACTGCGGCAATGCGCCGCCCGGTTACCGCCAGCGCCTGTACCTCCGGTCGATGCGCAACACCGGTATGGATGCGGGCGTTGTGCACGATTAGCGTGGGATAGGTGGTCATGGCTGCCGCCCGGAAAGCCCTGCTCTTGGATCTCAGGTGTAAGGCGTGCGACGTGGAGCTTTCGTGACCATGCAGTCAGGCGGCATGGGCAGGCATATATGTCGAAACAAGCGTTAGCCTGCATGGGTTGCAGGCGGCGGGGCAAAGCATGTGCATATGCACAAAGGTCATTTCCGCGCGCACTGGCGATTGGACAGCATGGTGGCACGTCGATGGGAGGGGAGCCCATGAAGTGGTTGCACGCAGGCCAGCGTAAGGGCGGTATCAGGGCGCGCTTCGTCATGACCGTGGGCGTGCTGGCCGCGGCCACTCCCCTGGCATGCCTGGCCGACACCTATGACCTTTACAGCAACTGGCCCACCCATGTGACGGCCAGCGATGGCACGGACTTTGGCTTGGCCGTGCTCTATCAGTACGACGTGAATCGGTTCTCCAACGATGGCGGTCGACTCGAAGATGCCGCCACCAATCGGCGGCGCTACTTCGGTCTCTACCTGCGCAAGCCCGGTGTGTATGACGCCATCGCCCAATACGACTACCAGGCCAAGCAATGGGCCGATGCCTTTGTGCGCTTTCGCAGCGGCGGCGTCATCGGCAAGGACATCGGCAATGTTCGCTTCGGCTATTCCAAGACGCCGGTGGGCTTCGAGGGTGTGACCAGCAGCTCGGCGACCACTTTTATCGAAACAGCGCTGCCCACGCAGGCCATCTGGGAGGGGCGTCGTGCTGGCGTCGACTGGGCCTGGATACGCCCACACCTGATCGTCAACATCGGCGACTACTTCTGGCGCAAGGATTTTGACGGCAACAACCCGGGGCATACCTGGGCCGGGCGCATCGCCTGGGTGCCGGTCAATCGCCCGGGCGAAGTGGTGCACCTGGGCGTGTCCGCATCACAGGAGAACCTCGATTGGGCCAGCCAGGGCACCGTGCCGCCCGTTGCGCGCCTGCGCGCGCGCCCGGAAGACGGCCTGTCGCCGGTGCGGCTGGTGGACTCGGGCAATCTCGCCTACAGCAAGAGCGTGGAACGGCAGGGGTTCGAAGGTTTGTGGGTCGATGGGCCGTGGTCGGTGCAGGGCGAATATCTGAAGGCCCAGGTGAATCGGTACCAGGGCAGGCCGAATTTCCAAACGGACGGCTATTACCTGTTCGCCACCTGGACCTTGACCGGCGAGTCGCGCTACTACAGCGACGGCAACGTAGCGGATCGTCGATACAACGGCCGCGATTTGCAGGCCATTCGTCCAGCGCATCCGTGGGGCGCCGTCGAGCTGGCTATTCGCTATAGCGAACTAGACCTCAACGATGGCGCCATCACGGGCGGCAAGGAGCACGACTGGACGGCGGGTGCGAACTGGTACATCGGCGAACACCTGAAGTTCCAGGCCAACTACGTGTGGGCCTTCAGTGATCGCGGCAACCTGCAGGTGAACCCGCATATCGTCGAAATGCGGGCCCAGGTTTATTTCTGAGCGTGCTTCGCCGGTCGCCCGCGCGGGAGGCCGCTTTTCAGCCGGGGAAGTGGGTCCAGATGGCGCCCTCCGGTGCGCCACGCTGAAGCTTGTCGGGCAGCGGCTCGGTAGAGGCCACAAATGCCAGCGACACCGAGTTGATGCAGTAGCGCTGATGCGTTGGCGGCGGACCATCGTCGAACACGTGGCCTTGATGGCTGCCGCAGCGCGCGCAGCGGATCTCGGTACGCACCATGCCGTAGCTGCTGTCGCGCACGTAACTCAGGTGCGTCTCGTCGAACGGCGTGGTGAAGCTGGGCCAGCCGGTGCGGCTGTCGAACTTGCTGCCACCCAGGAACAGCGGCAGGCCGCACAGGCGACAGCAATAGACCCCCGGGCGTTTCTCCGTGAGCAACACGCCGCAGAACGGCGATTCCGTGCCGTGATGCAGCAGTACTTCGCGTTCGTCGGCGGTGAGGCCGGCGGCGAGTTGATCGAACTGCAGGGGCGAGGGCGGCGAGAGATCGAACACAACAGGGTGGCTCACGACAGGGCTCCTCCACGGTCCAGCACAAGGCCGGCAAGCGAAGGCTGCCGGCGGGCAGCCCTCAAAGTCGTGGCGTTCGCCCCGGTTTCCAAGGGGCGTCAGTGGCGCGCTTCGCGCAGAGCCTCTTCCTGCACGGTGAGGATGGCCTCCGGCGTGGCTTCCAGGCGCGCCTGGGGAATGGGGCTGCCACTCAGGTCGGAGAACCCATAGGTACCGTCGTTGATCTTTTGCAGGGCGCGCTCGATGTCGCCGATGCGCCGCGCGTCGATGTCGCGTTGGTCCTGGCGTACTTCCTCGATGGCGCTGTCCTGCGCCTCGTCTTCGTATTCGGCGGCTTCGTCGTCGTGGAGCGCGGTTTCATGGCGCCGCTGTGCGGTGGTGCCCCATTCGCCGCCCAATACCTGGCGACGCAATGCTTCCAGCCGGTGGCGCTGTTGTTCGATGAACTGCGGACTCAGGTGGGCTGAGTGGTTGGGCATGACAGGACTCCGCATCGAGGGTGGCTGCAACGAGCCTTTAGCTATCGCACAGCCATCGTTTCGATGTGGTGAAGGGCGCCGCTGTTTGCCGGGCGCACCCCGCGGGGCGCGCCCGGCGAGGGCTTACCAGCGATAGGCCACCTTGCCGTACACGTAGGCACCATTGAAGCCGAACGGCGAGAACACCGAGTAAGGCAGTGCACCGTTGTTGTCGTTGGCGGCGATGACCTTGTCGGGATGGGTGTTGAACACGTTGTCGCTACCCACGGTGAAGGTCCAGCGATCCACCTTGTAGCTCACCGCCAGGTCGAGCAGCCACTTGGGGCTGAACACCTGATCCAGCGCCGGACTGGTGGAGTTGTACGACACCCAGCGTCCGTAGCGGGTGAGCGTGCCGTTGAAGCTCCAGCGATCGAGATTGTAGATCTCGTTGATGATGAGCTTGCTGCGCGGCGTGGTGTCGGCCAGCAGGCCGTACTGGTCGCGTCGGTCGATGCGCTTGAGGTTCACCCCTAGCTGATCGAGTACGGCCGGATTGGCCTTGATGTCGGTGACCTTGTTCTTGTTGTAGTTGTAGCTGAGCGTGGATTGCAGCGAACCGTCGTTGCCGAAGTCGCTGAGGTAGCTCGCCACCAGGTCGATGCCCTGGGTGCGCGTATTCACTGCATTGGTGAAGTAGGAGATGCCGCTGTAGTTGGTGTTGGTGACACCGTTGGCGGCCAGGTACGCCTGCACCGAGGGCGAGGTGGTGGCCAGGTTGCTCGACAGCGTGATGCGGTTGTCGATATCGATCTGGTACACGTCCACGCTCAGGTTCAGCGCATCGAGCGGATTCCACACGGCGCCCAGCGTGTAGTTGTGCGACTTCTCCGGCTCGAGCGGCTGCGCGCCCAGCAACTGCCCGACCTGGCTGCCTACCGGTACCAGTCCGGTGTTGTAGATACCCGCCGGCAGGCCCAGCGAATTGCCCGTGCCGTAGTACAGCGAGGACGTGTACGAGTAATGCTGCTGGGCCAGCGACGGCGCGCGGAAGCCAGTGGATACGCTGCCGCGCAGGGCGAAGCGGTTGGTGAAATCGAAACGCCCCGCCAGCGAGCCGGAGGTGGTGTTGCCAAAATCGCTGTAATCCTCATGGCGCAACGCCGCGGACGCGCTGAAGCGATCGGTGAGGTTGGTCTCCACGCTCACGTACTGCGCCACATCGTGGCGACTGAAGGAGCCGGCGTTCACCGGTTGGAAGCCGCCAAAGCCTTGGGCGCCGCCAGAGACGCCCGAGGTGCCCGTGTACCAGGAGGGCAGATCGCCAGCGTCGATCTGGTAGGTCTGGCGCAGATACTCCGCGCCGAAGGCCAGCGTGACCGGATTGGGCAGCCAGCTGGGGGTGAATTCCTTGGCGATGTCCACATCGAACGATTGCTGCGTGGAGCGCAGGATGCCGTCGTGGAACGTGGTGGGGCTGTAGCCGAAATCATGCAGGAAGGCGCGATTGACACTGTTCTCCGTGGCATAGGAGACCCGGTTGCCGCCGTAGTTGCCGCTGACGTCCCAACGCCAGCCGCCGCTGGTCTTGCCGCGCACGCCTACCACCAGTGACTGGTCGGTGGAATCGGCGTGTTCCAGCGGCAGGTAACCACTGGGATAAAGCGACGGCACCGAGTTGCTGCTCGCCACATTGCGGAAGAACGCGGGTGAGGTGCTGTCGCGATTGCCGTAGTGGCCGAATGCATACAGCTGCACGCCCGGCGTCAGGTCGAACTGCGCGTTCACGAACAGGTTGTGGTCCTTCACCGCCGGATCGCCGAAGCGCTGCGTCACGCCCTCCCAGGGGCGCGTGCGATTGGGTTCGGAGCGATTGGTGTAGTCCTGGTTGCCATCCTGCAGGGTGAAACGGATCCAGCCGCGGTCGTTGTCCAGCGGAATGCCGAAGTTGGCCGAACCCTGCCACTGGCGACCATCGCCGGCGGAGTACTGGCCGCCGGTGACGTCGACCTCGCCGCCCTGGGCGCCCTTCTTGAGCACGATATTGATTACGCCCGCGATGGCGTCAGAGCCGTATTGCGCGGAGGCACCGTCACGCAGCACTTCGATGTGGTCGATGGCGCCGATCGGAATGGTGTTGAGATCCACCGCCTGCGAGCCGCGGCCGAGCACGCCGTTGGTGAGCAGGATGGCGCCGGGGTGCCAACGCTTGCCGTCCACCAACACCAGCACCTGATCGGGCGACAGGCCGCGCAACTGCGCGGGGCGCTGCGAGTCAGCGGTATCCGAAGCGGCCGGACGCGGGAAAGTGAGCGACGGAATCAGGCGCGCCAGCGCGGTGGTGAGCTCG